>DATJXC010000001.1:0-2283 GCA_035500495.1 Gemmatimonadales bacterium
CTGCGGTCGAAGGGGATCCTGAACGTCTTTGGAGAAGAGCGGCGCTTCGTCGTTCAAGGGGTCGGGCAGCGCGTCGACGCAGACCCCGGTCGACCCTGGGGCCACGATCGTCGTATCAACCAGCTGACGATCATCGGGCGAAACCTAGATCGCGAAGTTCTCACCGCGGAATTCCACTCGTGCCTGGATACGCGGACCTGCGGGCCCGACGCCGGGCGTTTGGTGAGCGCCCGTATCGGAACGGAGCCCGGAGCTTAAGATCCTTCCGTCCATCCACAGCACCTCGATGTCTGGGACGTTCAGGTTCGCTGTTGATTTTTCGAACGAGGCCCTTGCCCTGCCGACGGTCCGGATCACACCTTTGCTCGCATACCGCGGGGCAGGAACCCTGCGATGGCCCCAATACGGGGAAGGTCGACCGAGGGTCGGCACCGTTTCGACGAAAGGGGAGAGGCCGTGCTCGCCGATTTGCGGAAGTTATCTCTGTCCTTTGGCACCGCCACTGCCTTGGCCAGCTTGGCATCCACTTTCGCGCACGCCGGGCCGAGCCCCGGCCCCGGCGCGATCTCGGCCTCCGAGGCTGATACCGGCGGCGAGATCCACGCTGGCAACTGCCTGATACAGACCATTTGCGCCGTGAAGGAGAAGATCCGCTGGCAGACGCCGGCCTGGACGCCGTCGCAGTGCAGTCGGATCGCCGACGCCGTCGCCGCCTCCGCGCAGCGGCACGATCTCTCATCCACGCTGCTGCTCGCGATCATGGTCAACGAGAGCGACATGAACGAAAGAGCGGCACGCGTCTACGTTCGCGACGGGAGGGTGTACGCCAAAGACGGCGGCCTCATGGGGATCCGTTGTCTGCTGGACGCTCACGATCGGTGCACCAACGGCCACGTCAGGGGCGTTCCTTGGAAGGAGCTGATGGATCCGGCGACAAACATCGAGCTCGGCGCGCGCGAGCTCGCGTACTGGCGCGACGGCGGCGGGGTGATGACGAAGACGATCGTCAAGCTCGATGCCGGCGGGCAGCGCCACCGCGTCACCAAGGAGGTCCCCTGCGATCACAGGACGCACGCCTGGTGGGCGCACTATAACCACGGACCGCGCTACATCGACAAGGGCTACCCGCGCCACTACCCGCACCGGATCGCGGTGCTCGATCACGCCTTCGCGACCGTGATGAACACGCCGGCGCCCGAGCTGACGGCCGGTCGG
Source organism: Gemmatimonadales bacterium (assembly GCA_035500495.1). GTDB lineage: Bacteria > Gemmatimonadota > Gemmatimonadetes > Gemmatimonadales > GWC2-71-9 > DASTHG01. The sequence continues at coordinate 1,216 of DATJXC010000001.1, forward strand.
ATCACGATTCACGATCCCGGAAGGCGAGAGCGCACCGTCGATCGGCCGATCGAGCCGCGCTACAAGAAGCTCTGCGCCGAAATTCTCTCGGTCAGGACCTGCTCGGCGGTCGCGCTCAACTAACGAAGCAACCCGGTTAGCACCACCAGTGGTGAACCGGACCCGGTCTGCGCCATGCCACCGACGTGGGCCATCTGGTTTTCGTCTCAGCGTAGGATTGCGGCGATGCCTTCCAATCCGCGGGCGGAGAACCTGGTGTGGATCGATCTCGAGATGACGGGGCTCGATCCTTCCTCCGACGCCATCCTGCAGGCGGCGCTGGTCATCACCAGCGCCGACCTCGAGTCGCTCGACGAGCTCGCCGTCGACGTCAGCCAGACCGAGGAGACCCTCGGGCGCATGTCGCCTTACGTGCACGAGATGCACTCACGCACCGGGCTGATCGATCGGGTGCGGCGGTCGACCGTCGATGTGGCGGAGGCCGAGCGGCGTCTGCTCGAGCGCATCGCCGCGTGGTGTCCCTCGCCGGCGACGCTGTGCGGAAACTCGATCTGGAACGATCGCCGCTTCATCGCACGGCACATGCCTGCGCTGGATCGGTACCTGCACTACCGGGTGGTGGACGTCTCCAGCCTGAAGGTGCTCGCCGGCCGTTGGTACGGCAAGGCGGCGGTCTTCCCCAAGCCGAGCGCCGGCGCCCACGACGCGACCGTCGACGTCAAGCTCTCCATCGCCGAGCTGCGGTACTACCGCGAGAGGCTGTTTCGCCCGGCGGGAGGTTAAGAGATCACCGGGCGGCACGCCGCCGCTCAGCGTTTGGCCTTCCTCAGCAGCGCGACCAAGAAGAGGGTGGCGGCCACCAGGACGATAGGCGGCCCGGTTTCTCGTCCGAGCGCTGCTCCGATGAAGGCCCCCACGACGGTCGAAAGGACCGCCACCGAAACGGATACGAACATCATCCTGCGCAGGCTGCTGGCGACCAGCTTGGCCGTCGCCGCCGGAATGATCACCAGCGAACCCATCAACAGCACGCCCAGGTACCGGATGCCGATGCCGACCGTCACCGCG
>DATJXC010000002.1:0-23180 GCA_035500495.1 Gemmatimonadales bacterium
CCGCTTCGTTTTTTCATGGGGTCCGGTGCCGCCCGCCCGTTTACTCGCTGGTGCCCGCGTGCCGTCCGGGGACTCTCAGCACCTGCCCCGGCTTGATCACCGAGTCCATTTCCAGCCCGTTCACCTCGAGGAGCGAGGCGAGCGGGACCCCGTAGTGCCGGGCGATCTGCGAGGGCGTCTCACCAGACTGCACCTTGTGAGTGCTGCCGACCTTGGCGCCCAAGCTCGCCGTCCGCCACGATGCGCGGTGCACCGAGGGTTCGGGCGGCACGCTCCACGCCGAGGCGGGGACGATGCGCCCGCTCACCGGAATGATGAGCCGCTGCCCGATGTGCAGGGCATGGGGAGAGAGGCGCGGGTTCGCGCCCTGGATCATCGACACGGTGACGTGATAGCGGTGGGCGATTTCGGACAGCGTCTGCCCGCGCGACACGTAGTGGTCCACGAAGGTAATGCGCCCGGTGGGCGACAGGGTGTCGTAGCGCTGAGCGACCTGCGCCCCCGCGCCCCGCGGCACCCGGACGACGACCACCCGGCCCGGCGGGGTGATCCCGCGGACGAACTGGGGATTGAGCTCCAGGATGGCCGCGACCGACGTATCGGCGAGCCGGGCGATCACGTCCAGCCCGGTCGCGTCGGGAATCTCCACCTCGTCGAACACGAGCGGCGGGAGCCCCTTCACTTCCGTGAACCCGTAGCGCGCCGGCTGCTTGGCGATCAGGGCGGCGGCGATCAGCTTCGGCACGTAGTCCCGCGTCTCGCGGCGCAGGATCCGCGTGTCGGCGAGCTGGAAGAAGGTCTCGTCGGTCATCGAATCGGTCTCGCCCGGGAGCCGCGCGACGCCACGCTCGATGCGCCCCGCCCCGGCGTTGTACGCCGCGGCCGCGAGGTAGACCGATCCCAGCTGCTGGACCAGGTCGGCGAGGTGGCTCGCCGCCGCCTCCGTCGCCCGGAACGGGTCGCGGCGCTCGTCCATCCAGGGATCGATCACGAGACCGTAGTTGCGCCCGGTGCTGGCGATGAACTGCCACATCCCCACCGCGCGGGCCCGCGAGACCGCCGTGTTGGAGAGGCCGCTTTCGACGAGGGTCAGGTACACCAGGTCTTCGGGAAGGCCGCGGGCGCGCAACCGCTCACGGATCATCCCTTCGTAGCGACCCAGGCGGGAAAGCCAGATCTCGAAGCGATCCCGGGCGTCCACCTGGAAGAAATCGAGGTACTCGATCACCCGCCGCTGCGCGGCGAAGCTCGACACGTCGATATCGAAGGTCGGTCCCGCCGCCGACTCCGGCGCTACGAGGGCCTTGCCGTCGCTGCCGAACAGGCGCATCGCCTCGCGCTCCACGTCCTGAACCGCCACCTGCGGGAGGGAGTCCAATCTCCCCCGCATGGAATCGGGCCCGCCCGCGGACTCAGCCGGCCCACGCGCGCGTGCGACGGGCGCGGGAGCGGGGGTGGAGCTCGCGCGTGTACCCGCGCCGGCGCAGGCGCCGGCACTCGCGGCAAGCAGGAAGAACCATCCGTGTCGTAGCATCATCGAGTCGCGAAGTAATTCCCCAGTATTCGGTTCGTCGCGTTCAGTACCGCCAACGCGGCCCCGCGATTCGGCTCGGTATCGGTCAAGAACGACCCGACCAGCCGGGACGCGGTGCCCTGTTTGCGAGCCGACAGGCTCACGATCACGACGGTCGCATCGAACGCCTTGACCGCCTTGACCCCCAGCAGCTCGAACTCCATCTCGGTTCCCACGGCCCGTCCCAGCGCATGCACGGACGCTGCCGCGGCACAGCGCAGCTCTCCGGCCTGGGAGGTGATGCCCTCCGCCTCCCCGATGAACGGCGTTCCCTCCGTCCACCCCAAACCGACCTTGGCCCGACAGCGACCGTTGGGGAGCCGGCTGAACTCGAAATCGATGAAGCGAAGCCGCTCACTCGGGGCTCCGCTCCCGCCGCGATCCAGCACGCGTCCGCCTAGTCGAAAGAAACCTCGATCTGTTGCCGGGCGGCCGTGTCCGGCGCCTGCTCCACCACGTCCACCTCCAGGTGCGGTCGCCCCTGCTCGTCGTGCTCGGCCGAGATGACGAGGATCAGCCCGCCGTCGAGCTCCACCTTCACGTGACGGAGGTCGGAACGCACCGTGACCTCCTGGACCTGCCGACCCCGCAGTCGCGCTACCGCGGCGACCACGCGGCGCAGGTACGCCAGCGCCACCGGAGGTGACGAGGCCGGACTCATGTGAGCCGCTCCGCCAGGACCTGACCCAGAGCCTTGTCGGATATGCTCTGAGCCTGCAAAAACAACGCCGACTTGGAGGTCGCTTCCATCGGAAATGGGGCCTGGAAGGACCGCCGTCCCGCCTCACTCGTTGCAGTATGAAACGACAGAACTAGTTGCCACGACTGCATATGCGCCTGCCGCTCCGCCACCGGGTCCACGTGCCATACCTGCTCATCATGAGCAATTGTCCGCCAAGTCATGGGTTTACCTCGCCGGACCCGGTCCCAAAGGGGGCACCAATATGGGTGTAACCCAAAGTCCGGTCAAGCTTTGTATGGGGAAAACCCTACCGGCGTCTCGCAGGCGCTTACCAGTCAGGCGAGAAAAACCGCCGCATCGGACGAGGGTTACCGCGAAATGCCGCTCACCCACCCCGACAGGTCAGGGCCCGGAAGCGGGCGGTCAGGTCCTTCACGATCGGTCCCTGGGTCCCGGACCCGATGGTGCGACCATCGAGCTTCGCGATCGCGATCAGCTCGGCCGCCGTGCCGGTCAGGAAGGCCTCGTCGGCCGTGTAGATGTCGTAGCGATTGAGGGGCATCTCCTGGGCGCCGTATCCCGCCTCGCGCGCCAGCTCGAGGATGGCATCGCGCGTCACGCCGCGGAGGATCCCGGCGTAGGGTGGCGGCGTGACCAGGGCCTTACCCCGGGCGATGAACAGGTTCATCCCGCTCGCCTCGGCCACGTAACCCCCGGCATCGAGCATGATCACTTCGTCCACGCTGGCGGCGATCCCTTCGATCTTGGCCAGGATGTGGGCGAGGTAATTGAGGGACTTGATGCGCGGCGAGAGACTCTCGCGGTGATTGATGGGGGTCGGGGCGGTGAGGCAGGTCAGGCCCCGCTCGTACCGATCCTTGGGCCAGAGGGAGATCGCGTCGACGATGCAGATGACCGTCGGCTCCGAGCAGTTGCGGGGATCGAGCCCCAGGTCGCCCTTGCCGCGGGTAATTACGAGCCGGATGTAGGCGTCCTTCTGGCCGCTTTTTGCCAGCGCTTCGGTCACCATCGCCGCCATCGCCGGCCGGTCGAGCGGGATGTTCAGCCAGATCCCTTTGGCCGAGCCGTAGAGGCGGTCCAGGTGAGCGTCGAGGCGGAACACCTTGCCTCCGTACGCCCGGATTCCCTCGAATACGCCGTCGCCATAGAGAAGGCCGTGGTCGAACACGCTGACCGCGGCCGTCTCACGATCGTAGTACTTCCCGTCGATCCAGATGGTGGTCATGGCGAGGGAATTTGCCTCCCCCGCCACGTCCAGACAACCCTGCCGTTACATCCCTTTTTGGGGGCCCTCGTCGTGATGATGGTCTCCCCAGATCTCGCCGGGGTTGCTCGCAAACGCGTTCACATGGACCATCCAACCGAACAGCTGCGGAAAGAAGCGGCCGCCGACGGCGTCGCAGGCCTCGCGGGTCGCGATGGCGCTCTTGGGCCCGAACACGGGCCGGCCGTCTTTCGTCTCGGTCCAGCGCGCGCGGGCGCCGAGGGGCGGCAGGCACCAGTTCACGTGGCGGTGCCAGTGCGCGATGCTCAAGGGGATGCGGCGGTCGAGCTCGTCCAGAGGCGTGTCCGCGGCGTCGGAATACATGGCGCCCACGAGCACCAGGTGCCCCGGCGAGTCCTCCCGATAGAGCAACGAGGTCGGTTTGTTCGGGTCGAAGTGAGCGCGGGCCTGGAGGGCGTTCATCCGGTTGGTGTAGTGGTAGACCGGCTGGTGTTTGACGCCGGGGAGGAACCGGCGGTAGCCGTCGGCCGTGGCGGCGTTTACGTCCTGATAACGGGCGAGCGAGTGGCGGATCTCGTCCAGGAGGGCCAGCGCGCGGGCCGAGTCGCCCGGCTGCAGCGGGCGGGCGGGGGTCATCACCATGTGGGGGTTGGCCATCATGGTTCCGCTCATTTCGTGTTCGGCGGCGTCGGCCGCGTGGGCGTCGGCGGAATCCATCCCGGGCATGGCACCCATGGAATCACGGGCCTGCGCGGCGGCCGCGCCGTACATGATGAAGGAAAGAGCGACACCGAGGGTGAGCGTGCGGTTCATGGTCGAGCCTGTTTTGGGTCGGGAGGTAGACGCAAGCGGGGTGGGGACGTTAGGGAGCGAGTGACCCGGGCGGGTCTCGAACCCGCGACCTACGGATTAAAAGTCCGTTGCTCTACCAGCTGAGCTACCGGGTCAGGCTATGCAGGAGAAGAACTTAGCGAGTCGTGAGACGCGGTGGGAGTGTTGATGCTCCGCCCCGGCCGGACCCTACAATAAACGCGAGCGAGGCCGCGGCCAGCACCGCGCCGGTGAGCAGCCAGGCTTGCGCGGTCGCCCGCGCGAGCAATCCCACGACCAAGGCCGCCGCGAGCCACGGCACGACCCCGCCACCGGGCATCAGAAACGGACTGCTTTCGGAGCCCGCATCGACCCGCCGCAGCCGCCAAGCCGCAACACAGCACGCGAGATAGACGAGCAGGATCGCCACGTCCGACATCAGCGCCAGTCTCACGTAGGTACCGGTGAGGGCGATGATGCAGACGATCACGCCCTGGACGCCGATCGCGACATGCGGCGTGTGGTGATCACGGTGCACCCCCGCGAGCGATCCCGGCAGATAACCGTCCAGCGCGAGGGCGTACAACGTCCGCGGCGTCGAGAGCATGGTGGCGGCCATGAAACCGAATGTCGAAACGATCATGCCGATGAGGATGAGGCGCGCCCCCGCGGCGCCGGCGAACTGCATGGCCGCCGCGGCGAGCGGAGCCTTGGCCGTCTCGGGTGCAGCGAGGGCATCCCCGAGAATCCCCTGGGCGACGAGCTGGACCGAAACGTAGAGCAGCCCGACACCCACGAGCGCCAGGGCGATCGCTTGCGGGACTACGCGCGAGGGATTGCGCACCTCGCCGCTCACCTGCAGCGCCGACTCCATTCCGAAGAACGCGAACATCAGGAGCAGCCCCGACTCCCCCAGCTTCGCGACCGGCGGCAACGCCACAATGGAAAGGTTCGCGGCGTGCACGTGAGGCAGGCCGAACACTACGAACGCGAGGAGCGGCACGATCTTCGCCAAGGTCGTGATCACGCTCAAGCGAGAGCCCAGCGCGGCGCCGCGCATGTTGACCAGGGTGAGCCCGGCGAACAGGACGACGAGCATCGCGGCTCGCGGCACGTTTCCTGAGAGGATGGGGAACAGCCCCGCCAGCGCGTCGGCGAGCACGGTGGCGACCGCCGCCATCGCGAGCGTGATCCCCAGCCACAGCATCACGCCGCAGAGGTACCCGACGTAGGGACCGAGGGCGGTCTCGACGTACGCGTACGGACCCCCGCTTCTCGGTACTCGGCTCCCGGCCTCGGCGATGCAGAGGGCGACGAGCGCCGTCGCCACCGCGCAGACAACGTACGCCAGGGGTGCCGCGGCGCCGAGCCGGCCCGCCATGTGCGCGGGGAGGACAAAGATCGCGGCCCCCACGGTGATGTTGAAGATCGCCGCGGCGAGGCCGCCCACGCCGATGACTCGTTGGAGCGCCGGTGCGGCAGTAGAGGTGGCCGGCGAGGACATCCTGGCCAGTGACCGCGGCGCTTGATCTACGGGGTCGCCACGACCCCCAGCCGCAGGTTTTGCAGCGAGTACTTGAGCTGGCCGGTCAGGCCGGTACCATCGGCCCGTGGATCGAGGGTGACCTTGACGGCGGTCAACCCGTAGCCGAGCTCGAAGCCGACGTGGTGTGAGATAAAATAGCGACCTGCGGCGCCCGCCTCGTATACCGTCGCGCTGATACGATCGAACTTGACGTACAAAGCGCGTGCATCGCTCTCGATGTACCACTGATCGCCGACGCGCCAACGGCCGTACAACCCCAACGATCCCGTCGGGGCGGTCGCGCCTTTAGAGGCGGAGAACTTCGTAATGGCCGTGTCCGCGCCGCCACTGGTCGCGCCGGCCACCGCGTCGAGGTCGATGTTGACGAACAGCGCCCCGAGGCCCAGGGCGGCGCCGATCTGGCTGCGGTCCCCCGCATGGAATGCAAAGCGATAGGTGAGATAAGCCTGGTCGGACTTGAACACCGAGTTGACCCGCAGCCCCGCCGCGAACGTGGTATCGGCAAAGGAGATGGTGTCGGCGAGCGCACGGGAGCCGCTGCTGCGGGCGAACTGGTAGCCCACGTCCAGTTCGTGGCGCCTTCCCGGGCGCCACCGGAGCGCCAGGCGCGGCTCCCAGACTTGATTCCCGGCCCCGGCGTCCTGCGGTTTGAACTCGGTGCCCGGGGTGCCGTCGCTGGCATCGACCCGCACGCTGGACCCGAGCCACACGGTGGTCCCGGAGAGGCTGAACTGGAGCCGGTCGTACAGGTGATTCGGTGACTGCGTCGTCTGTGCCCTGACAGGAACGGTACCGAGGGCAGACGCAGCGACAGTGGCCATGAGCCAGAGTATGGAAGAGCGTGTCATGCCTCGAAGGTAGGACTCAGGCACGGCCGTGGCAAACTCCTGCCAGGGTCGGCGAGGGAGTAAATCTGACCGCAAAATTCGGGTAAGACACTCGCCCCTGAGTGGGACTTATCAGAGCTGCTACCCCCGCAACTCCGATCGCACCGCCGTTCCCAACTGCCGGAGTCCACTGGCAACATCTTTCCCCAGATGCACCCGCAGGACTCGTCGCCCCCGTTCTTGCAGCACCTGCAAATCGCCCGCCGCCTGAGCCGCTTTCACCACAGCGAACGAGTAACGTCGCCCGGGCACGGCTACATCCAGGGCATCATCGGCGGTGATCTGGAGGAACACCCCCGTGTTGGGCCCGCCCTTGTACGCCTGACCCGTCGAATGCAGGAAGCGGGGGCCGAAGCCGAGACAGGTCGCAACGCGGGTCGCGTCGCGGACTTGATGGCGGATCGTCTGGAGGAGCTGCTCGTGCCGGGGATTCATCTCCACGTACGCCAGCAGGGCGAAATAGTCACCGGGCCGCATGGTGCCGAGCAGGTTGCGCAACCGGTCGGTGAGATCGCGATCTTCGATTCTTGTGGCAGGTTCCGCGGGAAGCCCGCCGGACCGTTCGTACTGGTCCGTCAACACGCGCGTCGCGACCTTGCTCGCCTCGACATCGGGTTGATCGAACGGATTGACGCCGAGTAGCGATCCGGCCACGGCCGTCGCCATCTCCCAGCGGAAGAACTCGGCGGCGAGGGCGTACGGCGACGGCACCGCGATGCGAACCACCGGCCGGCCGGCACGCTCGAGCGCCGCCACGCCGGCCTCCTGCGCCTGATCCACCGCGCCCTCCAGATACAGATAGACAAACAGCCGATCGTCGCCATACACCTCCGGCGGGCCCAGCCGTTCCCGGTCCACTGGAATGATCCCCTTCCCCTGTTTCCCCGTTGACTCGGCCACGAGCTGCTCGAGCCAGGCGCCGAGCCCGGCGATCCCCGGTGACGCGAGCAGGGTCAGCTTGTCCACGCCCGCTCGCGCGAGCGTGCCAAGGACCACCCCCAGAGCGACGCCCGGATTGCCGTCCACGGCAGCGCCCGGTCCACAGGCTTGGACCATGCGCTCGGCTTCGGCCAGCAACCGGCTCACATCGAGGCCTATCAAGGCGGCCGGCACGAGGCCAAAATCCGAAAGCGCGCTGAACCGACCCCCGATCTCCGGCACCCCATGGTAGATGGCCCGGTAGCCATCGCGCCGCGCTGCCTCATCGAGCCGTGAGCCGGGGTCGGTAATGGCGATGAACTGGTTCCCGGCGTGCTCCGCACGCTCCCAGAAGTAGGCCCGCATGATGTCGGGCTCGAGGGTCGTCCCCGACTTGCTGGCAACGATGAACAGGGTGTGCGCCAGGTCGACTTGCGACTCAACCGCGCGCACCTGCGCGGGATCGGTCGAGTCGAGCACATGGAAAGCCGGGAACCCGGGAATGATCCCAAAGGTGGTGGCGAGTACATCCGGACACAGCGAGGAACCGCCCATGCCGAGCAGGACCGCATGGGTGTGTCCGCTGCTCCGCACGTCGGCCGCGATCGCCGCGAAGCGCGGCCACTGGGCCTGTTGAGCGGCGACGATGTCGAGCCACCCGAGCCAGCGCGCCTCGTCACGACCGGTCCAGAGCGATGCGTCCTTGCGCCACAGGCGGGCGGTCCCGAGCGCGCTGTCCCACGCAGTCGCCGCCTTGCGTACGTGGGCAGCCAGAGGATCGGCAAACGAGCAGTGCAAATGGGCGAAGGTCAGGTTCGGCACGCGCCCACGATAGCACCCGGCGCGAATGCTTCTCAAGGCCGTACCGCCGGGCGATATTCCTCGGGCGCCCATGAGCTCCCCTTCCCCGATTTCGCTCTCCCCCCGCACCGACGCCGCCGTCAAGCTCGCGGGACTCGACCAGCGGGCGCGTCCCGAGCTGCCGCTCGACCTCCTCGCCGACGTCGCCCGCCGGCTGAAGATCCTGTGCCTGCTGATGTTCGTGGCCGCGCCGCTGTCGCTGCTCGTACGGACGCTGACGAGTGCGACCGGAGCGGGACACGTTCTTCAGCTAGCCGGGATCACCCTGGCGTGCGCCGTTTCCCTGGGCCTCTATCTCGCCGTCCGGCGCGAGTGGATCCCGCCACGCCGCCTCGGGATGGCCGGCAGCATCTACGTGGTGCTCATCGCCGCCGTGGTGGCGCTGGTCAGCGTGCCGGGGGCGTGGTACGGCGGCGCCGCTCCGCCCTCGAGCCGCTGGTCGGCCGTGGCCGTCTGGGTCCTCATCGCCCAGGTCGTCGTGCCGAACCCCGTCGGCCGCAGCGTGCTCACCGCCGGCCTCGCGATCGCCAGCGAACCACTCGCGATCCTGTTGTTCCATGGACTCGGGCTCGGTCCCCTGCCCCCGGCCGCCTCCCTGATCCAGCTCGCCTGGACCGATGGGTTCGCCGCCGTCCTCTCCGTCGTGATTTCCCGTACGATCTATGGCCTGGGCGAGAAAGTCGCCGACGCCCGCTCGGTCGGGCGGTACCAGCTGACGACTCGGCTGGGCGCGGGTGGGATGGGCGAAGTGTGGCGGGCGACGCACCGGCTTCTGGCGCGACCGGCGGCCGTCAAGCTGATCGGCCCGGAGGCGCTGGGCGACGCCGACCAGGCGCTCGTCGCTTCATTGTTCCAACGGTTCGAGCGGGAAGCGCAGGCCACCGCCGCGCTGTCGTCGCCGCACACGATCAGTGTGTACGACTTCGGGATCGCCCAGGACGGCACCTTCTACTATGTCATGGAGCTGCTGGACGGACTCGACCTCCACACGTTGGTGGCGCGCCACGGCCCGCAGCCCCCGGAACGGGTCGTGCACATCCTCCGCCAGGCCTGCCACTCGCTCGCGGAAGCGCACGCGCGCGGCGTAGTACACCGCGACATCAAGCCCGCCAACATCTTCATCTGCCGCTACGGCCTCGATCTCGATTTCGTGAAGGTGCTGGACTTCGGTCTGGTCCGGGAGATGCAGCCCACCGCCCCGGGGGGCACGCACCTCACGCATCCCGACGCCATCGTGGGGACCCCCGCCTTCCTGGCCCCCGAAGGGATCTCCGGGGAGTCCCCGGTGGACGGACGGTCCGATCTCTACGGTCTCGGCTGCATCGCCTACTGGTTGCTGGCCGGGCGCGATGTGTTCGTGAAGCCGAACGCGATGTCGCTCCTGGCGGCGCACTTGAAGGACCGCCCCGACCTGGTGAGCGCGCATGCCCACGTCCCGCCGGAGCTGGAGCGCGTGGTGATGTCCTGCCTCGAGAAGGACCCCGCCCGCCGACCCCAGACCGGGGAGCAGCTGTCGCAGCAACTCGCAGACACGGAGCTGGAGGCCCGCTGGACACGCGCGCGAGCGGAAGAATGGTGGGATCGCTACCATCCGGCTCCGTCCAGCGCTCCCGCGAAGCCCTGATTCCGAATTCCCACAAACACCAAGGATCTCCATGACGCACCCCTCGTCTCCCTCTTCTGCCGCTCCCGGGATACCGCCACTGCTTCGTGTACTGCTCGGCGGCGCAGCCCTCGTGATCATCATCTTCGGCCTAAAGACCATCGCGCCGCTGGCGGATATTTTCCTGCTCGCCCTGCTTTTGGCGATGAGCTTCTCCCCATTGATGGTCTGGCTCACCCGACGCCGGATGTCCCCTTCTCTCGCCGTCCTGGTAACCGTTCTGATCGCCGTGGTGGGAGGGGTGGCGGTGATCACACTGCTGGGGACCTCCATCGCCCGCCTGGTCCAGCGTCTGCCGACCTACCAGATCGGGCTGACAGCCGTGCGCGACCAGCTGTTCGGGTTCCTCGCCGCGCGCGGCATCGACGCCGAGCAACTGCGCTCCATCCCGGCACTCGACCCCGCCCACCTCGTGTCGTACGCCGGCGCCTTCCTGGGAGGCGTGGCGGGGGCGTTGGGCAACGCGTTTGTCGTCATCCTGATCATGGTCCTGTTTCTCGCCCAGATGGCCGGAAGGGAGCAGGGGCAATCCCATTTGGACCACGCGACCCGGGACGTGGTGAAGTTCGTCGGGCTCACCGGGATCACCGGTCTGATGTCAGGCGTCGCGATCACCATCGCCCTCCTGCTCCTGGGCGTCGACTTCGCGATCACCTGGGGCGTGCTCTATTTCTTCTTCAACTTCGTCCCGGCGGTGGGCAATCTCCTGGCCCTGGCCCCCGCCGCCGCCGTCGCCTTCCTCGAGCACGGCTGGGAGCGCGCCGTGCTCGTGGTCGTCATCTTCGTAGTCGGCAACTTCATCGGCGACAACGTGCTAAAGCCCATGTTCATGAAGCAGGGATTCGACATTTCCCTGCTCGCGATTGTCGCCTCGTTGCTGTTCTGGAACTGGGTGCTCGGCGCGCCCGGGATGGTGCTGGCGGTACCGCTCACCCTGACCCTCAAGCGGGTGGCGCAAGGCTATTCCGGCGAGCTGAAACGGGCCATGACCGGGTGACGGTACACCCAGGCTATATTGCGGCCTCTCACAGCTTCGTGAACCTACAGGAGACTCGATAATGCGAACCGCGTATTCCCTGCTCATCCTCGGCGCGCTAGCCCTCGCGGCGCCCCTCGCCGCGCAGCAAACGGAGATGCACCTGACCCGCGAGGAGATCAAGACCCGGCGCCAGCAAATCGTCGCCGCCAACCTCCCCATGACCGATAGCGTCGCCGCCAAGTTCTGGCCGATGTACCGCGACTACCAGGTGGAGGTATCCAAGCTCGGCGACCGGACGCAGACGGTGATTCTGGACTACTCCAAGGTGTACAGGACGATGAGCGACACGGCCGCGCAGCGCCTCACCGATCAATGGCTCGCGATCCAGGCCGACCGCGTCAAGCTGCACCAGGAGTGGGCGAAAAAGTTCCGCAAGGTCGCGCCGGCCGCGACGGTGACGCGGTTCCTCCAGATCGAGAACCGCCTCGACAACATCGTCGAAGGCTCGCTGCAGGACGAGATCCCGCTCGTGGAGCCGAAGTAGTCACCTGACCAAGGAGCAAAGGGCAAGGAGCAGGTGAGAGCACCCTTGCTCCTTGCCCCTTGCACTTTGCTTTCTCTCTCGTGACCATCACCCACATCTCGGACACCGCCCATTGGGTCGCGATGTATCGCGCGATGGAGTCCGAGCGCCTTGATGCGCTGTTCCGCGATCCGTTCGCTCGGCGCCTGGCCGGTGCCCGCGGCGAAGCCATCCTGCGCACCCTGCCCAAGGGCCGGCGCATGGCCTGGCCGATGATCGTGCGGACGGCCGTCATGGATGAGGTCATCCTGCGGGCGATCACGCGGGACCGCGTTCGCCTGGTGATCAATCTCGCGGCCGGGCTCGACACCCGGCCCTATCGCCTGTCCTTACCGCGCGATCTGCGATGGCTGGACGTCGATTTTCCCGACATTCAGGCGTACAAGCGGGAGGCCATCGGGGGGGAAGCCCCACATTGCGCGCTCGAGTACGTGGCCGCCGATCTTGCCGACGCGGCGGCGCGGCGGGCGTTGCTCGATCGTGTGGCGACGAGTCCCGCGCCTGCGCTGGCGATTACCGAAGGACTGCTCGTGTACCTGTCGTCGGATCAGGTCGCCGCGCTCGCCGACGACCTCCACTCGTGCGCCCCGTTGCGGTGGTGGCTCACCGACCTGGCCTCCCCCCGGCTGCTGCGCATGCTCAAGCGCACCTGGGGCCGTACGCTCGATGATGCGGGAACGCCGCTCCGTTTCGGCCCCGCCGAGGGCACCGCGTTCTTCGTCGCTCACGGGTGGCGCGAAGCCGAATTCCGCTCGATGTGGGAGGAAGCGCTCCGGCTCGGTCGCACGATGCGGTTCGCCGGCCTGTGGAACCTGCTCGGCCGCCTCTATCCCGCGCGGATGCGCGAGGAGTTCCGGCGCATGTCGGGGATCGTCCTGCTCGAGCGGACCTGAGTCACGCTATCGCCCGCTCCCACCACTCCGTAGTTTTGCAGCACCCAGACCAGGGAGGAATGCATGACCTCGCCTCGCCCCATCTCCATTGCCTGCACCGCGATCGCCGCCGTGGCGCTCGCCTGCACCAAGAAGGCACCCCCGCCACCCGCGGCCGCCGCGCCGGCCGTGGTGCGGATCACCGCCACCGACTTCGCGTTCGCCGCACCCGACACGGTCCCCGCGGGCGTCGTCACGGTGGTGGTCGTGAACCAGGGGAAGGAACCGCACCAGGCGGTCATTCTTCGGCTCGCACCCGGTAAGACGGTCGCCGATTTCCAGGCCGGGATGAGGGCCATGGCTAAGAAGCCGGGCGGGCCGCCGCCGTGGTCCGGTGAGATGGGCGGACCGAACGCGGCGCTCCCCGGTGACTCGAGTAACGCCACGCAGGTGCTGCAACCGGGGAGTTACGTGCTGGTCTGCTTCATCCCGAGCACGGACGGCATGCCCCACGTGATGAAAGGCATGTTCCGGAGCCTCACGGTTTCCGGGTCCCCCGTGGCCGCGCCAGAGGAGCCCGCGGCGGACATCGTGGTCACGATGACCGACTACGCCTACGCCTTGTCCAAGCCCGTCACCGCCGGCGCCCATACGTTCCGCGTGGACAACGCCGGCGCGCAACACCACGAGCTGCTGCTCGTGGCGTTGGCACCCGGAAAGAAAGTCAAGGACTTCTATGCCTATGCGGAGGGGGGGATGAAGGGGCCACCGCCGTTTACGCGCGTCGCGGGCGTTGGCGGCCTCGATGCCGGCGCACACGCCAGCTTCTCCGCGACGCTGCCCGCGGGCGCGTACGGCATGGTGTGCTTCCTTCCCGACGTGAAGGACGGCAAACCCCATGGGGACCACGGGATGCTGTTCGACTTCACGGTGAACTAGAAACCGGGAGACGGGAGTCGGGAGGCGCTGCACCTCCCGTCTCCCGACTCCCGCTTCTCATGCAGAACCCCGACATCGCCCGCCTGTTCGACGAGGTCGCCGACCTCCTCGAGATCAAGAACGAGAATCCCTTTCGCGTCCGCGCCTACCGCAACGCGAGCCGCGTGGTGCGGGATTACCCCGAGCCGCTCGCCGACGCCGTGCAGCGCGGCAGCGACCTGACCGAGATCCCCGGCATCGGGGAGGACCTGGCCGAGAAGATCACGGCGATCGTGACGACCGGCGAGCTTCCCTTGCACAAACAGCTCGCGGCCAAGCTCCCCGCGGGCCTGCTCGACCTGCTGCGCATCCCCGGCCTCGGCCCCAAGCGCGTCAAGCTGCTCTACAGCCGGCTCAAGGTGAAATCCCCCGCCGATCTCGCCCAGAAGATCGAGGCGGGCAAGGTGCGCAAGTTGCCGGGCTTCGGGGAAAAGCTGGAGCAGAACATCCGGGCCGGACTCGGCCTCGCGCTGCACGCCGAGCGGCGGCTGCTGCTGCACGACGCCGAGGCGCATGCCAAGGCGCTCACGGAGTGGATGGCCGGTGGCGGCAAAGGCGTCATCAAGGAATTCGCGATCGCCGGGAGCTATCGCCGCCGCCGCGAGACCATCGGCGATCTCGACGTGCTGGTGACCACGACCGACCCCGCGCGGGTCATCGAGCGGTTCACCAGTTATGCCGAGGTCGCCTCGGTCGTCTCGCGGGGCGAGACGCGCGTCACCGTCCGTTTGCGGGGCGGCTTGCAGGTGGATCTCCGCGTCGTCGAGCCCGCCGCCTACGGCGCGGCGCTCATGTACTTCACGGGATCCAAGTCGCACAATGTCGAGCTGCGCGGGCTGGCGCAGGAGCACCGTTACAAGCTCAACGAGTACGGGCTGTACAAGGGGACGCGCCGGATCGCCGGGAAGACCGAGCAGGAGATCTACAAGAAGCTCGGCCTCGACTGGATTCCTCCGGAGCTGCGGGAGTCGCGGGGCGAAGTGGCTCTGGCGCGGGAGCACCACCTCCCGGTGCTGGTCGAGCGCAGCGAGATCCGCGGCGATCTCCAAATGCATACCAAAGAGACCGACGGCGAGGCGGCGTTCGCCGAAATGGCCGAGGCCTGTCGCGCGCTCAAGTATGAGTATTGCGCGATCACCGATCACTCCAAGCGGGTGACGATGGCCCTGGGGCTCGATGCCAAGCGGCTGCGGGCACAGTGGCAGCAGATCGATGAATGGAACGCGGGCGCCCGGGGATTCACGGTCCTCAAGAGCATCGAGCTGGACATCCTGGAGTCAGGCAAGCTCGACTTGCCCGACGATGTGCTGGCGGAAGCCGACTATGTCGTCGCCACGATCCACTACGGGATGAATCAGAGCGAAACGCAGATCACGTCGCGGATCCTCGGTGCCGTCAAACACCCCTCCGTGGACGCCATCGGCCACCCCACGGGCCGCCTCGTGGGCAAGCGCGAACCCTACCATCTCGACTTCGAGACGATCGCGAAGGCCGCAGCCGATCACGGTTGCCTGCTCGAGATCAACGGACACCCCGAGCGGATGGACCTGCCGGACAACCTCGCGGCCGCGGCCCAGCGCCGCGGCGTCCGGTTCGTGCTGTCCACCGACAGCCACAACCCGAAGAATCTGGTGTTCATGCAGTATGCCGTAGACGTGGCGCGGCGGGCGGGACTTGAAGCGAAGGATATCGCGAACACGCGGTCGCTCGAGGAGTTCAAGAAGACCCTCAAGCGGAACCGGTAGGACCTCACCCCCTGACCCCCTCTCCCGACAGGGAGAGGGGGCGGGGGGTGAGGTACTTCAATGGGAGCGAACTCTAGAACAGCGCCAGCTGGGCCACCGGCTCGAAGCTCTGCCTGTGATGCGCGCAGGGTCCGTACTGGGTGAGCGCCTCGAGGTGCCACGGGGTGGCGTAGCCCTTGTTCTCTTCCCAGGCATACGCCGGATGCCGCCCCGCAAGCAGCCGCATCAACCGGTCCCGCACCGTCTTGGCGAGAACCGAGGCGGCCGCGATGGACTGGCAGTGCGCGTCGCCGTCCACGATCGCCACGTGGGCCAGTCCGATTTCCGGAACGGGGAGCCCGTCCACGAGCACCTCGTGAACCGGGAGGCCCAGGCGGTCGACGGCGCGTCGCATCGCCAGGATCGTCGCGCGCCGGATGTTCATGCGGTCGATCTCGTGCACGCTCGCGGCCGCCACCGCCCACGCCAGGGCGCGGGTCCGCACTACGGCGGCCAGACGTTCCCGGACCACCGGGGGGAGGAGCTTGGAATCCCGCAGCCCCCGGATTGCCTTCATGCCTGCCGGAAACACGACGGCCGCGGCGACCACTGGACCAGCCAGTGGGCCGCGGCCCGCTTCGTCGACTCCGGCGACAACCGTCCGCCCCGCGTTCCAGAGCGCGGTTTCGCGCTCGAACGTTGGGCGGGGGCGGCGGCTCACGCCTCCGGAGTCCCCCCTCCCGTCGTGTCCGCGGTGGCCGCGGTCCCGAGCCCGCGTTTCTCGCGGATCCGGGCGGCCTTCCCCGCCAGGCGGCGCAGGAAGTAGAGCTTGGCGCGCCGTACCCGACCCCGCCGTACCAGCTCGATCTCGGCGATCGACGGAGAATGCAGCGGGAAGATGCGCTCCACCCCGACGCCGGCGGAGATCTTCCGTACGGTGAAATTCTCGTTGATCCCGCCGCCGCGGCGGGCGATGCAGATCCCCTCGAACGCCTGCACGCGCTCCTTGTCCCCTTCACGCACGCGCACCATCACGCGCACCGTATCGCCGGGGTCGAAGGGGGGGATGTTGTCCTTCAGCCCTTCTCGCGACACCGCCCGTAGCTTTTCCATGATTCTATCCCTGCTCGTCTAAGTGTTTGCGCCACAGATCGGGACGGCGCTCCTCGGTCAAGCGCTCCGCCAGGGCCGAGCGCCACGCCGCGATCTTCTCGTGGTCACCACTCAACAATACGTCGGGGACTGCCATCCCGCGATACTCCGGCGGCCGCGTGTAGGAGGGCGGCGCCAACAACCCGTCGTAATGCGAATCCCCGGCCGCCGATTCGTGATCCCCGAGCGCGCCGGGCAGCAGCCGCACCACGGCGTCGATCACGCACAACGCGGCCGGCTCGCCGCCCGTCAGGACGAAATCCCCGACCGAGACCTCTTCGGTCGCAAGCCCTTCCGCCACCCGCTGGTCCACGTCCTTGTAATGCCCGCACAGCAACGTCAGCTCACGACCCACCGAATACCGCACGGCCTCGCCGTGCGTGAACGGCCGCCCTCGGGCCGAGAGGAGGACGATCGGCGAACCGGGAGTCGGCCGCAGCTCGTCCACCGCTTCGAAAAACGGCTCCGGCTTCAGCACCATCCCGGCGCCGCCGCCGTACGGGGTGTCGTCCACGGTACGATGCCGGTCGTGGGTGAAATCCCGCAGCTGCGACACCCGATACCGCACCACCCCGAGACCCGCGGCCCGACCCAGAATGCTGCCCCCGAGGGGGGCCGTGAACCACTCCGGGAACAGCGTCACGACGTTAATCGTCAGCATCGGCCGCTTCCACCGCGAGAAACTGGTCCCGCCACCCTTCGACCACCGCCCGCCCGCCCACGCCGACGAACCCGAGCAGCCACTCCCGATGGTAGGCCCGGCGCCGCGCGATGACCAGCGGTCCCGCGATCACCCGGCGCGTCTCGTCGACCACGAACACCTGTGCCTTGGGTGCCAACACCGCGCCCGGGTTTTCGACGAGCGGGAACACCGCCACTTCCCCGTGCTGCCCGTGCGGCTTGCGCAGCCGCCCGATTACGCGGTGCGTTTGCCCAACACCCCGGCTTGCTTCAGGAGCGAACGGACCGTGTCCGTCGGCTTCGCCCCCTTGGCGAGCCAGGCGAGCGCTTGATCCTTGTCGACCTTGAGCGTCGCCGGCTTCGCGCGGGGGTTGTAGTGCCCGATCGCCGCCACGAACCGCCCGTCGCGCGGTGCCCGCTGGTCCGCGATGACGATCCGGAAGTGAGACTGCCCTTTGCGCCCCTCGCGCCGCAACCGCATGTGTGTCGCCATGGCTTCCTACATCCTCTGTAAGAGCTTCCGCATCTGCTGGAACTGCTCCAGCAGCCGATTCACTTCCTGGACCGGCCGGCCCGCGCCGTTGGCGATCCGTAACCGGCGAGAGCCGTTCAATACCTTGGGATCGGCCCGCTCGGCCGGGGTCATCGACAGCACGATCGCTTCCACGTGCTTCAGCCGACGATCGTCGGCCGGCAACGCCTTGAGCGCCTTGGCCGGCACGCCGGGGAGCAACCCCAAGACCTGCTTCAGCGGACCCATCTTCTCCATCTGCTTCAGCGCGACCAGGAAATCCGCGAGATCCATCCCTCGCTTGGAGCGCGCCTTCTTCTCGAGCCGCTCGGCCGCCTCGCGGTCGATGGTCGTGGCCGCCTTCTCGACCAGGGCCACCACGTCGCCCTGGCCCAGAATCCGGCCGGCCATCCGCACCGGATCGAACGGCTCCAGCGCGTCCACCTGCTCGCCCACCCCGGCGTAGACGATCGGCGCGCCCGTCACACCGAAGATCGACAGCGCCGCGCCGCCGCGCGCATCTCCATCGAGCTTGGTGAGGATGACCCCGGTCACCCCGATCCCGTCCTTGAAGCCCCGGGCGATCCGCACCGCGTCCTGCCCCGTCATCGCGTCGGCGACGAGCAGCACTTCGCGCGGCTTCACCGCTTCTTTCACCGCGCGCAGCTCGTCCATCAACGGCTCGTCGATCTGGAGTCGCCCCGCCGTATCGACGATGACGGTGCGGCACCGCGCCTTCTCCGCCTCCCGCACCGCCTCGCGGACCAGCTCAACGACCCCTCTCTCCTCCCCCCTCTCCCGTCTCCCCAGGAGGGGAACTCCGACCTGCGCGGCCAGCTGCTCCAGCTGTTCCCATGCCGCCGGCCGATACGGGTCCGCCGCCACGAGGCCGGGCGCCTTCTGCTCCAGCTTCAACCGGCGCGCCAGCTTGGCCGCGGTGGTGGTCTTCCCCGAGCCTTGCAACCCCACGAGCAAGATCACCGTTGGGCCAACGGAGGCGAACTCGAGCGACCGTTTGGCGCCCCCGAGCATCCGGGCCAGCTCATCGTGGACGAGCTTTACCACCTGCTGGCCGGGGCTCACCGTTTTGATCTGGAGCGCGCCGACGGCCTGCTCGCGCACTCGCTCGACGAAATCGCGCGTCAGCTCGAAGCTGACGTCGGCCTCGAGCAGGTGCCGGCGGATCTCCCGGAGCGCCTCGGTCACGTCCTGCTCGGAGAGCACGCCGCGGCCGGTGAGCCGCTGGAGCACCCCGCCCAGCCGCTCGGAGAGTGCCGTAAACATAAGCCGCTCAAGTTACTTAGCGGATTGCCGGAAACCAAGTGGGGCTTTCACAGCGCCCCAAGAGGGGGGATTCGCGAGGCAGGACGCTACTTCACCACCCGCACCGCCGGGGTCTGCCGCCACCCCTCCCAGCGGGCGAGCGCATCGATGAGCCGCACTCCGGGGTGCCCTTCGATCATGATCCGATCGACCCGCCACCGCCGGTCCGAGGGACCGCCGGAGCGATGGCGCGCCCAGGCCTTGCGCAGGGCCACCGCGAACCGGTCCGCGCCCGCGGCATCATCCCACGCCACGTACCAGACCAGCACATCACGACCGGGACCGAACACCGCGTAGCGGTCGCCGCCCCACCCGGTGGCGAGTTCCGTCGCCTGCACCTCGGCCGTGTCGTTGAGCAGCTGCTCGAACAGCAGGCGGGTCTCGAATTCTCCCAGGTCGTCCTCGTAGCGTGGCGCCCCGACCGCGGCCGCCGGAGACAGAAAGGCGAGCGTCACGGGTGCGTCCCCCGCCGCGTAGCGGTCGGGGTGCAGGATCTGCTCGGTCGAGGTCGGCATCGCGGAGCCGAAGGGTTGCTGTCCCGGATGACCGGCCCGGAACCAGCGGACGAAGTCCGCGCCCCCCAGGTAGGGGAAGATCAGCGTCTCCTGCAGCCACAGCGGCGCGCCGGAGAACTCCTTCATCTGCGACATCTGCGTCCGGAACACTTTGCGGGTATCCCAGAAGCTCGGGATCTGACTCGGCTTCCCCTCGGGCATGAGCACGAGGATCTGCGCCAGCGTCGCCTGGCCTTCGAGGATCGCCTGGGCCGCCGAGCGCCGGTCGTTCTGATTCTTCTGTTGCAGAATCGAATCGAGGGACAGGTACTGATCCTGCAACGCGTGGGTCAGCTCGTGCGATACGGTCATCCGCACGAGCTGGGGGTCCGCGTCGGTCGGGACGAACAGGGCGTTCGAATCGGGATCGTAGTACCCGGCCACCTGCTCGGTAAGGAGATCGATCATGGTGCGCCGCAGGTCGAGCGTGTCCGGGAGCAACCCGAACAACCGGTAGGACGCCTGCACCCCGGCCAGCTCGTTCTTGGGCAGCTCCACATCGAAGCGATGGATCACGTAGTCGCGCACCTGGTCGCGCGTGCGGCGCAGCACCACCGGCTCACGTCGGAACGTGAGGCCGGTCGCCGCTTCCACCGCAGGTTTCATCTGTTGGACGACGTCCTGCAAATCGTGACGTTCCTGCACCTCACGCACCCGGTCGCGACAACCGCCCAGCGTGAGCGCGGCGACCCCCGCCGCCCAGATCATCCGGTCCATTCGATCCCCTTCCCCACGGCCACCCCCACCACCCGGGCGACATCCTGCCCGCGGACCACCAGCCCCTGACGCTCCAGCTCCTGGCGCAAGCGGCGATCGAGATCGTCGCGCTGCTGCGCGAGCGGGGGACGCGGGCGCTCCAGGGGCGGGGCGCCGGTCTCCGACGCGACCTCCGCGTCCTTCTTGCGGGCGGTCGCGCCTCCGCCCAGCAGATCGTCGATCTCCCGTCCGATCCGCTGGAACACGGCGGCAAGCTCATCCGCCGGCTCCGTGGCCGCCCGCTCGGTCACGAGGCCGCGCCGGATCGCCGCATCCACCCGCCGGCGCTCGCGGATCAGGTGGTCGAGCTCGGGGCTCACCTGCGCCGTCGCCTGGGCGTGCGCGCAGGCTTCGTCCAGCACGTCGATCCCCTTGTCCGGGCGCGCCCGATCGGGAACGAACCGATCGGTGAGCACGATCGCGGCCTGCAGGGCGTCGTCGGTGATCGCCACGGCGTGGTGGCGCTCGAGCCGCGGCCGGCGGGCGAGCAGAATCTCCATCGTCTGGGCGGCGGAAAGCTCCTCCACCTGGACCGGCTGGAACCGCCGCTCGAGCGCGGGGTCGCCTCGGATCCAGCGCCCATACTCCTCTCCCGTCGTGGCCCCGATGACGCGGATATCCCCGCGGACCAGCGCGGGCTTCAGCATGTTGGCGGCGTCCATCGCCACGCCCAGCGCCGTCCCCTGGCCGACCAGGTTGTGCAGCTCGTCCACGAAGAGGATCAGGTCGGGATCGGCCGCGAGGGCCTGCACGAGCTGGCGGATCCGCTCCTCGTACTGGCCCCGGAACGCGGTGCCGGCGAGCAGCGCCACGTGGTCCAGCGCCACGAGCCTGGCATCTTTGAGGGCCGGCGGGACCTCGCCCCGGGCGATGCGCTGGGCCAGGCCTTCGGCGATGGCGGTCTTCCCGACCCCGGCGCGGCCTACCAGCGCCGGGTTGTTCTTGTTCTGGCGCAGCAGGATGTCCACCACGCGGGCGATTTCGGCCTCCCGGCAGCGCACCGGCTCCAGGTCACCGCGACGGGCCTGGGCCGTCAGATCCACGCCGACGCGGGCGAGCACGTCGCCCGTGTCGAACAACCCGCCGAACGCATCACCCATGGTGCGTCAGGATCCTTTGAGGAAATGCAGATACCACTCGATGATGTTCAGGCCCCAGACGTAGGTCACCGCCGCCCCCACCGCCAGGAATACCCCGAAGGGCACGAGTCGCTTCCGTTTCAACGTCAGGGGCACGAAGACCAGCGTCCCAAACAGCGCCCCGCTGAAAATGGTCAGCAGCACGCCTTTCCATCCGACGAAGCTGCCGACCATCGCCATCATCTTGATATCCCCGCCGCCCATCGCCTCTTCCTTGAATACCCATTTCCCCACCACCGCCACGAGCCACAGAATCCCGAACCCCACTCCGGCGCCGATCATCGCGTGCAGGAACCCCTGCCACCCATTGGTGAGCGACAGGGCGAGGCCGATCACCAATCCTCCCCAAGTGAACTCATCGGGGATGAGATAGTGTCGCGCGTCGGTGACGGCGATGCCGAGGAGAATCGTCCCGAGCAGCCCGCCACCCAGCGCCCGAGCCGAGATCCCGAACGCCCACACGCTCGCGAGCCAGATGAGCCCGACCAGGATCTCGATGAGGGGATACTGCAGGGAGATCGGGTTGCCGCAGGCGCGGCACCGCCCGCGCAGCAGAACCCAGGACACCACCGGGATGTTGTCGTGCCACTCGATTCGGTTGCCGCATTTGGGACAGGTGGATGGCGGGGTCAGGAGAGAGTGACCGTGCGGCAGACGCAGGATGCAGACGTTCAAGAAGCTGCCGAGGATGAGCCCCAGCACCGCGGCACCGGCGGCGAGGATCGGGTCAACGCCCACGCTGCACCTCGTACAGGAGGATGCCGGCCGCCACTCCGACGTTGAGTGACTCGGCGCCCGGGATCATCGGGATCGACACGCGCAGGGCCGCGATGGCGTTCAGCTGCGGTCGGATCCCGGCGCCTTCGTTCCCGACGATCACGGCGATCGGCCCCTCCCGACCGGAGCGACTGCCGAGTGCATCCTGCAGAGGCCGGCCGTCGGCGGCCGTGGCCCAGAGGGTGATGCCGTGCCGCTGCGCCCACGTGATGAACGCGGCGTCGTCGAGCATGACCACCGGGTGGCGGAAGGTCGCACCCATGGACGCCCGCAGCGCTTTGGGGCTCCAGACGTCGGCGGTCCCTCGCAGCGCAATGGTACCAGCGGCACCGAGCGCGTGGGCGGTGCGGATCAGCGTCCCGGTATTCCCCGGGTCCTGTACCCCGTCGATCACCAGGAGGACTCCACCCGTCGTCGGGAGGTCCGCCGTGGTCCAGAGCCGAGGCTCGACGACGGCGATGATACCTTGCGGGGTGTCGGTGTCGGCGAGCTCACGGAACAGCTTGGCCGACACCTCTTGCACGGGGGTCCCCTGGGCCACCAGCTGGGCCCGCAGGTCGGTGCCGCGGGTGGTGCGCTCGACCTCGTTGGAGCACACGATTCCCCGCACGTCCAGGCCGGCCGCTTGTGCCTCTTCGACGAGGCGGACCCCTTCCACCAGCGCCAGGCCCCGGCGTCCCCGCGCTTTGCGGCGATGGAGATCGCGGATCGTCGATGTCAGATTAGTGGCTATGACAACCTCCCCGTGCGTCCCTAATCTCGCCGTGCCGGGGACCAGCGCCAAGTGAGAATCGCCCTGACCATCGCGGGCTCCGACTCCGGGGGCGGCGCGGGGATCCAGGCCGACCTGAAGACGTTCCACCAGTTCGGGGTGTTCGGCACGAGCGTCGTCTGCGCGGTCACCGCCCAAAACACCTTGCACGTCAGGGGATGGGAGCCCGTCGCCCCGGCGCTCGTCACCGCCC
>DATJXC010000003.1:0-4419 GCA_035500495.1 Gemmatimonadales bacterium
CCCCTCCCTCCCTACATCCACCGCGCCCCCACGCCGGCCGATCGCGAGCGCTACCAGACGGTTTACGCTACCGACGATGGAAGCGTGGCCGCGCCGACGGCGGGACTGCACTTCACCACCGACTTGCTCGACGTTCTGCGCCGGCACGGGGTCGCGATCGCGACCTTGGACCTCCACGTCGGACCGGGAACGTTCAAGCCGGTCGAGACGGAGAACCCCGACGCGCATCCGATGCACCCCGAGTGGTACCGGCTCGGAGCCGAGGCGGCCGAGACGATCAATTCACGGCGGGCGGCGGGTGGCCATGTCTGGGCGGTCGGTACGACGGTGGTGCGGACCCTCGAAACGGTGGCGGACGAGGCGGGACGGCTTCGTGCGGCGAGCGGCGACACGCGCTTGTTCATCCGTCCGCCCTACGCGTTCCGCGTCGTGGACCGGCTCATCACGAACTTCCACCTGCCGCGCTCCACCCTGCTGATGCTGGTATGCGCGTTCGGGGGATACGAACACGTCATGACGGCTTATCGCGCAGCGGTCGCGGCCGGCTACCGCTTCTATTCATACGGTGATGCGATGGCCCTAATCTGAGAGTGACGGGAGCTTCGGAGTCGCCAGTCCGATCCGCAGATAGCGCCGTTTCCGTCGCGGCCGCATAATTGGCCTACTTCAATCCCTGTGCGAGCCGCGCCTGCCACCTGAACAGCCGTCGCCGTCATTCCCCGCCGCGCTCGCCGATCGCTTCACCATCGAGCGCGAGCTGGGCCGGGGTGGAATGGCCACCGTCTATCTCGCCCGCGACCTGAAGCTCAATCGCCAGGTCGCCGTGAAGGTGATGCGCCCGGAGCTCGCCGCCGCCATCGGGACCGAGCGGTTTCTGCGCGAGATCGAGATCGCCGCCAAGCTGAGCCACCCGCATATCCTGCCGCTGCATGACTCCGGGGAATTCAACGGGTCCCTGTTCTTCGTCATGCCGTACGTCGAGGGGGAATCACTGCGCCAGCGCCTCGATCGGGAAGGGCGCCTCCCCGTGGCGGCGGCGGTGGCGATCGCCACCGAAGTGGCCACCGCCCTCGACTACGCCCATCGGCAGGGGATCATCCATCGCGACATCAAGCCGGAGAACATCCTCCTGCACACCGGTCAGGCGGTGGTGACCGATTTCGGCATCGCGCGGGCGATCGACGCCGCGGCGGGAACCGGAGCGGACATCACCGCGCTCACCGGCACGGGGGTGCTGATCGGCACGCCGCTGTACATGAGCCCAGAGCAGGTGCTGAGTGATCCGCTTGACGGGCGCACCGACATCTACTCCCTGGGATGCGTGCTGTACGAGATGCTCGCCGGCGAGCCGCCCTACAGGGCACCGAGCGCTCAGGCGGTGCTGGCGCGGCACACGTTGGATCCCATCCCGTCGGTGCGAAAACTCCGGGGCGACGTCCCAGCCGCGCTCGAGCGCACAGTCGCCAAGGCGCTCGCAAAATCTCCGGACGAGCGCTTCGCCAGTGCCGCCGCGTTACGCGATGCGCTGACCGGACAGGCGCCCGCGGCGGCTTCCCAGCTCCGCCTGCCTCGACCGGGCCGCCGCATCCTCGTCGCCGGCACCATGCTGGTCGTGACTCTCGCGGGATACTGGGCGCTCCGGCCGCGCGTCGCGCAAGCACTCGACAAGTCGGTTGCCATCCTCCCGTTCGAGAACCGCAGCGACGCGCGGGAGGACCAGTACTTCGCCGACGGCATGACCGACGAGCTGATCGACGCGCTGGCGCGCGTGCCCGGTCTCCGGGTCGCCTCACGCACCTCCGCCTTCGCGGCCCGCGACGCCCATATGGACAGCCGGCGGATCGGCGCGACCCTCCACGTGGCCACCCTGCTCGAAGCCAGCGTGCAACGCGCCGGCCCCGTGATTCGCGTCGGGGCGAGATTGATTCGAGCGATGGACGACTCGATTCTGTGGTCCGAGACCTACCAGCGCAACCGCAACGTCGCCGATGTTTTCGCGATGCAGGATGAGATCTCCCACGCCATCGTCGGCGCGCTGCAGGTGCGTCTAGTCGGGGCGAATCGTCCCCTCGTCCAGCGCAGTACCACCAACAACGAGGCGTACGACTGGTATCTCAAGGGTCGCTATTCGTTGAGCCAGCGCGGCTCAGGTCTGGTCGAATTGGAGAACGCGATCGCGGCGTTCCGCCGCGCCCTGATGCTCGATTCGACCTACGCCCAGGCCTGGGCAGGCCTCGCTCAAGCCTATGGATTCATGGCCGGATTCTCGAACACGCCCACGGCCGAGGCGTTCGCCCGGGCCAAGGCTGCCGCTCTGCGCGCCATCGCCCTGGATACGACGATCGCCCTCGCGCACACCTCCCTCGGCTTCATCGCGGTGTTTCACGACTGGGATTGGACAACCGCCAAACGTGAGCTGGACCTGGCCCAAGCACTCGACTCTACTGAGCCATACACGTACCTCTATCGAGCCTGGTACCTCCGCAGCCGAGGGGAGCTCGAACCGGCGTTGGCGACGATGCGCACGGCACAGCGCTTGGACCCGTTGAATCGGATCTTCAACGCCCGGGTCGGGAACCTGCTGAATAGCCTGCATCGCTATCAGGAAGCGGAGGCCGAGCTGCGGCAGGCGCTCGCACTCGATTCGACCAATTGGGAAGTCCGCAGCGATCTGTTCCTGTCGCTGATCTTGCAGCATCGATACGGAGAGGCCTTCACCGTCCTACCGCCCCGGCGGGATTACCGCCCCTTCCCCTACCTCGCCTTCCTGGGCTACGGCTATGGGGTGGCCGGCCAACAGGCCGAGGCACACCAGGTCGAGCGCGAACTCGCACAGCTCGCCCGGCACGGTTATGTCACGCCGGAGGCCCACGCGTACGTCGCGTTGGGACTCGGGGATACGGCCGCCACGCTCGGATGGCTGGAACAGGGCTTGCGCGAGCGTTCGTTTTTCCTGTGGACGATCGGCGCGGACCCCGTTTACGATCCGCTGCATGGCCACCCGCGTTTCGAGCGGATCATACGAGGCATGGGAATCATCGAGACGCCAGCCCCACCACGCCGCTAGAAGCAGCCCGCGGCGTATATTGCTCCCCGTCAGCCCTCGAGGGTTAGCGCCTGTCGCCTGACGATCTCTCGCGGTTTACCGCCGCTCTCGCCGGCCGCTTGGAGATCGATCACGAGCTGGGTCATGGCGGGATGGCTACCGTCTACCTGGCACGCGATGCGAAGCACGACCGCCTCGTGGCCCTCAAAGTGCTGCGCCCCGAGCTCGCCGCCGTGCTCGGCACCGAGCGATTCCTGCGCGAGATCCAGATCGCCGCGCGGCTCAGCCACCCACACATCGTCCCGCTACACGACTCCGGCGAGGCCGGCGGCTTCCTCTATTACGTCATGCCGTTCGTGGAAGGCGAGTCGCTTCGCGACCGATTGCGGAAGGGCCCGCTCCCGGTGGAAGCAGCGGTTCGGCTGGCCGGCGAGGTGGCCGGCGCCCTCGCCTATGCGCACGCCCAGGGGATCGTGCACCGCGACATCAAGCCCGAGAACATCCTGATTCAGTCAGGACACGCCGTGGTCACCGATTTCGGGATCGCGCGGGCCGTGAGCGTCGCAGGCGGCCCCGGCCTCACCGGGACCGGTGTGACGGTCGGCACTCCCCTCTACATGAGTCCCGAGCAGATCGTGGGCGACCCGGTGGACGGCCGCAGTGACGTGTACAGCCTGGGGTGCGTGCTGTACGAAATGATGGCCGGCTCGCCCCCCTTCAGCGGGACCACCTCACTCGCGGTCCTGGCCGGACACGCCAGTGACCCCATCCCGTCACTGCGGCGGCGGCGGGCCGACGTCCCGGAGGCACTGGAGCGCACCATCACCAAGGCGCTCGCCAAACAGCCCGGGGAACGCTACGACTCGGCCGCGGCGCTGGTGGCCAGCCTGGAGGGAGCGGCGCCCCGCGCCTCGCGCAGGGCCACGCCTCGGTCCGGGTGGGCCCTCGCCGCGGTGACCGTGGTCGTCCTAGGAGTCCTCGGGTACGTCCTCGCGAACCGGCATCCGACCGCCGTCGCCAAATCGATCGCCGTCCTCCCGCTGATCACCGAGAGCGGAACCCAGGAGGATACGATCCACGCTGACGGGATGACCGAAGCATTGATCGGAGCGCTGTCCCAGGTCCCCGGGCTCCGCGTTCCCGGCCGCATGACGAGCTTCGTGTATCACGACTCCAAGCTGGACCCCCGCACGATCGGGCAACAACTCAAGGTCGCGACCCTGCTCGAAGGGAGCTTCCAGCGCGACGGCTCGATGCTGCAGGTGAGCGTGCGCCTGCTCAGCGCCGACGATGGTCGCGTGCTCTGGAACGGTAAATTCCGTCGCGCCCAGACCGACATCTTCGCGTTTCAGGACGAGATCTCCGATTCGGTC
>DATJXC010000004.1:0-18188 GCA_035500495.1 Gemmatimonadales bacterium
TGGTCCCTTCTCGAGTGGTCGTAGCCACGGCCGAGTATCAGAACTGCACGCTCATGCCACCGCTGAAGGTGCGCGAGCGGGGATAGATGTTGTTGTCGATGCCGTTCAGTCCGGCGGTCGGATCGACACCGCTGTAGCCCGTGATCGTGAAAGCGTTCTGGAGCGTCAGGAACCCACGCCACGGCTTGCCACCGTATTGGAAGTTATAGCCGAGCGTGATGTTGTCCATCCGCAGGTACGATGCATCCTGCACATAGTAATCCGACAGGTACTGCGGCGCCGTGAAGCCGGTCTGCAGCACCGACGCATCCATGTTGGACGGCGTCACGTTCGCGGTCGTGATGTTCTGGTAGGAGCCGTTGGACGCCGCGACGTTGTTGTAGACGTAGTTGCCCAGCGCCGCCCGCAGCGTGAAGCTGAGATCGAACTTCTTGAAGTTGAAGTTCGAGGTGTGGCCGATCTCCAGCGTCGGCCAGGGGGAGTGGTACGGCCGGACGTTATTGGTACACCCCGAGACCGTATCCGTGCCGGCGGCATTGTAAAAGACGTTCTGGACCGGCTTCCCGTTCTGATAGTACTGCTGGCAGACCAGGAACGAGTTGATCGGCTGGCCCGGCTGCAGGACCTGAATCGTATTGCCCGTGCCGCCGCCGATTCCGCCGACATTGATCTGGGTGGCGGGGTTGTTCGGATTGATGCTGAGCAGCTCGTTGCCGTTGTGGCTGACCGTGAACGACGCCAGCCAGCTCAGCGCATCACCGTGCGGCTGCAGGATCTGGGCATTGAGGGTGAACTCGACCCCAGTGTTCCGCATCGTGCCGATGTTGGTGGTGACGAGGTTCGTGAAATTGGTGCCGGCGGCCACGGGCACGGTGAAGATCAGGTCCTTGGTGTCCTTGGTGTACCACTCGAAAGCGCCGGTGACTCGCGAATCGAAGAGTGCGTAGTCCAGGCCGATGTTGGTGGAGTTGGTGCTTTCCCAATGGATGTTCGGATCCACCGCTCCCGGCCGGATGGTGGCGACGTAATTGCCGCCGAAGTAGTACTGCGCCTGGCCGTTGCTATAGGTATAGGTCGGATACTGCTGGTAGTCCGCGAACGCCTGGTTGCCGGTCTTGGCCCACGCCGCCCGGACCTTCAAGTCCGAGAGCCACGTCACGCCCCGCAGGAACGACTCCTGTGAAAGCCGCCAGGCCGCCGACACCGAGGGGAAGTTGCCCCATTGATTGTTCGTCCCGAAGCGCGATGACCCGTCGCGGCGGAGGCTCGCCGCCAGGAGGTACTTGTCGTTCAGGTTGTAATTAACGCGCCCGAAGAAGGAGATCAGCTTGTAATCCACCACGTAGTTGCTGTTCTGGACCACCGAGGCCGGTCCCACCGAAACGCCGTTGATGCCGAGGAGGTTGGTCGGAAGGCCGGTTTCCTGGAAGAACGGGGACTCGCTGTGCGCTTGGGTGTACGAGTAGCCGCCCGTGAGGTCGATGGTGCCGGGCATGAAATCGAGCGGGGCCGCATAGTTCCCATAGCCCTCGCCCACCAGAAGCGTCTGGTTGTTGTTTGAGAAACTCAGGTAGCCCTGGCCCTGTCTGACTTGCGCGGCCAGGTCGTTGGGAATGAAGGTCTGATTGTTGGCCTGCGTGAGATCGTACCCGAGGTTGACGTTGGCCGAGAGGCTCCTCAGGAACGGGAACTTGTAGGTCCCCTGCAGGTTGCCGACACTGCGCCAGGTGCTGCCCTGGACGGTGGACCGGTTCAGGCTGGCCACCGGGTTGCTCGCAGACGCCCCCCCGGTCGTCGGCCAGTCCCAGTAGCCGGTCGGGTTGTTCGAGTCGAAGACCGGCTGCGTCGGCGCCATCCCGACGGCATTGCCGAGCACGTCGCCGGCCTGGAAATGGTCGGCCGAGCGGGCGCCGTGCAAGCTGGTCTTGAGGTCCAGGTCGTCGTTCAGGAGGAACTGCTCGTAATTCACGCCCAGGGAAACCCGCTGAGTCGAGCTCTGCTGGATGATGCCTTGCTGATTCAGGTATCCGACCGAGAACCGGTAGTTGCTGCTCTGCCCCACACCGGAAACCGTCAGGTCGTGTTGCTGGCCGAAGGCACTGCGGTCGATTTCGCCGAACCAGTCGGTGTTGGCGTTACCCAGGCTCGCGCTTCTCGCCGGCGCATACTGCGCCACGGCTGCTCGAAACTGAGTCGGGTCGAGCAGGGACGGGGTCCGGGTGACATCAGACGTCGAGAGACTGATGGTGTAGTTGATCTCCGGCCCGTGCTGCCGGGACTTCTTGGTGGTGATGATCACGACGCCGTTGGCGGCGTTCGCCCCGTAGATCGCCGCGGCCGACGCGTCCTTCAATATGGTGATGCTCTCGATATCGGAGGGATTGATGAAGTTCAAGGGGTCGCGGCCGGCGGAGAGTCCGCCGCCGAAGCCGACCGGCATTCCATCAATCACGTAGAGCGGCTCGCTGCTGGCGTTGACCGAGGTCGCGCCGCGAATCCGGATATCGAGGCCGCCGCCGGGCTCGTTATTGTCGACCACTTGCACCCCCGCCACCTTACCCATGATGAGCTGCTGAGGGGTGATGACGCGGCCGGTATTGAACTCATCCGCATTGACCTGCGCCACGGCGCCGGTAATGTTGCCCGCGCGCTGTTCGCCGTAGCCGACCACCACCAGCGCCCCCACATTCACCGCCTGGGCGGTCATGGTGAAATCGACGGTGAGCGTGTCCCCCGCCCGGACGGTGACGTACTTCGCCACCGGACCGTAGCCCAACAGCCGTGCCCGCAGACTATCCGGGCCCGCCGGGACGTTGGATAGGACGAAGCGACCGTCCGCCGTGCTTAACACGCTGCGGCTGCCGATCGAAACCGAGACGCCCGAGAGCGGCTGCGCCGTCGCCGAATCTGTGACGCGACCACGGACCCCGCCCGTCGTCTGCTGCGCCAACAGTGGCGTTGTCCAAGAGACTGCCAGGAACGCACCGAGAACAAACCTTAGACGTGCCATGCCCGTCCCCTCCTAGCGCGGTTGAACCTGTCTTCAATATAGGATTTGTGGTGCAGCACCCAAGTAACGCGCGCCCAGGTATCTGTCAACTGCTGCCGCCAAGGGGTGTTGCGATCCTGGGACGCGATAATCTTTGGGCGAGTCGCACATGCTTGCGATTCACGTCTTTGCCGCCATTTTCCTCTGGCCTACAGACCCTCCACCCCCGCCACGGCCATACCCATCGAGTGATAACCTTTGTCCACGTAAATCGTTGCGCCCGTTATCCCGGACGCCAGCGGGCTGCTCAAGAAGGCCCCCGCCGCGCCGACCTCCCGCGCGGACAACTCCTCGGGCAGGGCGGCGTTGGCGGTATAGTAGGCCACCATCCGCTCGATCTTGCCGATGGCGCTGGCCGCCCGTGATGCCAGGGGGCCCGCCGAGATCGTGTTCACCCGAATGCCGTATTTGCGGCCGGCTTCGAAGGCGAGAGTCCGGGTATCGCTCTCCAGGGCCGCCTTGGCTGAGGACATCCCCCCGCCGTAGCCGGGGACGACTCGCTCGCTTGCCATATAAGTGAGGGAAAGCACTGAGCCCCCTCGCCGCATCAGCGGCCCCAGCTTCGCGACCATCCCCACCAGTGAATAGGCGCTGACCCCGACCGCAGCCAGATACCCGGGTCGGCTCGTCTCGAGCAGGGGCTTCTTCACCTCCGGTCCGTTCGCCAGCGAATGGATCACCACGTCGAGACAGGGCTCCCCGAAGTCGCTCCTGAGCCGCGCGGCGATCCCGGCAATCGAGAAGTCGCCGACGTCCTTGTAGCGCTTGTTGGTGCGGATCTCCGGCGGAGCGTCGCCGAGCGTGTCGTACGCCGCATCGAGCGGGTAGACCTTCTCGAACTGGAGCAAGGAGCCGTCCGGGAGCTTGCGGGCGTCGTCGATCTTCCCGCGCTCGAGCAGGTTCTGGAAGATGTTGAGCGCCGGAGGCCAGGTGCCCGTACACACCGTGGCGCCGGCCTCCGCCAGCGCCTTGGCGATGGCAAATCCGTAGCCGGCGTCATCAGCGACACCGGCCACGAGGGCGCGTTTGCCGCGGAGATCGATGCCTAACATCACCCCTCCCTCACAGGAAGAACCTCGCCGCCACCGGGATCAGTTGCGGGTGCTTGACCAGCGCGTGGGCGAAAATCCTGCCCAGCGTTCGCTTCTGCTCCGGAATGGCGTTCACCGTTCGGGCGAGGCGATTGAAGAAGCCATCGTCCAGGTCCTCCAGCGCCTGCTTGATCCGATAGTACTTGAGATGGTCTTCGCCCAGCAGGGCCATCCAGGCCTGATGAAAGCTCGCCAACCGGTCGGCACTGGTGTCTCCTTCCTGGATCGCCGCGGCGGCGGTTCGTCCCGCCAGCCGCCCGGCCTTCATGGCGTTCACGATCCCGCCACCCGACAACGGGTTGATCATATGGGCGGCGTCCCCGACCAGCATCACGCCGTCGGTCGAAATGCGACGAGCGGTCGTGTGCACAATGACCCCGCCGACAGTGTAGCCGGTGCACGTCCCGGTCGGATACCGGCGCGCGATCCAGGCATCGAGGTACTCGCGCGCATTCCGTCCGTCGCTCTTCAGCGCGACGACACCCAACCCCACGTTCGCCGATCCCGGGCCCTTGGGGAACAGCCAGGCGTAGCCGCCGGGCGCCACCGCTGCTCCGAACTGCAGGTAGATCGCATCGGGGTCGAAGTCGATGCCCTGGATGAGGTACTGGGCGCACGATTCCATGTCACGCGAGGGAACCCTCGTATCGAGGCCCGCCCAGCGGCCCACCATGGTCTCCACACCGTCCGCGCCGATCACCACGCGGGCGCGCACCGTCTCCTCCCCCCGCAGTCCGCGCAGGGTGACATGCCAGCGACCATCGGGAGACCGAGTCATCCCACTGGCTTCGGTGCCGACCCGCACCTCGGCACCCTCCGAGCCCGCGTTGGCCGCGAGATACGCGTCGAACCGGGTCCGGTCCAGGACCCATCCGACGTCCCGCTCGGCGACTTTGACCTCGGTATCGTCGGGCGCCAAGAAGATCACACGGGTGATCTTGCGGGAGACCCAGGGGGCACCGTCTGGATCCGCAAACTCCCGCAACCCCGCGTCCCCGACCCCCTCGGCGCAGCGTACCGGCGCTCCCACCGCTCTATCCCGTTCCACGACCAGGACCCCCAGGCCGGGGCCGGCACGTTTGGCTTCCAGGGCCGCAACGGATCCAGCGGGGCCGGCGCCGACTACGAGGATATCGACGTCGAACACGCTCAGGCGGGTACCATGGACAGTGCGCCGACGGGGCAGGGCGCGATGCACTTCCTGCAGCCGGTGCACTGCTCCCGGCTCACCAGAAGGTCGGCGGTGTCCATATGGATGGCTTCGGGGGGACAAAGCGGCAGGCAGAGGCCGCAGCGGTCGCAGCGGGAGAGGTCAACGATCGCAACCAGACCGGCCGGATTTCGCGGCATGGCCGGAAGCCTAGCCCCGGCCTGAAAGGGCGTCAAGCGTAGAGCTTGTTTGAAGTTACGGGCCTTCATAGCTTGCACGCATGACTCGCCCACTCGCGGTACTCTGGTTCCTCGCCGTGGTTACTGCTGGATCGGCCAGCGCTCAACACCCAACCTCAGCTCCTTCGATCCAACCAGAGTCGCTGCGCGTGCATTTGTTTGCGCTCGCCGCGGATTCGATGGGAGGGCGCCAGACCGGTGACATCGGGGACTGGAAGGCGCAGGAATGGGTGGCGCAGCAATTCGCGCGAGCGGGTCTCAAGGCGGCTGGTGAGGGCGGGACGTTCTTCCAGGTCATTCCGTTCCGTCGGATCGCCCCGGACATGGCGAGCCGGATCAGCACGAGCACCGCCGATCTGGCTGTGCGAGCCGACTTCCTGCCGTTGGGCCAGATGCCGCTGCCGCTGGACGGCGCTCACGCCGTGTTCGGTGGCTCGATCGCGTATCCCGACAGCCTCGTGGATTCGGCGACCGCCGCCGGTCACCTGCTGGTGATCGCCGTTCCAGATTCGTTGCGCGGGCTGCGTCGCATCTTCGAGGGGCTTGGTCCCGTGCGGCAGACTCCCGCCTACCGGGCCAGCATCGGGGTGGCCGTAGTGGCGCTGGACCGCTTTGCTCCGGACATCATCCCGCAAGTCCTCGCCGGGGTATTGCGGATGGACACCACTTTCTCACCCCCGCCCGGCGCGCGTCCGCTCGTGGTGATCACGCCGGCGGCGGCGAGCGTATTGCTCGGCCGGGAGTTGATGACGGCCAGGCGGGGCATGCTCGGTCCCATCCTGCGTGGCGGAATCCGCTATACGGCAGGACCGCTACCGTACCCCGCGAGGAACATCATCGCGGTGCTGCCCGGGAGCGACTCGGTGCTGAGCCGCGAATACGTCTCCATTTCGGCGCATCACGACCACGTCGGCTTTTCGGGCCGGCCGGTCGATCATGACTCGGTCTACGCCTACAACCGGGTGGTCCGCCCGATGGGGGCCGACTCCCCGATGCGTGATGCCACGCCCGAGGAGAAGGCCCGGGTCGCGGCGATTCGGGATAGCATGGTGCGTGTCGCACCGTCTCGTCCGGACTCCGTTTTCAACGGTGCCGACGACGACGGGTCAGGCACCGTCGGGCTGGTGGAGCTCGCTCGGGTGCTGGCCATGGGGCCGCATCCCAGACGGTCGATCCTGTTCGTGTCGCATGCCGCCGAAGAGCGCGGATTGCTCGGGTCGAGCTGGTTCACCGACCATCCGACGGTGGCGCGGGACTCTATCGTCGGGGAAGTGGATATGGACATGATCGGCCGGGGCAACGCGACCGACCTGCCCAAAGGTGGCCCGGGATATCTCGAGGTCGTCGGCTCGAAGCGGCTATCCAACGAGTACGGGGCCCTGCTGGAGCGGG
Source organism: Gemmatimonadales bacterium (assembly GCA_035500495.1). Lineage (GTDB taxonomy): Bacteria > Gemmatimonadota > Gemmatimonadetes > Gemmatimonadales > GWC2-71-9 > DASTHG01. The sequence goes on from DATJXC010000004.1 coordinate 6,922, forward strand.
TCAATGCCGGTGAGGCCGTCCCGTTCTCATTCAATTATGAGTTCGACGTGCCCGGGCATCCGCTGCAGTACTACTGCCGGGCTGACCACTACAGCTACGCCCGCTTCGGGATCCCGGCGGTCGCCCTATCGCGCGGCGAGCACGCCGACTATCACCAGGTCACCGACGAGCCCCAGTACATCGACTATGGCGCCCTGGCGCACGTGGCCACTCTGGTGCGCGACTTCACGCTCGCGGTGGCTAACCTCGACCACCGCCCGGTCGTGGATGGAGTACGGCAGGCCGATCCCCACGGACCCTGCCGCCAGTGAGTCGGTCAAGCTTCTCTCTTGCTTGAGGTTACGCTTTTCATTAGGTTGAGGCGCCCGTGCTACACCTCCCCTACCCATAACCTGGCGACCCGTGGCCTTTCGGTGGTCGAATCTGAGGATCGGTGCCTGGAGCCCGGCAAACGAGATCGCCGTGGACCTCGGTACGGCCAACACCCTCATCTACGTGCGGGGTGAAGGCATCGTTCTGAACGAGCCGTCCGTGGTGGCGATCGAAAAGTCGACCGGCAAGATCAAGGGGATCGGCCTCGAGGCGAAGCGGATGCTGGGGCGGACTCCCGACGGCATCCTCGCCGTGCGTCCGTTGAAGGACGGCGTCATCGCCGACTTCGACGTGACCGAAAAGATGCTGCGGTTCTTCCTCAAGACCATCATCGACCGGCATCTCTTCCGGGTGAAGCCGAAGGTCATCGTGTGTGTGCCGAGCGGGATCACGGAGGTCGAACGCCGGGCGGTGCGCGACTCCGCGCAATCGGCGGGGGCGAAGGAGGTCTACATGGTCGCGGAGCCGATGGCCGCCGCCATCGGCGTGGGCCTCCCGGTCGAGACCCCCACGGGCAACATGGTGATCGACATCGGGGGTGGGACGACCGAGATCGCGGTGATCGCGCTCTCGGGGATCGTCTCCGACACGTCGATCCGCACCGGCGGCGACGAGCTCGACCAGGCGATCGTGCAGTTCATGCGCAAGAATTACAACCTGCTGATCGGTGAACCAACCGCCGAGCAGATCAAGATCCAGATCGGCTCCGCCGCGCCGTCGGGCGAGGAGCGGGAGATGGAGGTCAAGGGTCGCGATCTCGTGTCCGGAATTCCCAAGATCGTGCGCGTGCACTCGAGCGAGGTGCGCGAGGCGGTGCAGGAGCCGATCCAGCAGATCGTGGATGCCGTGCGGCGGGCCCTCGAGATCACCCCGCCGGAGCTCGCGAGCGACATCGTGGACCGTGGCATCGTGATGACGGGCGGGGGCGCGTTGATCCGCGGTCTCGACGTGCTGCTGCAGCAGGAGACGGGCCTGCCGATTCACCTCGACGAGGATCCCATGACCTGCGTGGTGCGGGGAGTGGGCCGCATCCTCGACGATCCCGAGAAGTACCGCAACGTCCTGACCACCTGAGCCCCGATGGCGCTCGGGCAGGATCGCTACGCCTCTCGCGGTGACACGGCCGTGTTCATCGTGTGCATCGCTCTCTCCCTTGTGTCGATGAGCCTGCCGGAGCGCATGCGCGAAGGAATCGCGGCCGCCTTGCGGGATACGGTGTTGCTGCCGCTGCTCGAGCTCCAGGATCAATCGGAACAGCTGCGAACCTCCCGGGCCCGGTTTACCGCGGTGATGGCCGAGCGCGATTCGGCGTCCCTCGCCGCCGCCTTTCTCCCCGAGCTGCGGGCGGAAAACGACCGGCTCCGCGCGCTCCTGGGCCTGGGCCAGCGCCTGGGAAGCGGCTTCGTCCCCGCGGAGGTGCTGCATCAGTCCTCGCCGGTCGATCCCCTCACCCTGCTCGTGTCGGCGGGCCACAAGGCCGGCGTCACGCCGCTCGCGGCGGTGGTCGCGCCCGCCGGGCTGCTGGGCATCGTGCGGGTGGTGAACAACGAAACCAGTGAAGTCGTGACCTGGGCGCATCCCGAGTTCCGGGCCAGCGCCATGGCCGCCGACGGCAGCGTGTTCGGCATCGTCGCTCCCTTCAGCACCGAGGGGCCGGACGTCTGGCTGCTCGAGCTGCGGGGGGTGCCCTACCGGCAGACGGTCGCGAATGGAACGGTGATCGTCACCTCGGGGTTGGGGGGCGTGCTGCCGCGCGGGATCCCCATCGGCACTATTATGGGCGTCGCCCGTGAAACCGAATGGGAGCGGGTCTATCTGGTGCTGCCGGCCATCCACCCGGCGGCCGCGAGTCACGTGCTGATCCTGCGCACCGGCGCAGGACGCCCAGCCCCGGACGATCTGCGTGGCGCCTTTGGCGTGGGCACGGCGGCGCCGTGAGACGAACCGACAAGTATCGGTTCTGGATCGTCATCGCCCTCCTGGTGGCGCTGCAATTCTCGGTGCGGAGTCGTCTGGGTTCGGCCCGGGTCGCTCCGGACTTCCTGCTGCTGGCGCTGCTGATCTACAGCATTCGTTCTCCTGCTGGGGTCAGCGCCCTGGCCGGGTTCCTGGTGGGGCTCGCCGGGGATGCGCTGACCCCGGCCACCTTCGGCGCCGGTATGCTGGCCCACACCCTCGTAGCCTACTTCGCTTCCTGGGCGAAGGCGGTGTTCTTCGCCGAGAATCTCTTCGTGAACGGTTGTCTCTTCTTCGGCGGAACCTGGGTTCGCAACCTGATCGTCGCGCTCGTGTCCGGAAAACTGAAGGGCGGCATGCTGGGGTGGGAGTTGCTGGTCTGGTCCCCGCTGCAAGGACTCACGACGGCGATCGCGGGCGTCGTGGTGTTGGTGATGTTCCGGGAGTGGCTGGCCGTGCGGCGCGCTGACGCGTGAGCACCCTCCCCGCCCACCTGCTGGACCGGCGCCTCCGCACTGCGCGGATCCTGGTCTGGGCGGGCTTCGGCGTTCTGACGGCCGCCTTCTTCCGCACCCAGATCCTCGAGCACGGCAAATACCGGCTGCAGTCGGAGACCAACCGGCTCAGGCCGATCGTGCTCGCCGCCCCCCGAGGCCTGATCGTCGATCGCCGCGGTCAATTCATCGCGGAGAATGTGCCGGGGTACACGGTATCGCTGCTGCCGGCGCCCGAAGGACAGCTGCGGGCGGCCCTCGGCAAGATCGCCCCCTTCGCGCACCTGGACTCGACGGCCATTGAGCGGGCGGTGCAACGCTACCTCAAGGCTCCTTATCAGCCGGCGCTGGTGGTCTCCGACGCGCCGTTCGCCGTGGTGTCCGCGCTCGAAGAGCGGCGCCTGATGATCCCGGGTCTGGTCATCCAGACCGAGCCGAAGCGCTACTACCCGGATTCGAGCGCCGTCGCCCACCTGGTCGGCAACGTGGGGGAGGTGACCGAACAGGACCTCGAGGGCGGGCGCGGGAGACGACTCCGGGTCGGCTCCCTGATCGGCAAGGACGGACTGGAGCGCGCGTACGACGATACGCTGCGCGGCGCCGACGGCGTCCGCTCCGTGGAGGTGAGCGCGCTCGGCTTCGTGGTGCGCGAGCAGGGAGCGGCTCCGCCGCTCAGAGCCGTCGCCGGCGTCACCTTGCATACGACCATCGATCTCGACCTGCAGCGCTACATCGCCCGCATCTTTCCCGCGGGGCAGCGCGGGGCCGTGATGGCGCTCGACCCCAGCACGGGAGCCGTGCTCGCGCTCTATAGCGCCCCCGGGTACGATCCGAACGCTTTCGTGGGGGGCGTGAGCGCCGAATACTGGCGGGGGCTCAACGAGAATGATGCTCACCCGCTGCTCGACCGGGCCATCCAGGCGCGGTACCCACCCGGCTCTACCTGGAAGCTCGCCGTCGCCGCCATGGCGTTGAAACGGGGTGTCGCCACCCTGCAAACCCGGATGCCGATTCCCTGCCGGGGCGGGCTGCAGTATTACGACCGCTACTTCCGCTGCTGGAACGAACAGGGGCATGGCAGCCTGACGCTGGAGCAGGCCATCGCGCAGTCCTGCGACGTCTATTTCTACCAGCTCGGTCTGAAGCTGGGCCTGACCTCGCTGCTCGAGGACGCGAACGCCTGGGGCTTCCGGGTGCGGACCGGCATCGATCTGCCGGGCGAGGTGTCCTCGGACTTCCCCGGTGGGACGGAGTATTTCGACCGGCTCTACGGGCCCCGGCACTGGACCTCGGCCGTAACCCTGAACCTCGCCATCGGGCAGGGCGAAAATTCCCAGACGCTGATCGACATGATGCGTCTCTACCAGATGCTCGCGAGCGACGGCAAGGCCCGGACCCCCTACATCGTGGCCCCGCGGCCAGGCCCGGTGTACGATCTCGAGCTTACCCCGGAGCAGCTCGCCGGGCTGCGCCAAGCGATGGTGAACGTCGTGGAGCAGGGTACCGGTCGCGGAGCCCGTATCGCGACCCTCACGATCGCGGGGAAGACCGGCACGGCGCAGAACTCGCAGGGCGCCAACCACGGGTGGTTCATCGGGTTCGGGCCGGCGGAGCACCCCGCGATCGTGGTGGGGGCGATCGTCGAATTCTACCAGCATGGCACCGCGGTCGCCCCGCTCGTGGCGCACGTCATCGCGCACTACATGGGTGCCGATACCCTCGCGGCGCCGTCGTTCCAGTTCCAGCTTCCCGAAGATTCGGCGCCGCGGCAGATCCAGGTGCTGCCCCCCCGAGTGGGCACCGACACCACGGCGGCGCCCGCGCCGCCACCGCCGGACTCCGTCTAGTGCGACGCCTCGCCGAGCTCGACCGACCACTGCTCGCCATTGTGGGGGCGTTGGTGCTGTTTGGTCTGGTGACCTTGTACTCGGCCGGGCAAACGGATGTCCCGACCTTTGTGGCCACGATCTGGCAGCGCCAGGTGGCCTGGTTGATCATCGGGGCCGTCGCCGCGGGCTTGATGTTCCGGGTGTCGCCCCGATTGCTCGAATGGGCCACGCCATATGTCTATGTCGGGGCCGTCTTCGTTCTGATGCTCACACTGGTGATCGGCACGGGCGCGGGCACGGCGGCCGGCAGCAAGTCCTGGATCGCGATCGGCGGAGTCCGGCTCGGACAACCGGCCGAGCTTGCCAAGCTGGCCGTTATCCTGATGCTCGCGAGGTGGCTCGCCGACCGCCGACAACCCCCGACTACACTCCGGGATCTCCTCTATCCCGGGTTGATCACCGGCCTCCCGTTCTTTCTGCTGATCCTGCAGCCCGACCTGGGCAGCGCCATCGTGTTCATCGCGATCCTCTTCGTGATGCTGTTCTGGGCTGGGACGCGCCCGGCCCTGCTGCTGCTGTTCGCGTCGCCGGTCATCGGGCTCGTCCTGGCCGTCTCGACCGTCGCCTGGGGTGCCTGGATCGTCCTCCTGCTCGGGTTCATCATCTGGCTGCGCCCGTACGTGTGGGAGGGGCTGACGGTGATGCTCGCCAACATCGTGATGGGGACGATCGCCCTGCCGTTCTGGAAGCATCTCGCGCCCTATCAGCAGAACCGCTTGCTGGCCTTTCTCAACCCGGAGGTGGATCCGCGGTCCACCGGGTGGCACGTGATTCAGTCCAAGGTCGCGATCGGCTCGGGGGGGTTGTTCGGGAAGGGGTATACGCTGGGGACGCAGAAGCGTCTGGCGTTCTTGCCGGCCCAGCATACCGATTTCATCTTCTCGGTGGTGGGGGAGGAGCTTGGGTTCGTCGGTGTGCTGGCCGCACTCGTGCTGTTCCTGCTGCTGCTCCTGACCCTGCTCCGGATCACGCGCCGAGCGACCGATGCGTTCTCGAGTTTCACCGTGGTTGGAATCGCCGGCTTGCTGTTCGCCCACATCATGGAGAACGTGGGGATGACGGTGAATCTCCTCCCTATCACCGGGATCCCCCTGCCGTTCTTCTCCTATGGCGGATCGTTCCTGCTCGCCTGCTCGCTCGCGATCGGCATCGCGCTGCGGGTCGCATGGGAATCCCGGCAGTCTGGATATCGGGAATTGTGACAACGACTTACCGCGCGTGGGCTGGCGCGCTTACCACCCCCCCGGCAAATTGGGGCCGGCCCGACCGATTCCCGGCACCTGCCACCTGACACCCGGCACCTGAATGGCCTGGTTCAAGAAGGAAAGAAAACCCCGCACCACCGAGCGCGTCCGGCTGGAGATCCCGGCGGACGCCTGGGAGAAGTGCGACCAATGCGGCCATATCGATATCAAGGAACGGTTCGTCCGGGCGTTAAACGTCTGCCCCAATTGCGGCCACCATCGCCGCATCAGCGCCCAGGAGTACATCGACCTGCTGGTGGATGAGGGGTCGTGGCATGAGCTCGATACCGGGCTCAAATCCGGAGACCCGCTCAAGTTCGAGAGCTATCCCGACCGCATGGCGGCCGCGGTAAAGAAGGCCGGCCCCCTGGAAGCGATCCGGACCGGCTTCGGGCGGTTGCACGGGCTCCCGGTGAACCTCGGTGTGATGGACTTCGCCTTCATGGGCGGGTCCATGGGCTCCGTGGTGGGGGAGAAGGTGGCTCGACTGACGCGCCGCTCGATCGACCGCCATGCCCCCCTGATCATCGTGTCGGCCTCCGGGGGCGCCCGGATGCAGGAAGGTGTCCTGTCGCTGATGCAGATGGCCAAGACCTCCGTCGTCCTGGCGGAGCTCGCGTCGGCGGGCGTCCCGTTCGTTTCGATTCTCACGAACCCCACGACCGGGGGCGTCTCGGCCTCCTACGCCATGCAGGGGGACATCATCATGGCGGAGCCGGGGGCGGTAGTGGGGTTCGCCGGGCCACGGGTCATCAAGCAGACCATCGGCCAAGACCTGCCGGAGGGATTCCAGACGTCGGAGTTTCTGCTCGATCACGGCATGGTGGATGCCGTCGTGCCACGCAGCGAGCTGCGGGACACGACGGCGCAGGTGCTACGCCACATGGCCGGCCGCCGGCCGGCGGAGACCGCCGACTGAACCAGTTGTCGTTCCAGGACACCTGCCAGTATCTGTTTGCGCGACAAGCTGGACGCATCAAATGGAGTCTGGGCCCCACCCTCGCCTTGCTCGAGGCGCTGGGCCACCCGGAACGACAATTCCCCAGCATTCACGTCGGCGGTACCAACGGAAAAGGGTCTACCTGCGCCTTCCTGTCGGCCGCGCTGCAGGCGCGGGGGTTCCGGGTCGGCGTCTACACCTCGCCGCACCTGGTCAGCGTGCGCGAGCGGGTGACCGTCGACGACGTCCCGCTCAGCGAAGCGGCATTGGTGGAATGGGTGCGGTTCCTGCGTCCCCATATCGAGCGGCACGACGCGAGCTTCTTCGAAGCGATGACGGCGATCGGGTTCGCCGACCTGGCCGCACGCGCGGTGGACGTGGGCGTGGTGGAAGTCGGTCTGGGTGGCCGGCTGGATGCGACCAACGTCATTACGCCGCTCGTGTCGGTCGTCACGAAGATCGCGCTGGAGCACACGGACTACCTGGGGCCGGACCTGGCATCGATCGCCCGGGAAAAGGCCGGGATCGCCAAGCCGGGCGTGCCGTTCGTGACCGGTGAGCAGGCACCCGACGTTCGGGCGGTGCTGGTGGACGAGGCGGAACGGCTGGGGGCGAAGCCCATCGTCCGCGTGGACACCAGTCGCCCGCCGCCATCGGGGTTCCGTCTGGGGCTGCGGGGTGCGCATCAGTGGGCCAATGCATGGGTCGCGCTTGGTGCCCTGAATGCCCTCCCGGCGCCGTACCGGTACGATGGACCGGGACTGCCGCCGGCGTTTGCAGCGGCCCGCGTGCCGGGCCGATTCGAGGTGCGGGGGCGCTGGATCTTCGACGTCGCGCACAACCCCGACGGGATGGCGGTGCTGGTGCAGGCGCTGCAGGCCCACCACGCGCGCCGGCCGCTCCACGCCCTCGTGGGCATCCGGAACGACAAGGACTGGCGTCCGATGCTCACCCAGATTCTCCCGGAGGTGGACCGGGTGGTGCTTACCGTTGCGCCGACGGTTCCCGCGCATCAGCGGTGGGGGCTGGTCGACCTTGCCGGCTGGACCGACGATCGCGTGATCGGACAGCCGGTGGTGTTCGAGCCGGATTTCGCGCGCGCTCTGGAGTTGGTACAGGAAGGTGCGGAGACGATGCTCGTGACCGGCTCATTCCACACCGTTGGTGACGCGCTCGCCGCCTTGCCGGGGTTCGCGCCGGTCGGCTAAATTGTTGTGATGCAAGGGAAAGCGCTTCCCGGCTTCCGTGATTTCTACCCCGACGAACTCGCCCTCCGCAACCACATCTTCGCCACCTGGCGAAGCGTCGCGGCCCGGTACGGGTTCGAGGAATATGACGGTCCGCCGCTCGAGCCCCTGGAGCTGTACACCCAGAAGAGCGGGGAGGAGATCATCGGGCAGCTGTACCATTTTCAGGACAAGGGCGACCGGGAGGTAGCCCTGCGGCCGGAGATGACACCCACCCTCGCCCGCATGGTGGGGGCCCGGGCGCAGGCGCTGAAGAAGCCGATCCGCTGGTTCTCGATTCCGCAGCTGTTCCGGTACGAGCGGCAGCAGCGCGGGCGGCTGCGGGAGCACTTCCAGCTCAACATGGATCTGATCGGCGAAGCGGGCCCCCTCGCCGACGCCGAGCTGATCGCCGCGGCGATCGACAACATGCGGGCGTTCGGGCTGGGACCTGACGACGTCAAGGCCAGAATCTCCGACCGGCGGGTGCTGCGGACGTTGCTGCTCGGCCACGGCGTCGCCGAGGCCCACCTTCCGGCTGCCTTCGCCGCGGTCGACCGGAGTGAGCGCGAGCCGCACGGGGGGTTGGCCGATCAGCTGGCCGCCGCCGGGTGGACCAAACGAAGCGCCGAGGCGTTGTTCGAGATCGCCGGGCTCCGGGGGCTGTACGCCGTGATGCAAGCGCTGGAGCGCGTGCCAGGCGGACCGGAAGTCGGGGAGCCCCTGCAACAGGCTCACGGGGCACTCGAGGCGATGGGACTCGCCGAGTTCGTGGTCGTGGACCTGTCGATCGTCCGGGGGCTCGCCTACTACACCGGGATCGTGTTCGAGCTGTTCGACGCCGCGCGGTCGCTCCGGGCGATTTGCGGCGGTGGGCGCTACGACGGCCTGCTGAAGGCCCTCGGGGGGATCGATCTCCCCGCACTGGGCTTCGGCATGGGTGATGTGGTGCTGAGTGAGCTCCTGCGGGAGCGCCATCTGGCGTCACCCCCGGCCCGTCGCATCGAGGCGTTCCTGGTCGCCGTGAGCGGCGAGGATCTCGCCCCCACGCTGCAGCTGGCGCATCGGCTCCGGGACGGCGGGGTAGCGGTGGAGTTCGGGCTGCGGCATCAGGCGGTGCGGAAGCAGCTCGAGCTGGCGGCGGCGCGCGGGGCCCCGCGGGCGGTGATCATCGGCCCGGATGAGCGGAAAGCGGGTGAGGTGCTGGTGCGCGACCTCGGTGCCGGTTCGGAGACCCGGGTGGCGCTGGCGCAGCTCGAAGGAGTGCTCCGGCATGGATAAGGTCAACGTGGCCGAGCGGCTGGCGCGCATTCGCGATCACTGGAACCCCAGGATCGCAGGGGAGCTGAACGGCCAGCAGGTGAAACTCGTGAAGTTGCTTGGGTCCTTCGACTGGCATCATCACGAGGCTGAGGACGAGTTGTTTTACATCGTCCGGGGCCGTCTGCGGATGGAGTTCCGCGACCGGGCGGTGTGGGTCGAAGCGGGGGAGTTTCTGATCGTTCCCCGCGGCGTCGAGCACCGGCCTGTGGCGGACGAAGAAGTGGAAGTCATGCTATTCGAGCCGGCGACCACGCTGAATACGGGCAACCTGCGTAACGAGCGGACGCGGGAGCGGCTCGAGCGGATTTAGTCTCTCACTCCAACGGTCATGGCACAGGCACAGAAGATCCGGCCACGCGCGCAGGACTTCAGCGAGTGGTACAACGACGTCATCATGCAGGCCCAGCTGGCGGATTACTCGCCCGTCCGGGGGTGCATGGTCATCCGGCCGTTCGGGTACCGGATCTGGGAGCTGATGCAGGCCGCCCTGGACGGCATGTTCAAGGCGAGCGGGCACCAGAACGCCTACTTCCCCTTGTTTATCCCGGTGAGCTTCTTCTCGAAGGAAGCGGCGCACGTGGAAGGGTTCGCCAAGGAGGTGGCGGTCGTCACCCACACTCGGCTGCGGGCGACGGGGAAGGCCGGGGCGGGAGCGATCGCCGTGGATCCGAGCTCGGCGCTCGAGGAGCCGCTGGTCGTCCGTCCCACCTCCGAGACGATCATCTACACGATGTTCGCCAAGTGGATTCAGAGCTACCGGGATCTCCCGTTGCTCCTCAATCAATGGGCGAACGTCGTGCGGTGGGAGATGCGCACGCGGCTCTTCCTGCGCACCACGGAGTTCCTGTGGCAGGAGGGGCATACCGCCCACGCCGACGATGCCGGCGCCGAGGAAGAGGCGCGCCGCATTCTCGGGATCTATCGCCGCTTTGCCGAGGAATGGATGGCGATGCCGGTCATCACCGGCGTGAAGACGGAGAGCGAGAAGTTCGCCGGGGCGCTGCGGACGTACGCAATCGAAGCGCTGATGCAGGACAAGAAGGCATTGCAGGCGGGGACGTCGCACCACCTGGGCCAGAACTTCGCCCGGGCGTTCGACGTGCAGTACCAGACGGCGACCGGTGAGCAGGCGTTCGTCTGGAACACCTCGTGGGGAGTAACGACCCGGTTGATCGGCGGGTTGATCATGACCCACTCCGATGACAATGGACTGATCTGTCCGCCCCAGCTGGCCCCGGTGCAGGTCGTGATCGTGCCGATCTGGAAATCGGATGAGGAGCGGGCGCAGGTGCTGGCGGTGGGGACCAAGGTTCAGGAGGAGCTGCAGGGGCGTGGCGTGCGCGTCGAGCTCGATGCACGGGACACCATGAAGCCCGGCGCCAAGTACTACGAATGGGAGGCGCGCGGCGTGCCGGTGCGGCTCGAGATCGGCCCGCGGGACGTGGCGGCGGGGCAGGTGATGGTGGCTCGCCGGACGGGAGGGAAGGCGCCGGCCAAGCTCGATGGGGTGGCCGCTCTGGTCAGCGGTGCATTGGAGGAGATCCAGGGGCTGCTGCTGCGCGCGGCCCGGGAGCGCCGCGAGGCCAACTCCCTGCGCGGCGCCGGCAAGGAGCAGTTCCTCGAGTTCCTCAAGGGAGCCGGCGGCTTCGCCTACGGCGGATTCTGCGGAGACGAGGCGTGCGAAGCGGCCATCAAACGGGAGTCCGCGGCGACGGTGCGCGTGCTCCCCGATCCGGAATTCCGAACTCCCGAGGCGCCCAAGACATGCATCTGGTGCGGGAAGCCCAGCGTGGCCGAGGCCGTGTGGGCGCAGGCGTACTAGG
>DATJXC010000005.1:0-19875 GCA_035500495.1 Gemmatimonadales bacterium
CGTGCGTGAGCCTCGTGACGTCTGAGCCGTCAGCGTTCATGACGTAGATCTGGAACGGTCCGATCACTTGGGAGGGTCCGTCTCGGTCGGAGCTAAAGACGATCTTCCGGCTGTCGGGCGACCAACCCCATACGACGTCCGTACGGGGATTCTGAGTGATGTTCACCTGTCCCGAGCCGTCGCGATTCATAGCGTAGATTTCCGGGTTCCCATCGCGTTGCGAGCCGAATGCGATCCTCGAGCCATCGGGTGACCAGAGCGGGCTGGGGCTGGACGTGGACGCGGCTGCGTTGGTGGTGAGGTTGACCTGGAATGATCCGTCGGCGGCCGCGAGGTAGATGTCGCCGTTCCGCACGAACGCAATGCGTTCAGCTCCTGGCGCTGGAATCACGACCGTAACGATGGCCGTATCACTGACCGATTCAACGGTCGCACTGATCCGGGCAGTCCCCTCCGAAATGCCGGTGACAAGGCCTCCGGCGTTCACGGTGGCCACATTGGGATCCTGGCTCGCCCAGCTGATCGGCAGCCCGGTGAGCAGGTTTCCTTCGGCGTCCACGAGCGCATCGAGCGAGAGCTGCAGCTGTCCCTGAGGGAGCAGCGTAGCCGTGGGCCGGAGAATGCTCACTTTCACTGGTGGACCTGCACTCGTGGAGCCCGTAGTGAAGTCCACGGTATCCCCTGAGGCGAGGGGATCGCCAGAAAGATCCTGCACCGCGGCTGTTACGATCAGCTGGTAGTCGGTATTCGGGTCGAGCAGCGTGCTGGGCGCGAAGACGGCGTCCGTGCTCGTGCCCGTAACGAGGTTCACGGTTCCTGCGACCGCGTCCGGCCCATGTCGTAGCTGGATCGTTGACGAGCTCAGCGTTGAACTGTCCACCGGCTCACTGAATACGACGACCAAGTTGGCATTGAGCGGCACATCCCGCTTGCGGGGCGGCGGATCAGTCCGAATAACGACTGGCGGACGAGCAGCCGCCACCAGCGCCCTTTCATACAGCACCGCGCTGTCGGCGGCATCGGTGACGGTCACCTCGACCGTGTCCCCCGCCTGCGCCGCAACCGGGACCGGATCGAACCCGCCGTCAACCACGGCGGTGGTCACGGAGGTCAGGTCCCCAACCCGCCGGATGGATGCCCGCGTGCCGGTCGGGGTCGTGCCCGGTGTGAGCGACACATACACCACGTCACTCCCACCGCCGCTGGACGAGGCCACACCGGCTGAACGCGGAGAAGCCGCAGTGGCGACTGTCACGGGGTCCGAGACGATCAAGCCCGAAGGCGGTGACGGCGGACACGACGCGCACGGACCGGGGGAATCAGCCCGGCAGCCGGTCATCCAAACGAGCGCGGTCACGCCCGAGATGGAGATCGCGGGAATCCAGCGTCGCAGGCCATGGGAACGGCGATACTGCTGCACGGCGGCCCCTATGAAGCACTGCCCCATGTGACGGTCGGGCACTCGGCTCTTGCTCACGGGCGCCCTCCCGAACCCGCCCCACCCACCCCCACAAACCCCGCCCAGTAGAAGGGGTTAGCCGTCGCGGGCTGGATCAGCAGGGCCCGCTGCGCTGCGGCGAGCGCCTGCCCCGGCTCCGCCCCACTCGCGTAGCCCTGGTAAAACCGCTCCATCAACGCGGCCGTCGCCCAGTCATCCACCGGCCAGAGGGTGGCCACGACACGCCGGGCACCAGCATGCAAGAACGCCCGCGTGAGTCCCACCCAGTCATCACCAGGGGGCACATCGGCCAGCGCTCCAGATGCGAGGCCCGTCTGACAAGCCGAGAGCACAACGAGGTCCGCGGAGAGATGCATCCCGAACACTTCGTGCACCTCGAGTCGCCCGTCCTGGTCGCTTCCCGGCGCCAGCTCCACGAACGAGAACAGGGGATTCTGTTTGTTGAGAACGCCGTAGGTGGCCAAATGCAGGACACGATAGGTGGGTGCTTCGCGCCGGAATATCGCCTCGGTCGCCGCGTCTCCGGTCAGGACCCGTGCGTCCGCGAGCTGGCTTAAGGCCGCGACTTCGCGGCGCGAGGCAGGGAGCGCGTCCGGACGCGGCGCGAAGGCCAGTGTGCCGGCCGTCGATGGCTCGGGCTTTCGACCTCCCAACGCGAGCCAGACCGATGCCGATGGGGCGAAAGTCACTTCGTAACGTTGAATCAGGAATTTGCCATTCCGATCCAGCAGCGCCGTAAAAGGCAGATAGTGCAGCTCGGCGTGCGGCACGACGATGAGTCGCGTCTTCGCCGCCAGAAGTCCCGCGCCTTCGACGGGAGCGAACAGGTAATCATTGAGCCGTTGCAGCGGCCCGCGCCACAATGCCCCACTCCCGGTTTGCGACGGAGCTTCCACGGCTCCTCTCGTCAGCTTCACGAGCCGTGCGAGATCCGTTCGTGTGATCCCGAGGTCGACGACGGCTAGCGTGTCCCGCGTCACCACGAATGCCAACGAAGCGGAGTCACTGACCAGGTACTCGACGAACGCCTCATCGGAGCCGAGGCGCGATGCCACGTCTTGCCAGCCGGCGACTCCGCTCGCCACGAGATCCGCATGACGCGGTGCCCGCTCCCGCATCTCGAGCAGCAGCTCGGCGTAGGCGCCCTGAGCACGCGACAGGGCCGTGAGCGTCGCCTGGCTCCCACCAGACGGGTCCGGTCCACGAAGCGCTTCAGTACCGGAGCTCGGCGCCGTGGCCTGCGCCGTCAGGTCGGCGATGTAGCGGCGCAAGTCTTGCTCGCGCTCCGCCAGCGCCAGACTGCTGTCGCCGGCCGTTACACGGCCGCGCGCCAACAGCTCGAGCATCTCCCGCGCCCGCAACCGCTCGCTGACCTCGAACGCCGCGCCCGCTAGCCCCCGGGCCCGCTCGGTCAACGCGAGCTGCGCGTAGGCCTCCCATTTGTCCGCCAAATACGCTGAGCGCCGCTCGGCCAGCACGAGCGAACGCGAGGGACGATCGATCTCGGCGAGCGCGGCGCGGAGCTCGCGTGCCGCCTCGTCCAACTGTCCCCTTCCCCGCAGCACCTGGCCCAAGCCCGAATGCAGGCGCCAAGCGACCTCCGGCGCGATACGCGTCCCCAGCTCGATCAACCCCGCGCGATACAACGACTCGGCGACGGACGCATTTCCGGCCGAGGCCTCGAGCCGCGCCCACTGGTCGAGCGCCGCCGCCGCTCCGACCGGATCCCCCAGACGCTCGAGGTCGGCAGCAGCGCCGGCGAAGGCGCGTCTCGCCGCAACCGTGTCCCCCACCCGCAGGGAAACGAGACCGAGCCATCCCCGGGTCAGCGCCGCCGAGCGCGCGTGACCGCCACCTCGCTGCGTGCGTTCCGCCGTCGCGAGCAATGTCCGAGCACGCGTGTAGTTCTCCCGCTCGAGGAACAACAACCCCCGCCCTTCCTGTGCCTCCGCTTCCCCTCCGGGATTCCCGGCCTGCCGGTACAGATACTCCGCCCGCCCATAGAGTCGCTCGGCCTGATCCAGGGTGTTGAGCTGCATCGCGTAGTCGGCGTGAGCGAGCGTAAGACCCGCGCGCACGTCGAGCGGCCCACGAGTCGCATCGCCCATCCGCTCCGCTCGTCGCAGCTCGTCCAGCGCTCCCTGGAGATCCCCCCGCGCCGAATGCGCCGCGGCGAGCTCCCGGCGGACGGCAAGGGCATCGGCGATCGGGCCGGTGCTGTCATAGATCGCCAGAGCCTCTCTCAGCCTGGCCTCGGCCGCCGGATAATCCCCGCGCCGTATCTCGAGCTGCCCCAGGCCGTGCAACGCACTCGCGGCGTCAGCCCATTGCTCCCGCGCGCGCCAGGCGGTCAGCGCATCCCGGTACTGTCGCTCCGCCGTCGCGAAATCTCCGCCCAGGCTCGCGACACCGGCCAGGTTCACGAGATTGGAGGCCGCCACCTCGTCGCGGCCGTCCCGCCGGTTCAACGCCAGCGCCGCCTCGAATTGCCGACGCGCTTCGTCCAGGTCGCCCACATCCTGGGCCAGGAGTCCGAGGTCGTTGTAGGCGGCGGCCATCCCACGGGAATCGCCGATCCGTTCCTGGAGGGCCAGGGCGCGTGTATAGCCATCCCGCGACGCCGCGAGGTTCCCCCGATCCTCAGCGAGCCCCGCGAGCGCCATGGTGGCATTTGCCTGGACCCGCTGGTCCCCGACTGCTTCGGCCAGCGCGAGCGCACGTGTGAGATACGTCTCGGCGGTGTCCGACTTGCCGTCCGCGAGGAGGGCCGTACCCATGTTCCCCAGCAACGAGGCTATTCCGGCGGTGTCCGGGATGCCCTCAGCACGATGGAGCGCCGGTCGCCAGATGACGATCGCCGCGTGTGGGCCATCCCGACTGAACGCCGAGATCCCCGCTCGACGTACGCTGTCGTTCCAGACTTTGGCTGCCCGTGACTCCGGCGGCCACGCCGCGAACCGCGACACCTCTCGTACGAGGAACGAATCGCTCCAGGCCACGGCAAAGGCCGCCGCCAGGTTGCGCGCGGCGTCCAGCTCGTTCCGGTCCAATGCCGCGGTGATCGCTTCACGCGCGGCCAGGGGCCGGGCTCGGGTTTCTGTCACCAGGTCGGTCTCGGACACGCGAACGGCGGCGAGGCGGAGCGAATCGGCTGCGGGTGACTGCAGGGCGAATACGAGGACGGCGAGCGACGCTCCCAGCGAGATCACGGGGTCGCGGCTCCGCCGATCGAGAACTCCACGAGACGCGAGGTGGACCACCGATTGAATCCCGTGCGCGCTTCGACCAGCCACACGTAGGAGCGACCCGCCACGAGGGGGATCGAATCGGGGAGGGAGGCCACGGTGTCGGTGACCTCGAACTCGTACAGCAGCCGGCCGGCGGCGTCGGACAAGGTGACCCGGTACCGGTCGGCACCGGCGACGGCCGTCCACTCGAGCGGGGTCGCACTCGCCACGATCCCGATGGGAGCGACGGGAACGGGGACGACCGCGGCGGCCGGCGGGCCGCGGTGAGTCCCATTTTCGAACGACCCGGGCCGAACGAGGATGAGCAACAGCACCGCCGCCGCAGCCAGCGGTAGGGCCACCCGGTAGAATCGCCGCCGTCCCCCGCCCTCGACCGCCGCGATCTCCCGGGTCACTCCCGAATCCGAGAGGGCGCGAGCGAGCGACGCGAGCAGATTCCGGCAGCGCGCGCACCCCCAGACGTGCGCCAACGCCTCCGCCCGCTCCGGGGCGCCCAGCGTCCCCTCGGCGAGGGCGGCCATCGTATCATCGGACAGGCACTCCGGCGTCACTGCACCCCCGCCGGAATTTGCCCGCAAGGCCTGACGGACCGATTGGAAGCGGTCAGGCTGTGTCACTCTGGGAGTACCTCCCTCCAGGACTCCGTCCACGTGCACTCTTGTGTTCGTCGCCACCGTAAGACGGCACTCTGGCGCGAAACTGCTCACACCGGCTCACAGATCCTCCCGTTCGAGGCCCGCTTGCTGCAGCCGTTCGCGCACCGCTGCCAGCGCCCGGTACACCCGGTTGTAGACCGCCTTCGTATTGGGGAGCCCGAGGATTCTGGCTACATCCTCACCCGGCAGCTCTTCCACCACGTAGAGCTCGACGGCGATCCGGTCTTCCGGGCTCAAGCACGTCAGAGCCTTGTCCAGTTCCGCTCGCGAAATGGGAGGGTCCTTGTCGGGGAGGGAATCCGCTTCAACCTCGATCGAAGGGACACTCCCCAGTTCCCGCAGGATCTGTCCTTTGCGCCCCTCGGTCACCGCCCGATAGGTCGCACGCAGTTCAGATTGAAACTCCCGATAGGAGAGAGCGGGCATATCGCGGGAGCGAAGCAGCTCGTAGGCCTCGCTGTGACTCTTGTGGTCGACAAAGACCAGATCGAAGAGGCGACGCTGCAAAGCGGGGAGCTTCTCGGCGACGGCCGAGATCCGACGGCGGCCGTCACGCTCGCGGAACCAATCGACGGTGATATGCCGGACGACGGTGACGAGCCAGGTGGAAAAGCGGGCCCGGTGCTCCGGCTCCGCCACATAGTCGCGCAGGCGGCGCAGGTCGTCTTCACGCAGGGATTCGCACACCCGCGCGAAGACGTCCATCACATCATCGTAGTCCTGGGCGTAGTGGCGGATGGCCGCGAAGATGAGGCGGCGGTACCTGCTGAGAAACAGGTCCCACGCAGCGTCGGGCGAGCCTCGCTGCAACCCGGCCACCCAGTCTTCCATGCGACGACCTTGGGGGGGAGACGGTCGCGGCGGGATATAGCCGGAGTGACTGGGCTGTCAAGGAGAAGACCGGAATTCCTTAACAAACAATGATCCCGTCCGGCGTAATTCTGCAAGGGATCATCGTCACGACGTGAATCATCGCGGTATCGCTCACAATCTCGCTCGCGGCAATCACCATGGTGGCTCCCTCACTTAAGGCCGTGACCACCCCACTCGTGTCTACCGTTGCCACGCTCGCCCTCTGGCTGACCCACGCGATACGGCGCCCGGTGAGGACATTCCCGTTCGCCTCTCGCACCGTCGCCGTCAGCTTGAGTCTGCCATCTGTCGCTAGCGTCGCTGCCTGCGGAGTGATGGTCACCGAAGCCACCGAGGCTGGCGGGTCCACGGAATCCGAACAGGCGCCCAGCCACGACAACACGCCCAACGCCAGGATGGTAAAGCTCGCCCGGACGACCTTCCGCATTTCCCGTTCCATACGGTTCCTCGTTCATGAGTTCGGAACCGTGAGACGGACGCCCGGATCGCAACTGCTCAGATGGCCTCATCGGCTACCCTCCACTCGCGCCAAACACCACCCCGCCGCCCGCACCGCCCCGGGCACGCCCGTATCGCCCGCGAGTGAGTCCGCAAATGTCCGCATCCGGGCGGCCAGTTCCGGAGATAGCGACGCTCCCACCTCCGCCGGCGGTGTCACGTACACCCGGTACGGCCCACACCCGCCGACGGGTCGGTGGCGGACCGAATCCCACTCGGCATTGAATGGGTAGACCCGGACCACACGACCGCCGAGAATCGCGGCCAGTCGGCGCAGAGCGACAACCCGGGCCATGGCGGTCGTGTCACTGCGCCGAGCCAGCGCGCGCGCCGACTCGGCCGCCGCCGCCGAACGCAGCACCTCGCCCAGGGCAAATTCGAAATCGAGGGTCACGAGCGAAGCTACGGCTCGACCGTCCCGCTTCCCCGCTGTGAACGCCGCTCCCAGGACGGCGGCGCGCGACGCCGCGTTGAACCCCGGGTGCATCGATCCGGTGACGGTCACCGAAGCTGAATCGACCGCTCCCGATGCCAATACGATGACTTGGACCCGCGCGAGGCCCTCCACGCCGGATTGCTCCAAGAGCCGCGGGTATTGGATTTCCACGGAACCGAGCGCAACCGCGGCCTCGGAGTCGAGCTGGCAGGGGAGATAGACGGGGGCGGCACCGGCAATGCGCGGGGGCAGCGGATCGGCCGGACAGCGAGGGGTAGCCGGAGTCTGCGCCGGCAGCAGACGCGACACGGTGCAGCCGAGCCACAGGGCGAGACGACCGCCGAGCCTCGCCATGGGGTCAGTCGGTGGTGAGGATCCTGGGGGGCGCTCCGCCCTCGGCGATCGCCACCGTGTGCTCGAAATGCGCCGACAAGGAGCCATCCGCCGTCACGACCGTCCACTTGTCGGCGAGGGTGCGGATCTCGGGCCCGCCCACGTTCACCATCGGCTCGATGGCGATCGTCATCCCGGCGACAAGGCGCGGGCCCCGCTTGGGCTTGCCGAAGTTCGGGACCTGCGGCTCCTCATGGAACTCGCTGCCGATCCCGTGGCCCACCATCTCGCGGACCACCGAATAGCCGGCGGCCTCGGCCACGGCCTGCACCGCGTGCCCGATGTCCCCGACGTGGTTCCCGGCGCGGGCCTCGGCGATTCCCGCGGCGAGCGCCGCCTGGGTGATCTCCATCAACCGCTCGGCCTCTGCGCTGACATGCCCGACGGGAAACGTCGCCGCGGAGTCGGCATGCAGCCCCTCGAGCTTGACGCCGACGTCGACCGAGAGCAGGTCGCCCTCCTTCAACACCCGTTTGGCTGAGGGAATTCCGTGGACGACTTCCTGATTGATCGACGTACACAAGGTGGCGGGAAAATCGTACAACCCTTTGAACGAGGGCAGCGCCCCGGGGTGGCTGCGGATGAACGCTTCGGCCTGGCGGTCGAGCTCTTTGGTGGAGACTCCGGGTTTGACGGTGCGGCCCATCAGTGCCAAGGTCTGAGCCACGATCCGGCCGGCGGCCGCCATCGTCTCGACCTCGCGCGCCGACTTGATGGTGATCATCGCCCGATGATCCGGCGGATCTCCTCGGCGATCTGGTCCATGGTACCGACACCCGGGACTCGGTGCACGATCCCGCCACCCCCGCCCCCGCGTTGGGCGTAGTGGGCGATCAGCGGCGCGGTCTCTTGCTGATAAACGACGAGGCGCGTCCGGACCGTTTCGGCGGTGTCGTCACTGCGACCTTGCTCGCCGGCGCGGGCCAGCAGGCGCTTCACCAGCTCTTCCTCCGGCACATCAAGCAGGAGAATGTGCGCCAGACGATGCCCCTTGGCGGCCAGGGCTTTGTCCACCGCCTCGGCTTGCGCCGCCGTGCGCGGGAAGCCGTCGAAGACGGCGCCGTCCTTGGCTTCGGGTTTGGCCAGCTCCTGGTTGATGAGATCCAGGATCAGGGCATCCGGAACGAGCTGGCCCTTGTCCATGTAGGCCTTGGCTCGCTTGCCGAGCGGGGTCCCGGCCTTGACGGCCGCCCGCAGGATGTCCCCGGTGGAGATCCGGGGGATGCCGAGCCGTTCGGCGAGGCGCTGCCCCTGGGTTCCCTTGCCGGACCCCGGCGCGCCCAGGAGCAAGATGAACATGCCGCGATCAGCCCGACCGGCCGCGGAAGCGGACCCGGCCTTCTTTCATGAATCCGTCGTAATGGCGCAGCAAGAGGTGCTGCTGCACCTGCTGCACGGTGTCCAGCGCCACGCCGACGACGATCAGGAGCGCCGTGCCGCCGAAGCCGAACGGCATGTTCATGATGTTGCCGATGACGATCGGGAGCAGCGCGACGAAGGTCAGGAACAGCGACCCCGGTAGCGTGATGCGCGACAGGACTTCGTCGATGTAGTCGGCCGTCGCCGCCCCCGGCTTGACCCCCGGAATGAACGCGCCCTGCTTCTTCAGGTTCTCCGCCAGGTCCACCGGATTGAAAATGATGGACGTGTAGAAGTAGGCGAAGAAGACGATCAGGAGGCCCATCGAGACCAGATAGGCGGGAGACGTGGTGGTGAAGTAGGACGACAGCGTCTTGAAGAACCGCACGTTCGAAAACGCGGCGAGCGTGCCCGGAACGATGATGAGCGATTGGGCGAAGATGATCGGCATCACTCCCGAGGAGTTGATGCGCAGTGGGATGAAAGTCTTCTGCCCTTCCTGAATGCGCCCGCGCCCCATGACGCGACGGGGGATCTGGATCGGAATGCGGCGTGCGGCCACGGTGACCGCCACGGTGCCCGCGACGACGAGCACCATCATCGCGAGAACGGCGAGCAGGACGACGAACCGCAGCGAGCCCGCAAACAGCGCCTCGATCGTCCGCAGGGTCTCGGGCCAGATCCGCTCGACGATGGAGAAGAAGATGAGGAGGCTGGCGCCGTTGCCGAGTCCCCGTTCGGTGATCTGCTCGCCCAGCCACATGACGAACACGCCGCCCGTGGTGAGCGTGAGGACGGTGGTCAACCGGAAGCCGAAGCCGGGGTGCGCCACAGCGCCGGGAATCTGCGACTCCACGAACAAGGAGTAGCCATACGCCTGGGCCAGACACAGCACCACGGTCAGGTAGCGGGTCCACTGCGTCAGCGTCTTCTTCCCCTCTTCATCGCGCTGCATCTTCTCGATGACCGGGAAGACGGGGCCGGCGAGCTGGAACACGATGGAGGCCGAGATGTACGGCATGATTCCCAACGCGAAGACCGTCGCCCGGCCGAACCCGCCACCGGCGAACAGATCGTAGAGACTGAGCAGTGTCCCCTTGGCGTTGTTGGTGAGATAGTCCGCCATCGCCTGGACGTTGACCCCGGGCGTCGCGATGTGCGCGCCGATCCGGTAGACGACGAGGCAGAGGAGCGTGAAGAGGATCTTCTCCTTCAGCTCCGGAACCTTGAACAGATTGGGAATCCGGGGAGCGGTCACGTCAGCCCTCGATGGTCCCGCCGGCCTGCTCGATCTTTTGCCGTGCGGATGCGGAGACCATGACGCCCCTGACGACGAATTTGCGCGGGACGTCGCCCATCCCCAGCAGCTTGATGGGATGATCGGGCCGCCGGACCAGCCCCGCTCCGAACAGCGTCTCGGGCGTGACGTCCGATCCTTCGGCCAGATGCGACAGGTGCCGCACGTTGACCACCTGGGCGGGCTGCTTGAACGGATTGGTGAACCCGCGCTTGGGAATGCGCCGGATCAGCGGCATCTGGCCGCCCTCGAACCCGAGGCGACGCCCCCCGCCGGCGCGGGCCTTTTCGCCCTTGTTCCCCTTGCCGGAGGTCTTGCCGAGCCCTGAGCCGGGCCCGCGGCCGACGCGCCGCCGAGCGGTGGTCGAGCCCTTGGGCGGCCGCAGGGTCGAGAGCGTCAGCTTCGGCGTTTCGGCCGCGGCTTGCTTCGTCTTCGCCATCGCTTACTTCCCCTTCTCGCGCGTCACCAGCACGAGGTGGCGCACCTTGTAGAGCATCCCGCGCAGCGCGGGCGTGTCCTTTTGGACTACGGTGTCCTGATAGTGCTTCAGCCCCAACGCCTCCAGCGTGCGGCGAAGCCGCGCGGGGTGACCACTCCCCGAGCGCCGCTGTTCGATCCGGAGCGTCCCCGACCCCACCGGCGGCAACACCGGATCACGCCCGGGCTTCCGTTTGCGGTATTTCCGGGTGGGTGGATTCCTAGCCATGCACGGCCTCCTGCCGGGCCTTGTAGGGGATCGCTTCCACCTCGATCCCGCGCTCCTTGGCCACCCGGCGCGCGGTCGTCAGGCGCGTCAGTCCATCCATGGTCGCCCGCACCATGTTATGCGGATTGGTCGAGCCCAGGCTCTTCGTCAGAATGTCACGCACGCCGGCGCACTCCAGCACCGCCCGCACCGGGCCCCCGGCGATGACGCCGGTTCCCGAGGCGGCGGGCTTCAACAGCACGCGCCCGGCCCCATGCTTGCCGATGATCTCGTGCGGGATGGTGCCGCCGGTCAGCGGGATCTCGGCCATCTTGCGCCGCGCCGCCTCGACGGCCTTGCGCACGGCTTCGCTGACTTCGTTCGCCTTCCCGGTCGCCACGCCGACATGTCCCTGGCCATCCCCCACGGCGACGAGCGCGTTGAAGCTGAACCGCCGCCCGCCCTTGACGACTTTCGCCACCCGGTTGATCGCGATGACATTCTCGACGGTGCCATCGCCCTCGCGCGGCTGGCGCTCCTCGCGCCGCTCGCCCCGGCCGCCACGCCCCCGTCCACCCCGTCCCCGGCCCCGGCCGCCTCCGCGATGCTCGCGGGCCGCCTCCGCAGGAGGGGCCGGCGCTTCGCCACCGACCGCGTCGGCGCCGATGCCCCCGGCGCTGACCGTCTCCGGAGCCGTTCCTTGAGGGGCAGTCCCCTCCACGCGTTGCCGCTCCTGATCGTCCGGCATTAGAACTCCAACCCGCCTTTCCGGGCCCCGTCGGCTACGGCTTTGACGCGGCCGTGGTACTGGTAGCCTCCCCGATCGAACACCACCCGGGTGATGCCCTTATCTTTGGCCCTGGCGGCGATCAGCTGTCCCAGGGCGAAGCTCTTCGCCGTCTTCTTCGGACTTTCCGGCGTCATCCCGTCACTGCGGTCCGACGCACCGAGCAGGGTCACGCCACGCTCGTCATCCACGAGCTGCGCGTAGATATGCTTGGACGACCGGAATACGACGAGGCGTGGCCGCGCGGCCGAGCCCTGGATCTTCTTGCGGACCCGCAGGTGCCGGCGGGCCCGGGCGTCCGCCCCCGATTTGATTTTTCGTATTGAGCGCATGGGTTACTTGGCCGCCTGGGCGGTCTTCCCGGCCTTCCGCCGGACCTGCTCGCCCTGATAACGGATCCCCTTCCCTTTGTACGGCTCCGGCGGCCGGATGGCCCGCAGCTCGGCGGCCACCTGTCCGACCAGTTCCTTATTCACTCCTTCGACCTTCACGACCGTGTTGTTCTCGACCGAGATCTTGATGCCCTTAGGGGCATGATACGGGACCGGGTGGGAGAACCCGACCACCAGCTGGACCCCGAACGGCTTGGTCTCCGCCTTGTACCCCACCCCCTGAATCTCGAGGGTCTTGGCGTAGCCCTTGGTCACGCCTTCGACCATGTTGGCGACGAGCGTCCGCGACAGGCCGTGGAGGGCCTTGTGGAAGCTCTCGTCCGAAGGCCGCGTGACCACCACGGATCCGTCGGCGACGGCGAAGGTCATCTCGGGATGAAAGGTGCGGCTGATTTCTCCCTTGGGGCCCTTGATCGCCACCGTATGCCCCTCGACCGCCGCGGTGACGCCCTTGGGGAGCGGGACCGGTCGTTTGCCGATTCGCGACATGGCCCCTCCTACCAGACCACGGCGAGCAGCTCGCCGCCCAGGTGGGCGGTGCGCGCTTCGCGATCGGACATGATCCCCCGCGGCGTACTGAGGATGGCCATCCCCAGTCCGTTCTTCACTCGCGGGATCTCGCGGACTTTCACGTAGCGGCGCAAGCCCGGCGCCGAGACCCGCTGCAGCTCGCGGATGACGGGCGCATCGTTGTGGTACTTCAGGTACAGCCGCAGCAGCCCGTGACGACCGTCGTCCAGCACCTTGAAGTCCTGGACGTAGTGGTTGTCCCGGAGCAGCCGGGCGATCTCGACCTTCAGCTTCGACACCGGCATGTCCACCCGGCGGTGGCCCGCCATACAGGCGTTCCGCACCCGGGTGAGCATATCGGCGACGGGGTCCATCACGCTCATCTCGCCTCCCGCCTTACCAGCTCGCCTTGCGCACGCCGGGGATTTCCCCGCGCAGCGCCAGGTCACGGAAACAGATGCGGCAGAGCCCGAACTTCCGGAGTGTCCCCCGGCTGCGGCCACACCGCTGACAGCGGTAGTAGCCGCGTACCTTGAATTTGGGCCCGCGCTTGACTCGCTCGATCCAGCACTTCTTCGCCATGCGGTTCTCTCCTAGCCGATCGCGACGGCGGTTTCGCCGCGGAAGGGCAATCCCATTTCCCGCAGCAACGCCAGGGCCCGGTCGTCGCGCCCCGCGCTCGTCACGAACGTGATGTCCATCCCATGGATCTTCTCGACTTTGTCGTAGTCGATCTCCGGGAAAATCATCTGCTCCTTGATGCCCAGCGTATAGTTGCCGCGCCCGTCGAAGCTCTTGGTGGGGAGCCCGCGGAAGTCCCGCATCCGCGGCACCGCCACGCTGATAAAGCGGTCGAGGAACTCGTACATCCGCGCCCCGCGCAGCGTGACCGCGCACCCGATCGGCACGCCCTGGCGCAAGTTGAAATTCGCGATCGACTTCTTGGCCCGCGTGATCACCGGCCGCTGGCCGGTGATGGCGCCCAGCTCGGCGACCGCCGCCTCGAGCGTTTTGGGCTCCTTCAGCGCCTCCCCGATCCCCACGTTGAGCACGATCTTTTTGAGCTTGGGAATCTCGTGCGGATTCCCGAACCCGAACTGCTGCTGCAGCTTGGGCCGGACCCGCTGCTCGTAATGCGCGTGCAGCCGCGCCGGCGGCGCCGGCTCGGCCGGGGTCTCCGGTGCGGCGCGCTCCGCCTCGGTTTCCTTGCCTTTCGGCTTGCCGCCGCCCTTCTGCTTCTTTTCCTTGGTCTCCGCCATACTCACCTCACCCGCGGGATCGCCTGGCCCGACTTCACCGCGATCCGCTCGACCGTGCCGTCCTTATCGCGCCGCCGCCGTACCCGGGTCGGCAGCCCCGACTTGGGGTCGAGCAGCATTACGTTCGCCGCGGCGATCGGCGCCGGGAACTCGATGATGCCGCTCTCCTGCTGGGACGAGGCGGCGCGCTTGTGTTTCTTCACGATGTTGACGCCCTCCACCACGACCCGGAACCGCTTGGGGTAGACGTGGAGGATCTTTCCTTCTTTGCCCCGATCATCGCCGCGGATGACGCGGACCGTGTCACCCTTGGCCACGTGCATCTTGTGCCGGACCGGCTCGGTCCCGCGCACGCGGCGGCTCTTCTTATAGACCAACGGCTTCATATCAGATCACCTCCGGCGCGAGCGACACGATCTTCATGAATTTCTTCTCGCGCAGCTCGCGACCCACCGGACCGAAGATGCGGGTCGCCCGTGGCTCTCCGTCGTCGGTGATCAGTACGGCCGCATTCTCGTCGAACCGGATGTAGGACCCGTCCCGCCGCTTGGTTTCCTTCGCGGTCCGCACGATGACCGCCTTGGCCACCTCGCCCTTCTTGATCTGGCCGGTGGGGATGGCGTCCTTGATCGTGACGACTACCACGTCGCCGAGCCCCGCGTAGCGCCGCTTGGACCCGCCGAGCACGCGGATCACGAGCGCGCGCCGCGCCCCCGAGTTGTCCGCGACCTTGAGTATCGATTCCTGCTGTACCACGGTTCGTTCCCTTTCTTACTTCGCGCGCTCGACGATTTCGACCACGCGCCACCGCTTGGTCTTGGACAGCGGCCGGGTCTCCATGATCCGGACGGTGTCTCCCAGCTTGGCGCCGGTTTCATCGTGGGCCGCCACCTTGCGGCTCCGCACCACCTGCTTGCCATAGAATCCGTGCGCGTAGCGGCGCACCAGCGACACCGTCACGGTCTTGGTCCGCTTGTCGCTCACCACGACGCCCGTGCGGGTCTTGCGGCGGCCTCTCATGCCGTCTTCCTCTCGCGCAATATGGTCTGGATCCGCGCGATCTCCCGGCGCATCGTCCGGAACTGCAGCGGATTCGTGATCGCCTCCGTGGCCCGCCGGAACCCCAGGCGGAACCGCTCCTCCACGAGGATCGCGAGCTTCTGCTCCAGCTCCTCGGTCTTCAGCTGGCGGAGGTCGCTCGCCTTCTGCCGTGCCATCTCAGCGCTCCTCCCGCTTCACGAACTTGGACCTGAGGGGCAGCTTGGCCGCCGCCCGACCCAGGGCAAGCCGCGCCAGCTCCTCTTCCACGCCTTCCACCTCGAACATCACCCGGCCCGGCTTCACCACGCACACCCAGCCCTCGGGATTCCCCTTGCCCTTCCCCATCCGGGTCTCGGCCGGCTTCTTCGTGATCGGCTTGTCGGGGAACAGCCGGATCCAGACCTTGCCGCCCCGCTTCATCTCGCGCGTCAACGCCACGCGCGAGGCTTCGATCTGACGGTTGGTGATCCAGCCGGGCTCGAGGGACATCAACCCATAGTGCCCGAACGCCACCGTGTTGCCGCGCGTGGCGAGGCCGTTGGTGTTGCCCTTGAACCGCTTCCGGAACTTGACGCGCTTGGGAGCCAGCATCGGTCACACACCCGTCGAGTAAGTGCGGCCGGCCAACTCCTCGGCCTTCTCACCCTTGAAGATCCAGACCTTCACCCCGATCGTCCCGTAGGTCGTCCGCGCGGTGGAAGTCGCGTAGTCCACGTCCGCCCGCAGCGTGTGCAACGGGACCCGCCCTTCGTGGTAGCCCTCGACACGCGCGATTTCGGCGCCGCCCAACCGGCCGCCACACTTGATCTTGATCCCCTGCGCGCCCATGCGCATCGCGCTCTGGACCGCGCGCTTCATGGCGCGGCGGAACGACACCCGCTGCGTCAGCTGGTGCACCACCGAGTCCGCCACGAGCTGGGCCTCGAGCTCGGGCCGCTTGATCTCCTCGACGTTGATCCCGACTTCCTTCCCCGTCAGCTGCGCCAGCTCATCCCGCAACTTGTCGACCTCGGCGCCGCGCTTCCCGATCACGACCCCCGGCCGACCGGTATGCACGGTGACCGTCACCTTGCCCGGCCGCCGCTCGATATGGATGTCGGCGATCGCCGCGTGAGACAGCCTGGTCTTCAGATACTTCCGGATCAGGTCGTCCTCTTTCAGGAGCTCGGGGAAGTTCCGCCGCGCGTAGTAGCGCGAGCGCCACGGCTTGATGATCCCGAGCCGGAACCCGTAGGGATGCGTCTTCTGGCCCACTGACTACTCCTTCCGCCGGGACTTCGCCCCGGCCAAAGCCTTCTTTTTCCCACGCGACGCAGGCTTCGCCGCCGCCTTGGACACCTTTTTCTCCTTCGCTTCCGCCTTGGCGGGCTTCGCCGCCGGCGGCGCCTGGGGCGCCGCGGGAGCCGCCTCCGTCGCCGCGACGTGAATCTCCACGTGGCTCGTCCGCTTCATGATCGGCGTGGCCCGGCCCATCGCGGCCGCGGTGAACCGCTTGAGCGTCGGCCCTTCGTTGACCACCGCATAGCGCACGCGCAACCGGTCGACGTCGAGCGACTGGTTCTGGCGCAGCGCCTGCTGCTCCGCGTTGGCGACCGCCGACTTCAGCACCTTGTGGATCTGCTGCGCCGCCAGCTTCTTGGAGAAGCGCAGGATGGCGTACGCCTCGGGCACGGCGCGCCCGCGGATCTGGTCGATCACCAGCCGCATCTTGCGCGCCGACTGCCGCACCGTCCGTTGGATCGCTCGCGCTTCCATTACTGCTGCTCCTCGGCCTTCGCTTCCGCTTCGCGCTCCGCGGCCGTCTTGACGCTGTGGCCCCGGAACAGCCGCGTGGCGGCGAACTCACCCAGCTTGTGACCCACCATGTTCTCGGTCACGTACACGGGGATGAACTTGTTCCCGTTGTGCACCGCGAGGGTGTGCCCCACGAACTCGGGCGTGATCGTGCTGCGCCGCGACCAGGTCTTGAAGACCTTCTTCTCGTTCTTCTCGTTCAAGGCCCGGATCTTGACGAGGAGCGACTCCTCGACGTAAGGGCCCTTCTTGACGCTGCGTGCCATTACTGGGTCGCCCTCCCCCGCTTCCGACCGCGAACGATCAGCCGCGTCGATGACTTCTTCTTGTGGCGCGTCTTCTTGCCTTCCGGTTTGCCCCACGGCGACACCGGGGGCCGGCCGCCCGAGGACTTGCCCTCGCCGCCGCCCAACGGGTGATCCACCGGGTTCATCGCCACACCACGCACCTTGGGACGTTTCCCGAGCCAGCGGCTCTTGCCCGCCTTGCCGACCCGCAGCAGCTCGTGCTCCGCGTTGCCGACTTCGCCGATCGTCGCCAGACACTCGCCGCGCACCATGCGCATCTCCGTCGAGCGGAGCCGCAGGGTGACGTAGTTCCCTTCCTTGGCGACGACCTGGACCGCCGCGCCCGCCGAGCGGGCCATCTGGCCACCGCGGCCGATGCGCAATTCGATATTGTGCACCGTGGTGCCCAGCGGGATTTCGAACAACGGCAGGGCGTTGCCGACGCGGATGTCGGAGCCCGGCCCGGAAACGACCGCATCCCCCACGTTCAGTCCCTTGGGATGGAGGATGTAACGCTTCTCGCCGTCCGCGTAGGTCACCAGCGCGATGCGGCAGGTGCGGTTCGGGTCGTACTCGACCGCCGTCACGCGCGCCGGAATGCCGAACTTCTCCCGCCGGAAATCGATGCGGCGGTACTGGCGCTTATGCCCGCCGCCCTGGCGCCGCATCGTCACGTGGCCCTTGTTGTTGCGGCCCCCCGTGCGGTGCAGCGGCTCGAGCAGCGATTTCTCGGGCGTGGCCCGCGTGACCTCGGCGAAATCGGATACCGAGCGGAACCGCGTCGCGGCTGTCACCGGCTTGAACTGTCGGATCCCCATATCAGCCCTCGAACACCTGGATCGCGTCGCCGTCCTTCAGCTTCACGATCGCCTTCTTCCACGGCCCCCGCCGGCCGACGTAGCGACCGTAGCTACGGCGCCTGGCGCGGACCACCATGGTGCGGACGTCCGTCACCGTGACATTGAACAACGACTCGATCGCCTTCTTGATCTGCGGCTTGGTCGCCTCGGTGTGAACCCGGAAGGCATACTCCTTGCGCGCCTGATAGGCGGCCGACGTCTTCTCGGTCACGAGCGGTGCGACGATCGTCTGGTGCAAGTCAGGCATCGGTCGCCTCCGCCTCTGAGGCCGCGAGCGCCGTCGCCTCGACCACGACCGCGTCCGACCAGAGAATCTCGTAGGCCGACGCGTCGGTGAAGCGCAGCACCCGCACGTTCGGGATGTTGCGACCCGACAGGTACACGTTCTGGGCGTGGGTCTCCGGCGCGGCCGCCGTGAGCACGAGGACCTTCTGCTCCTCGAGGCCCAGCTTGGCCAACAGGTCGGCGAAGGGTTTGGTCTTGGGCTTCTCGTAGCCCAGCGGATCCACCACGAGCAACGCCCCCTCGCGGGCCCGCGCGTTCAGAGCCGACTTCTTGGCCAGCTGCCGGACTTTCTTCGGAATGCCCAACCGGTAATCCCGCGGATGCGGCCCGAAGGCGATGCCGCCGTGCCGCCAGTGCGGCGCCCGCGTCGAGCCCTGGCGCGCGCGGCCGGTGCCCTTCTGCTTCCACGGCTTCTGGTTGCCGCCGGAGACGTGGCTCCGCGTCTTGGTCTGGTGCGTCCCCTGCCGCCGGTTGGCGAGGATGGTCACCACCGCCTGGTGCAGCACGGCTTCGTTCACCCGGCCGTCGAAGAGTGTCTCGGGCAAGGACACGGCTTTTTTCTTGGCGCCGGCCGCGGAGAAATGCGGAGCCTCAATCATGGCGGCTCTTGCCTCCCTGCTTCCGCACGGTGACGAGTCCGTTCATGGAGCCCGGAACCGCCCCCCGCACGAACAACAGGTTGCGCTCGGCGTCGACTCTGACGACGATGAGCCCGAGCTCGGTGAAGTGGCGCGCGCCCATGTGCCCGGGCATGCGCTTGCCCTTGATGATGCGGGAGGGATCCGTGCCCGGCGCGATGGAGCCCGGCTTGCGATGCCGCGTATTGCCGTGCGAGTTCGGCCCGCCGCCGAAGTGGTGGCGGTGCACGACGCCCTGGAACCCGCGCCCCTTGGTGACGCCCGAGACTTTGATCCGGTCGCCCGCCGTGAAGATGGCGACCGTCACCTGCTCGCCCGCCTTCACGCCCGGGTCTTCGCTCACCGCGAAGCTCTCGAGCACCCGCGGCGCGGTGTCAAAGCCCGCGGCCTTGACGTGGCCGGCCAGAGCCTTGGACGTGCGCTTCGCCTTCTTCGCGCCGAAGCCCAGCTGGACCTGACCCGCCAACACCTGCACGACGGGGCACGGTCCCGCCTCGATGACGGTCACGGGCACCGCCGTCCCCTCGGCGTCGAACAGCCGAGTCATCCCGAGTTTTCTACCGATCAGTCCGTTCATGGTCGCTTTCAGCTGTCAGCCGTCGGCTGTCAGCTACCCACCTTGATTTCCACGTCCACGCCAGCGGGCAGGTCGAGCTTGGTCAGCGCATCGACCGTCTGCGAGCGCGAGTCGAGAATGTCGATCAGCCGCTTGTGCGTTTTCAGCTCGAATTGCTCCCGGCTCTTCTTGTCGATGTGCGGGCTGCGCAGCACCGTCCACATCTGCCGCTTGGTGGGCAGCGGGATCGGCCCCGACACGGTGGCGCCCGTCTTCTCCGCGGTGCGCACAATATCGGCCGCCGCCTGATCGATCAGGGCGTGGTCGAACGCTTTGAGCCGGATGCGGATCTTGCCTGCCATGAAACCCCCGTTGTCACTTCTTGATCTTCGTTACCACGCCGGCCCCGACCGTCCGGCCCCCTTCGCGGATCGCAAACCGCAGCCCCTCTTCCATCGCAATCGGCGTGATCAGCTCGATCGCCATCTTCGTGTTGTCCCCCGGCATCACCATCTCCACCCCCGCCGGCAGCTCCACCGACCCCGTCACATCCGTCGTCCGG
>DATJXC010000006.1:0-20558 GCA_035500495.1 Gemmatimonadales bacterium
CTCGTCGTTCTTGATGGGGATCTGGGCGGCCATCCCACCCATCGCATGGATGCCGCGCCGATGGCAGGTCTGAATCAGCAGATCGACGTACGCGGCGAGGAACGCTTTGTCCATGGTGATCCGCGCGCGGTCGGGGAGCACGAACTCCGGACGGTGCCGGAACTTCTTGATGAACGAAAAGATGTAATCCCAGCGTCCGCAGTTGAGCCCCGCCGAGTGGGTCCGCAGCTCGTAGAGTATCTCGTGCATTTCGAACGCGGCCAGGATCGTTTCGATCAACACGGTGGCGCGGATCGTCCCCCGGGGAACGCCGAGCGCGTCCTGGGAAAAGTTGAAGACGTCGTTCCAGAGCCGGGCCTCGAGATGGCTCTCCATCTTGGGGAGATAGAAGTACGGGCCGGTCCCTTTCGCGATCAGCGCCCGGGCATTGTGGAAGAAACAGAGACCGAAGTCGAAGAACGCCCCGGCCAGCGGGGCGCCGTCCACCCACAGGTGCTTTTCCGGAAGATGCCAGCCGCGGGGACGGACCATGAGAGTGGCGGGGCGCTTGCCCAGGGCGTAGTGCTTGCCGTCCGGACTGGCGAAGGTAATCGTTCCGGCGACGGCATCGCGCAGGTTGATCTGACCCTCGATGTTGTTGCGCCAGGTGGGGGTGTGCGAGTCCTCGAAGTCCGCCATGAACACCTTCGCGCCCGAGTTGAGCGCGTTGATGATCATCTTGCGGTCGACCGGCCCGGTGATTTCCACGCGCCGATCGGCCAGATCGTGCGGGATCGGGGCCACCGTCCAGTCGGCCTCGCGGATTTCCGCCGTGTCCGGCAGGAACTCGGGCAGCTGCCCCTTGAGCAGCTGCTGCTGCCTGGCCGCGCGGGCGTGCAGCAGCGCCTGGCGGCGGGATTCGAAGGTGCGAGCCAGCTCTGCGAGGAAGCGGACCGCCTCGGGTGTGAGAATCCGCAGGGCGGTGTCGTCCACTGGCGCGCGCAGCGCCACGCCCGGAGCGAGCTCGGCAACGGATGTCGCAGCCATATGTGAGGAAGCTGGCAGGTCCCCCTATGAAGTCAACGCAAGTGCAGTTGTAAGCGAGCGAGCAGAACGGGACTTCTCGGATTAGACGACTGGGGCTCTCGTTGAGCGGGATCTGTGCCACGTCGGGCGGCCGGAAACCTGCTCTGGACCTGGAAGGGAAAGGAGGGGTAATTTCGAGTATCGCTCGGCCGACACATGGTGTAGCGGACTTGCCATATTTCAGGGCCGCTGGTGTGGGGTAAATTGCGGCCGGCCAAGGGCATAGGAATTGCATCCCCGCAACCTCGGGCGGGAGTTCTCACCCCCATGGACAACACGGAGCGGCGCATGCGTGGTCGTCGAACCGGATCTACCAGGCGAAACGATAATGAGCGGCGCCAAGCCAAAGAGCGCCGCCACCAGGACGCGACCGTGGATCAGGACGTCCGCGGCGGGTTGGATCGGCGCATGATGCTGGATCGGCGGACCGGTCTCGACCGGCGCGCCATTATGGATCGGCGGGTGTACTCGCAATCGGTGACGGTCTGACGGGGCCCTCCGGGCGATTCTCCCCCTACCCCCTGCATGCGTCAGCGTGCGGGGGGTTTTCATTTCCAGTCCCGGGTTGATATTCCGGCATGATCCTCCTGAAGCTGCTGCAGAGCCTCTTCAACACGTTGCATTCGGAAGGGACTCCCGGGCAGGTCGCGGCCGGGATGGCGCTCGGAGCCTTTCTCGGACTGACGCCACTCCCCAACCTCCACAACCTCGTCGTCTTCGCGCTGATTCTGCTGCTCAATGTGTCCTTCGGCGGCGCGATGCTCGGATGGGCGCTGGCGACGCCGCTCGGTTTTCTCCTGGATCCGGTGTTCCACCGGATCGGGCGGGTGCTGCTGCTGGAAACGCCGGCGCTGACCCCGCTGTGGACCCGGTTGTACAACACCCCGGTCATTCCGCTCACCAACTTCAACAATACGGTCGTGCTGGGGAGCGTCGTTTTCACCTGCGCCGCATTCGTCCCGCTGTACCTGTTGGCGCGGGTCGGCGTGGACCGCTATCGCGTCCACGTGGCGCCCAAGGTGATGCAATCAGGAGTGTATCGGGCGATCACCGCCTCGAAGCTTTACAACCTGTACCGTCTGTTCAAGCCACAATGAGCCCCCCCGCGCGCATCGCTCTGTTCCGGTGGAAAGCGGTGATCCCGCTGGGACTGTTCCTGATCCTGATCGTCGCGTTGTGGCTGCTGTTCGCGGACCGGCTCGGCCGGATGGCGCTCGAAAAGGGCGGTACCGCGGCACTCGGTGCCAAGGTCCAGGTGGACCGCTTTCACATCGCGCTCACCCAGGGACAGGTCATCATCGGGGGAATGACGGTCGCAAGCCCGTTCGATTCTCTGAAGAACCTGTTCCAGGCGGACGAGCTGGTGGCGGACATCGCGATCCTCCCCCTGCTCGAGCGCAAAGTGGTGATCGACCAGCTCAAGGCGTCGGGTCTGCGTTTCGGCACGGGACGGACCTCGAGCGGCATCGTTCCTTCCAAAGGGCCAAGCGCCACCTCGCAGATCATGGCCAACACGCGCTCCTGGGCCGCTCAACCGGCGTTACAGGTACCGGTGCTGCAGCTGGCGGCGGGCAAGCTGTCGATCGACAGCCTCGACCCGCGCAACCTCCGGACGGTGCACGACGCCCAGGCCCTGGTCACCCGGGCCGATTCGAGCCGCCAGGCCTGGGTGGCCGCGGAGCAGGGGTTGGACGTGAAAGGCACCGCCGATTCGGCTAGGGCGTTCGCGGCCCGGCTGCAGAAGGCGTCGGCCACCGACTTCGCCCTGATCAACGATGCCCGCCGGACGCTGGACCAGGTGAAACAGACCCGCGACCGCTTGACGGCGTTGCAACGCAACGTCACGCAAGGGACCAAGGCCCTGCAGCAGGACGTGGCGGGGCTCGAGGACGCCCGGCAGCGCGATTACGCGTTCGCGCGGTCGCTGGTCAAGCTCCCGCCGATCGACGCGACGTCGCTCGGCTGGGTGCTGTTCGGTCCCGCCGCGGTGGAGAAGTTCCAGCGGGCGATCCACTACACCCAGCTGGCGCGGCATTACATGCCGGCCGGGATGCTCCCCCACGAAGATCCGGCGCCCAAGCGCGTGCGCATGGCCGGGACCAACGTGCGCTTCCCCCAGGAGCACGCGCTCCCGCGCTTCCTGCTGCGTGAGGCCCAGCTCTCCTTCTTTCTGGGCGCGCAGCCACAGGCCTACGCCGGCACGTTGCGCGGTCTCACCAGCGATCCGGCGCTCTATGGCCGGCCTACCACCCTCGACGCGACCGCGACCGGGATTCAGGCCGGCGCCTTGTTCGATCATGTGCATCCGCTATCGCGCGATACCGCGGGAGGCGTGGTCCAGCACGTCGCGCTCCCGGACTTGCGGTTGCCCTCGCTCGGTATCCGTCTTTCACCCGGGAGCGGTCAGACCGGCGGAGGGACGGTGGCTTTCGGATTCTCCCTGGTGGGCGATTCGCTGCGCGGGCGCTGGTCCGTCAGCACCGCGCAAGCGGAGTGGGTGCGAGACTCTGGAGGAGGGCCGTCGGGTCAGGCCGCGAGCCTGGTCTGGCAGGTAGTCTCTGGGATTCACCAGCTCGATTTGACGGCGGAGCTGTCCGGTACGTTGACGGCACCGCGTCTCAATGTCCATTCCAATCTCGACCGGGCGGTGGCCGAGCGGGTGCAGGCGCTGGTTGGTGACCAGGTGAAGGCCGCGGACGCCCGGGTGCGCGCGCAGGTGGACGCGGCCGTGAACGAGCAGGTCGCCAAGGCAAAATCCCAGGTGGCCGGATTGGCGGCGGACGCCGCAAGCCGGCTTGGCGCGCAGCAGGGGCAGCTCGACCAGGCGCAGAAAGCGATCGAGGACCAGCTCGCCCGCCTCACCCACGGAATCCGGTTGCCGTAGGGCCAGGCCGTCCGGGCGACTGGCGGATGGCCGGATAGCGGGGTATATGCCGTGAAGCCCCGTCACGCCCCCGCGGAGGACAGCCCATGCGCCGTCTCATTGGTATCGCCCTTGGATCGCTCGCCGTCTCGATCGGTTGTTCCAGCAGCAGCGGGCCGGGCGAGACCGTCACCGTCACGCAGGTAGTCCCATCCACCGCGGCGACGGATGTCGCCCTGTCCTCGGACGTCGTCCTCAGCTTTTCCGAGGCACTGAACCCGGCTTCCGTGACCTCATCGACGATCCGGCTCACCTATAAGGGAATCGCCGCGCCGAGCACGCTCGCTCTCGAGAACGGCGACAAGGACGTGCGCCTGACCCCCGGCGGCACGCTCGGGAACAATCGGACCTATAAGATCGAGGTGACGACGGGCGTCAAGAGCGCCAGCGGGATCTCGGCGACCGCGTTCGCGAGCACGTTCAAGACGTTGACCGCGAGCGCCAATATCGCGGATGCGGCCGGCGACACCTTCGGGGTCGACGCTGGGCAGCCCGATGTGGCGTCGTTGTCCGCCACTCAAGGGTCTTCGCTGACGATCGTGCTGACGTTCCACAACGCCATCTCTCCATGGCTGGCCGGGGCGTTGACCTCGGTGGGGGGATACATCGACATCGATGCCGATCAGAACACCCTTACCGGATTCGAATCGGCGAGCGACTACTATCGGCCCGCGAGCGACGCCGGCGTTTCCGGCTTGGGCGACGAATACATCGTGAGTCTGTTCCAGAACGCGAACGGGTCGTTCACCGTGTACGACGCCAACGACTCGCTGGGGACGGTGATGCCGACTTACGATGCCCAGTCGATCACGATGACCATTCCCCTGACGTTGCTCGGGAACGACGATGGGAACATGAACCTGGGCGCGCTGATCGGTTCCCCCAACGAGCCGACGGATATCGTGCCCAGCGACGGGCACCTGACGCTTGGCGATCCAGGTGTACCGGCGCCGCCCATTTCCGCGGCGCTGGTCGCCGCGAAACGCCCGCTCCTCCCGCACCGCTGGAATCGCTGACCCTCCGGTCTCGGCTCGCTGCTCAGGTGGTTCCAACCGGGACCGCCTGAGCGGCATCGTATCAGCGTGCCGGCCGCTGTTCCTAGAGACTCCGGCCGAGCGGCGTCGGTCGCCGACTCGGATGCGTTGCTCGTCCGGCGTGCGCAGGGCGGGGACGACGTGGCGTTCGCCGAGGTGTATCGCCGCCATGTCGGCCGGGTGTACGCCGTGTGCTTACGGCTGGTCCGTGAGCGGGGCCGCGCCGAAGAGCTGACGCAAGATGCCTTCGTGCGCTGTTGGGAGCGGCTCGGTCAGTACCGGGGCGAAAGCGCATTCGGCACCTGGCTGTACCGGCTGGCGGTGAACGTGGTGTTCGAAGCCGGACGCAAGGACCGGCGCCGCCAGGACCGGATCGTCACCTTGGCCGACCCGGCGCTGGTGGAGCCGGAACGGGATCCGCCCGCCCGGGCCGCGGGACTGGGAATCGACCTGGAGGGGGCCATCGCGGCGCTGCCCCGAGGGGCGCGCGAGGTGTTCGTCCTGTTCGACATCGAAGGGTACTCGCACGATGAGATCGCGGAGATGACGGGGATCGCCGTCGGGACTTCCAAGGCGCAGCTGTTCCGCGCCCGGCGGCTGCTGCGGGAGCAGCTCGGCGCATGACCCTCCCCCCACGCGACGACGACCCCCAATTCCGGGATCTCCTGGACCGGGTGGGAAAGCTCCCGCGGAGCATCGAACCGGAGCGGGATTTGTGGCCGGGGATCAAAGACAGACTTTCGAAGCGCGAAGTGCGAAGTGCGAAGTGGCAATGGTGGGTCGTGCCGCTTGCGGCCGCAGCGGTCCTGGTCGTGGCCATCGGTATTCGCTCCTGGAGGGGGGGCGAGGCCGGATCGTGGGCCGTGCTACGCCTGGCCGGGCGGCCGCTTGTGGGCGACGCTCACCTGGCTGGTTCGGGGCGGATTCGTGTCGGCGATTGGCTCACGACCGATGACTCCTCCCGGGCAATGATCGCGGTCGGCGACATCGGCGAGGTGGAGGTTCAGCCGGGGTCGCGGGTGCGACTCGTGCAGGCTCGCGCGACGGAGCACCGCCTGGCGCTCGATCACGGCGTGATCGCGGCGAAGGTGGACGCGCCACCGCGGTTGTTCTTCGTCGACACCCACGCCGGCACGGCGATCGACCTCGGCTGCGCCTACACCCTCGCGGTGGACTCCGCGGGCTCCGGCTTGCTGCGGGTCACCGCCGGCTACGTGGAGTTCCAATGGCAGGGACGCCGCTCGATCGTCCCGCTGGGCGCGAGTGTCGCCACGCGACCGGGAATGGGACCCGGCATTCCGGTCGTGGCCGATGCGCCGGCGGCGTTGCGGGCGGCGCTCGCCTCTTTCGACTTCGCGGCCGGCGGCGCGACCGCCGTGCGCCGGGCGCTCACCGCCGCGCGGGCGGAGGACGCGGTGTCGCTCTGGCACCTCCTCGAGCGGGTCGATCCCGCCCAGCGCGCCGCCGTCTTCGATCGCCTCGCGAACCTGTTTCCACCCCCTGCCGGCGTAACCCGCGATGGGGTTCAGCGGCTCGATTCGGCGCAGCTCGAAGCGTACTGGAAGGTCATCAAGCGGGCGGCGTGGCGGCGGGAGATCCTGCGATCAATCGGGAAGCGGGACGGGGGAAGCGGGACGCGTTAGAAGCGAAACGGTGTAACAGGGTAGACGCAGACGCCCTTTGAAGACATTGTTGGACCCCTCATGATCTCCCTTCCCCCTTCCCGCGTCTCATTTCCCGGTTGACCACCTACGCCCGCCGCCTGGGCCTCTTCTCCGGCACCATGGCCGTGATCGGCGGCATCATCGGTGGCGGGATCTTTCGCACTCCGGCGGCCGTGGCCCAGCGGGTCGGCTCGCCGTTCCTGTTTCTCCTGGCCTGGGTGCTGGGCGGCCTCATCGCGCTGATCGGTGCGTTTTGTTTCGGGGAGCTGGGGCAGCGGCAGCCGAAGGCGGGCGGGGGATATGTCTACCTGCGCGAGACCTTCGGGCCGCTCGCGGGATTCCTCTACGGCTGGACCTTGCTCCTCGTCATGACCACGGGGGCGATGGCGGCGGTCGCCATCACCTTCGCGGATTATTTCCTGTCCCTCACCGGTCTCGACCCGTCGCTCCGGGTGCCGCTGGCCGTCGGGGCGATCGTCCTCCTCGCCGGGATCAATTACGTCGGGGTGAAGCCGGCGGCGATTACGCAGAACATCTTCACTATCCTGAAGCTCGTCGCCCTCACCGTCATGATCGTGGCCGGGCTCGCCATCGTGGCGCTCATTCCGAGTCTGCCCCTCGCCCGTCCCGGCCCGTCCTTGCCCGTCGGGGAAGGGTTGGGTGGGGTGGTCGCGACCCTCGGCGTCGCGCTCGTCCCCATCGTGTTCACTTACGGGGGCTGGCAACAGACCAATTTCATCGCCGAGGAGATCATCGATCCGGAGCGCAATCTGCCGCGCGCCCTGGTGCTCGGCGTCGTGGGGGTGGTGGCCGTGTATCTCCTGGCGAACATCACCTACCTGAGAGTGCTCGGGCTCGACGGACTCGCGGCGAGCACGGCGCCCGCGGCCGACGTGATGCGCCAGGCGCTCGGCAACGCCGGCGCGCGCTTCATCGCCGCGGGGATCGCCGCCTCCACCTTCGGGTTCCTGAACCTGGTGATTCTCGTGACCCCGCGCGTGCTTCAGGCGATGGCCGCGGACGGCGTCTTCTTCCCGCGGCTCGCGCGGTTGCATCCGGTGTACCGGACGCCGACCGCCGCGATCCTTGTGATGGCGGTCTGGTCTATCCTGCTCACCCTGTCGGGTACGTTCGGGCAGCTCGTCGACTATGTCTCGTTCGGGGACTGGTTGTTCTTCGGATTGACGGTGGCGGGACTGTTCGTGTTCCGCGCGCGGGATACCTCACCCGCGGTCGGGAAGTTCAGGGTGCCGGGGTATCCCGTGACGCCCGCGCTGTTCGTGCTGGCGGCGGGGTATGTCGTGGTGAGCGCGGTGATCTCGAATCCCAAGAACGCAGTGATCGGAAGCGCGCTTATCCTGCTCGGAATCCCGGTCTTTCTCTACTGGAAGGCAAGGGGAGAGAGACCCGCTAGGCGTCTCGGCGTCTAGCCGTCTTGCCTGTCAAGTTCCCGTTTCGAGATACTCTTCTTGGTACATCCTGATCAACTCAAAGAAGTACGACAGCGCGAGCGGTCCAATCAGCAGTCCCAGAATCCCGAAGTAGGGTACTCCCGCCAGTGCCCCCACCAGCGTGATCACCGGGTGAATGTGCGCCCAGCGCTTGAAGATGAGCGGGCGCACCAGGTATTCGACGTTCCCCACCACGACCAGCCCCCAGACGACCATACCGATCGCGAACGCCTCGTGGCCACCCAGCCAGAGCGCGATCGCTCCGGGCCCCCAGACGAGACCGCTGCCCACGACGGGCAGAATCGAGAGCACCGCCGTCACGACTCCCCAGAACACGCCTTGAGAGAGACCGGTCGCCCAGAAGGCGCTGCCGACCAGAAATCCGTGAATCGCCGCGACCGCGCCGGTACCGATCGCGGTGGATATCGTCACGTCTTCGAAGCGCGTGAGCAGCCGCGCGGTGTTCCGCGCCGAGAACGGGACATAGGGGACCAGGGCGTCCCACGCTTCGCTCGAGTGGGGGAGGAGATAGTAGAGCCCGAACAGGGCGATCACGACATTCAGCGCCAGGCGGGTCACGGCACCGATCAAACTGAACACCGAGTTCGCGATCCAGTCGGCCACGCGCTCACCCATGCCCGCGAGCTGCTCGCCGACATGGACCTGCCCGATCTGCAGCTCGTTGAGCCGGGTGAGCAGGGGACTCTGCGCCAGATTGCCGGCGATATTCTGGGCCTCGCCGGCCACGAGAGCCGCGAACATCGCGCTGGGGAGGATGAGGATCGCCAGGGTCAGAATGATCACCGTGGCAGCCGCCGTGCGCGGGCCGGCGCCGAGCTTCACCAGCCAGCGGTACACCGGTCGCACGATCACGTAGAGGACCGGGATCCCCAGCAGGCCCGTGGCCAAGGGAGCGAGGGCCCACAGGAGGGCGATCCCCAGCACCGCGATGAGCGCGGCGGCCCGCTGGTGCTTGGTCCCGAGCAGCATGCCACAAAGCTAGACCGGCCAAGGCCTGGGCCGATAGTTCCTATCTCGATGCGCCGCAGTCTAGATTCCGCAGCGATGACCGCTCCAGTGCCCCCCCCGCCGGATCTCTCGCGGCTCCGCATCGACCGGGATGCGCCGTCCCCGGCGCTCAAGCTGGCGGTGAGTCGCAATCTCCTCTTTGCCGGCGGGGCGGTAGTGCTGCTGGTCGCGGTCCTCCTGATCCTCCGCCCCCTGCTCGGCAAGGCGGACACGGTGCAGGTCGTCGTGGCGACGCCGACGGGAGCGACCGGCTCGAGCGGCGGCGCCGCCAGCGTGACCGCGAACGGCTACGTGGTGGCCCGCACGCACGCGTCGGTCTCCTCCAAGGTCCCGGGACGCCTCGCCTACCTCGGCGTGAGCGAAGGCTCGTTCGTCCACAAGGGCGACGTGATCGCCCGGCTCGAGAGCGCCGATTTCTCGGCCCAGGTGGCCGAGGCGGAAGCCAACATGGCCACCGCCCAGGCCCAGCGGGTCGAGGCCGAAGCCGATCGGGATCAGCTGCAGCGCGAGGCGAAGCGGCTGCAGGACATCAAAGCCGGCCAGGGCGGGACGGAGCTCGTCTCACCACAGGACCTCGATGCGGCGGTGAGCAAAGCGGCCCAGGCCGAGGCGCGGGCGAGAGCGGCGGTCGCGCGCGTGACGGCGGCGGAGGCAGGATTACGCTTCGCGCACGCCAACCTGGATAACACGATCGTGCGTGCCCCCTTCACCGGTACGGTGTTGCGGAAGGATGCCGAGGTGGGAGAGGTCGTCGCTCCATCGGTGGGGGGCGGGCTCACCCGTGGCGCCGTGGTGACCATGGCCGATCTCGGGTCCCTCGAAGTCGAGGTGGACGTCAACGAGGCGTACATCGGGCGCGTTCACGGTGACCAACCCGCCCGTGTGACGCTCGATGCCTACCCCGACACGGCGTTCCGAGCGAAGGTGCGACAGGTGGTGCCGACCGCCGACCGGCAGCGGGCCACCGTGCAGGTGAAGGTGAGCATCCTCGATCACGACCCGCGCATCTTGCCCGAGATGGCCGCCCGCGTGGACTTTCTCGAGCCGGCCAGCGCGCGAGCCGGGGGGGAGGGGGGAACCGCCGCACGCCGGAGCGCCGCGCTCGTGTTCCGGCTCCCGGCGGCGGCGATTCGCGAGCAGGACGGCCGTACCATCGTCTGGCTGGTCCGCCAAGGTCGCCTCGAGCCGCGGCCGGTGGACGCGGGGCCGGTGAGCGGCGACTTTCGGGAGGTCCGGGGCGGCCTGACCGGAGGGGAGCAGATCCTGGTCGGAGGAGTCGCCACGCCGAAAGCGGGCATGCGCGTCCGAGTCGCCACACCCTAACCCACGAGTCATTCATGGCCCTGGTCGAAATCCGCGATGTGCACAAGTCGTTTCAGCGCGATTCCGAGAAGATCGAGGTGTTTGCCGGACTGACCCTCGATATCGAGCCGGGGAGCTTCACCGCCCTGATGGGGCCGTCGGGGTCGGGCAAGTCCACCCTGTTGAACCTGGTCGCCGGACTCGACCGGCCCACGAGCGGGACGGTGAAGGTGGCCGACGCGATGGTGAGCGCGATGACGCCGGCCCAGCTCGCCGGGTGGCGCGCCCGCCACATCGGGTTCGTGTTCCAACAGTTCAACCTGCTCCCGGTACTGACGGCGTATCAGAACGTCGAGCTGCCGCTGCTCCTCACCAATCTCTCCAAGCGCGAGCGCGACGAGCGGGTGCGCCTGGCGCTGGACGTGGTGGGGCTGGGCGACCGGCTGCGCCACTATCCCCGGCAGCTGTCCGGCGGGCAGGAGCAGCGCACCTCCATCGCCCGGGCCATCGTCGCGGACCCCACCGTGATTCTGCTCGACGAGCCGACGGGGCAGCTCGACGCGAAGAGCTCGGCGGAAGTGCTGGCCCTGTTGCGGCGGCTGAACGATGAGTTCAAGAAGACGATTCTCATCGTGACCCACGACGCTCACGCGGCCGAGCGGGCCAAGACGGTCCTGCACCTC
Source organism: Gemmatimonadales bacterium (assembly GCA_035500495.1). Taxonomy (GTDB): domain Bacteria; phylum Gemmatimonadota; class Gemmatimonadetes; order Gemmatimonadales; family GWC2-71-9; genus DASTHG01. Next base: position 11,152 of record DATJXC010000006.1, read on the forward strand.
GAGAAGGGCGTGTTGATCGAGAAGGGGGTCAAGGCATGAAATTCCTCCCCTTGCTCTGGGCCAACCTCACGCGCCACAAGCGGCGCACGGTGCTGACGGTGGCGAGCGTGGCCCTGGCGCTGTTTCTGTTCGCGTCGCTGCGCACGGTGGTGACGACGATCGCGCGCAACGCGGCAGCGGGCAGCGCCCAGCGGCTCGTGGTGCAGAACGCCACCGGGCTCGTCTTCCCGTTGCCGTTGAGCTACGCCAACCGGCTCGCCACCGTGTCCGGTGTGACGGGGGTCAGTTACGCCAATTGGTTCGGCGGACGGTACGGGGACGGGAAACGGTTCTTCGCGAACTTCGCCGTCGACCCCGCCACGTACCTGGATCTCTATCCCGAGCTGCAGCTCCCGCCGGATCAGCGGGAGGCGTTCCTCCACGAGAAGACATCGGCGATCGTGGGACAGCGGCTGCTCGAGGTCTTCGGCTGGCGGCTGGGACAGGACGTCACGCTGCAGGGGACGATCTTCCCGGGGGATTGGACGCTGACGATCCGCGGGGTGTACACCCCGGCCAACCGGTCGATCGGCGACGACATGCTGTTGTTCCATCATGACTATCTCGATGAGCGGATCGGCCGGGCGGGCATCGTGGGCTGGTACATCCTGCGGATCGCCAACGCCGATGCCGCGCCGCAGATCGCGAAGACCGTGGACGACCAGTACCGCAGCTCCTCGTCGCCCACGAAGACCGGGACCGAGAAGGCGTTCCAGGCGGGGTTCGCCACCATGTGGGGGAACGTCTCGCTGCTCATGAACACGATCGGGATGGCGGTCGTGTTCGCGATTCTCCTGGTGACGGCGAACGCGATGATGATGAGCGCGCGGGAGCGGACCAAGGAGGTGGCGGTGTTGAAGACCGTCGGCTTCTCCGACGGACGCCTGTTCGGTCTCGTGATGCTCGAGACCGGGATCATCACGCTGGCCGGGGCCGCCGCCGGTCTCGGCGGGGCCAAGCTGCTCTACCGGGCGACCAACTTCAACGCCGCCGGATTCCTCCCGGGGTTCGACGTGTCGGTCGCCACGTTGGTGCTCGGGACCTCCATCGCCTTCCTCCTCATGCTCGCGAGCGGGCTCGTGCCCGCGATGCGCGCGGCTCGCCTGCCCGTGGTGCAGGGCTTGAGGACGGTGGAATGATGCACATCCCCATTCTCTACAATGTCCGGAGCGTGCTGCAGCGTCCCGTGTCCACGGCACTGACGGCACTGGGCGTGGCGCTCGTCGTGACCGTGTTCATCGGGATGCTCGCCCTGGCGGACGGGTTCCGCGCCGCGCTGGTGCGCACCGGATCCGATCACAACGTGCTGGTGTTGCGCCGCGGAGCCGACTCCGAGCTCTCGAGCGGGCTCGAGCGGGAGACGACGGACATTTTGACGGCCGAGCCGCAGGTCGCGAAGGGGAGTGATGGACGTCCCCTCGCGAGCCCCGAGGTCTACGTGATCGTGCCGCTGGCTCAGAACGGGGACACGATGGCCCTCAAGAACGTCGTCGCCCGTGGGGTGTCGGATCAGGTCTGGACCGTCCGGGCCAACCTGCGGATCGAGCAGGGCAAGCGCCCCGAGTCGGGTCACGCCGAAGTGTGCCTCGGCAAGAACCTCGTCGGCCGGTTCGAGCACACGGCGGTGGGCGAGTCACTGCATTTCGGCGGACGCGATTGGACGGTGGTGTGTCACTTCTCGGCCGGCGGCTCGGCGTTCGAGTCCGAGATCTGGGGCGAGAACGAGCAGTTCATGCCGGTGTTCCGGGGCAACGTGTTCCAGTCGCTGACCCTGCGGCTGTCGGACCCGGCCGCCTTCGAGGACGTCAAGCGCGCCTGGGAAGGGGATCGCCGGGTCACGGTGGACGTGCACCGGGAGTCCGACTTCTACATGGAACAGTCGGAGCTGCTCGGCCGCATTCTCCGGATCCTGGCCTGGCTGATCACGAGCATCATGGCGGTCGGTGCCGTGTTCGGTGCCGTGAACACGATGTATGCGGCGGTCGCATCGCGGGCGCCGGAGATCGGGGTCCTGTTGACCCTCGGGTTCCGCCCGCGCAGCGTGCTCCTCAGTTTCCTCGTCGAGTCGGCGTTCATCGCCCTGGTCGGGGGGATTGTCGGAGGCCTCTTAGCCCTCCCGGTCAACGGCATCGTCACGAGCACGACCAACTGGGCGAGCTTTTCGGAGATCGCGTTCAGCTTCCGCATCACGCCCGGGCTGCTCCTCTCCGGGGTGATTTTCGCCGTGGTGATGGGAGTCATCGGAGGGTTTTTCCCGGCGTGGCGGGCGGCGCGAATGCCCGTGGTTCAGGCCCTTAGGTAAGCTCCAGACGCTTAGACGTCGAGACGCCCATGGCCTAGACGCCTAGACGCCGAGACGCCTAGCGGCTGTGAGCAGTGAGTGGCTAGGAATTCCTGATCGCTGATTCCTATGAACCGCTAGGCGTCTGGGCGTCTAGGCGTCTAGCCCTTGAAGCTGCATCTTCCTCATCCCTGCCTCACTAAGGATCTGCAATGCTGCTCCGTCGTTCTGCCCGGCCCGTCCTCCTGGTCTTCGCTCTGCTTGCGCCGATAGTCGCTCAAGCCCAGGGTAAGTCCAAGACGCCGCCGGCTACCCCCGGCGCCATCGATTCCACCTCCTTCGCGTCCCTGCAGTTTCGGTTCATCGGTCCCGCCGGGAATCGGGTGACCTCGGTGACCGGTGTCCCGGGTGATCCGAGCGTCTACTACGCGGGCGCGGCCTCGGGCGGCCTCTGGAAAACCGCGGATGGGGGGATCCACTGGACCTCGGTGTTCGACGACCAGCCGGTCTCTTCCGTCGGCGCGCTCGCCGTCGCGCCCTCCGATCCGAACGTCGTCTGGGCCGGCACGGGGGAACCGTTCATCCGGTCCAACGTGTCGATCGGGTGGGGCGTGTACAAGTCCACCGACGCGGGCCGGCACTGGAACAAGATGGGCCTCGACTCGACCGGGCGGATATCGAGAATCGTCGTGCATCCCTCCAATCCCGACATCGTCTACGTCGCGGCGCTGGGGCATCTCTACGGGCCGCAGCCGCAGCGCGGCATCTATCGCACCATGGACGGCGGCAAGACCTGGGAGCGTGTGTTGTTCGTGAACGACAGCACAGGAGCGTCGGACCTCGTGATGGATCCGAACAATCCGCGGATCCTCTTCGCCGGATTCTGGCAGGTTGAGGTCCACACCTGGGGGCGGATGAGCGGCGGGAAGGGCAGCGGGATCTGGTCCTCGACCGATGGCGGCACGACCTGGAAACGCCTCGGCGGCAGCGGGCTCCCGACCAAACCGGTCGGCAAGATCGGGCTCGCCATGACCAAGGCCAATTCGAGCCGGATCTACGCGCTGATCGAAACCGGTGACGGGGTGCCGGCCGTGAACATCGCGCAGCCCGACACCGGTCGGCTGTTCCGCTCCGATGACGGGGGTGGCAGCTGGCAGCTCGTGAGCCAGGACCGTCAGGTTGCGGGCCGCACGCATTACTACAACCGCATGGCGGCGGAGCCGGACAACGAGAACGAGGCGTACTTCCTCGCCGCCAGCTGGTCCAAGACGCTGGACGGCGGGCACACCATCATCGACCCTCCCGACGCCCAGGTCCCGGGCGGCGACCATCACGACATCTGGATCGATCCCACCAACGGCAACCGCATGATCGTGAGCCACGACGGCGGCCTCTCGATCACCACCAACCGCGGTAAGTCGTGGCTCCGGGTGCAGCTCCCGATCGCCCAGATGTATCACGTCACCGTCGACAACCGGATCCCCTACTACGTCTACGGCAACATGCAGGACGGTCCCTCGGCGCGGGGACCCAGCAACAGTCGCGCGGGGGACATCGCCCGCGGCATGTGGGAAACGGTGGGCGGCGGGGAGAGCGGGTGGGCCACGCCGGATCCCGTCGATTCCAACATCGTGTGGTCCAGTGCCTCAGGGTTCGGCAGCTTGGGCGGGATCGTGACTCGCTACGACGTGCGCAACGGGATGGCCCGCAGCATCGAAGTCTGGCCGCTCGCGACCGTCGGGTATCCGGCGAGTGACGTGAAGTACCGCTTCGTCTGGACCTTCCCGCTCACGATCTCGCCGTTCGACCACAACACCGTGTACGTCGGCAGCCAGTTCGTCCATGCGACCGCGGACGGCGGGGTCACCTGGCGCGTGATCAGTCCCGATCTCACCCGCAACGACAAGACCCGGCAGGGACCGTCCGGGGGACTGACGCCCGACAACATCGGGGTCGAGTACTCCGGGGTCGTCTTTGCCATCGCCGAGTCGCGGTTGATGAAGGGGCTCATCTGGGCGGGGACGAACGACGGCAAGGTCCAGGTGACGCGGAATGGCGGCACCAGTTGGACCGACGTCACCGCCAACCTGAAGGGGCTCGTCGACTGGGGCACGATCACGAGCATCGAGCCGTCGCGGTTCGACACCGGGACCGCGTACGTCGCCGTGGACGGGCATCAGGTGAACAACCGGGACCCCTGGATCTACAAGACGACGGACTATGGGGCCTCGTGGACCCTGATCACGAACGGCATCCCGAAGAGTCCGCTGAGCTACATCCACACCGTGAAGGAAGATCCGGCGCGGCGCAGGCTCCTCTATGCCGGCGCGGAGAACGGGTTGTACGTCTCGTTCGATGACGGCGGGCATTGGCAGCCGCTGCAGAACAACCTGCCGCACGCCCCGGTCTACGGCATCGCCGTCCAGGAGCATTTCGGCGATCTGGTCATCGCGACCTACGGTCGCGGGTTCTGGATCCTGGATGATCTCTCAGGCCTGCGGGCGTGGACGCCGGAGGTGGCGGCGAAGGATGCCTATCTCTTCGCGCCGCGGGCGGCCTATCGGTTCCGCGGGCTCGAGGGTCCGTGGGAAGCGGGGGACGATCCGACGGTCGGGTCGAACCCCACGTACGGCGCGTCGGTGCATTACTGGCTGCACTCGGTAACGGACAGCGCCACCAAGGACTCGCTCGCGATCCAGATTCTGGATGGTGCGGGCAAAGTCGTGCGGACCATCAAGCAGGTGCCCAAGCCCGGCCTGAACCGGGTGTGGTGGGATCTGCGCACTGAGCCGACGCTCGAGGCCAAGTTGCGGGTCAGCCCGTCGCTCGCCGCGTGGGTGCCGGTGAAGCCCGAGGGGACTCCGGCGCCGGGGGTCGGGCGGATCTCGCTCCTCGCGCCCCCCGGGAGCTACACGGTGCGACTGGCGTGGCATGGGCAGACCTACACGCAGCCCCTCAGCGTGCTCAAGGATCCCAACACCGGGGCCACGGACGCGGATCTCAAGGCTCAAGCCGAGCTGGTGAGCGGGATCGTCACCGATCTCGACAGCGCGGTGGCGATGATCAACCGGATCGAGGTATTGCGGGGCCAGCTCGCGGCGCTCAAGGCGACGCTCGCGGGGGACTCGACGGTGGCGGACGTGCGGGCCGCGGGGGATTCGCTCGACCAGAAGCTGTTGGCTGTGGAAGCGCAGCTGTTTCAGACGCGCGTGACCGGTCGGGGGCAGGATCAACTGCGGTGGCCGATGCATACGGCGGAGCAGCTCCAGTATCTGGCCGGCTCGGTCGCGAGCTCGGATTTCGCGCCGACGCAGTCGCAGCGGGACGTCGCCGCTGTGCTGGGAGGGCAAGTGAAGGCGACGCGGGGGCAGCTCGATCAGGTGATGACGGGAGACGTGGCGAAGTTCCGGCAGTCGCTCCGCTCGAAGAACCTGCCGAACCTGATCTACTAGCAGGTTCGGGCAGTGGTTCGGGTCCCGGTGACGGTATTCGGCGGCTTCCCCCGAATGGGGCGGGCGTTATCTTACCGCGTGCGTCAGGCTTACTCGCTCGCGGGTTGCCCGCACCCTCCCGCCCTCCAGAAGATCAAGGAAATCAGATCGTGACGGCACCAGCTCGCGCTTGTCCCGCCTGCCAGACCCCGCTCCCTGAGGAGGCGCAGTTCTGCCTCCATTGCGGCGCGGCGACGCCCTCGGAGCCGGGGATGCCGTCGCGGACGATGGCGACGCGGGCGGTGGAGGTCGCCAAGGTGCGCAACGCGTTGGCCTCGCACTACCGGATCGAACGGGTGCTGGGAGAGGGCGGGATGGCCACGGTCTATCTCGCCGAAGATCTGAAGCACCGCCGCAAGGTGGCGGTGAAGGTGATGCGACCGGAGCTCGCGGCGACACTGGGCGCGGACCGGTTTCTGCGCGAGGTGGAGATCGCGGCGAAGCTCACGCACCCGCACATTCTGCCGGTGCACGATTCGGGGGAGACCGGGGGCCTTCTCTACTATGTCATGCCCTATGTGGATGGGGAGTCGCTGCGCGACCGGCTGCACCGCGAGCGGCAGCTCCCGGTGGACGAGGCGCTGCATCTGGCCCGCGAGATGGCCGAGGCGCTGGGGTATGCCCACCGGCGTGGCATCGTGCACCGGGACATCAAGCCGGCCAACGTGATGGTGGGCGAGGGCCACGCGCTGGTCGCGGATTTCGGGATCGCCCGGGCCACCGACGACGGCCGGGCGCTGACGCAGACGGGGCTCGCGGTCGGCACCCCTCAGTACATGAGCCCGGAGCAGGCCTCGGGGGAGCCCGAGGTGGACGCGCGCGCCGACGTCTACGCGATGGGCGCCGTGCTCTACGAGATGCTCGCGGGGCAGGCACCCTACACCGGTCCCACCCCCCAAGCGGTGCTGGCGAAGAGTCTGACTGAAGAGGTGGTGCCGGTCTCGCAGCTGCGGGCCGGGGTTCCGGCGCCCGTGGCGGCGGTCGTGGCCAAGGCCATGGCGCGTCGGCCGTCGGACCGGTACGCGTCCGGTGTCGAGGTGGAGCAGGCGTTGGCCGCGGCGCGGGAGGCCGTGAAGAGCGGAGCGCGGCCGGCCATCACGGCCGGCCCGTCGGCCGCGCGGGTGTGGGGGCTGTTCGCGCTGGCGGCGGTCGTGAGTCTCGCGGTGGTCTACGGGCTGGTTACGCGGTGGGGGCTGCCGCGGTGGACGCTCCTGCTGGCGGTCGGGCTGCTCGCGGTCGGCGTCGGGGTGCTCGTGGCCACGAGCCGGTTCGAGGCCCGGCGGCGGGCGGGGGCGACGGTGACCGGCGTGGGCCGGTGGTTCACGTGGGGGAACGCCGGCCGGGGAGGTGGCGTCGCCGGGGCGCTGTGGGTCACCGTCGCGTTGATCCTTGTCTTCCTCGGCCCCGGGCGCGGCGGGGCGAGCGCGGGGGATGTGCATCTCGCCGTGCTGCCGTTCGAAAACCGGGGCGATTCGGCCGACGCCTATTTTGCCGACGGCATGACGGACGAGGTGCGGGGCAAGCTCTCCGCGCTTCCGGGAGTACTCGTGACGGCGCGGAGCAGCTCCGAGCAGTACCGCCATACCGCGAAGCCGCCCCAGCAGATCGCCAAGGAGCTGGGCGTGCGTTACCTGCTGACGGCGGCGGTGCGGTGGCAGCAGGGACATGGCAGCGCGAGCCGGGTCCAGGTGAGCCCGGAGCTGATCGACGCGAGCACCGGGGCGGTGAAGTGGCAGCAGTCGTTCGACGCGGCGCTCACCGACGTGTTCCAGGTGCAGGGCCAGATCGCGGGGCAGGTGGCGTCGGCGCTCGACGTGGCGCTCGGGGCCCGGGAACGACAGGGGCTGGAAGAGCAGCCGACCTCGAACCTGGAAGCGCACGACGCCTTTCTGCGGGGCGAGGGGATTTCCGGCGGGATGACGGCGCTCGACCCCGTGACGGTGCGGCGGTCCATCCCCGAATACGAACGGGCGGTGGCTCTCGATTCGGGGTTCGCGCTCGCCTGGGCCCGGTTGTCGCAGGCCCACAACATCCTGTACACGAACAGTATCCCCACGCCGGCCGATGGGCTGGCCGCCCGGCAGGCGGCGGAGCGCGCCCTGGCACTCGCCCCCGGACTGCCCGAGGCGCATCAGGTCATGGGCCAGTACTATTTCAACGTCGAGCACGAGTTCACGCGAGCGCGGCAGGAGTTCGAGCGCGGGCTGCAACTGGCGCCCGGGAACGCGGCCCTACGCCGGGGCGTCGCCCTCACGAAGCAGATTTTCGGGCAGTGGCAGGAGTCCGTGGCCGATGCCAGCGAAGCCGTCGCCCTCGATCCCCGCTCGTCGCGCAATCTCATGATCCTGGGAACGACCTACCGGGAATTGCGCCGCTATCCCGAGGCGCGGCAGGCCCTCGACCAGGCGCTGGCGCTCGCTCCGGGCAACGTGTCGCTCGTCGAGAACCGGGCGATGCTCGAGCTCAGCCAGGGCAATCTGGGCGGGGCGCGGGCGATCGTGAATGCGGCGCTGCAACAGGGCGACCGCGGATTGTTGATCGCCTACCTCGCGACCTACCAGGACCTGTTCTGGTTGCTGGACGAGGGACAGCAGCAGGAGCTGCTGCGGCTCCCGCTCTCGTACTTCGACGACAATCGCGGGGTCTGGGGGATGGACCTGGCCGAGGTCTATGCCCTGCACGGCAATCAGGTGAAGGCACGGGCCTACGCCGACTCCGCCCGCATCGCGTGGGAGGCGCAGCTCCGCGATACGCCCGACGACCCGCAGCTGCCGGTGCTCCGGGCCGTGGCGCTCGCCTATAACGGGCGCTTCGACGCGGCGATCCGCGACGGCGAGCGGGCCGTGGCGAAGTGGCCGGTCGCGCGGGACGCCCAAAATGGCCCGTATTTCCAGCTCCAGCTGGTCCGGATCTATCTGCTGGCGGGGCAGCCCGAGAAGGCCCTGGACCATCTCGAGCCGCTGCTCGCCATTCCGTTCTACGTCTCGCCCGGCTGGCTCAAGATCGATCCCACCTTCGATTCCCTGCGGGACAACCCGCGGTTCGAGCGGCTGGTCGCGGGGCACTGAAGCGGCCATGTCGCCGTTCGACGCCTGGGAGAACTTCTACATCATCGTCGGGTCATCGGCGGGGGCGTTGACGGGGCTCCAGTTCGTCGTCATGGCGTTGGTGTCGGAGAACCGGAGGATGACGAAGAGCGCGGGCGAAGTGAATGCCTTCGGCACGCCGACGGTGGTGCACTTTTGCGCGGTGCTCCTGCTCGGGGCCGTCGTCAGCGCGCCGTGGCCGCGGGTGTCGCAGGCCGCGCTGGTGCTGACGCTCTGCGGAATTGCGGGGATCATCTACACGGGGATCGTGATCCAGCGGGCCCGTCGCCAGAGCGGGTACCAGCCGGTGTTCGAGGACTGGGTGTGGCACGCGATCCTTCCGGGTATGGCGTACACGGGACTGACGGTGGGCGGGATCACGGTCACCGCGCATCCGGAGCCCGCGCTCTTTATCACGGGTGGGGCGGCGTTGGTGCTGTTGTTCGACGGGATCCACAACGCCTGGGATACGGTGGTGTATGTCACCGTCGCCGGGGAGCCACCGAAGGG
>DATJXC010000007.1:0-55485 GCA_035500495.1 Gemmatimonadales bacterium
CCGTTTGAGCGCCGGCAGCGCGCGTGGCGCCCGCCAGCAGTCCCAGGACAATGAGCGTCCGCCTCATGCGGCGGCCAAGCCGTCGTCCCGGTCATCCACGCGGAGCATCAGCGCGGCCGCGAGCAGGAGAGACACACCGCCGACGAGGAGGGCGTAGATCGCCTGCCCCGCGAAGACGTGCCCGACGATATACCCCAGGAGCGCCGCGGCGACGATCTGCGGGATCACGATGAAGAAATTGAAGACTCCCATGTAGTAGCCCAGTTTCGACGGCGGCAACGAGCCGGTCAGAATCGCGTACGGCATCGCCAGGATGCTGGCCCATGCGATCCCCACTCCGACCATCGAGCCCAGCAAGAGCTTCGGGTCCGCGATGAAGTAGATCGAGACGAGCCCCACGGCCCCGCAGATCAGGCAGATGATGTGCGCGACCTTCGGGCTGGACCACCTCGCCAACGGTGGGATCGCGAACGCCACCAGGGCCGCCACCCCGTTGTAGGTGGCGAACCCGACACCCACCCAGTTGGCCCCCTCGTTGTAGAGCGCGGAGGTGGTGTCCGTGGCGTGGTAGATGTGGCTCGTCACCCCGGCGGTCGTGTAGATCCACATGGCGAAGAGGGCGAACCAGGAAAAGAACTGCGCCCAGGCCAGCTGCTTCATGGTCCTGGGCATGTCGACGAGGTCGTTCAGGATGGTGACAAACCCGTTGTCGTAACGACCGCCGCGCTGCATCAATCCGCTCAAGAGGAGGAGCACGCCCACGACACCGATCCCGGCGGTCAGGATCATGACCCCCCGCAGGTCATTCCCCCGGGTGCCCGCGTCCCGCATCATCCGGGCGAGCTGCGCGCTGCACAGCGCCCCCACCACCAAAAAGACCACACCGAGACGGATCTGCCGGCCGCCGTTCGCGACATATTCCTGCTGCGTGCGCTTGGTGCCGGCGTGGCTCTCTCGGGCCTGGTTCTCCGTGAATGCCGCCATCTCCTCGGGGGAATACTCTTTGGACCTGAGCACGGTCCACAGAACGGCGGCGAAGAAGACGACCGCGCCGAGGTAGAAGGAAAGGCGGACCGAATCGGGAATGACGTGGGGGGCCGCCTCGTTGCTCACGCCGACCCGGGTGAGAATCCACGGGAGCATCGAGGCCGCGACCGCGCCGGTGCCGATGAGAAAGCTCTGCATCGCGAAGCCCGTGACCCGCTGCGACGCGGGGAGGTTGTCCCCCACGAACGCCCGGAACGGCTCCATCGAAATGTTGATGGACGCGTCCATGATCCACAGCATCCCCGCGGCCACCCAGAGGGCCGGCGAGTTCGGCATCGCCACGAGGGCGAGCGAAGCGAGGATGGCCCCCGTGAAGAAATAGGGACGCCGCCGACCCAGTCGGTTCCACGTCCGGTCGGAGAGGTAGCCGACGATCGGCTGAACCACGAGCCCCGTCACCGGAGCCGCCACCCAGAGAATCGGGATGTCCTCGACCTTGGCGCCCAGCGTCTCGAAGATCCGGCTCACGTTGGAGTTCTGCAGCGCGAACCCGATCTGGATCCCCAGGAACCCGAAGCTCATGTTCCAGATCTCCCAGAACGAGAGCAACGGCTTGGGACGGAGGTGGCTCGGGGATGCTGCCGGTGTTCCCATGGGAGAGGCCCTAGGAGGGATTGCGGGCGTGGTGGAGGCGACGGACCAGCACGCCGACCTCGGGGTCAGTGAAGATCTGATCGAGCAGGAGCCGCATCGGCCGTTGCCAGTTCGGTCGCTCCGAAGACCGCGTGCCGGGGATGTTGACACCCTCCGGCTCGAGCCAGAGGTCCTCGATCCAGGGGATCACGAGGGGGCTCTCCGAGCGGCCAAGCCACTCCAGCAACTCACCGAGCAAGCCGCGCGGATCATCGACCGGCCGGTTCAGTTTCGCTGCCAGGCGCTGCACCGCGGCCTCGCGCTCCTCTCGCACTTCCGGAACCGACGCCTCCGGCAGGAGCCCGCAGCGCACTCGCTCGGCGATGTCGATACCGGCAAGCCACCCCGCGAAGGTCGGGGTGTCGTGCGTGCCCACGAGCGCCACATCGGCCTCCGTGGGCGGCTTGGGCTCGTCGGGCTGGACGGAGGAGGACTGGAACTCCGCCAGGTACATCCCCCAAATCCGATGTCGCGGCAGCGCTTCCCCGATCTCCGGCGGTACGGTCCCCAGGTTCTCTCCCACCACCTCACAGCGATGGCGGTGCGACTCCAGGGTGAGTACCGCAAAGAGCTCGTTCGCCGGATAGGTAACGTAGGTCCCCTCGTGAAGCCCGAAACCGTGCGGAATCCAATAGAGCCGCGTCCAGGCCATAATATGGTCCACGCGCAGCACACCGGCGGCCTCTGCCTGGTGCCCGATTGATGCCGCCAGGTAACGGTGACCTTCCCGGCGGGAGGCCTGAGGGAGCACCGGCGAGAAGCCCCAATCCTGCCCACTGGGAAACCCCTGGTCCGGCGGCGCCCCCACCGACATCCCGTCCCCGAACAGGGCCTGACGCGACCAGGGATCATATCCGTCCGGATGGCCTCCCACCGCCAGGTCCAGCCCCAGGCGCATCCCGGCATCGTCGAGACGCCGGCGCAAGCCGTGAATCTGATCCCGCAGGAGCACCTGCGCGACGAGGTGGAAGCGCTCCTCAAGGGGATCGATATGGTCGCGCTCGAGCGTACCACCACGTGGGCCCGTCGGCCACTCGCGCCAGTTTCTCCCAAGGCGGATCTGCGCGCCCCGGAACTGGGCATAGCGCACCAGCTCCGCATCGAGAAGCGCGCCATCGGGGAGCGGATGTCCGGACAGGGCGGCGCGGACCTCCGCGTTGGCCCGGGTGACGTCCAGAGAGGACGGTGCGTCGGTAGGGCGATTGGCGTCTCCCAGATCGAGCAGCAGCTCGGACCAGAAGAGGCGGCTCACGGCCGAGTACGGGCTCGGCTCGGGCGGGTCGGCATTGAAGGTGGGGAGCAGGGGCAGGACGGTCACGAGGTCCCCTCCCTGCTCCCGGATCCACCGGCACAGGGACTCCAGGTCCCGGAGGTCCGCGACCGAGCGGCTCCGGGCGGACCGTAGGGCGGTCAGCTGGGTGCCGACGCCCCAGCTGCGAGTGTCGCCCGGCCGGCGAAAGGCTTGGACCGGAGCCGCGATCACCGTGCTCGTCGCTCGGCGACCGCCGGCCTCAACCGTCAAACGGTGGTAGCCCATCGGCAGCGGATGCCCGACTCGGATTTCCCGGCCGTGCACCTCAGCATGGTGAGACTCACCCTCCTCCAACTGCAGCTCGGCCCTGATCGAACCGTCGTGTCTCAGGTGCAAGGGGTCCAGCGCGCCCTCCCAGGCTACCAGAACGGGCGGGAGCAAGTCCGCATGCTCCGCCGCGCGATGCGCATGCAGGGCTTCGGCCGCATCGCCGGGGCGGGTGATGGCTGCCCCGACGGCCGCGCAGACGCGCACCAGCGTCTCCGGCGCGACGGTGACATGTCGCCCACGGCCATCCGTGTAGCTCGTGTATACCCCCAGCGACTTGGCGAGGGATCGGAGCGCCTTCAGCTCTTCCATAACGAGGGAAGGAGGACGACTACAAACGGCTCAAGAGGGGGGCCCTGGGTGATTCTCGGTCTGGTCGGTTCGGGTGCTCCGTGCATGGATCACCAAAGCCAGCATTACCAGCCCGAACCCGAGCAGTACCAGGCCCCACGAGAGGTTCACGTTGATCCCGAGCGACCGCTCGTAGATGTCCTTGCCGGAGATCAGCCCGTACGCCGTCAGGATCACCCCGAAGATCGAGAACATCAGCCCGATCGGCAGCCGTACGTCCAGGTTCATAGCGCGATCACCAGAAGATGACGTTGAGGATGAGGGTGAGCCCCAGCACCAGAACGCCGAGTGTCGCGGGTCGCTTGTACCAGGGCAGGTCGTGGTCGGTCAGTCGGGGTGTGAGGGCGTACACCAGGCCCTTCAGGTTCTCGTCCGACTTGTTCTGAGCGGTGAGCAGCGAGATGATGATCGTGGCCACAAAGCAGGTGGTCCAGGCGTAGATCGCGGTCCAGAAATTCTGCGCCATCTCGCTGGGGTAGGTATGCATGACCGTGCCCAGGAATGCCCCTTTCAGTCCCGGCACCGCCCCGTGCGGCAGCGTCAGCCCGTGGTGGATCGCCGCGGCCATGGTGCCGGTCAGGAGGCCGAAGAACGCGCCGTGGCCCGTGGCGCGACGCCAGAACATCCCCAGCAGGAACGTCGCGAACAGCGGGGCGTTCACGAACGCGAAGACCAGCTGCAGCATGTCCATGATGTTGTTGAACCGCGTCGTAGCGTATGCCGCGCCGATGCTGAACAGGATCCCGAAGACCGTCGCCGCGTGCCCCATCCGCAGGTAGTGCGCGTCCGACTGCCCCGGCCGGATATAGGACTGGTAGATGTCGTAGGTCCACACCGTGTTGAACGCCGTCACGTTCCCGGCCATCCCGGACATGAATGAGGCCATCAGGGCCGTGAGCCCGAGTCCCAAAAGGCCGGTCGGGAGGAAGTGAGCGAGCATCACCGGAACAGCGAGGTTGTAATTCGGCGTCCCATCGGCGCCGATGGGGAGCAGGCCGCCGCGGGTGACGTGCAGGGCGATGGCGATCATCCCCGGGAGGATCACGAGACCGGGGAACAGCATCTTCGGCAGCGCGGCGAGCAGCGGGGTGCGACGGGCGGCGGTCATCGAGTCCGCGGCCATCGCCCGTTGGACCACCAGGAAGTCGGTACACCAGTAGCCGAACGACAGTACGAACCCCAGCCCCATGACCATGCCGAACCACTCGACGCCCATCGGATTGGCGTTCGCGGAGCCCATGTGCCGCCACGAGTCGGACCAGGCGCCGGCGGAATACCCGGCGTTGGTGGCGACGGTCTCGAGCTTGGCCGACAGCCCTGCCCACCCGCCGACGTCCTTGAGCCCCAGGAAGACCAACGGCAAGAACCCGAGCACGATGAGGAAGAACTGCAGCACCTCGTTATAGATCGCCGAGGTGAGACCACCCAGAAAGATGTAGGCCAGCACGATGATCGCCGACAGCATGACGCTGGTATGGAAGTTCCACCCGAGCACCAGCTCGAGCAGCTTCGCCAGCGCGTACATGGAGATGCCCGACGAGAATACGGTCATCACGGCGAAGGTCATCGCGTTGAACCCCCGCGTCTTCTCGTCGAAGCGGAGCTTCAGGTATTCGGGCACCGACCGCGCGCGCGAGCCGTAGTAGAATGGCATCATGAAGATCCCCACGAATACCATGGCCGGGATCGCCCCGACCCAGTAGAAGTGGCTCGTCATCATGCCGTACTTGGCCCCGGAGGCCCCCATCCCGATGACCTCCTGGGCGCCGAGGTTCGCCGAAATGAACGCCAATCCGGCGATCCAGGCGGGGATAGATCGACCCGAGAGGAAGAAGTCCTCGCTGCTCTTGACGTACCGCCGCAGCATCCAGCCGATGCCCAGGACGAAGCCGAAATAGATGAGCAGGATGGCGTAGTCGACGGGGCCAAGATGGATCAGCCGCACGGGCAGCGCTCTCGGAAAACGGTGAGTATGAAGGACGCTCGGTCCGGCGTCTCGCCCGGGTCCCGCCGCCGGGGGTGGGGGGGGCCCTGGTGACGCCTCACACAACTACGGGTCGGAGGCCCGGGACGCAAGCCCCGGCTTAGAGTCGAGAATCGCTGCCGCCCGGGGCTTTTCTCGATCCGGCGAGTCTCAGCATCCAGCTGGTCCCGACGGCGCAGCGATTGGCCAGGTGCGCGGCGAGTCGCCCCGAATCCCCCAGCCACCCGGCGCGCAAACCCAGCGGGACGGAACCCAGGTCCCAGGAATACACGGGAAGCCGCGGCTGATCGAGCGGGTCCCGGCCGTCGCCCCTCACCCCTGCGAATCCGATGGTGTATCCCGCCCCTTTCGCGAGCGCCCGCACGTGCGGGTCGGTGGCGCCGAACGGGAACGCCACGGCCCGTCCAGCGCCCCGCCCGAGCCGCTCGACGAGCGTCGCCCGGGAGCGCGCGAGCTCGTCCGTCGCGGCGCGATCCTCCAGCCAGGTGAGCCGCGGGTGCGTGGCCGTGTGAGAGCCGAACTCGAACCCCCGCCCCGCCCAGTGCTCGATCGCGCCCCAATCGAGGTGCGGCATCCGGCGCCAGGTGTAGCGCACGTCCCAGGTGTTCTCTCGTCCGACGAAATCCGTCACGAGGAAGGTGGTGGCCGTGAACCCCAGGTCGGCCAGCACCGGGTAGGCATACTCGGCGAGGGAGGCGTAGCCGTCGTCGAAGGATAACAAGATTGTGGATTGCGGATTGCGGATTGCGGATTGACGACTGATTGCGGATTGCGGATTGGCAATTGCGGATTGCTCGAACTGTGCGTCGGCGAACGCTGACAACGTGACAGTCCGCCAGCCCGCTACTGCCAGGGCTTCCATCTGTCGCTGAAAGGCCTTGCGAGAGACGCGTGTAACTCCCAGCTCGAGGGGCCCGCCGATCCGATGATAGCACAGGACCGGAATCACGTGTCGAGCCTCGGTCTTCCCCTCTCAATCCGCAATCCGCAATCAGCAATCCGCAATTCAGGCTCCCGTGCTCCCAAACCCCCCCGCCCCCCGCTCGCTCGCCGGCAGCTCATCCACAGACCGTAGCTCCACCTCCTCCACCCGCTGGAACACGAGCTGCGCGATCCGGGTGCCGCGCGCCACCGTCACCGGCTCGGCCCCGAGGTTGATGAGCGCGATCATCAGCTCGCCACGGTAGTCCGAGTCGATCGTCGCGGGAGTGTTGGGCAAGGTCAGCCCGTGTTTGAGGGCGAGGCCGGAGCGGGGCCGCACCTGGCATTCGAATCCGGGAGGGATCGCCAGCGCGAGCCCGGTTCGGGTCAGGCGCCGTTCCATCGGTTGGATCGAAAAATCGGGCTCGGCGCTGCAGACGTCGTAGCCCGCCGAGCCCGCGGTCTGCCTGGTGGGAAGCGGGAGTCCTTCGTGATGCGGCAGCCGCCGCACCTGGACCACCGGGGTGGGCCGGTTCACACCAGCTGTTTGGGATCCGCGAGGGGAAGGCCGAAGGCTTCCGCCACACCCGGGTACACGACTTTGCCGTCGACCACGTTCAGCCCCAGGAACAGCGCGGCGTCGTCCGCGCACGCCCGCTTCCAGCCGTGCCGGGCCAACCGCTTGGCATACGGGAAGGTGGCGTTGGTGAGCGCCAGGGTCGACGTGCGCGGCACCCCGCCCGGCATGTTCGCCACGGCGTAGTGGATGATCCCGTCCACGACATAGGTCGGGTTTTCGTGAGTCGTCGGCTTGATCGTCTCGATGCACCCGCCCTGGTCGACGGCGACGTCCACGATGACCGACCCGGGTTTCATCAGCTTCAAATCGGGGCGCTTGACCAGGTGCGGCGCCTTGGCCCCGGGCAGCAGCACCGCGCCCACCACCAGGTCCGCCTTCTTCAGCAGATCCAGAATGTTGTGCCGGTTCGAGTACAGCAGGTTTACGTTCTCGGGGAGGACGTCGGCGAGGTAGCGCAGGCGGTCGAGCGACACATCGAGCAGCGTGACGTGGGCGCCGAGGCCCGCGGCCATCTTGGCCGCATTGGTCCCCACGACGCCACCGCCGATGATCAGCACCTCGGCGGGAAGCACCCCGGGCACTCCGCCGAGCAGAATCCCGGAGCCGCCGTGCACGCGCTCCAGGTACTTGGCCCCCTCCTGGACGGCCATCCGGCCGGCGACCTCGCTCATCGGGGTGAGCAGCGGCAGCTCGCCGCTCGTCAGCTGGACGGTCTCGTAGGCGATCGCCACGGAGCCGGAGCCGATGATCGCCTTGGTCAGGGACTCCGAGGCCGCGAAATGGAAGTAGGTGAAGAGCACCTGGCCCTTCCTGATCCGCTTCCACTCCGGCTCGATCGGCTCCTTCACCTTCAGAATCATCTCGGACTTGGCCCAGACCTCGTCCACGCTGCCCGCGAGCGTCGCACCGGCGGCCGTGTACGATTCATCCGGGAAGCCGGACCCCTGTCCCGCGCCGCGCTCGACCAGGACGGTGTGGCCGTCGCCCACCAGAGATTCCGCACCCGCCGGCACGAGGGCCACCCGATGTTCGGCGGTCTTGATCTCTTTCGGCACGCCCACGATCATCGCGGTTCCCCGTTTCCTTGCGTTCCGTTGGGCCCGAGCCAGACCACGGTCTGGCGGGCGGGATCGAAGAATTCCGCCGCGGTAGCCGCGACGCGTTCTCTGGTGACGGCCTGAACCTCGCCCAGCAGCTGGTCGAAACTGCGATAGGGCTCGCCGTGCACCGCCGAGGCCGCCAAACGATACATCCTGGCCGCCGGGCTCTCCAGCGCCAGCATCAGCTGCCCCTCCGTCTGCAGCTTCGCCTCATTCAACGCCTCGTCGGTCAGGCCTTCGCGGGCCAATTTCGCGAATTCGGCCCGGATCGCGTCCGCCGCCTGAGCCGCCGTCTTGGGCTGGGTGCCGACGTACACGCCGAGCACCCCCATATGACTGAAGAAGTTGGTGAACGCGTAGACCGAGTAGGCCAGCGCCAGTTCCTCGCGGATCCGCTGGAACAGGCGGGACGACATGCCGCCCCCGAACACGTTCGACAACACCATCAGGGGGAACTTGCGGGGGTCGGCGAAGGGAACGGTGTCGGTCGAGAAAACGATATGGGTCTGCGCCGAGTCCTTCTGTTGCCGCACCTCGGCGCCGCGCACCGCCGGGACCTGCTTGGGCCGCGCCGGGATATGGCCGTCGCCGGCGGGGGCGGCGAACCACCCCTCCGCCGCGACGAGGCCGAGCAACGCCTCATGGTCCACATTGCCCGCGGCCGCGATGACGCAGTTGGATGGCACGTAGGCCCGCCGGTGCAGGTCGGCAAGATCATCCGCCGCCAGGGCACTCACCGTCTCGCGGGTCCCGAGGATCGAATACCCGAAGGGATGACTCGGCCACAGGGCTTCGGCCGAGAGATCGAAGACCAGGTCGTCCGGGGTATCGAGGACGGTGTTGATCTCCTCGAGCACCACGTTCCGCTCGAGCTCGAGATCGGCATCCCGCAGCACCGGCCGGCGCACCAGGTCGGTGAGCACATCCATCGCTCTGGGGAGGTCCGCGTCGAGGACGCGCGCCTGGAACGCCGTCGTATCGCGGGAGGTGTAGGCATCGAGGGAGCCGCCACGCGACTCGAGCGCGAGCGCGATGTCATGGGCGCTGCGCCGTTCGGTGCCCTTGAACACCATATGCTCGAGCAGATGGGAGACACCCATCTTGGGACGCGGCTCGTGCACACTGGCGGTGCGCACCCAGATGCCCACCGCCGC
Source organism: Gemmatimonadales bacterium (assembly GCA_035500495.1). GTDB lineage: Bacteria > Gemmatimonadota > Gemmatimonadetes > Gemmatimonadales > GWC2-71-9 > DASTHG01. The sequence continues at coordinate 9,350 of DATJXC010000007.1, forward strand.
CGACCGCACGCTGGGGACGCGCTCCGACAGGACCACGACCCCGTTGGCGGCCGTGGTCTGCTGGACCTCCCGGTCGAGCCGGACGGTCTCCATCAATGCGAGCGGGCCGGCTCCGCCTTCTCGAGCAGCGCTTTGCGGGACAGACGCATCCGGCCGCGCTCGTCCACTTCGAGCAGCTTGACCTTGACCTGGTCGCCCTTCTTGACCACGTCCTCGGTCCGCTCGGTGCGGGCGTGTTGCAGCTCGGAGATGTGCAGCAATCCCTCCACCCCGGGAAGGATCTCGACAAAGGCCCCGAAGGCGGTGGTGCTCTTCACGACGCCCTCGTAGATCTTCCCGACCTCGGGGGTCTGGAACATCGCCTGGATCATGTCGCGGGCCTTCTCCCCGCCTTCGCCGACGGCCGACACCGTCACGAGCCCGGAGTCGTCCACGTTGATCTCGGCGCCGGTCTGCTCCTGCAGCGAGCGGATCGTCTTGCCTTTGGGACCGATCAGGTCGCCGATCTTGTCGGGCGGAATCTGGATCGTGATGATCCGCGGCGCGTACTTGGACAGCTCGGTGCGTGGCGCGGGGATGGCGCGCTCCATGTGATCGAGGATGTGCATCCGCGCCTTGCGGGCCTTCTCGAGCGCTTCCCCGACGATGGCGAAGCTCAATCCGTGGATCTTGATATCCATCTGGATGGAGGTGACCCCTTCCCGGGTCCCCGCCACCTTGAAATCCATGTCGCCCAGGTGATCCTCGGTGCCCAGGATGTCGGTCAGCACCGCGACCCGGCTGCCCTCCTTGATGAGCCCCATGGCGACGCCGGCCACCGCCGAGCGCACCGGCACGCCCGCGTCGTACAGCGCCAGCGAGCCGCCGCACACCGTCGCCATCGAGGACGAGCCGTTCGACTCGAGGATGTCGGAGACGATGCGGATGGTGTAAGGGAATTCCTCGTAGGGCGGCAACACCGCCTGGATCGCCCGCTCGGCCAGCGCCCCATGCCCCACCTCGCGCCGCGAAGTGCCGCGAATCGGCTTCACTTCACCCGTCGAGAACGGCGGGAAGTTGTAGTGCAGCATGAACGACTTCGTGGTTTCCTGCAACACGTCGATCGAGTCGATCCGCTGCTCATCCTGAACCGTGCCAAGCGTCGCGGACACCAGTGCCTGCGTCTGCCCCCGCGTGAACAGCGCGGAGCCATGGGTACGCGGCAGCACGCCCACTTCGCAGGCGATCGGCCGTACGGTATCGAGATCCCGGCCGTCCACCCGCTCCCCGCGTGACAGCACCTGCTCGCGCATGGTGTGGTACTCGATGTCCTCCATCACCGTCGCGACGTCTTTCCCGTTCTCCGGGAATTCGGTCGCGAGCTGCTCCTGCACGGTGACCTTCAACGCGGCGATCGCCTGCGCCCGCTCCGCCTTTTCCGGCAGGTTCAACGCTTCCGCCACGCGGGCCTCCGCCAGCTCCTTCACGCGCGCCACGAGGGCCGCCGGCGCCTCGATCTTGGTCCACTCCATTTTGGGCCGGCTCATGTCGGTGACCAGTTCCGCCTGGCTGTCGAGCAGCTCCACGATGCCCTTTTGCGCCACCTCGAGACCCTTCACGATCTCGGCTTCGGTCAGCTCCAGCGCCCCTCCCTCCACCATCATGATGGAGTCCCGCGACCCAGAGACGATCATGTCGATGTCGGAGAACTCGAGCTGCTGGAAGGTCGGGTTCAGGATCCACGCCCCTTCGACCCGCCCCACCCGCACGGCCGCGATCGGGCCGTTCCACGGCACCTGCGACAGCGTCATCGCGGCGGAGACGGCCGAAACCCCGAGGACGTCGGCGTCGTTCTCCTGATCGGCCGAGAGAACGTAGACGAAGACCTGCACTTCGTTCTTGAATCCCTCGGGGAAGAGCGGCCGGATCGAGCGATCGATCACCCGGGCCGAGAGGATCTCCTCGTCGGAGGGGCGGCCCTCGCGCTTCAGGAAGCCGCCCGGGATCTTCCCGGCGGCATAGCTCTTTTCGCGGTATTCGACGGTCAGGGGGAAGAATGGGAGGGTCGAGACGTTGTCGGACACCGTCACCGCCGCCAGCACCACCGTCTCGCCGAACTGCATGAGGCAACTACCGGCCGCCTGCTTGGCGAGCCGCCCGGTCTCGAGCCGCAGCGGCCGACCGGCGAATTCACGTTCCACGTGCTTCACTTACTTGCACCTGTCTAGAGCACCGTATAATACGCGGAGCGCCCCGGTGCTCTTCCGGGGCGCCCTGCGCGACGCCGTGGGCCGATTAATGGCGGAGACCCAGCTCCTCGATGAGCTGCCGATACTTCGGGAGATCGGTGCGCTTCAGATATTCCAGCAGGCGCCGGCGTTGGCTGACCAGTTGCAGCAGCCCGCGTTGCCCGTGGAAATCCTTGGGATGCACCCGGAAGTGCTCGGTGAGATAGTTGATCCGCTCGGTGAGCAGCGCGATTTGAACCCGGGTCGACCCGGTATCCCGCTCGTGCAGCCCGTATTTCGTGACCGGCGCCGTCTTGTCGTACATGCAGTAACGTTCCCAAAATGTTGTGAGCACAGTAAGTTAGAGGCCCAAGGAGCCTCTGTAAACCCCCGATGACCCTCGCTGCCACAGACTTGGTCGGCCGCCCGCTCGGCCCCTACCGGCTGGAGAGCCTGCTCGGACAGGGCGGCTTCGCCTGGGTCTTTCTCGGTCGCGAGAGCGACGGGACGCCCGTGGCGGTGAAGGTGTTGAAGCCTCGCTACGCCGGGGACCAGCAGTTCGAAGGCCGCTTCCGCAACGAAAGCGAAGTCGCCGCCAAGCTCGAGCACAAGAACATCATTCACATCCGATCGGTCGGCAAAGACGGCGATTCCGTCTATTTCGCCATGGATCTCTGCACCGAGAGCCTGGGGACCCGCATCACGCGGGAGGGCCCCCTCCCCGAGGCGGAGATCGTCCGTATCGCCAAGGACGTGTGTCAGGGGCTGGGGTTCGCCCATGCCAAAGGGATCATTCATCGTGACCTGAAACCCGACAACGTGATGTTCCGCTCCGACGGCACGGCGGTGCTGACCGATTTCGGGATCGCCCGCGCGGTCTCAGGCTACGTGGCTTCGACCGGGGTGAACATGACCATCGGCACTCCCCAGTATCTCTCGCCCGAGCAGGCCCAGGGCCGGGAGCTCGATCCGCGCGTGGACATCTACGCCCTCGGCGTGACGCTGTTCAAGGCCGCAACGGGCGAAGTCCCGTTCGCCGCCACCGATTGGTTCGAGCTGGCGCGCATGCACGTGGAGGAGCCGCCGCCGCCGCTCCGGAAGAAGCGGCCCGAAATCTCCAAGCGATTCGAGCGGGTGGTGTTGAAGTGTCTCGCCAAACATCCGGACGACCGCTACCGCGATACCACGGCGCTGCTCGCCGACCTGGAAGAGGTCGTCCAACCGAAGCGCCCGACGACGGAAATCGGCGCGGCCCCCGTGGGGAGCGCTCAGCTCAAGGCGATTCAGGACTCGCGGCGACGCGGCCGCTGGCCGATCGTCCTGGTCGTCATCGGGGTCCTCGCCATCATCGCCCTCGTCGTCAAGCTGATGCGCTGAAGAGACGCCGTACGACGGCGACGACGCGGGCCAGGAATCGTGGGCGACCGACCTCTCCCGGTGCAGGCACAAGGTTCTCGCGGTCAACCGTCAGCCGTCTGCTCTCCGCTCCGTCCCACTCGGCACCGAGGGCTTGAGCCGCTGCGTCACGCAGGGCCGGTTCGTACCCCTTCGGGAACGGGCGCTCGGCGAGCTTGATCTCGAACCCGGCGCCACCATCCGTACGACCGAGCGCCACGATCCCGGGGGCCGCCCGCTCGATGACCTCGATCACGGGGCGCAGGACGACCCGTCTCCCATCTCCCGCCTCCCGGTAATACGCCTCACCCACGGCAACCACGACCCGCTCGGCCTTGGCGCGGCCGGCGAGATACGCCTCGAGCGCCAGTCGGGCGTCAGCGAGCAAAGAGCCGGAGGACATCGTTCGATAGGGCAAGCGCCATGATGGCGAGCAAGATGTAGAACCCCACCTGGGTCAGGCGGAGTCGCAGCTGGACGGAGAGCGGCTTGCGTCGAACCGCCTCGGCGAGGAGGAACGCCACCTGGCCGCCGTCCAGGATAGGAATGGGCAGGAGGTTCAGCACGGCGAGGTTAATCGACAGGAACGCCATGACACTAAGCAGGTAGGGAATTCCGATGCGGGCCGCCTGCCCCGATACCTGACCGATGAGAATCGGCCCACCCAGCTCCCGCACCGACGCTCTCCCGGTCACGAATTGCCCCAGAAATCTCAGCACATCGCCGACACGGGACTTGGTTTCCAGAGCGCCGAGTCGGATCGCGCCGACCAACCCCGGCCGCGGAAGAGTTGGTTGCAACACCCCTACCCCGATGCGTCCGATCGTCTGTGTCTTCTTGGTCTCCGGATCGGTCTCCCGTTCCGCCCTCGGCGTCACCATCAGCGCGACGGTCGAGTCGCCGCGACGCACGCGCATCCGAATCGGGCGCCCCGCGCTGGCCCTGGCCGTTGCGGTGAAGTCCTGCCAGGAGCGCACGGTATCGTCACCCGCGAAAAGGATTCGATCTCCGGGCTGCAGACCCGCGAGCGAACCCGGAGTCCCTCCAGCGACCGTGGCGATTACGGGGTCGAGAAACGCCCGCAACGCCCGCACCGTGGCCAATCTGACCGTGGTGTCGGTCGCGGGCAGGTTCAGCACGACCGGCTCCGCTCGACCTTCGATCCCGAGGCGCACTGGCGGCGGGGCCGTCGCGAGCGCGGTGACGAGCTCCCGCCACGTCCGTACCGAGTCGTCGTTCACGGTGGTGACACGCGCACCCCGCGCCACCCCTGCCAGCGGGGCGGCCGGCGCAGGGAGGGTGGCCACGATCGTGTCCAGCCGAGTGGTCGCGAGACTGTCGGTATCGAGGGCGCCGGTATAGGCCAGACCGCAGTAGACCAGGAAGGCGAATACCGCATTCATGGTGACGCCGGCGACGATGATGAAGAGCCGGGCCGGTAACCCCTGCTTGTCGAAGGCGCGGGCGGGATCGATGGGCGTTTCGGTCTTGCCCCCTTCAATCTCCCCCATCGCCCCTTCATCCTCGAGCCCCGCCATCTTCACGTAGCCGCCCAGGGGAATCCAGCACACCATGTACTCGGTCTCACCCCGCCGCCACCGCACCAGCGGGCGGCCGAAGCCGAGGGAGAACCGCAGCACCTGCACTCCGCTGGCCTTGGCGGCCAGGAAGTGGCCGGCCTCGTGCACAAAGATGAGCACGCCGACGACGACAATGAACGCGGCGACGTTCAGGAGCACATGCTCTCCCGCGCGAGAAGGCGGGCCTCGGCATCCGCCGCGAGCACGGCGTTCAACGACGCGACGTCGGTGACCTGATGACGTTCGAGCACCCGCGCGATCGTCTCCGTGATCCGGCCGAACTGGATCCGCCCTTCCAGAAAGGCCTGCACCGCCTCCTCGTTGGCGGCGTTGAACGCCGCCGGGGCGGATTTCCCGGCTTCTCCCGCCGCCCGGCCGAGGGCATAGGCGGGAAACCGGTCGGGGGACACCGGCTCGAACGTGAGGGGCCCGGCCGTGAGCGGATCAAACCGACGGGACCCGTCGTCGGAAACGCGTGTTGGGTGCGTCAACGCGTACAGAATGGGCAACTCCATGGTCGGAAACCCGAGCTGGGCCAGCACCGAGCCATCGGCGAATTCGACGAAGCCATGGATCACCGATTGCGGATGCACCACGACCTCGATCTGTTGGTACCCGAGTCCGAAGAGAAAGTGGGCCTCGATCACCTCGAGCGCCTTGTTCACCAGCGTCGCCGAGTCGATCGTGATCTTTTTGCCCATCTTCCAGGTGGGATGCTGGAGCGCTTCAGCGACGCTCGCCGTGGCGGCGCGGGCCGGCTCCCAGGTCCGGAACGGCCCCCCCGACGCGGTCAGGATCAGCCGGGTGACTTGGTCCGCCCGCTGGCCCGCGAGGCATTGCAGCACGGCGCTGTGCTCGGAGTCCACGGGGACGATCTCACCCCCGCTTTCCCGCGCGGTCCGCGTGACGAGCTCCCCCGCCATGACGAGCGTTTCCTTGTTGGCGAGCGCTACCCGCTTCCCGGCCCGGAGTGCCGCGAGGGTCGCCTCGAGCCCCGCGGCCCCGACGATCCCGTTGACGACGATCTTCGCGTCGGGATGCGTCGCGGCTTCAACAAGACACCCCACACCGCTCCCGCCTCCCGTCTCCCGTCTCCCGGAATTCACCAATCCCACGAACGCCGGCTTCCATGCCGCTGCCTGTTGCCGCAGCAATTCGGCGTTCGAATGTGCCGTCAACGCGGCGACATGATAGCGATCACGGTGCCGGGCGAGCACCTGCAGGGTCGCGCAGCCGATCGATCCGGTTGACCCGAGAATCGCGACGCCGATCGTCATATCAGGCGGTACAGTTTGAACAGCCCGGCAGCCGCGGGGATCACGAAGTAGAGCGAGTCGAGCCGGTCGAGCACCCCGCCATGTCCGGGAATCAGCGTGGAGGAGTCCTTGACTCCGGCTTCCCGCTTGAACAGCGATTCGGCGACGTCTCCCGCCTGGCCTACGACGGAGACGAGCACCCCAAGCCCCAGTAGCTGTCCTACGGAGACGGTCCATCCCAATCGGTTCAACACCAAGAGACCCAGCACCAGCGCGGCGGCGATGGCGCCGACGGTCCCCCCGATTGCTCCCGCCCAGGTCTTCTTGGGGGAGAGGACCGGAGCGAGCTTGGGCCCGCCGATGGCTGATCCCGCGGCCATCGCCGCGGTGTCGCAGATCCAGACCAGGGCGAGCGGCAGCATCACCAGGGCGGCGGCCGGCGTGTCGCGTAACCCGGCAGCGGCGCCGTGCCGGATCGCGATCAGGAACGACGGTAACGCCGAGGCATACAGCGGCCCGAAGATCGTGACCGCGACCGCCGGCAGCGGGCGTTGCTGGGGGCTGCGCACCCCCATCGCGAGGCTCATCACCGCCAGCACCCAGATGGCCGCGACGAACAGAGTCGGTTCGGCCCAGTGCAGCTCGGAGCCCTTGGCCCAGTAGGTGGCCAGCGGGATCGCGGCCGCCGCGGCGTAGCCGATCCCTCCCAGAGGGGCCAGGCCCTGGCGGCGGGCCAGGTCGTAGATCTCCCGCGTCCCGAGCACGCCGAGCAGGGCGATCAGACCGGCGAGCGGCCACCCACCCCACCAGATCACCGCCACGGTCACGGGGATGGCGACGATCGCGAAGAGGATGCGCTGGACCAGATTGCGCGACATCAGACGGGGACTTTGCCGAAGCGCCGCTCGCGCCGCTGGTATTCGAGAATGGCTTCGTACAGGTGGGTGCGGGCGAAATCGGGCCACAGCACCGGCGTGATGAACAACTCGGCGTACGCGAGCTGCCACAGCAGAAAATTCGAGATACGCTGCTCTCCGGAGGTCCGGATCAGGAGATCCGGGTCGCGCCATGGCGCCGTGTAGAGCCGGGCGGCGAGGGCCTCTTCGTCGACCTCCTCGGGGCGGCGCTCGCCGCGCGCCACTTCCTCGGCCAGGAGGCGCGCCGCCCGGGCGATTTCGGCGCGAGAGGAATACGAGATACAGATGTTCAACGCCAGGCGGTCGCCGCCCGCGGTATCGGCCTCGAGCCGCTCCACCGCCGCCTGGGAGCCGGGACCGAGCTTGGCGCGGTCGCCCAACACATGCACCGTGACCCCCTGCGCCTTGAGCTCCGCCAGCTCCTTGGCGATGAACTCCTCGAGCAGCTCCATCAGGGCGGAAATCTCGGGCGCGGGGCGCTGCCAGTTCTCTTCGGAGAAAGCGAACAGGGTCAGAACCTGGACCCCCGCTTCGATGGCGGCTTCGACCGCTTCCCGGACCGCCCGCATCCCCGCCCGGTGCCCCAGGGGTCGCGGGAGATGGCGCTGACGCGCCCAGCGCCCATTGCCGTCCATGATGACGGCGATGTGCCGGGGAACGACTCCGTTGTCACGGATGCGGGCGAGGAGGTCGTCGGGCGGGGCCACCCCGCTACACTTCCATGATCTCGGTTTCTTTGCCCTTGACCGCATCGTCGACCAGTTTCATATGGTCGTCGTGCAGCTTCTGGACGTCCTTCTCCGCGTGCTTCTTTTCGTCGTCGGACACGTGCTCGGTCTTTTTGATCCGGGTGATGGCTTCGGTCCGGGCATGGCGGATCGCCACGCGCCCCTCTTCGGCGAACTTATGCACGACCTTCACCAGCTCTTTGCGCCGCTCCTCGGTCAAGGGCGGCAGCGGAATCCGGATCAGATTGCCGTCGTTGGACGGCGTGAGCCCGAGATCCGACGCGAGGATGGCTTTCTCGACCGCCTTCAGCAGGCCTTTATCCCATGGCTGCACGGTCAACAGCTTCGGCTCGGGGGCGGCGACGCTCGCCACCTGGTTCAACGGCATCTCGTTGCCGTAGGCTTCCACACGCACCAGGTCGAGCAGCGACGTGGTCGCCTTCCCGGTGCGGACGGTGGCGAACTCGCGCTTCACCGCCTCGACGGCCTTATCCATCGCCTGCCGGGCCTGCTTGTGATGTTCCGGGATCGTGGTCATCGGACGATTGTGCCGACGCGCTCCCCGGCCAGCACCTTGGCCGTCGCGCCGGTCTGGTTGATGTTGAAGACGACGATGGGCAGCTTGTTTTCCTTGCAGAGGCCGAAGGCATTCGCATCCATCACGGCGTAGCCTTTGACGATCGCGTCCTGGAAGGACAGTTCGGGAATGAACTTGGCGGCGGGCTCGCGTTTCGGGTCGGCGGTGAAGATGCCGTCCACATTCGTGGCCTTCATCAAGACCTGGGCTTCGATTTCGAGGGCCCGCAGCACGGCGGCGGTGTCGGTCGAGAAGTACGGATTCCCGGTCCCGCCCGCGAAGATCACCATCCGCCCCTTCTCGAGGTGCCGCACGGCGCGGCGCCGGATATAGGGCTCGGCCAGCTCCTCCATCCGGATCGCCGTCATGACGCGGGTATCCACGCCCTTCTTCTCGAGGATGTCCTGGAGGGCCAGCGCGTTGATGACCGTGGCGAGCATGCCCATGTAGTCCGCCGAGACGCGGTCCACCCCCTGCTGGCTGGCCTGCGTGCCCCGCAGGATGTTGCCACCACCCACCACCAAACCCAGCTGGACTCTGGTCGCGGCGACGCTCTTCAACTCCTCGGAGAGCCGCTCGATGACGGCGAAGTCGATGCCGCCGCTCGAGCGATCACCCGCGAACGCTTCGCCGGAGATCTTGAGAAGCGCGCGCGGATAGGCGAGCCGCGTCGCCGCCACTCACGCCCCCCCGAGCTCGAAGCGCACGAACCGCCGCACCTCGACCTTTTCCCCGGTCTTGGCGGCCAGCGCCCGGACCAGATCCCCGACCGTCTGCTTGTCGTCCTTGATGAACTTCTGCTCCAGGAGGACGGCTTCCTCGTAGAATTTCTTCAGCATCCCGTCGACGATCTTGGCCCGGATATTCTCCGGCTTCTTCTGCTCGATCACCTGCGCCTCATAGATCCGCCGCTCCCGCTCGACGATCTCCGCGGGGAGGTCTTCGATCCGGACCGCGGTGGGGCGCGCCGACGCGATCTGCAAGGACACGTCCTTCGCCAACTGCTTGAAGTCGTCGGTCCGCGCCACGAAGTCGGTCTCGCAATTGAGCTCGACCAGCACGCCGACCTTGCCGTTGAAGTGCACGTAGGACTCGATCAGCCCTTCGCCGGCCGAGCGGGCGGCCCGTTTCTCGGCCTTGCCGGCGTACTTCACCCGGAGGATTTCCTCGGCCTTGGCCATGTCGCCGCCCGACTCCTCGAGCGCCTTTTTGCAATCCATCATCCCCGCGCCGGTCTTGGCCCGGAGCTCCGCCACCTGTTTCGCCGAAATCTCTTTCACTGTCGCCACCTCGAACACTCCTTATAAGAACGCCGCCCCGGGCCATCTGGCTCGAAGGGCGGCGAGAGGAAACGTGGTGCCGTCCCGCGTCCGCGCTTAGGACTCCGCGCCCGCCGACGGCTCGCCCGCCGGGGCCGCCTCTTCGCCCTTCAGGCGCGCCGCGATCGCCTCGGGCTTGGGACGGCGCTTACGCCGGGCCGGCTTCTTCTTGCGCTCGCCCTCGGCCTCGGCCTCGACCCCGGTCTCCGTCGAATACGTCGTGGACTCGCCCTCTTCGGTCGCCTCGCGGACGGGCATGTGGTGCCGCGCCTCGGCGATCACGTCGGAGACCGCGCGCGCGATCAGCGCCACCGCCCGGATGGCGTCGTCGTTCCCCGGAATCGGGACCGTGATCAGGTCCGGATCGGCGTTGGTGTCCACGATCGCCACGACCGGCAGCCCGAGCTTGTTGGCCTCGGCCACCGCGATGCGCTCCTTCTTGGCGTCCACGATGAACAGGGCGCCCGGGAGCCGGGACATGTTCTTGATCCCCGACATGTTCTTTTCGAGCTTGACCCGCTCCCGATCGAGCAGCAGCTGCTCCTTCTTGGTGTAGTGCTCGAACTCGCCCTCGGCCGCGCCCTGCTCCAGCTCCTTCAACCGTTTGATCTGCTTCTTGATGGTCTGGAAGTTGGTCAGGGTCCCGCCCAGCCAGCGCTCCGTCACCCAATACGCGCCGGCGCGCTGCGCCTCGTCCTGGATGATCAGCTTGAGCTGCTTCTTGGTGCAGACGAACAGGACGCCTTCCCCACGCAGGACGACCGACCGCAGCAGCTCCTGCGCCTGCTCGATCTGCCGCAGGGTCTTCTGGAGGTCGATGATGTAGATCCCCGAGCGCTCGGCGAAAATGAATCGCCGCATCTTGGGGTTCCACCGGCGGGTCTGGTGCCCGAAATGGACACCGGCTTCCAGCAGGTCCTGCAACTGAGGCTGCGTCATGCACTCCCTTTCGTGGGTTTTAGGCCACCGCCGTCTTCATTTCCGTCGCCACCCTGCAGTGCAGGGACCCAGCGACGGATCGGACGACGTGAGTGATAGATGCTTGCAGCTGACCGCGTCTTACCGCTTCGAGAACTGGAAGCGCTTCCGCGCTCCGGCGCGGCCCGGCTTCTTGCGCTCCACGGCCCGCGGATCGCGGGTCAGGAGCCCCTGCTCGCGCAGCTTCTTGCGATGCCGCTCGTCGGCCAGGCACAGCGCCCGCGCGATTCCCATCCGCAGCGCGCCCGCCTGCCCCGTCACCCCACCGCCCCGGCAGATCGCCTTCACGTCGAAGGCACCCAGGGTGTCGGTCGCGGTGAACGGCTGTTGGATATGGCTGACCAGGGACGGCCGCGGGAAATAGTCACCCAGCGTCCGGCCATTGATGTGCCACTTCCCCGACCCCGGCACGAGATACACGCGCGCGACGCTCACCTTGCGGCGCCCGATGGCGTGCCAGCGGAGCTCCGGCGTGATCGCGGAGCTCATGCGGCCCCCGATACGACGAGCGGCTGTGGTTGCTGCGCCACGTGCGGATGCGTCGGCCCCGCGTACACCTTGAGCATCTGCTTCACCTTCTGACGTGATAGCGTCGTCTTGGGCAGCATCCCCCACACCGCCTTCTCGATGACACGCTCGGGATGCTTCTCGAGCGTCTTCTTGACCGGTGTGAACCGCTCGTGCCCCATGTAACCGGTATGCCGGAAGTAGCGCTTCTGCTCGACCTTGCGCCCCGTCAGCTTCACCTGCTCGGCGTTCACGACGATGACGCAGTCCCCGCCGTTGTTGTACGGGGTAAAGGTCGGCTTGTGTTTGCCGCGCAGGATCTGCGCGACACGGCTCGCGAGGCGGCCCAGGGGCTGGCCGGCCGCGTCCACGAGCCACCACTGCCGCGTGATGTCTTCCTTGCGCTCCACGTACGTCTTCATCAGTCCTCGAACGCCGTCCAAGTTGTTGTGATTTGAGACAAGCGCGAACTATACCCGGGGCCTAAGGCTCTGTCAACTAGAGGGTTGGCTCCTCTGGAGCCGCATCGGGGGCCAGCGTGACGAGGACCGCACCCTTCTCCACGGCCGTCCCCGGACCGACGTGGATCGTCTGCACGACCCCGCTGTGGGAGGCCCGCAACTCGTTCTCCATTTTCATCGCCTCGACCACCACGAGGGGCGTCCCGGCGGCAATCCGCTGTCCTTCAGCCACTTCGATGCGCACCACCAGCCCCGGCATCGGCGCCTTGAGAACCGCTCCCCCGGAGCTCTTGTGCCGAGTGCCGGTCAGGGCCTGGATCTGCCGGGTGCGATCGTCCACCGCCTCGACCTCGACCCGCTCCCCTACGACCCCCAGCGCCCAGCGGGAACCGCCCCCCTCCCCCGGCCCCTCGAGCGGCTGCGCCGCCACCGTCCAGGACTCCCCGCCCAGCAGCAAGTGGTGCAACGGGGTGTTCGGGACGTGGGCGATATGTGCTTCCTGCGCCATCCCATCGACGATGACGCGGGCGCCGTCCACCTCCACCTCCCACGTGCGGGAGCCGAGGCGGATATGGTACTTCACGCCCCACCCCGCCTGGTGCGAAGTACGAAGTGCGAAGCGCGAAGTGCGGCACTGGAGATCCGCCTTCCACACTTCGCATTTCGCACTTCGCACTTCGCACTCCGATTCATTCAGCCCGCTCCATGGCAACTACTGTTTCGACATGCGCCGTCTGGGGGAACGAATCGAACGCCCGCACCGCGCGAACGTGATAGTTCACACTCAGGCGGTACAGGTCCCGTGCGAGCGTCGCGGGGTCGCGCGAGAGATAGACAACGCGAGAAACCGGCTCACTCGTGAGCCGCAAACTCACGTCCCAGTGCAAGCCTCCGCGGGGTGGGTTCACGACTACTACCGCGGGTTCAGGCAGGCCGGCGACGACATCCTCGACCCGTGCTGCGATGAACCGCACGCCCGTCCCCCGTCCCCCTTCCCCCGTCCCGTTGCCATTCACCACGACCTCCGGACGGTTGCGAGCCCAGGCGATCGCCTGCTCGTCGGCATCCACACTGACCACCTGGGCCCCGCGGCTCGCAAGGAGAACCGCGATGTCCCCCACCCCACCATAGAGGTCCCACGCCACGACCCCGGCGACCGTGCCCAACTGCTCCACCGCCCACTCGCGGGCGGCGCGACTCATCCCGGGATTGACCTGCTCGAACGCGGTCGCTGTTGGCCCGGTCGCAGGCCCCGCGATGATGCGGGCCGCACCCTCGACCGGCTGCCACCAGCAGATCACCGACGCGTCGCCCGCCATTTGCCGGTTGAGCTCGGCGGCGGAGTCTCCCCGCCACGGCTCGCCGGCCGATTCCGCGACCACGTGGCGCCGCCCCTCGCGGTCGAGCCGCAACGTCAGCCGGGTGATCCGCTCCGGCAGCAGGTGACGCCCGGCCCGCACTCCGTCGAGCAGCTGAATCAGGCGCGGATCGGCGATATGGCAATCGGCGAGCGCGAAGACGGACCCGGGCCGATCGAACGGGTGAAATCCGATCGCTCCACCCGCGACCGCCAGGGTGATCTCGGTCCGGTACCGCCACGGCTCAGGGGCGGCCACGATCTCCGGGTCCGGCAGATCGAGCTTCCCGATGCGGCGCAACGCCTCACCGACGATGCCGCGCTTGGCCGCGAGCTGGCTCTCATAGTCCAAGTGCTGAAGCTGGCATCCACCGCACCGGTCTCCCACGTAATGCGGGCAGCGCGGCTCCACCCGGTGCGCCGCGGGCTCAATGATCTCTGCCACTTCTCCGCGCGCGTAGCGCCGCTGAAGCTTGAGGCTTTCAGCCCGGAGCAGCACCCGCTCCCCCGGCACCGTCCGCGGCACGAACACCGCGCGACCATCCGCCAGCCGGCCGACGCCGTCGCCTCCGCTGGCGATCCCCGTGACGGAAACGACCTCGTTCACGACCGCAGGGCTTCCTGCCGCGCGGCGCGGACCCAGGCCGATTCGCCCGCGCCGTTCAAGGAGCGGAGGCGCGGCGGCGCGGACCCGCCGGTGCGCCGCTCCTCGGCCAGCAGCGCCGCCGCCACCGCGATCGGCCGTTGCAACGCGGCGGCGAGCGGTTCCGCCAGCAGTCGCTCGCCGTCGCGCTCCAGGTAGCCGATGTCGACCTCGCCCCGCTGAAATGCGGGGTCCTCCAGGAGCCGGAGGTGGAAGACCTGCGACGTCGGCAGGCCGACGATCACCAGCTCGCGTAACGCCCGCCGCATCCGCTGCAACGCGGCGGCACGGGTCTCGCCCCACGCGATGAGCTTGGCGATCAACGGATCATAAAACAGGGTGACTTCGTTCCCCGCCTCGACCCCCCCATCCCAGCGGATCCCCGGTCCCCCCGGCACCCGGAGATAGCGGACGATCCCGGTCGCGGGCAGGAACCCGTTGAACGGGTCCTCGGCCGTGATGCGACATTCGATCGCATGCCCGCGTGGCTGCAGGTTGGACCCGTGCACGCTCATTGGCTCACCCCGGGCGATCCGCAGCTGCTCGCGGACCAGGTCGACGCCATAAACCAGTTCGGTGACCGGATGCTCGACCTGGATCCGCGTGTTCATCTCGAGAAAGAAGAACTCCCCGCTCGGGGCGAGGAGGAACTCGATGGTCCCCGCGCCACGGTACCCCACGGCGGAGGCGGCCGCCGTCGCGGCATCCCCCATCCGCCGACGCAGCGCGGGAGAGACGGCGACGGACGGGGCTTCCTCGATCAGCTTCTGATGCCGCCGCTGGATGCTGCACTCCCGCTCCCCGAGAGCGACGACCCGCCCCGCGCCGTCGGCGAGCACCTGGATCTCGATATGGCGCGGGCGCTCGACGTACTTCTCCACGTAGATCGCGCCATCGCCGAACGCCTTGCGGGCTTCGCTGCGCGCCGCCTCGAAGGCCCCCGCGATCTCGTCCGCCTGGCGGACCGCACGCATCCCCTTCCCGCCCCCGCCCGCCGCGGCCTTGAGCAAGACGGGAAAACCCAGCCGCTCGGCCTCGCGGCGCGCGTCCACGGCATCGGTAAGCGACCGGGTCAGCCCCGGCACGATCGGCACCCCGGCGGCCTGCATTCGCCGGCGCGCTTCGGTCTTGTCGCCCATGGCGCGGATCGCCGACGCCGGTGGGCCGACGAAGACCAACCCCGCCTCGACCACGGCTTCCGCAAACGGCGCACGCTCCGAGAGAAAGCCGTATCCGGGGTGGATCGCCTGGCAGCCCGTCCGCTGGGCCGCGTCGATGAGCTTGGGAATGTCGAGGTAGGACTCCGCCGCGGGCGCGGGGCCCAGCAGAACCGCATCGTTCGCCGCGCGCACGTGGGGCGAGAGCCGATCGGCCTCGGAGTACACGGCCACCGCCTCGAGACCTTCTTCGTGACAGGCGCGAATGATCCGGAGCGCGATCTCGCCGCGGTTGGCGATGAGTACCCGCGTCAGCGCCGGCTTCGCTACCGGCATCCCACCGCGTCCTTCACTCCAAATCCGGAGAGCGTGGGACACAACCCCGGCGTCAATTCCGCCGCATGCCGGTAGACCTGAACGGCGGGAGCCGCCCAGGGATCGTTGGCATCGAGTGCCAGCCGCAGGGCCGCAAACACGAAGTCCTGCGGGGGGACGGTGTCCGCCTGTTGGCCCGCTCCCGACACCCAAACGAGAGCGTGGGCCTTCCAGGTCATGCGACCGTGCCTTCCCCCACCCGCGGCGGGGAGGTCAGGCGGTTTCTCGAGGCCCATCTCCGCGCACAACCGGCGCTTCGCGGCAACCCCCGCCAGGCCGGTGCCCGGGTCTTCCCCATGAGTCGCCGGTGGGGCTCCCAGGTCGCGCATCACGCGGGTCTGCAGCATCGAGTCCACGCGCCAGACCTCGTAGGGCACCACGGTCAGATCGGTCCGCAGATGGCGGGCCATGCGGAGGTAGGTCGCCGCCTGCGCATCGGGGCCCGCGCGCACGAGCAGCACCCCACCCGTGGGACAGGCTCGCAGCAGGTTCTCTCCCAGCTCCTCGAGCACCGCCGGCAGGCGAACGTCCTCGGGAGCGGTGCTCCACCGTCCGGCGGCCGCCTCCATCCCCCCCGTCTCCCAGGCCCAGAGCGCCCGCCGACCCCAGGTGAACACGTGGAACACCCGCGCCGAATCCCCGCGCCGAGTGCCGGCGAGCAGGGTGGCCGCGCGACGAAACGCCAGGTCGGCGGTATCCAGCACGGCCTGGGCGGTCGTCGTATCGCCCGGGGTGTGATGGCTGTGGGCCTCGAAATCCGACCGCAGCAGTGCCAGACCCAGCAGGTACCACGATGAGCCATCTCCCGAGTCCTGCGCGATCCGGGACCGGAGCGCCGACAGGGAGTCTGGTGCCGCAGTGGGCGTCGGAGAGACGGTCGGGACCTGGGCGAGGGCGGCGACGAGTCCCAGGCTAGAGAGGAATATTGCCATGTTTGCGGGGCGGCTTGCGGTCGCGTTTGGTCTCCAGCGTGAGCAGCGCGTCGATCAGGCGGGGTCGCGTATCGCGGGGATCGATCACGTCGTCCAGGTACCCGCGGGCCGCGGCGCGATAGGGGTGGGCGAACTTCTCGGTGTACTCGGCGATGCGGGCGTCGGTCACGTCGCCCCTGTACAGAATCTCCACCGCCCCCTTGGGGCCCATCACGGCGATCTCCGCCGTCGGCCAGCCGACGTTGTAGTCGCCGCGGATGTGGCGTGAGCTCATCACATCGTAGGCGCCGCCGTAGGCCTTGCGGGTGATGACCGTGAGCTTGGGGACGGTGGCCTCGCAGTAGGCGTAGAGCAGCTTCGCGCCGTGCTTGATGATGCCGCCGTGCTCCTGCGCCACACCCGGCAGAAACCCCGGCACGTCTTCGAAGGTGACGAGGGGGATATTGAAGGCGTCGCAGAAACGGATGAAGCGTGCGCCCTTGCTGGAGGCGCTGATGTCCAACACGCCCGCCAGGGTGGCGGGCTGGTTCGCGATGACTCCTACCGGGCGGCCGGCGAGCCGCGCGAACCCCACGACCAGGTTGTCGGCGTACCCGCGCTGCACCTCGAGGAACGACCCGCCATCGACCACTCGGCGGATGACGTCGTGCATGTCGTAGGGCTTGTGCGGACTGTCCGGGATGACGTCCAGCAGCTCCTCATCGCGGCGATCGCTCGGATCGTCGGTCGCCTGCACCGGCGGGCTCTCGAGGTTGTTCGACGGCAGGAATCCGAGCAGCGTCCGGATCGCGGTGAGCGACTCCAGCTCGGAATCGTGCGCGAAGTGCGCCACGCCGGATTTTTCGGCGTGCACGTCCGCGCCCCCGAGGGATTCGAAATCCACTGCTTCGTGGGTCACCGTCTTCACCACGTTGGGGCCGGTGACGAACATGTACGACACCCCGCGCACCATGAAGACGAAATCCGTGATCGCGGGGCTGTACACCGCTCCACCGGCGCAGGGCCCCAGGATGGCGCTGATCTGCGGGACGACCCCGGAGGCGAAGGTGTTGCGGTAAAAGATCTCGGCGTATCCACCGAGTGAGGCGACCCCCTCCTGGATGCGGGCGCCGCCGGAGTCGTTGAGACCGATGACCGGAGCCCCGTTGCGCACCGCCAGGTCCATCACCTTGCAAATCTTTTCGGCGTGCGCCTCGCCCAGGGATCCGCCGAAGACCGTGAAGTCCTGCGAGAACACATACACCAGCCGGCCGCCGATCCGTCCCCACCCGGTGACGACGCCATCCCCCAGGATCTGTTGCTCCGCCAGGCCGAAGTCGGTGGTCCGGTGCGTCACGAAACGATCCAGCTCCACGAAGGATCCCGGGTCGAGCAGCACGTCGAGCCGCTCGCGCGCGGTCATCTTCCCCTTCTTGTGCTGGGCCGCGATGCGGTCGGTGCCGCCGCCCTGTTCGGACTCGGCCCGTTTCTGCTGGAGTTCGTCGAGTTTTTCGCGCATGCTCATGGCAAAAGATAGACGCCCAGACGCCGAGACGCCTAGCGGCAGAAAGTGAACAGGGGCCAGGAAAAGACTTCCTGACCCCTCGTTCCTCAGGACCGCTTGGCGTCTCGGCGTCTAGGCGTCTGCCTTGACGTCTCCCTGTCCCGTGGCCTGTGGCTCTTCCTGTGGGAATCCTGTGGCGGCCAGGACAATCCGATGATGAATCGGATCCACCTCGAGCACCTTCAAGTCCACCGCCTGACCTTCCTTCACCGCGTCGGCCGGGTTGTGCAGCTCGGGAATGCCCAGCTGGGAGATCGGGATGAACCCCTCGATGTCGTTGCCGAGGTCGACCACCACGCCCTTGTCCATCAGACGCATTACGCGGCCGCGCAGCTCGGTGCCGACCGGATAGGTCTCCCCGATCCGCAACCAGGGATCCTCCTGCGCCTGCTTGAGCCCCAGGGAAATGCGCTTGTTCTCGGCGTCGACGTTGAGGATGATCACGTCCACCTCGTCGCCCTTCTTGACCACCTCGGACGGGTGCTGGACCCGCTTGGTCCAGGACATGTCGGAGATATGGATCAGGCCGTCGATCCCGGGCTCGATCTCCACGAAGGCGCCGAACGAGGTGAGGTTGCGGACCTTTCCCTTGAGGCGCGTGCCGACCGGATACTTCTGCGGCAGCGCCATCCACGGATCCTGCTCGGTCTGCTTCATGCCGAGGGAGATCTTCTCCTCGGTCTCGTCCACCTTCAGCACCACCGCCTCGATCGTTTCCCCGATGGAGACGATCTTGGAGGGGTGGCGGACGTTGCGCGTCCAGCTCATCTCGGAGATGTGCACCAGCCCTTCGATCCCCGGCTCGAGCTCCACGAACGCGCCATAGTTGGTGATCGAGACGACCTTGCCCTGTACGCGGGTGCCCACCGGGTACTTCGCGGCCACGTCCTTCCAGGGGTGCTGCTGCAGCTGCTTCAGGCCGAGGCTGATCCGCTCGCGCTCCCAGTCGATGTCCAGCACTTTGACCTCGAGCTCCTGGCCCAAGTGCACCAGCTCGGAGGGATGCGAGACCCGGCCGTAGCCCATGTCGGTGATGTGGAGCAAGCCGTCGACGCCGCCCAGGTCGATGAACGCGCCGAAGTCGGTGATGTTCTTCACGACCCCCGTGCGCACCTGGCCGACCGACAGCTCCTTCATCAGCACTTCGCGCTTGGTCTTGCGCTCGGCCTCGAGCAGCACGCGGCGCGAGACCACGATGTTGCGGCGCCGCTTGTTCAGCTTGATGATCTTGAACTCGAACGACTGGCCCAGCAGCTCGTCGATGTTGGGCACACGGCGCAGCGCGATCTGGCTCCCCGGCAGGAATGCATCCACCCCCATCAGGTCCACCACGACGCCGCCCTTGATCTTCTTCACGAGGGCGCCCTGCACCGCCTCATCCCGCTCGAAGGCCTCGCGGATCCGCTCCCACACCCGCATGAAGTCGGCCTTCTTCTTGGACAGGACGACCGCGCCCTCCTGATCCTCGAGGTGCTCGAGATAGACCTCGATCTCGTCGCCTTCCTTCAGGCTGTGGGCGTCCTTGAACTCGTCGATCGGCACCGCGCCCTCGGACTTGAAGCCGACGTCGAGAATGACGGCGGCGTCCGTCACGCGCAGCACCTTGGATTTGACGATTTCCCCTTCCTCGATGTTCGAGAGCGTGCCCTCGTACATCTCGGACATCTTCGCGATTTCGTCGTCCGAGTACTGCTCGTCGAGGCCGGAGAGAACGCGGATCGGGGAGTGGGCAGGCTTCTTGGGGGCGCCTTCAGCGGGCGTTTCGGTGATGCCCTGTGCTTCGGCCAACATGTGTTTGAGTACCGGTTTGGTTGTGTGTTTGAGCGTCTGACCCCGGGGCGGTGCCCTGGGGTCACGGAACCTTGGATTTTACCCAGGAAACCGTTGTCGCGCCAGCGCGACAATCTGCTCAACCTGCTCCGTCAGCGACAGTTGTGTGGTGTCGAGCTGCACGGCGTCCGCGGCCGGCCGGAGCGGGGCTACCGGGCGGCTGGAGTCGGCCGTGTCCCGCGCCGCGAGGATCTGGCTTTCTCGCGCCAATCGGGCCGCGTCGGGGGCCTGTCCCCGCTGCGTGAGGCGGCGCCGGGCCCGTTCCTCAGGGCTGGCCGTGAGAAACACCTTGAGCGGGGCCTCGGGGAACACCACGGTGCCGATGTCGCGGCCGTCCACCACGACACCGACCGGATGCTCCGCGACCACCCGGCGCTGGCTCGCGTTCGCCCAGGCCCGCACCTCGGGCAACGCGGACACGGCCGCCACCTGGGCCGTCACCCGTTCGGATCGGATCTCTCGCTCGACGTCGACTCCCGCGACCTCCGGGACGTATTCCGCCCCCACGAGCACCAGGCGAATCGGCAGTTCGTCAGCCAGTGAGACGATCCGAGCCGGCGACCACCCTTCCCCCGTCCCCCGTCCCTCTTCCCCGAGGTTGTCGATCGCCGCGAGCGTCACCGCCCGGTACAACGCCCCGGAATCGAGGTGTGCCCAACCGAGCTGCCGCGCCACCAGTGCGGCGGTCGACGACTTCCCCGAGGCCGCCGGTCCGTCAATCGCGATGACGCGCATCGGTTCCCGAGATCCGCCGCAAGTCGGCGAAGAAATTGGGGTAACTGATTCTCACCGAACGGCGCTCGGAGAGGCGCACGGCCGCGCCCGGCAACGTCCCGAGCACCGCAAATGCCATAGCCAGCCGGTGGTCCCGCTCCGTGTCCACGCGGCCGCGCGGCGGCGCCCCACCGCCCGAGACGTGAAGGTCATTGCCCCGCACTTCCGCCGCGGCTCCGACGGTACGCAAGTTCGCGGCGATCGCCTCCAGGCGATTGCTCTCCTTGACCCGCAGCTCGCCGACCTCGCGGAACACCGTGTCGCCACTCGCCCGACTCGCCACGACGGCGAGGACGGGGACTTCATCGACGAGCGTAGGGATCTCGGCCGCCGCCACCTCCGTCCCCTGGATTCGGGGGGCAGGTCGGACCAGAAGGTCCGCGACCGGCTCTCCGCCCTCGGCACCAAGATTCACACGCTCGACATGCGCCCCCATACGCTCCAAGACCGCGAGAAACCCGGTCCGCGTTGGGTTGACACCCACCTGTTCGATCAGAAGTTCTCCGCCTTCGGCCAGCACCCCCGCCGCCACGAGGAACGCGGCCGACGAGATGTCTCCCGGCACGGTGAGGTTGAACGCTTTCAAGCTGACAGCTGACGGCTGATAGCTGACAGTGCTGTTGGTCTGATGCAGGTCCAGACCCAGATGCACGAACAACCGCTCGGTGTGATCCCGCGACCGGTACGGTTCCTTGATCGTCACTGGTACGCCACCCGACAACCCAGCCAACAGGATCGCGCTCTTCACCTGGGCGCTGGCGACCGGCGAGCTGTAGGCGATGGGAGTGAGTCCCCCGCCGCGGATCGTCAGCGGCAGCGTCCCCGTGGGAGACTCCGCGATCCGCGCGCCCATCAGCCGCAGCGGCTCGGTGACCCGTCGCATCGGGCGGCGCCGCAAGGAGGCGTCGCCGGTGAGGGTAGCAGCAAAGCGCTGTCCCGCCAGCAGGCCCAGGGCGAGTCGCGCCGTAGTTCCAGAGTTGCCGCAGTGCAGCCGGGAGCCGGGAGGCGAGAGACGGGCGGCGGCAACCGTCACGGCCGCCACGGCCTCCCCGGCGCCCCGTATCGAGCTGACCCCGATCCCGAGTTGACGCAACACCCGCGCGGTGCTCTTCACGTCTTCCCCGGGCAAGAGTCCGCGGATCTCGCTCTTGCCGCGGCGCACCAGCGCGGCCACGAACAAGGCCCGGTGGGAGATGCTCTTGTCACCCGGAACCCGTACCGTGCCCTGAACGATCACGCCCCCCCCTCGATCCCTCGCCGCCAGCGGGCGGCTACCTCGAGCCACGCCTGCAACGCCGCCGCGTCTCCGGCCTGCAACGCCCGCTCGAGCCCCTCCAGCGGAGCGCGGAATCCGGCGAGGGCCGAGAGCAGCTGGTCCCGATTCTCGGTCAGCGCCTCCGCCCACGACGCCGGATCGGCGGCGGCCGCGCGCGTCGTATCGCGGGCGACGGCCGGCAAGCTCGCTCCCGCCGGCAGGCACTCGGCCAGCAGCCGCGCCAGCATGACGGCCGTCGCCAGGGGCAGCTGCTCCGTCAGGGCGAGCTGGGCGTCATGCGCGATTGGATCCAGCATCACCACGTGAGCTTCGCAGACCGACTCCCAGAAGTCCGCGATTTCCCGTGCCGCCCCTTCCCCATCTCGCGTCGGCGTGACGTAGATCGTTGCCCCACAGAACAGATCTGTCCGGGAGGCGTCGAATCCGCCTTCGGCGTGGACCAACGGGTGACTTCCCGCAAAGCGTTCCCCCAGACCTGCGCGCTCGGCGGTGCTCACGACCAAACGCTTTACCGGTGACGTGTCAGTGAACAACGCGGCGGACCGCAACGAGGCGAGCGATTCGAGCTGGGACCGGGTGGCCCGCGGAGGGAGCGCCAACACCACCAGCTCCGCCCGCTCGGCCACAGCCCGGGGCGACATCAGAGCATCATCGAGTGCGCCCTGCCTCACGGCGGTGCCGCGGGCGACAGGCTCCGGGGACCATCCCAACACCGCCGGTACCCCCGCCGCCTTGGCCCGCCGGGCGATCGAGCCGCCAAGGGCGCCGAGTCCGAGGATGCCAAGCGTGGAGGGGATCACGGTCGTGGAAGCTACAAAGAAAAGGGCGGCTCCGGAGAGCCGCCCTTTCCCCCACATCCGGGAGGCGCGCTAGTTCGTCAACTGCCCGCTCACGCGGACATCGACGTAGCTGATCACGCCGCGGTCCCGCGCGCGAATCGCCAGGACGTTCGAGCCCGCGTGCACGACGTTGTCGGGCACCGTGAACACGAAGCTGTCCTCGGTGGCGCAGCCCTCGTGCCGCTGGAAGCCGCCCGAATAGTTCGCGGAGCCGGCACTCGCCGTGACGTCGACGCCGTTGACGAACACCTGGACGTCGTTGTCGATGGCGACGGCGACCTTGACGCTCCCGGCGCCGCCGGGGAGGGTGAAGCTGCGGCGCAGCAGTAGGTCGGTGTCGATCGACCACGTCGTGTGCTTGTTGCCGTCGAGCGGGCACACCTGGCCGCCCTCCACCGATCCGGAGCCGAATGCGGCATCGCCTTGGGGCCACTCGGAGTCGTCATAGCCCGGCTGCTCGAAACCGCCGCCGGAATTCGTGGGATCGACCTGGGTGTAGCGGAACCCGCTCGCCCCGTAGGGGACGAGGGTCGAATCGAAGTCGACTGCGCCGAAGGGGCTGAACGACGACGTGCGTCCGCCGAGACCGCCCGGCATATGGAGACGCCGGCTCCCACTCGCCTGGAGATCGCGGGGGGCGCCCAGCATCACCCAGAGCAGGTCGCCCGCCATGCGTTTGCCGGCACTGGCCAAATACTCTACGGGGCCTTTGCGGGCGCCGAATCCCTGGCCGGCGTTGGTGCAATCAAGGAACGACGCGTCGGCGAGCGGCAGAATCTCGAGCGTCGACGGATCGGCATGCGACGGATGGGCAAGCCGCAGGTACGGCGCCCGTCCTTCAGGAATGTACGCGTCGAGCACGCACACCCCCACTACGGCCGGCTGCCCGAGTACCGGAACCTCCGGGAAGGTTTTGAAATCATAGAACAACGGGAACTGATCCAGGCTCGTGGGCAGCGGGTTGTCCTGGTTCTGATTTCGGGCCAGCGTGACGATCGTGGGCTGGGAGAGCGCCCCGGCCGGGATCGTCACACCGGCGAACTTATCTCCCGTCACGACGGACCCACCGCCCGAATCGACGACCGCGACGGCGCCGTCGGGCCCCAGGGCCCCGGGGGGAATCGGTGCCGCGCCGAGCCCCACGTATTGGAAGAGCAGGTTGATGAGCGACTGCACCCCGGCCTGTGTGGCGGGAGACTGATCGCCGATCAGCCGATCCTTGTTGTACTGATTCAGTGTGAACGTGACGAAGTCCGTCGCCAGCTTCTGGGCCGCCGGCATCCGGTTCTTGCGCACCAGCAGCTCGATCGCCCCGAAGCCGGTGAGCGCCAAAGGCCGCAGCACGGGCAGCGGGAACAGCTGCTTGATGAGTGTTTCGATCTGGCTATCGAGACTCTGGCTCGGGGCGACCGAAAAACTCGGAGCAGGCGCCGTGGGAGTCGGGGCTACCGGCTCGCGGTCCGAGCTGCACGCACCCACCAGCAACAAACCGGCGGCAATCACGATCGACCGCGTCAAACCCTGACTCATGTGTCCTCCTGAGGACTTATTTAGAACTCGCAGGCAAACGGAGTGTGGTCACTGCCGGGTCAACGCCTGGTACCGCGGGTCTCCGCGCAGATCGCGGAACCACCACAGATAATCCTTGGCGAGCTCGGCGCGCCGTTCTTCGTGCCCGGCAATGTACTGCTTCAAGAGCCGGAGCGCTTCATCCTTGTCGCCGAGCAGCGTGCGCGCGAACGCCTCCGAGTAGAGCAGGTCCTGTGCCGGGTCGATATCGGGTGTGCCGCGCGAGCGCGACAGGAGATGTCGCGCGCTGTCCACAAGGCCCGCGCGTGTCAGCACGGCGGCGATCGCGATCTGGGCGTCGAGGTGCTCGAACGCCCAATCGTCCGCCGCGGTCAAGCGATGCAGCTCCTCGAACAGGCGCCAGGCCTCGGCGACATCGGGGGATTTGGCCCTGGTGGTGAGCATCCAGAGACGGCATTGGGTGAACCGGGGGTTGTCGGGGAAGCGCCGCAGCCCCTCGCCACACCAGTGATCCGCATCCACGAACTGCTCGAGGTCGTACGAGGAGGTGAAGAGGCGCCACAGGATGCCGTCCGCGGCACTGTAGTAGGCGTCGGCCTCGTAGGCTCGTGTGGCATCGATCTTGGCGGTCACGACGTCAGGCTTCTGGTTGTCCAGATGACTGAGCGTGCTCCAGGCACCGGCCAGCGTGGGATCGAGCTCCACCGCTTTGCGCAGGTCGGCCTCCGCATCGCGCAACAGGGCGGCCGCCTGCCCGGGATCCGTCACACCGTGCAACAGCCAGCGGTAGTAGCGCAGGCTGCCGCGCAGCTCCAGCGCGTCAGGAGCGTCGGGGGCGAGCTGAAGTGCCTTCGCCGCGAACGCGAGCCCCTGATCGATCAGGGGATTGGCCGCGAGCGGATCCAGGGTGAGCCGGGCCTGTCGGTACACGAGCTGGCCGCGTTGCACGATCGGCTCCGCCCAGGTCGGGTCGGCCGCCGCCGCCTGGGCGAACAGCGTATCGGCGGCGGCGAGCTTGCGGGCGGCAGCCGCGGCGTCGTGCGGGCGAAGGGCCTCCGCGTCCTTGCGCGCTTTTTCCCCCTGCTGCGCCAGCACCCAGGCGTTCACATTGGCGGTGCCGGCACGCAACTCCCGCAGCCGCACCTCTTCCCCCAACCGCCCGCGCAGGAACTCGGCCACCTGCCCCGCCAGCTCACCGCGAATCTTGAGCAGGTCGCCGCGCGGCTCGTCGAAGGTCTTGCGATCCCCGATATCCGCTCCGGTGACTCCGTCGATCAACCGCACCGTGACCCGGAGGCGATCCCCGGACGGCTCGACTGTGCCCTCGATGAGGCTCCCCACCTGCAGCGCGCGCGCGATGCTGTCGCGGGGCAACAGGCTCCCCCGGTAGGGCGCCACGCCGTTCCGGGAGACGACCCGCAGCGTCGTCACGCTCCCCAATTCCTCGATCAACGCTTCGGTCAAGCCGTCCGCGACGAACCCGAGCGAGCTGTCGCGGCTCAGGTCCTCGAAATAGCGCACGGCGATGTGGCGGGGATCGAGCCCCGCCCCCTGCGCTCCCGGTCCGGCGCGCCCGGCTTCCCCGCGTCCGGCGCGGTGCCAGGGTCGCACCACCAACACGACCGCCGCCAGCACGAGCAGCGCTCCCCCACCCCACAGCGCCGGTCGGGACCAGCGACTCCGGGCGCGCACCGCAACCGGGGCGGTCCCGGTGCGCCGGCGGACGGCCGCGGTAATGGTGGACGGCGTGCCGAGCGCGTCCGCGAACATTACGATGGTCGGAAACCGGTCCACCGGCTGTTTGGCGAGCGCGCGCAGGAGCGCCGCTTCCATCGTTTCCGGGATCGATTCCCGTACGATCGACGGCGGCGACACCATGTCCAGGGAATGGCGGGCCATCACGGCCTGCGGCGTCGGACCGGTGAACGGGGGCGCGCCCACCAGCATCTCATAGACGACGCACGCCAGGCTGTATTGATCGCTGCGCCCGTCGAGCTCCTGCCCGGTCGACTGCTCGGGGCTCATGTAGGACGGCGTGCCGATGACGGTGCCCGTCTGGGTCAAGGATTGCTGGTCGGCCGCGGCCGTGGCCGCGCGCGCGATACCGAAATCGGCGACCACCGCGGTCCCCGACGACAGCAGGATGTTTTCCGGCTTGATGTCGCGGTGCACGACGCCCAGGCTGTGAGCGTGCCCCAAGCCCGCCGCGACCTGCTGGGTGATGCGGATGACCTCTTCCTGCGGCAGCTGCTTTTCACGATTGAGCTTGTCCCGGAGCGATTCCCCCTCCACATAGGGCATCACGTAGTAGAGGTACTGCCCGGCCGCCCCGGAGTCGTACAACGGCAAGATGTGGGGGTGCTGGAGACTGGCGGCGATCTCGATCTCGCGCAGAAAGCGTTCCTGCCCGATCGACGCGGCGACGTCGGGGAGCAGCACCTTCACGGCGACCTTGCGCCGGTGCTTCAAGTCCTCCGCCAGGAACACCGTGGCCATGCCGCCGCGGCCCAGCTCGCGCTGGACATCGTAGCGGTCCGCCAGATGCTCACGCAGGACGTCGAGCAGTTCGGTCATGGAAGAAGCGGTTTCGGATGCACGTCGGCCCTAGGATACGACCGGCGACTGGGCCCCGCCAGCGGTCGACCCTTAGTGGCAGCGGCGCGACCCCTTAATATAGAAGGCGGCATGACGCTCCCCCCGGGCGATTCCTCCGCTAAACGGCTGCAACACAGCCCGAGCATCAGTCGCCTGTTCCTGGGCACGTTCCTGGCTGTGACGCTCGCCGGGACGGCCATCGTGGTGTCGGCCTGGGTCGGCGCGACCCGTACGGCCCACGAGGTCGACACCGTCGTCGCAACACTCGACCGACTGCATTCCCAATCCCCCGATCCCGATCTCGATGCGTTGCGCGCCAGTATCCGGGACATCGTCTACGACGTGGGGGTCGGAGCGGATCAGGTCGCTCTCGCCACCACCATCATCGTCGGCGCGGTGCTCATCTCCCTGGGCATCGGGCTGTGGTACAGCCGGCGGCGGCTGGCCGAACCGTTCCAGGAGGTGGTCGAAGCCCTGGAGGAGCTGGCCGCCGGGCAATACGGGACCCGGTTGCCGGAAGGTGAGCCCGGGGAGTTCGGGGC
Source organism: Gemmatimonadales bacterium (assembly GCA_035500495.1). GTDB lineage: Bacteria > Gemmatimonadota > Gemmatimonadetes > Gemmatimonadales > GWC2-71-9 > DASTHG01. Next base: position 36,668 of record DATJXC010000007.1, read on the forward strand.
GATCGCGCGCAGCGTCAATCTCACCGCGCAGAACCTCGCCTGGCGCGAGCGGCTCCAGGAGTACGCCGCGAACCTGCTCACCGCGCTGAACGCGCCGCACAGCGAGGCCACCGGCGGTGGGGGCCCCGCCCAGGCGATGGGAGCCGTCGCGGCCGCCACCGGAGCCTCCGCCCTCGTGCTCTATCAACCGGACTACGAGGCGAACGAGTGGCAGCCGATCGCCACCCGCGGAGTCGGCGCCGTCGTGCCGCTGGCTCGGGTCACCGTCCGCGACCTGGTGGGCGAAGGGACCACCGGGATTGCCGGGTTCGACGGCGCGGCGGCGGTCCAGGTGTCCCGGCAACTGAAGCTTCCGGCGGTGCCCTCGGCCTCCGTCGTCTTGCTGGCACCGCTGCGCTCCGCCGGCAGACTGGTCGGCCTCCTCGTCGTCCTGTCGGCCTCCCCGTTGACTGCCGACCAACATGCGCTGCTCGAGCTGACGGCCCCCAATCTGGCGATCGCCTGCGAGCGGGAATCCGCGTTCCAGCGGACCCGCCGCCTGGCCACCGAGGTCCGGCATACGGCGCGCTACCTGGAGGAGCAGTCCGACGAGCTGACTCGCTTGAACGAGGAGCTGGCCAAGGCCAACCGGCTGAAGAGCGAGTTTCTGGCCAACATGTCCCACGAGCTGCGGACGCCGTTGAACAGCATCATCGGGTTCAGTGAAATGCTGTTGACCGAGGAAACCGGCGGAGCGGCGTTGAGCGACCTGCAGCGCGACTTCGTCGAGACCGTGGCGCGCAACGGGCGGCACCTGCTTCAGCTCATCAGCGAGCTGCTCGATCTCTCCAAGATCGAGGCCGGGCGCCTACAACTCGTCCGGGAATCCCTCGACCTGGCCGCGGTCGTCCGCGAGGCGGCGGACAGCGTGCGCGCGCAGGTGGAGAAACGCCGTCACGATCTCGGCATCGACGTCCCGGCCGCCCTCACCGTGTCGGCTGATCGAGTGCGAGTCCGCCAGATCCTGTTGAACCTCCTGTCGAACGCGGTGAAATTCACCCCCGATGGCGGGCGGATCAGCGTCCGCGCCCAGACCGATGACGGACGACCGTTTGTGCGGGTGGAGGTCGTGGACTCCGGAGTCGGCATCGCCCCCAAGGATCAGGACAAGCTGTTCCGGGAGTTCGTGCAGCTGGATGGCTCGCTCTCCCGCCAGTATGAAGGCACCGGCCTCGGGCTGGCCCTGTGCAAGCGACTGGTGGAGCTGCACGGCGGCGCCATCGGTCTCGTGAGCGCGGTCGGCACTGGCAGCACGTTCTGGTTCACCCTGCCCACCCTGCCCCCTCCACCGCCGGGAGCCTCGTGATGGCCGTCATCGTCGTGGTGGAGGACCAGCCTGATAGCCTGAAGCTGATCAGCACGCTGCTGACGCTGAAAGGCCATCGCGTGATCGGGCTCGCGACCGGAGAGACACTGGTCGACACGGTGATCACTCACGAGCCGCGTCCCCAGCTGATCCTCCTCGACATCCAGCTGCCCGGGCGCGACGGCTACGCGCTGCTCGCGGACCTGAAAACGATCGAGGGCGGCCACGCCTTCAAGGTGGTCGCCCTCACCGCGCATGCCATGCCCGCGGACCGGGAGAAAGCGCTGGCGGCGGGGTTCGACGGCTATGTCACCAAGCCGATCGACATCAAGACCTTCCCCGCGGAGGTGGCACGCTACCTGCCGGGGGCGCCGCCCTCGGGTGCGCCCGCGCCGCCGGGGGGGTAGGCGGCGCCGGAGGCGCTGGGGTCTCTTCGAGATGCTGGAGACTGACGTCTCCGGTGACGGTCTCCAACCTGACGGTGCCCCCACCGTTCCCGATATTCCCGGACACCTCGTGTGAAGCGAACTTGCCGGTCACCGGGAGGGAGAAGTCGTTGGAGACGTCACCGGTGACGGTGTGACCAGAAACGGTGGCACGCACTCCGGGTGACAACTCCACGCTGACGTCGCCAGTTACCGTATTCGCCCTCACACCGCGCGGGTCGAGCACTCCCGGCAGCCGCACCGAGACGTCGCCGGTCACCGTGTGGGCATCCACCTCACCGCTCGTGCTGTTCACCGACACGTCCCCCTGCACCGAACCGGCGGTGACCGGCCCGGTCGCGTCGGCTTTGACGTCCCCGGTCACGGTTTGCAGGTCCGCCTTCGCGCCGCGCGGCAGGCGGATCTCGAAGCGCACCGCCACGTCGTTGGGACCGATATCTCCGTGCTTGAGCGAGAGATTGTGGCCCGGCGTGCAGGGCTCCTCGGCCCCGGCACCCCCCCACACCGCGCACACGGCCACCCCGTCCTGATTGGAGCCGGTGACGAGGCGGACTGATTCGGGATCGGATTTGTTGAACGTGCGCACCGCGGTGATCAGCGCCGAATCCCCATCACCCGATGTGAGCGTTATCGGCCCGCGAATGTTGCGGATCCACAGCGTCTGATGGGAGCCGAGCTTGGTGATGTAGGTCCAGGCCGGCGCTTCAGAGCGCGGACCGGAGCTCGCATCGGCTCCGAGGTCGAAGGCCAGGTTGCGGACCCCCGAGCGGGCCCGATGCACGCCGGAGACGACGAGCAGGCCGACGGCCAGCACGGCCGCAAAGAGGAACGTGCCGCGCATGATTTCGCGGTGCCACCTGGTCCAGAATTCTCGAGCGGTCATACACGTGTCCCCCGCAAGGTATTGGGCGGAACTTGCTCAATCTTACGGGGGACGGGAAGGCCAGGTTTCGGGACCCGGCTGCCGGGGCTACGCCGGCCGGCTGGGGCAACGGCTGGTCTGATGCGCCTCGGCCTGGATGGTCCCCGTGCGGGTACCCACGACCGTAATGGGCTTCAGGACTCCCCCGTAGAACAGGGGTTGCTCCGGGGTGGCGGTGACGACGTCCGCGCTCTCGACCCGATGCGTATTCGCCTTCCAGTCAGCGGAAATGGCCGTTCCAGCCAGGAGAACCGGCCCCAAAGACATCACGGCACCCAAGGAAATCGCTACTGCCCGCATACAGCCTCCAAGTTGATGATGCTCTCGTATCTGTTACAGGCTATGACGTACAAGGTGCCGGAAAGGTTGCAAACAGGATGGTGCACCTTGGGACTGTTTTAAGGCTCAAGCCGCGAGACTTTGGGAGGGACCTGGGACGCGGGAGGAGGGTCAGGACCCGGTGGGGCGGATGCTCGCAACCAGGGCCTGGAACCTCGGGTCGCCACGCAGGGGATCGAGGATTGGGTTGACGCGGAGATAGGCGATCCAGCCGCGCCGTTCATCACGCGCCTGCTCCGCATAGTCCAGGGCGCGGGTCTTGTCGCCGAGCCCGACGTACACGGTGGCCAGCGCCACGGGTGAGACGTACCCGTGTTTCCCCGATTCTATCAGATCGCCGAGCATCGCTTCCGCTTCGGTCCGCTTCCCGGCCATCGCCAGGGCGTACCCCAGGGTTGCCGTGGCATACGCCCCCGCTCCGGGGAGCGCCGCGGACTCGCGCAGCACCCGCACCGCCTCGTCCAGCCTCCCCAGATAGACCAGCGTGAGCCCGAGGATGCGGTAACTCTCCTCCGCCAGCGGATTCATCGCGATCGCACGGGTGAGGTGGTACTGTGCCTCCGGGTAGCGACGCGCATAGTAGTAGAGCCAGCCGAGGGTCCGGCGGATCGAGACCGAGGCCGGGTCGAGCTCGAGCGCGGTGTGGCCGGCGACCAGGGCATCGGCAAAGCGACCCTGCGCGGCCAGGAGAAACGCGTGCCAGTTGTGGCCGGTCGCGTACCTCGGGTCGCACTCAATCGCGCGCCGGAATTCGCGCTCAGCGGCTTCCCAATCCCAGTCATAGATGAAGAGACTCCAGGCGAGCGACGCGTGCGCCTCCGCCACCGAGTCATCCAGCGCCAAGGCCTCTCGGGCATACGCCTTCGCCTTCTCGAGTCCTTCGTGAACCGGAACGCTGCGGTAGTCCACGTGCAGGGCGTAGGCGTCCGCCAATCCGGCGTAGGCTTGCGCGTAGCGGGGGTCGGCGGCGATCGCCTCCTTGAAGTAGCGGATCGCTTCGCTCACCCCTTCCTGGGTCCGCGTGTTCCAGGCGTAGCGGCCGCGCAGGTAGAGCCCGTAGGCGGCCACGCTGGTGGTACCGCGCCGGGACGAGGGCTCGGCGAACTCGGCGAACCAGCTGGCCCGCAGCGTTTCGACGATGGTGCGGGCGATGTCGTCCTGAATCGCGAACACGTCCGACCCGTGGCGGTCGTAGCGCTGGGACCAGAGCAGCCGTCCGTCATCAGTCGACGTGAGCTGGGCGGTGATCCGCAGACGGTCGCCGGCCTGCCGCACGGTGCCTTCGAGCACCACCGCGGCGCCCAGCGCGGCCCCGATGGCCCGGACGTCCTGGGGCTTCCCTTTCAGGGCGAAGACGCTGGTGCGGGACGCGACGCGCAGCCCGTCGATCTTCGCGAGGGCGTCGATCAGCTCGTCGGTGATGCCGTCGGAGAGGTACTCATTGTCCCGATCGGGGCTCACGTTCACGAACGGGAGCACAGCCACGCTGCGTGCCCCGATCACGAGCGCCCCGCCCTCTCCGGGGCTTGGCGCCGTCAGGGCGGCGACGAACTCCGCGACGCTCGCGAAGCGCTCCGCCGGATTCTTGGCGAGGCCCCGCGCGATCGCCCGATCGATGGCGGAGGGAGTGTCGGGCCGCAACGCGCGGAGCGGCATGGGCTGCTCGGTGACCTGCCGGGCCAGGGTGGTCCGTGCATTGTCCCCCTCGATAGGCGGCCGGCCCGTGAGGGACTCATACAGCACGCAGCTGAGGCTGTAGAGATCGCTGGCGGGGCCCAAGTGCGACTCGCCGCTCGCCTGCTCCGGGCTCATGTACTCCGGGGTCCCGACCGCGATCCCACCGCCGGTGACGATGTCCGGGCCGGAGGCGCGCGACGCGCGCGCAATGCCGAAGTCGGCGAGTACCGCCTGGCCGTCGGCGAAGAGGACGTTCTCGGGCTTCACGTCCCGGTGGACGAAGCCGGAGCGGTGGGCGTAGTCGAGACCGGCACCGACCTCCTGCGCGAGCCGTACCACATCCGCCACGGGGAGGCGCCCCTCGCGCTCCAGGCGCTCCCGCAGGGAGCCACCCGGAACGTAGGGCGTGACGTAGTAGAGCCAGCCGGCGGCGTTCCCGGAGTCGATGAGGGGGAGGAGGTGCGGATGGGCGAGCTTCGCGGCGATGCCGATCTCACGGAGAAACCGGTCCGCGCCCACCGACGCGGCGAGCTCGGCGCGGAGCACCTTCACCGCCACGGGGCGCTGGTGCTTCCGGTCGGTCGCGAGGTAGACCGTGGCCATGCCCCCCGCGCCGATCTGGCGCTCGATGTCATAGCGGTCACCCAGAGCGGACCGCAGGCGGGCGGGCGAGACGGCCTCGAACGTCATTGCTGAAACCTACTCAGCGAATTGGGCGACGGCACGTCACTTCGTGAGCTAGGTCCTACGATCGTTCACGGGAGGGGTTTCTGCCGAGCGAAGTTGGTGAAGTGACACCGAATGCGGCTATTCTCATGCCCGGAGCAGGATTCGAACCTGCATGGGAGTCTCATCCCAAGGGATTTTAAGCCCCGCCCCTAGGGGGCACCATCGGTCGTGAGCGGTCGTTAGTAAGCACAATTTCGCGGGTTAGGCGACCCATGACGACCCAAACGCCCGGATAGTTTTGCCACGTTTTTGCCACGCGAGGGCGTATTCAGGTTTTTCCAGCTACACGGGCAATCAACAGAGTTGGTTCAGTCTTCAGCAACGAGGTCATGAGGTCGCCAAGGATTCATGTGGAATTGGAACGAATGGGGGCAAAGAGCGTCTGTTGCTCCTTCCACAATCGCTCAATGTCCTGTTCGGTAGGCGGTACGAGATTGTGCGCTCCGCTAAACATGTCCCACGCGGCGTTGGGCGGAGCAACAGTGATGCCGTACGCTCCCTTTAGCTCGTTCGCCTTGCTCAAGAAGTTGTTGTCTGTTGTTACGAAGACTGCGTTGGCCGTGGAACCGGTCGAGACGGTGTGGAAGAACAGCTGACTCACATCGGCGCGCTGGTTGGCACTGATCACCCAGGCCGACACGGTCGGCCACAGACGCTTCCGCATGTCAAGCCACAGATCATTTGATTCCTGCTCAGACAATGAGAGAGTCGATCCGGACGGCCTGCCCTTGTACCATTGGCTCTTAACGACTCGCTGGTACTGGAGGTGCCCCAACTGGCTTTCCGGCACGCCCTTTGTGATTTCAAATGCGACCGTTTACGGGCTCGCAGTCAAATGACCGTAGCTTTTCACATTGGGTCTGACCGGACTCGAGGGCGGGGCTGCCAGCACTTTCTGAGCCCTCAAGAGAGGCCACTTCTTGCGCCTCGTGGCGCAGCGCGGCCTCAACAAAGGTCATCCAACTCGGGGCAAATGACGCCCCGTTCGTCTCGCCCCCGCGAGTTCTAGTCCGCCCTTAACGCCTGAGCGGGATCGATCCTCGTTGCCCGCCTTGCCGGCAGGTACGCTGCGAGTAGTGCAACGGAGAGAAGTAGGGCCGAGACGCCAATGAGCGTAACAGGATCCGTCGGGCTTACTTCGAACAGCATCGTGGTAAGCAGACGAGACACGGCCAGCGCGCCCAGCAACCCGGCCAGCGCCCCCGCCCCTGCCACGGTCAATGCTTGGCCGATGATCATGGCGCGGAGCCGGTTTGGAGTCGCCCCAAGGGCAAGGCGCACCCCGAGCTCGCGGGTTTGCTGCGATACCGCGGACGCCATAATACCGTAGAGGCCGATCGCCGCGAGCAGCACCGCCGCGAAAGCGAAGGCGGACAATAGCAGCGCGTTCAGCCGAGGTTGGGCGAGCTGAGGCGCGATAAATTCGTCCATCGTCTGCGCTTCGACGAGCGCAGCATCCGGATCCACGGCCTGCACGGCTTGTCGAATCGTCGGGAGGACAGTAGCGAGTTCCCCTTGGGTTCGTATCACTAGGCTGCCCTGGGCAAAGCCCTGCCGGTACGGCAGGAAAATCATCGGGGTGGCCTGGCGATGTTCCCGAAAGTGGATGTCCCTCACTAGGCCGACGACCGTGAGGACCGCTGAGCCAGCCCCTTGGCGAACATGTTTGCCGATCGGGTCCTCTCCCGGCCAGAACCACTTCGCAATGCCCTGCGTCACGACCGCGACGTTCGGCGAACCCTCGCGATCGGCGTCGGCGAACCCTCTCCCGCGAATGATGGGCAGTCCCATCGCGTCGAAATACTCTGGCCCGACGAAATCCATGCCCACCCACGGATTTGCTGCAATGTCGCCTTCCGATTGTCCCACAGCCATGAGCCTGGTCATGAAAACGCTGGACCCCAGGAATGGCGGGACGGCGACCGGAGACGCTTTCTCGACACCGGGAATCGCGCGGAACCCGCTCACCAGCTGGTCGTGGAATTGGACCATCCAGCCGTCGGCACATTTCTGAAATCGCCTGGTCGCGACAGAGTCCGACTCGGGTGGTGACCCTCCGCAGGAAACGATCCATTTGTCCCAAGGCATCGAAACCACAAGGACCGACAGGTGGCTGGTGGCAAAACCCATATCCAGCCCAGAGAGACGCACAAAACTCCGCATCAGGAGACCTGCTCCGGACAACAGGACCAGGGCAAGCGCGATCTGGGAAGCGACGAGGGCGCGCCGCACACCGCGCAGCCGCCGTCCCTCAGTTCCGGAGCGAGCATCGGCCCGGAGTTGTGACGAGAGATCGAAGCGCACCGTCCCGAAAGCGGTCAGCAATCCGAACAACACTACTGTCAGGACTGTCGCAGCCGCGCTAATGCCTAGCGGAGCTGGAGCGATTCGGACCATGTCCAAGCGGGGGAGACTCGCGGGCGCCAGCCGTAGGAACAGGCTCAACAGCACCTGCGCCAGGATGAACCCCAGCACGCCGCCACCGATCCCCAGCACCGCGCTCTCGGCGAAGAGTTGCTTCACGATGTCAACAGACCCCGCACCAAGTGCTCGCCGCACAGCGAGCTCCCGCGCGCGCCCTGCGGTGCGGAGCAGCATTAGATTGCCGATGTTGACGCAGGCAAGCAGTAGAAGCACCCCGACAGCCGTCGTGAGCGTCACAAGCGGTGTTTTCACATCTCCTAGAACCATGCGCTCGAGGGGTTCCCCTCGGGCGCCAATCTGGTCGGTGCCCCCCCCCTTCATGTAGTCCGGGTCCCTCCTCTCGAACGCCAGAAAGTCTGCTCGTGCCGCAGCAAGTGTTGCGCCGGGCGCTAGCCTTGCGACCACGTCCATGCCACCCGAATAGACATTCGGTGTCCACAACTCGGCGCCGCGCGGGTAGTCGAGTCCCGGCGGAGCAACACCGACGATCGTCGGATTCCATTTCATCACCGGTAAGCGTACTCGTCGCCCGATGACCGCAGAGTCACCACCAAATGACCGGCGCCACGCGTCGTAGCTGATGACGGCGACTAGCGTATTAGCGTTGGTCGGATTGGGACCGTATTCACGCTCGTCCTCCGGCTGCAGCAGACGGCCCAAGGTTGCAACGGCTCCCAATACCTGGAAAAAGTTGCCGGTAACCGTGGCCTGCTTGAGAAGGAGCATTCGGTCGCCGTCGGTCACCGGAGCCGAAACGGAGCCCCAATGCGCAAAGCCACCGACGCTTTGAAGAGTGCTGCTCTCCTGTCGAAAGCGACGGAATGGATCGAGTCCGATCGGCAAGTCGCGAGCGGCGCCCTTCGCAACGCCGGATAGCTCGACGACCTGATCCGGGTCTTGAACCGGCAGCCTTCGCATCGCGACCGAGTGAAACACCGTGAACATGGCGCTCGACATGCCGATGCCGAGTCCGAGAATAAGGATCGCTGTCGTCGTGAAGGCGGGGGTCCGGCGGAGGGAGCGGAGCGCCCAGGAGAGATCACGCCACGCGCGTTCAGTCATCGCAATATGCCATCGGAGTTCCGTGGTTCGGACGTGAACCTAATCCTGGGAACCTGTTACGGGCCACCGATCGCAAGGTACAGTCAGGTCCACAAACACGCCTCTGGATACAGCGTTGCCGAGGGAGGTCACGACGGCGCCCCTTGGCGGGAGGCCTTACGCGCAGATTGCCAAACCCGGGCAGAACTTGCGACCGTCGCGTTCCCTTATGGCGTACTCAGGCGGGCATGGCCCGGACCATTCTATCTGGCCGAGGCACCGACGCCACGTCGGGCACGGCGAAATCCCGAATGCTCGCCGCCTCGTTGGCGGTCAGCTGCCCCGCGTTGGTCAGCGCCGTCGTGGCAACCCCCAGCTGGTAGGTCACGCGGTCGGTCAGCGCGCTCACGTGATCCAGAGCGACGCCCCACATCGACTCGGCCTGTGTCTCGGCCGTGGGGATCACGCCGTCCAGGCGCCCGTCGTAGCGAGGGTCGCCCTTGCCCAGCGCGACCGCAACAGTCTTCAGACGCTTTGCAGAGTGCTCGGGGCAGGATTCGAACCTGCACGGGAATTTCTTCCCTCGAGATTTTAAGTCTCGTGCGTCTACCCGTTTCGCCACCCGAGCGATTGCCACGTTTTTGCCACGGCCACCCCAACAACCCAAGCGCCGCCTAGCACCGCGTGCAGTTTTAAGTCCCTTGCGTCTACCAGTTTCGCCATCCGGGCTCACGCACCGACCGATTCGTCTCTCGCCCCGCTGCTCGCGCGCACTTCCATTATAGTCGGCTCCCGCCCATACGTCCGCGCAAAGCCCGACCGCATTAGCGCAGCAACGCGCTCCACCTCTTTCCCCCGTCCCCCGTCCCTCTTCCCGCCAAGAAGGACGAGCACTGCCCCACCCCATCCCGCTCCGGTGAGTCTCGCTCCCAGAGCCCCGCCCCGCCGCGCCAGCTGCACCAGCCGGTCGAGCTCGGGCGCCGAGCACTCGTACAGGCGCCGACACGAGTCGTGCGAGGCGAAGAGCAGCTCCCCGAAGGGCCGTAACGAGCCACGCTGCAGCAGCCGAGCTGCCTGCCGCGTCCGCGCCGATTCCTCCACGACGTGGCGTGCCCGTGCGCGCAGCACCGGCGGCAGCAGTCGCGCCAGGCGCTTGACCTCGTCCGCAGGCCAATCGGCAAGGTGAACCAACCCAGGCCGGTTGCGTTGCAGCTCCGCCAGCGCCGCCTCGCATTGCGCGCGGCGCTCATTGAAGGCGCTCGCCGCCAGCTCGTGGCGGACTCCGGTGTCCACGAGGAGCAGCCGAGCCCGAAACGGGATCTGCCGGGTGACGCCGGTCGCGCATTCGAGGAGCAGGGCGTGTCCCGGACGTCCCAGCGCCGAGATCGTTTGGTCCATGATGCCGCAGCGGACGCCGACGTGGTCGTGCTCCGCGCGATACGCGACCCCGGCGACCGCTCGTGGGTCGAGTCGCAGCCCGGCGAGCGCGGCCAGCGCCCTGGTCGTCGAAACGGTGAGCGCCGCCGACGACGACACCCCGGCGCCGACCGGGACGTCGCTCGCCACGGCGAGGCGCACTCCCGGCAGAACCGCGCCGAGCGCGGCAAGCTCGCGCATCACCCCGACGACATATCCGGTCCAGCCGCTCGGGATTGGTCCCGATTGCCACGGGATCTGCTCGCGGTGGCGATCGCGCGCGGAAATGCAGTCGAGTATGCCCGGGATTCCATCGGCCGCCGCGCACCTGGTACGCGCGGCGATGGCGATCGGGAGCACCGGGCCACCGTTGTAGTCGGTGTGCTCGCCGATCAGGTTGACCCGACCCGGCGCCGAGGCAGCGGCTTGCGGAGTCGCGTCGAAAGTTTCGCGGAACAGTGTTATCGCGTGAGCGCGCATTGGTTTGACAAGGTTTGGAGCCAATGGTACCGTACGCCAGTTAGTTCCACCATCTCCCCTTCTCGCTTTCCGGAGACACACCTATGCGGCGGTTTGTGTGGTTGCTGCTCGCCGGTGTTCCCAGCGTACTCGGGGCGCAGGGCTTTGCGGTGTACGAGCACAATGCCTGCGCCATGGGTCGCGCCGCGGCCGGAGTCGCCTCGCCCTGCGCCGACGGCTCGGCCGTTCTCTACAATCCAGCCTCCGTCGCCGATCTCAACGGTACCCACGTCAGTCTCGGCTGGCTGTTCATCTCCGCGAACGGGGGCTTCACCCCCGATCCCGGAGTGTACGCCTCCGACGCCTCGACCAGCATGACGACCGGAGTGTTCAACGTCCCCAATGCCTACATCACCCACAAATACAAGAAGGTCGGGTTCGGCCTCGGCCTCTTCATTCCCTACGGTCTCGGGACCGCCTGGTGCGCCGCCGGCGCGAACTGCTCCAATGGCGTGATCGACTTTGCCTCGAACCCGCAACCGAACATCAATTTTGCCGGTCGGTTCTCGGGCTATAAAACTGATCTTCGGGCCGTGTACATCCAGCCAACCGTCGCCTTCCCGCTCACCAAACAGCTCAACTTCGGATTCGGCGTCGATTTCATCACCAGCAAGATCGAGCTGCACCAGCGGGCGGACTTGTCGACACAGCAGGTACCCGGGGCACCATCCGGCACCACCTTCGCCATGCTGGGCGTGGCACCTTACACCGACTTCGCGGACGCGGGGCTTTCGGCCAACGGCACCGGAGTGACCTGGCACCTGGGTCTCTCCTACAAGGCCAACGACGACCTGTCGTTCGGGCTGCGCTTCCTCGCCGGTCGGCAGATCCGGTACTCCGGCAATGCCAAATTCACTCAAGTCGCCACGAACCTGGTCCTCGCCCCCGGAAACCCCCTCGGCCTACCCGGCGGGACTCCGGTGGATGCGCTCCTCGCCGGCCAATTCACGCCGGGCGGAGCCCTGGCCTCTGATTCGGCGCGGACCAGCATCAACATGCCGAGCCAGCTCGTGGTCGGCTTTGCCTACAAGGTGATGCCAAAGCTCACGCTGCTCGGGGACATCCAGTACACCTACTGGAACTCCTTCGACCAACTGGTCATCGAGTTCCCCAGCGACTCCAGCCGCACCATCACCCAGAACGAGAATTACAACAACACGACCGGCTTCCGCCTCGGGGCCGACTACGCGCACAACGACAAGCTGTCACTCAGGCTTGGTTACCTCTATCACAACGCGGCGTCGCCCTCGGAAACGGTGACTCCCCTGCTTCCCGAGGGCTCCCGCAACGAGGTCACTGCCGGCGTCGGGTATGTGCTCACCAAGACCGTGCGGGCCGACGTGGCCTATCAATACATCAAGCAGCAGGACCGCCGCGGCCGGCTCACCGAAGGTCCGAACACCGGGCTCTATAATTTCTCGGCGAGCCTCGTCGGCCTCGGCCTTTCCTTGTCCTTCTGAGCGGAGACCCTTGACCATGCAACGGACCACCAAATTGCTCGGGGCCACGCTCGCCGCCTGCATTGCGACCGCGGCCTGCAGCAATGAGAGTGTCAATCCCGCCACGAAGACGCTCGCCGATCCCCTGTTCGAGCGTTACGTGAGTATGGGCAACTCACTCACCGCGGGCTTCCAGTCGGGCGGCATCAACGACAGCACGCAGCTGCAGGGCTATCCCGTGCTGCTGTCACAGCAGATGGGCACCGTGTTCTTCGACCCCCTGATGAACCGCCCGGGGTGCCCGGCGCCATACATCAATGTCTTCGCCGGCACCCGAGTGGGCGGGGCCACGGCCCCACCCTGCGCCCTGCGTGCGACTCAGGCCGTCGCGCCACCCTACATCAACAACACCGCGGTGCCGGGCGCGGCCGTCATCGACCCCACCAGCAACCTCGACCCGCTGGCCAACGCCAACGCCCTCACCACGTTCTTCCTGGGTGGTTTGACGCAGGTGGAGATGATGCAGAAGGTCAACCCGACCTTCGTCACCGTCTGGATCGGCAACAACGACGTCCTGGGCGCCGCCACGGACCCCGTCAACGCCGGCGACACGACTGAGGTCACGCCCCAGAATGTGTTCCAGACGGACTACAACAAGATCCTGGACGCGATTGACCAGACTCCGGCCAAAGGCAAGGGCGTCCTGATCGGTGTCGCCGACGTCGCCGCGATCCCGTACTTCACCTCCGGAGTTGTCTATTTCGCCTTGGCGCAGGGCGGCAGGCTGCCCCCCAAGATGACGGTGTCGCTCGACTGCGCGCCGATGTCTCTGGGCGGCATCGGCGACACGACGCTCGTGCCCTTCCAGTTCGGCGCCACGTTGTTGGGAGAGGCGAACGCGGGGGTCGCCGACACCCTCGATTGCCTGGACGACCACAACATCGAACCGGCGGAGCTGGCTTACCTCCACTCGGCGGTCGCCGGCTACAACACCTTCATCGCCGCGCAGGCCGCCTCCCTCGGCTATGTCTTCCTCGACCCGAACCCCGCCCTCCTGGCCTTGAAGGCCGACACCTCGAAGGTGGCGGTGTTCCCCAAGTTCCCACCGGACCCGGCCAATACCACGGCCCCGTTCGGAACGGCGTTCTCGCGCGACGGCGTGCATCCCAGCGCCACCACGCACAAACTCATCGCGAACGTGCTGATCCAGCTGGTCGATAGCGCGTACGGCAAGACGCTGCCCCAGATCCCCTGACGGCTACATCACTCGCCTACCAGCGCTAGATTCGGTGCGGCACCCGACTCCGGTCGGGTGCCGCTCTGTCATGAGCCCTCATCGTCCGATTCTCGGCCTCGGCGTGCTCCTCGCCGCCACCTCCGCCACGCTCGCGGGCCAGGCGGTGGAACGCACCGACACGCCACGCAAGGGCTACTTGAAGATCTCCTTCGAGGCGACCAACACCGCCTGGCAGGATTTCTTCGTCCCCGGGGGCCGGCAGGCACTGGGTAGCCTGCTGACGGGGGATTCGATCGGCACGGGGATCGCGTCGATCGCGAGCCTGCAATCGGACGTGCGCGTCGCGAGTGGCGTTCCGGGATACATGGCGAGCCTCGGGGCCGGGCAGCTGTCGGTGCGCGTCGAGCGGCGCGAGATGCCGTTCACCTTCGAGTACGGGATCTCGAGCCGCCTCTCCGTCGGGCTCGTGCTTCCGATCGTCCGCACGTACACGCGCACCTACTTCCGGGTCGATTCGGCCGGCGTCAATCTCGGGACGAACCCGCTGGTGGCCGACCCTGCCAATGCCACCGTATATGGCGCCTTCTTTACGAACCTGGACGGCGAGCTGGCGGGACTCCAGGCCAACATCACCGCGGGCCAGTACGGATGCCCCGGGAGCCCCCAATGCGCCCAGGCGCAGGCGCTGCTGGGCCAGGGTGAGGCCGTGCGCAACGCCCTGTACCACTCGGTGTACGGCAGCGCCGCCGCGCCGGCCGGCTTCCTCCCGCTGGAGGCGTCCGACGGCGGCGCCGGCATCACCGCTACGGTCGCCCGGCTGCACACGGAAATCCAGGACAGCTTCGGGGTGGGCGGGTATGTGAAGGACACCCTGCTCCTCCCCTCGGCCCCGGCCGATCAGAACAGCGTCAATGCGTACCTGCAAAACCCCACGAGCGGACTCGGCCTCGACCCGCTCGCCGATACGCCCCGCAACCTGCGGGTCTGGCCCGGCGACATGGAAGTGGAGACGAAGTTCCGCGCGGTCGAAGCCGGGACCTACGCGGCCGCCGTGCGACTCGGCGTGCGGCTCCCGACGGGACACCAGGACAATCCCAACAACGTCTACGACGTCTCCGCGGGGGACCATCAGACCGACGTCGATCTCCGCCTCATCCAGGAGATGACGCTATGGAACCGGCTCTGGCTCAACCTGTCGCTCGAGGGCGCGGTGCAGATGGCGGGGACCCGGTACCGCCGGGTTACGCCGTACTGGAATCCCTTCGTTTCCAGTGCGACGCTGACGCAGCTCCGCTGGAATCCGGGGGACTACTGGCGCATCGACTTCGCCCCGATGTACCGCTTTGCGAAGACCTTCGGAGCCGGCTTCACCCTGGGGTACTACGCCCGCGGCAGCGATCACTACACCTTCTCGAGCGCGCAGGACTCGGTGAGCCTGTCCACCAAGCTCGGCGCTCCGGCCAGCGCCGGCGTGCTCGACCAGGGCACCGCCTATCGGGCGGCGCGCGTGGGTTTCACCGCGACCTACAACGGTCCCGATATGGAAGGCGGATTCTCAGCCGAGCAGACGATCAGCGGCGGAGCGGCGGACGCCCCGACGCCGGTCGCGATGGTGCTGCGCTTCTTCCTGCGCTACCAGGTGAAGCTGTTTTGAGCAGCTCCTCGGCGTGGCGGAGGGCGGTCGCCATGTCGGGTGAGCCAAGCATCCGGGCGATTTCCCGGGTCCGGAGCTCTCCCCTCACCGGCTGAACGTCGCTCGTGGCCACGCCGCCCTTGGCGCCTTTGGCCACCACTACGTGACCATCCGCGAAGGCCGCGATCTGGGGGAGATGCGTGATGACGAGCACCTGACGCTCGCCGCCCCCGCCGCGCGCGACCGCCCGTAACGCCTCCCCGACGCTGTTCGCCACCTGGCCTCCGATCCCCGCATCCACCTCGTCAAAAACCAGCGTGGGCACCGCGTCGTGACGCGCCAGCACGACCTTCAGCGCCAGCATGACCCGGGACAGCTCGCCACCGGACGCGATCCGCGAAAGCGGACCTGCATCCATCCCCTCGTTCAAGCGGACGAGAAACGACACCGCTTCCGCCCCGTCGCGACGGGGAGAGGGGAGAGGGGAGAGGGACACTTGGAAGCGCCCTCCGGGGAGACCGAGCGCGGGTAGCTGCCGATTAACCGCCGCAGCGAGCGTCGTACCACCGGCGCGACGCTTCTCGCTCAGAGCCGTGCTCGCCAACCCGAGGTCGGCGGCGGCGGCCCCGCGCTGCTCGGCAATCGACCGCAAATCGAGGTCGGCGGTGTCGAGCAGATCCAGCTCCCGCGCGGCGCCGTCGCGAGCGGCGAGGACGTCCGGTATGCCGGGGCCGTACTTCTGCTGCAGCCGGAACAGCACATCGCGGCGCTGCTCGATCCGGCTCAGGTGCGCCGGGTCTCCGTCGATCCCCGCAGCATAGCTTCGCACCGCCGCCACCAGCTCGTCCACGTTCGCAAAGGCGCCGTCCAATAGCTCGCGCCAACGCCCCACACTGGCATCGACCCGTTCGAGGGCATCGAGCAGCTTCGCGGCGCGGGGGAGTCCGCTCGCCGCAAGCGCGTCTTCCATCTCGCGGGAGAGGCGTGCCAGCTCCTCGGCATGGGACAGGCGTTTGGCCTCGGTCTCGAGCGATTGGTCCTCGCCCAGCTGCGGCGCGGCTCGGGTGATCTCATCCACGACATGACGGAGATAGTCGGCTTTGCGCCGCACCTCCTCCTGCTTGTCGCGCAACGTCCGCTCCCGCGCGTCGAGCTCCACCCAGCGGGTGTAGGCGTCCCCCACCGCGGCCCGCTCCACGCGGGCGTCGGCGAACGCATCGAGGATGTCCCGTTGGGCGTCCGGGCGCAGCAGCGACTGGGTTTCATGCTGGCCATGCAGGTCCACGAGCAGTGTGCCGATCTGGGCGAGCACGCCGATCGTGGCCGGGCTGCCGTTGACCCAGGCCCGCGACCGGCCTTCCTTGGTGACTTCCCGTTTCAGGATGAGGCGGCCGTCTTCGATCTCGACGCCGAGGGCGGTGAACGCGGAGTCGACCCGATCGGCGGGGCCGAGGTCGAACTCGCCTTCGATGACGGTGCGGGCGGCGCCGGGGCGGACCGCTTCCGCCGAGGCCCGCTCTCCCAGCAAGAGCGCGAGGGCATCGACGAGCAGGGATTTCCCCGCTCCGGTCTCGCCCGTGAGCACGTTCAGGCCGGGGCCGAGCGGGAGGGTCACGTCGGCGATGACGGCGAGATCCCGAACGCGCAGCTCGGTGAGCATCAGCGGGCGATTTCGCGGTCCGTCAGGTCCCCCCATTGGAGCTTGCGACGGATCCGGGCGAAGAAGCCTTCCACCCCGAGCCGGCCCAGCAGGACGGGGTGCTCGGCGCGCCGCACGAACAGGCGCTCACCTTCGTGGATCGTCTGGCCCACCTGCCCGTCGATGGAGAGCACAACCTCTTCCGTGTCGGTCCACGGCGGCAGCGGCTCGATACTCACCACCGCGTTCGACGGAATGACGAGGGGACGCACCGCCAGCGTGTGGGGACAGATCGCCGTCACCGCGATGGCGTCCACGCCCGGTACCACGATCGGCCCGCCGGCCGATAGCGAGTAAGCCGTCGACCCGGTCGGCGTGGCCACGATGATCCCGTCGGCGCTGTAGGCCCCCACTTCGTCGCCGTCCACCGATACGCGGAAGCGAATCACCCGGGCCACGCCGCCCTTGTGCACCGCCACGTCGTTCAGCGCGATCGGCTGCGCGCGGCGCACCCCCTGGCGGTCCTCCACCGTGGCGACGAGCGCGAGCCGCGCCTCCACGGTGAATGAGCGCTTCACCATCGCCTGAAGGACCGCATCGAGATCGTGCGAAGCGGCCGTCGAGAGAAAACCCACCCGACCGACGTTGATCCCGAGAATCGGGACCGGGGCGCCGGCGAGCAGCCGAGCGCCGCGCAGCAGCGTCCCGTCGCCTCCGAAGGTGAGGAGGCAGTCGAGCTTCAGGGGGTCAAAGACCGGCGGCTTGGGATCGGGCCAGAGGGGCAGGAGCCGCGCCTCGCTCTGGAGCGTGAAGCCGAGACGCGGGGCCGCCTGCGCGACGTGGAGGAGCAGGCTCGGGAGATCGTGATAATTCGGGTTCCCGACGACCCCTACGATCATCTGGGGGTCAGGCTCTCTTCGGCGGCGAGGGCGCGGATCTGCGCGGCGATCCCCTCGCCCGTGAGACCCACCTCCTCGAGCTGCCGGGCGCGCGGCGCGTGCTCGTAGGTGCGATCAGCGGCCCCCAGTGGAACGACCCGCACCTCCGGCGCCAACCCCGCTACCACCCCCGCGAGCATCGCGCCGAAGCCGTTCACCACCACGCCATCTTCGACCGTGACGAGGAGCCGGTGGTCCCGCAGCAGCCCGTCCAAGGTGTCACGGTCCACCGGTTTCAGGAAGCGGCAGTTGACGACCGTTGGATCGAACCCCTCGGCACTGAGCCGGCGGGCCGCGTCGAGAGCCGGCTGGCACATCACTCCGACCGCCAGCACGGCGCAGTCCCGGCCTTTGCGCAGCACTTCCCAGGTCCCGTACGGGACCGCGGTGACTTCGGCGGCCGGCGGAGCTTCTCCCGGCGCGCGGTCGCGGGGATAGCGCAGGCAGAAGGGGCCGTCGGTCCGCTCCAGCGCGCACCGGAGCAAGCCGATCAGCTCGGCTCCATCCTTCGGCGCGGTCACCGTCATGTTGGGAACGGCCAGCATGTAGGCGATGTCGTACAGCCCCATGTGCGTCTGCCCGTCTTCTCCCACCATGCCCGCGCGGTCCATGCAGAAGATCACGGGCAGCTTCTGAATCGCGACGTCGTGGATCACGCTGTCGTAGGCGCGCTGCAGAAAAGTCGAATAGATCGCCGCCACCGGCCGGATGCCCTGGGTGGCCAGACCCGCCGCGAAGGTGACCGCGTGTCCCTCGGCGATCCCGACGTCGAAGAAACGCCCGGGCCACTTCTTCTGGAAGATGTTGGTCCCGGTGCCGGACGGCATCGCCGCCGTGATCACCACGAGCTGCGGGTACTCGCCGGCCAGCTGCGTGATCGCTTCGCCGAACACCTTGGTCCATGCCGGAGCGCCCGGCGCCGCCGGCCGCAGCACCCCGGTGATCGGATCGTACGGCGTGCGGGCGTGGTACTTCTCGTAATCGGGCTCCGCCAGGGGGAATCCCTTCCCCTTCTGCGTGAGCACGTGCACCACGCGCGGACCGGTGAGATCGCGGACGATCTCGAGCGTGGAC
>DATJXC010000008.1:0-85120 GCA_035500495.1 Gemmatimonadales bacterium
ATCATCTCGCTCGACTCGCTGTTCGCCGATCTGGGCGGTGCGGTGGGACAGTCGGGGTGGGGGTACCTCGCCCGAATAACCTCTCTGCCGGTCGCCTGGGTGTTCGCCGGGGCGACGCAGATCTTCGGAGTTCCGCTCTACCGTCGGGCCCGAGCGGGGGAAGGGGTATCGTCGCGCGCGGCCTGAGCCCATTGATTCGCCACCGTCATGCCACCGTCACCGCTGATTCCGTGTTCGGAGAGTTACGCGCGGGAGTGCAGCGGGTGACCTGACGGTGACAAAGCCTTCCGAGGTTTAGCTCCCACCCCTTCGGGAGGCATCATGCATCGCAGTAACTGGGTGACGGCCATCGGCGCGCTCGCCAGTCTGGTCCTGGCGGGCTGTGAGCGCGACCAGACGACACAGGCGGCGACGAGTGCGGAGCCAGCGCCGACCGCATTGCAAGCCGACAAGGTCAGGTCGGACCGGGACCAGGACCTCGACCGGCTGCAGCACATCGTGGTCATCTACCTCGAGAACCACAGCTTCGACAACCTGTATGGGGAGTTCGCCGGCGCGAACGGCCTCGCCAACGCGGGCGCCACGAGCACCCAGGTGGATGGGACCGGGACCCCGTTCGCCACCCTCCCGATGACCGCCACGTCTCCATTCCCGGCGAACCTCCCAAATGCGCCGTTCAACATCGAGCAATACGTCCCCGCGAGCATGAAGATCCCGGACCTGGTACACCGGTTTTACCAGGAGCAGGCGCAGATCGATGGCGGGCGCATGGACAAGTTCGCGCTGGTGAGCGACGCCAAGGGCGAGACCATGGGCTTCTACCACACCGCCGGACTGCCGCTCGCCGCCGAGGCGGCACGCTATACGCTGTGCGACAACTTCTTCCACGCGGCGTTTGGTGGCTCGTTCCTCAATCACTTCTGGCTGATCGCCGCGCAGACGCCCGTGTTTCCGAACGCACCGGCCGCCGTCGTCGCCGTGCTGGACGCGAGCGGGAACCTCGTCACGGACGGGTTCGTCACGCCCGACGGATACGCGGTGAATACCGCGTATAGCGTGAACACGCCGCACCCCTCCACCGTGCCCGCGGAGCGTCTGGTCCCGAATCAGACCTTCCCGACGATCGGCGACCGGCTCTCGGCCCGCAGGATCTCCTGGGTGTGGTACGCGGGCGGCTGGAACGACGCGTTGGCGGGTCATCCCGATCCGCTGTTTCAGTTCCACCACCAGCCGTTCGTGTTCTTCTACAACTATCGGGACGGCACCACCGCCAAGGCGGCGCATCTGCGGGATGAGACGGAGTTCTTCACGGCGGCGCAGAGCGGCAAGCTGCCGGCGGTTTCGTTCGTGAAGCCGCTTGGCCCGGACAACGAGCATCCGGGGTACGCCGACATGGTGACGGGGGAGCAGCACACGCTCGACCTGATCAATGCCGTGCGCAACGGGCCCGACTGGAAGAACAGTGTGATCATCATCACGTACGACGAGCACGGCGGGTTCTGGGATCACGTCGCGCCGCCGGTCGTGGATCGGTGGGGTCCCGGCAGTCGCGTCCCCACGCTGATCATCTCGCCGTTCGCCCGGCGGGGGTACGTCGATCACCACCGCTACGACACGACGTCGATCCTGGCGCTGATCGAGCACCGCTGGCACCTGGAGCCGCTCAGCGACCGCGACGCGGCGGCGGAGGACCTGTCGGCCGCGCTCGACTTCCGAGGGGACAGGTGGGAGCAGGGCCACGACGGCCACTAGCGATCCTCAAGGACCCGTGCCGGGGAGCCGTGCCTCCCCGGCTGGCTAGCCCTGCTTGAATTTCGGCAGCTCGGAACGGTGGCGGTTCTTGAACTCCTCGTAGAGGTGGCTGTCGGTGTAGTCGCGCATCTCGCAGATCCGCTCTCCCCGGAACTTGATGACCACGCAGGTCCGCTGGTCCATCACGTCCTTCGGGGCGCTCTTCAACCAGGACCGCTCGCGAATCTCCACGATGACCCGATCATCGGCCTCGTACCACTCGCGCCAGACGTCCTCGTAGCCCCAGTCGGCGGCGCCGAGACCCGGCTCGCGGTTCCACAGGGCGTCGAGCACCGCCTCGCGGCCGCGCCACTCGCCGCCGATCCTGGGGGCACCGGCGACCCAATAGACGATGTCGTCCGTGAAATGACTCCCCACGCCGGCCCGGTCACCGGCGAAGAGGGCCTTTTCGTACGCCTTGGCGAGGTCCATCCGCTTGCTCATAGCGTCGCCTCCTCGGGGCTCGTGACCGGGTTGGCTTTGCGCCCGGCCCGCTCCATCGGCTTGTCCAGCTCGTCCTTGTGGTGGTCCAGGACCTTCCAGAAATCCACCGCCCGCGTCACCAGCTCCTGCGAGGCTTCCCGCAGCGCCTCGCTCATCTTCACCTGACGGACGTTGTTCTGCATGTCCTCGGCGTCCCAGCCACGCGAGTGCGCGATGAACGGGTAGGGCGGGAACACGAATCCCAGCTCCGACCAGAAAGTGAACATCGATCCCGCGACACCCTGGATGTTGTCCTGCCCACCGGTGATGATGAACGCCGCGACCTTGTTCTTGATCAACACCTTGTTGCGGATCGTGATCTGGTTTTGGATGCAGTTCAGCCGTTCGGCCATCTTGTAGTACAGCGACGAGGCATTGCCCCAGCGGATCGGCGTGGAGATGAGCACCACGTCGGCCCAGTTCACCAGACCCTCGTAGACCGCCGTGAGCTGATCTTCGGGATCCCGCTCGGTGATGGCGCAGGGCCAGGTGCAGGCGTGTGAGGCCTTGGAGTAGTTCCCCTCGCAATGACGGAACTTGAGATCCCGCAGCCGGATGTTCTGGGTGTCCGTGTGCAGGGTCGTCTTGGCGTGCGCCATGGCGTGATCGAGCAGAGCGTCCGAGGTCGAGAAGCGCGGGTTGCCGTCGTCCATGGCCGTGGTGGCGATCCCGAGCACGCGCGGCGGCGTCCCGGCAGGTCGCTCTATGGCGCGCAGCAGGGGATGCGGCTCGTGCTTGATCACCTTGCGCGGAGTGGTCGGCGGCGTTTGCACGTAGACGCCGTCGGCGCGCTCCTCGACGGCGAACACCGCCGCGGCATCCTCCCCGTAGCCTTCCGGTCCCTTGCCGGTGAGGAGACTGTACTCCCACCCGTGCCACGGGCACATCACGAACTCACCGTGCACCCGACCTTCGCTGAGGGGACCGCCCTTGTGGTTGCAGGTGTTGGAGATGGCGCGGAAGTGGCCTTCATAAAAGAAGACCGCGATGTCGTACCGATCGAGCTTGGTCGAAAACGGCACACGCGCCGACAACTCCTGCTTCGTGCCGAGACGATGCCAGCTGCTCATGGTGGGGCTCCGGGGTGGTGATTCGAGGGCTAATGATACCCCTCTCTCGGTCCCGGCACCTCGCTAGATTGGGACCTCCATGCCCGCCAACCGTGCCCGTCTCTCCGTCATCTGGCTCACCGTCTTCATCGATCTCGTGGGGTTCGGGATCATCATGCCGATCCTGCCCTACTACGCCCAACGGTTCGGGGCACAGGGACTGGGGTTCGGCGCCCTGGTGGGCGCGTTCTCGCTGATGCAGTTCCTGGCCACGGCGCTGCTCGGCCGCTTTTCCGACCGGGTCGGCCGGCGCCCGATCCTGCTCACGTCGATTCTGCTCAACATCGCCGGGTACGTGTTGTTCGCGTTCGCCCCCACCTACCCGCTGCTGCTCATCGCTCGGCTGGTTTCGGGGTTTGCGGGTGGCAATATCTCGGTGGCGCAGGCCTACGTCGCCGACATCACGTCGGCGGAAGATCGGTCGAAGGGGATGGGACTGATCGGCATGGCCTTCGGGATCGGGTTCATCGTCGGTCCCGGGATCGGCGCGGTGGCCGCGCATCGCTGGGGTCACAGCGCACCGGGCCTCGTGGCGGCCGCCCTGTCCCTCGTGAACCTGGTCTCGGCCTTCGTGATCCTGCCGGAGTCCTTGAAGCACGAGCATCGCGTCGCGCGGGAGATCTGGCCATTCCGGCACATGGCCGAGGCATTGGCGCACCGGGAGCTGCGTCCCTTGATGCTGGTGTGGGCGATCGCCCCGTTCGCCTTCGCCGGGTACACGGTCGCGTTGCCGTTGTGGGCGGGGGCGCGACTCGGATGGCGCGAGCCGGAGCTGGGCAAGTTCTTCATCATCGTCGGGGTGGTCGCCGCCGTCGTTCAGGGAGGACTGTTCCGGATCCTCACCCGCCACGTGGGCGACCGGCGTTTGCTGGTGATCGGGATGCTCGGGATGGCGGTGTCGATTGCCGTCGTCCCCTTTCTCGACCGCTCCCTCACCGTGTACGCCTGGACCGTCGTGCTCGCCTTCTCCAACAGCCTGATGGCCCCATCCGCGACCGGATTGGTCTCGACCTTCGCGGCCGCGAACGAGCAGGGGACGGTGCTGGGCGTAGCCCAGTCGCTCAGCGCGCTGGGACGGTTCTCCGGGCCGGAAGTGGTGGGTACCGTGTACGACAAGGGGACGCCAACCGCGGCATTCCTGACCGCCGGCGCGATCATGCTCGTCGGTTGGATCGCATCGCTCGGGGTCCCCAAGGCCCGGGCGGGCGTCGAGTAAGACTCCTTCACGAACGCCGGGCCTCCGCTCACCCGGGGAGGCCCCCGCCAGTTCTGCTCGTCTGGCCACCATTGTGACCTGGGGTGATATTCCGGGCGTCCCTCGAAGGAGGTGGACACGCTATGCGCGTGTATAAGACTGGAGAAATCCGCAACGTGGCGGTGGTTGGCCACGGCGCGAGTGGAAAGACCTCCCTGGTCGACGCCCTCGCGTTCGTGGCTGGCACGAGCAAGCGTCACGGATCTGTGAAGGACGGCACGGCTCTCACCGATTACACTGCAGACGAAATCGAGCGCAAGTACTCCATCAACCTCGCCATGGCGGTGGCGGAGTGGATGGACACCAAGCTCAACCTGATCGACACCCCGGGGTATCTCGACTTCACCGGCGAAGCGTTGGCCGGGGTGTACGCCGCCGATGCTGCGGTGGTCGTGCTCTCCGGGACGGCCGGCGTCGAAGTCGGGACGGAAAAGGTCTGGGATTACTGCGAGCAGCGGGCGCTGCCGCGGATCTTCTGCGTCTCGCTGATGGACAAGGAGCATGCCGATTTCGAGCGCGTCTTCAATCAGATCAAGGAACGGCTCACGGCCAAGGTGATCCCGGTGGAAATCCCGGTCGGGGAAGGCCCCGATTTTCACGGGATCATCAACCTCTTCTCCAAGCAGTGTCACTTCTACAAGAAGGGCACCAAAGCGGGAGAGTACGACGAGGTGCCGATCCCCGCCGAGTACCAGGCCCGGTTCGACAAGTACTCACAGGAGCTGATCGAGAGCATCGCGGCCACCGACGACACCCTGCTCGAGCGGTATCTGGGGGGCGAGGAGATCGGGCGCGACCAGGCGATCGCGGCACTGAAAGCCGGAATGCTCCGCGGTGAGCTGTTCCCCCTGTTCTGCTGCTCCGGCGAATTGACCTACGGGACCCGGGCGCTGCTCACCAAGATGGTGGAGCTGTTCCCATCGCCCGTCGATCGCCCGCCGGTGGAGGCGGAGCAATGGGGTAGCGCCGAGCGCGTGACGCTCAAGGCTGACGACGCCGAGCCGTTCGTGGCCCAGGTCTTCAAGACCATGTCCGAGCCGCACGTCGGCGACGTGTCGTTCTTCCGGGTGTACTCCGGTCAGGTGAAGAACGGGCAGGAGGTGTACAACGCGCCACGCCAGGCCGTGGAGAAGCTGAACCATCTCTGCGTGGCCGTCGGCAAGGACCGGCACGAAATCGCCGAGCTGCGCGCCGGGGACATCGGCGTCGTGGCGAAGCTCCGCGACACCCATACGAACGACAGCCTGTCGACCAAGGACCACCAGCTGGTGCTCCACAAGATCGCGTTCCCGGAGCCGGTGATCACGGTCTCCGTGGAGGTGAAGCAGCGGGGCGAGGAGGACAAGCTTTCCACCGGCCTGCACAAACTGGCCGAAGAGGATCCGACCTTTCATCACGAGTACAACGGTGAGCTGGGCCAGACGCTGATCCGTGGTCTGGGCGAGCGGCACCTGGAGATCGTGGTGGGGCGGCTGGCCCGCAAGTACGGGGTCCATGCGCTGATTGGGAAGCCGAAGATCGCCTACCGCGAGACGCTGCGCGGCAAGGCCGAAGGGCAGGGGAAGCACAAGAAGCAAACCGGGGGCCGCGGACAATACGGAGACTGCTGGATCCGGGTCGCGCCGCTGCCGCGGGGCTCCGGATTCGTGTTCGAAGACCAGGTGGTAGGAGGCGTGATCCCCCGCCAATACATCCCGGCGGTCGAGCGCGGCATCGTCGAGGCGGCGGCGCGGGGTCCCGTGGCGGGATATCCCCTCGTGGACTTCAAGGTGGAGCTGTACGACGGCTCCTACCACGACGTGGACTCGAACGAAATGTCGTTCAAAATGGCGGGAATCCTCGCTTTCCGGAACGTCACGCCGAACGCGAAGCCGATCCTGCTCGAGCCGATCATGGACGTCGTGGTGTGGACGCCCGACGAGTACCAGGGTTCGGTGATGGGGGACCTCTCCTCGCGGCGCGGGCATATCCTCGGAACCGAGCAGGATGGCAAGCTGGTCAAGGTCAAGGCGCTGGTCCCCGAAGCCGATCTCGATCGCTATGCCACGGTGCTCCACTCGCTTACGCATGGACGCGGCACGTACCGGCAGACCTTCCATGCCTACGAGCCGGTGCCATCCGAAGTCGCCCACAAGGTCGTCGACGCCCGGAAGAAGGAGCTCGAGGACGAAAAGAAGGAAAAGGAGTGACCGAGCTCTTTGACCGCTTGAAGGGAGCCCTCGGCGACCGCTATCAGGTGGAGCGGGAAGTCGGCCGCGGCGGTATGGCGACGGTGTTCCTCGCCCAGGATCTGCGCCACCACCGGCCCGTCGCCGTGAAGGTGCTGCACCCTCAGCTGGCGGTGAGCCTGGGGCCCGATCGCTTCCTGCGCGAAATCCAGATCGCCGCGCGGCTGCAGCATCCCCACATCGTGCCGCTGTACGACTCCGGACAGGCTGGGGATCTCCTGTACTACGTGATGCCGTACGTGGAGGGGCAATCGTTGCGCCAGCGGCTGGAGCATGAGAAGCCGCTGCCGGTAGAGGAAGCGGTGAACATCGCCCGGGGCGTGGCCGCGGCGCTCGATTACGCGCACCGCCAGCAGGTGGTGCACCGCGACATCAAGCCCGAGAACGTGATGCTGCACGAAGGGGAGCCCCTCGTGACCGACTTCGGGATCGCCAAGGCGGTGACGGCGGCGGCGGCGCAGAGCCTGACGCAGACGGGGACGGCGGTGGGGACGCCCGCGTACATGAGTCCGGAGCAGGCGGCGGGGGAGGCGGAGCTCGATGGGCGGAGCGACATCTACTCCCTCGGCTCGGTGCTGTACGAGATGCTGGCGGGGACGGCGCCGTTCACGGGGCCCACGGTGCAGGCGATCATGGCCAAGCTGTTCGCGAACCCCGTGCCACCGTTGCGTGAGCGGCACCCCGAGGTGCCGGAGTGGTTGGACCAGACTCTGTTGAAAGCGCTGGCGAAGCAGGCGAGTGACCGCTTTGCCACCGCGGCGCAATTCGCGCAGGCATTGACGCAACACACGGGGACGACGCCGCCGGGGGCGACGCCGACGATCTCGGGGTCACAAGCCGGGGCGGCCAAGTCGATCGCCGTGCTGCCGTTCGCCGATATGAGCCCCGAACATGACCAGGACTATTTCTGCGAGGGGATCGCCGAAGAGATCATCAACGCCCTGACCAAAATTCAGGCGTTACGCGTCATCTCCCGCTCCTCCGCCTTCGCCTTCAAGGGCCAGAACCAGGACATCCGCAAGGTCGGAGAACAGCTGAACGTCGGCACGGTGCTGGAAGGCAGCATCCGGAAGGCGGGTAACCGGCTTCGCATCACGGCGCAGCTGATCAGCGTGGCCGGCGGCCACCATCTCTGGTCGGAGCGCTACGACCGGGAGCTGGAGGACGTGTTCGCCATCCAGGAAGAGATCGCCGGGAACATCGTCAAAGCGCTGCGGGTCGTGCTCTCCGAGGACGAGAAGCGGGCGATCGAGAAGGCGCCCACCGACAACGTGGAAGCCTACGAGTTCTACCTGCGGGGACGGCAGTATTTCCATCAGTGGCGGCGGAAGAGCGTGGAATACGCCCGGCGGATGTTCGAGCGGGCCATCGAGATGGATCCCAATTACGCCCTCGCGTACGCGGGGATCGCCGATTGCTGTTCGTTCATGTACACGTACTGGGACGCGAGCGCCACCAACTTGGAGCGGGCGGACGCCGCGAGCCGCCGAGCGCTGGAGCTCGACCCGGAGTCGGCCGAGGCGCACACGTCGCGCGGCCTGGCCCTCGCGTTCAGCAAGCGGTACGGGGAGGCGGAGACGGAGTTCCAGACCGCCATCCGGCTGAATCCCAAGCTGTTCGAGGCCCGCTACTTCTTCGGACGAGCGTTGCAGCAGCAGGGGAGAGTGACCGAGGCCGCGCAGTCGTTCCAGGAGGCGAGCCGTCTCCGTCCCGATGACTACCAGGCACGGAGCTTCTTCGCCCTGGCCCTGAGGGCGTGCGGCCGCGTCGCCGAATCGGAAGCGGCCGACATCCAGGCGCTCCAAACCATCGAACGGCACCTCGAGCTGAACCCGGAGGATTCACGGGCTTTGTGCCTGGGAGCCGGTCATCTGGTGCGGGTAGGCGGGGTGGCCGCGAGAGAGAAGGCGCTGGAGTGGGCGAACCGGGCGCTGGCGGTGGACCCCGAAGACTCGGGGATGCTGTACAACATCGCCTGTCTGTACTCGAACCTGGGAGAGATTCAGGACGCATTGGCTTGTCTGGAAAAGGCGGTGCAATCCGGCTTCGGTCTCAAGGGATGGATCGAGAACGACTCCGACCTGGTTCCCCTGCACGGGCACCCGCGATTCGTGGCGTTGCTGAACACACTATGACCGCGCTCCTCGACCAGCTGAAAACCGTTCTCGCCGACCGCTACCAGGTGGAGCGGGAGATCGGCCGCGGGGGCATGGCGACCGTCTACCTCGCCGAGGACCTCCGGCACCATCGCCCGGTCGCTGTAAAAGTGCTGCACCCGCAATTGGCGTTGAGCCTCGGCCCCGATCGGTTCCTTCGGGAGATCCAGATCGCCGCGCGGTTGCAGCACCCTCATATCGTCCCGCTGTACGACTCCGGGCAGGCCGGAGACTTCCTCTACTACGTCATGCCTTACGTGGAGGGTGAAAGCCTGCGGCAGCGGCTGGAGCATGAGAAGCCCCTGCCGGTCGAGGAGGCGGTGCACATCGCGCGGGCGGTGGCGACCGCGCTCGATTACGCCCACCGGCAGCAGGTCGTGCACCGGGACATCAAGCCCGAGAACGTGATGCTGCACGAGGGGGAGCCGCTGGTGACCGATTTCGGGATCGCCAAGGCGGTGACGGTGGCGGCGTCGCAAAACCTGACGCAGACGGGAACGGCGGTGGGGACCCCGGCGTACATGAGTCCGGAGCAGGCGGCGGGGGAAGCGGAGCTGGACGGCCGGAGCGACATCTATTCGCTCGGAGCGATGTTGTACGAAATGCTGGGTGGGGCGGCCCCGTTCACGGGACCGACCGCGCAGGCGATCATGGCGAAGCTGTTCGCGGACCCGGTGCCGCCGTTGCGCGAACGGCATCCCGAGGTGCCGGAGTGGCTGGAGCAGACGGTGCTGAAGGCGCTGGCCAAGCAGCCGGGGGCGCGTCACGCGACGGCGGCACAGTTCGCCCAAGCCCTCACCCTGCACACGGGCTCGACGCCGCCTGGGGCCTCGCCCGCCACAGCGAAGTCCATCGCGGTGCTGCCGTTCGTCAACATGAGCGCGGACCCCGAGAACGAGTACTTCACCGACGGGATCGCCGAGGAGATCATCAACGCCCTGTCCAAGATCCAGGCGTTGCGCGTGGCGTCACGCACCTCGGCGTTCGCCTTCAAGGGGAAAAACGAGGACATCGGCGAGATCGGGCGCAAGCTGAAGGTCGCCACGGTTCTGGAAGGGAGCGTCAGGAAGGCGGGGAAGAAGCTCCGGGTCACGGCCCAGCTCGTGAACGTGGCGGACGGCTACCACCTCTGGTCGGAGCGTTATGACCGGGAGCTGGAGGACGTGTTCGCGATCCAGGACGAGATCGCCGGGAACATCGTGAAAGCGTTGCGCGTGGTGCTGTCCGAGGATGAGAAACGTGCCATCGAGAAGGCGCCGACGGAGAACGTCGAGGCTTATGACTATTATCTGCGGGGCCGACAGTACTTCCACCAGTTCCGCCGCACCGGCATCCAGTTCGCGCGCCGCATGTTCGAGCGGGCCATCGAGACCGATCCCAAGTTCGCCCGTGCCTACGCCGGCATCGCCGATTGCTGTGCCTTCCTCTACATGTATTGGGATGGCAGCAAGGCGAACCTCGAGCGTGCCGATTCGGCGAGCCGCAAGGCGCTGGAGCTCGATCCCGAGCTGGCCGAGGCGCACGCCTCGCGCGGCTTCGCGTTCTCCCTGAGTCGCCAGTACGACGAGGCGCGGCAGGAATTCGACACGGCGATCCGCTTGAACCCGAAGCTCTACGAGGCGCACTACCTGTACGCCCGCGCCTGCGTGCAAGAGGGGAAGATGGAGGAGGCGGTGCGGCACTATGAGGACGCCGCCCGCGTGCAGCCGGAGGACTACCAGGCACTTTTCCTGATGCTCACGCCCCTCGAAGCGTTGGGGCGAAAGGAAGAAGGCCGCCTGGCGTTGCGTCGCGGGCTCCAGGTGGCGGAGCGCCGCCTCGAACTGACCCCGGACGATGCCCGCGCCCTCACTCTCGGTGCCGCGGCGATGTCGGAACTCGGGGAGCCGGACAAAGCCTATGACTGGGCCAAGCGCGCTCTCGCCATGGACCCGACCGATTCAGGGGTGTTGTACAATGTGGCATGCACCTATGCCCTCGGGGGCAAGACCGCGGATGCGCTCGACTGCCTCGAGCGGGCGGTCGAGAACGGCTTCGGCCACAAGGAATGGCTCGATAACGACACCACGTTGAATTCGGTGCGGTCCGAGCCGCGGTTCCAGGCGCTGCGGGCCAAGCTATGACCGAGCTGCTTGACCATCTGAAGACCGCCCTGGCCGATCGCTACCGCGTGGAGCGCGAGATCGGACGGGGCGGGATGGCGACGGTGTACCTGGCCGAGGATCTCCGCCACCAGCGCCCGGTGGCGGTGAAGGTGCTGCACCCGCAGCTGGCCCTGAGCCTTGGGCCCGACCGGTTCCTGCGCGAGATCCAGATTGCGGCGCGGTTGCAGCATCCTCACATCGTTCCCCTGTACGACTCCGGCCGGGCCGGTGATTTCCTGTATTACGTCATGCCGTACGTGGAAGGCGAAAGCCTGCGTCAGCGGTTGGAGCACGAAAAGCCGCTCCCGATCGAGGAAGCGGTCCACATCGCGCGGGCCGTCGCGAACGCATTGGACTACGCCCATCGCCAACAGGTCGTCCACCGGGACATCAAGCCCGAGAACGTCATGCTGCACGAAGGCGAGCCGCTGGTCACCGATTTCGGGATCGCTAAGGCGGTGACGGCCGCCGCGGCCGGGAACCTGACGCAAACCGGGACCGCGGTGGGGACGCCGGCCTACATGAGTCCGGAGCAGGCGGCAGGTGAGGCCGACCTGGACGGACGGAGCGACATCTACTCGCTCGGGGCGATGCTGTACGAGATGCTGGGCGGCGCGGCGCCGTTCACGGGGCCGACCGCGCAGGCGATCATGGCGAAGCTGTTCGCCGACCCCGTGCCGCCACTGCGAGAACAGCGGCCGGAGGTGCCGGAGTGGCTGGAGCAGACGGTGCAGAAGGCGTTGGCCAAGCAACCGGGAGCCCGTCATGCGACGGCGGCCCAGTTCGCGCAAGCCCTGACGCAGCACACGGGCTCGACGCCGCCCGGTGCGACGCCGGCCCACTCGGCCCCGAAGTCCATCGCCGTATTGCCGTTCGCGGACATGAGCCCGCAGCGGGACCAGGAGTACTTCTGTGAGGGAATTGCCGAGGAGATCATCAATGCCCTGAGCAAAATCCAGGCGCTCGAGGTGGCCTCCCGTACATCCGCGTTCGCGTTCAAGGGAAAGAACGAAGATATCGGGGAGATCGGCAAGAAGCTGAAAGTCGCGACGGTGCTGGAAGGGAGCGTCCGGAAGGCCGGCGACCGCCTCCGGGTCACCGCCCAGCTCGTCAACGTGGCCAACGGGTATCGGCTCTGGTCGGAGCGCTACGATCGGCAGCTGGAAGACGTGTTCGCCATCCAGGACGAGATCGCCGAGAACATCGTCAAGGCCCTCCGCGTCGTGCTCTCCGACGACGAGAAGCGTGCGATCGAGCGCTCGCAAACCGAGAACGTGGAGGCCTACGAGTACTATCTCCGGGGGCGGCAATACTTCCACCAATTCCGTCGCGCGGGGATGCAGTTCGCCCGGCGCATGTTCGACCGCGCCATCGAGGTCGATCCCAATTACGCGCTTGCCTACGCCGGGATCGCGGATTGCTGCGCCTTTCTGTACATGTACTGGGACGGCAGCAAGAACAATCTCGAGGGGGCAGATTCGGCCAGCCAAAAAGCGTTGGAGCTCAATTCGGGGCTCGCCGAGGCACACGCCTCGCGTGGTTTTGCCTATTCGCTGCGGCGGCAGTACGGCGAAGCCCGCCAGGAGTTCGAGACCGCGATCCGCCTGAACCCGAAATTGTATGAGGCGTATTACCTGTATGCCCGTGCCTGCTTCCAGGAAGGCAAGCTGGAGGATGCCGTTCGCCACTATACAGAGGCATCCCGGGTCCGCCCGGAGGACTATCAGGCGTTGCTCCTGATGCAGGCGCCCCTCAACGGTCTCGGTCGCACCGAAGAAGCCAGACAGACCCAGCGCCGTGGTTTGCAGATCGCGGAGCGGCACCTGGAGCTCAATCCCGACGACGCTCGCGCGTTGTACCTTGGCTCGATTGCGTTGATCGATCTGGGGGATATGGAGCGTGGCTTGGCCTGGGCGCGCCGGGCACAGGCCGCCGATCCAGAGGACTCCGCGACGCTCTATAACGTCGCATGCGCGTATGTTCGGGGGGGGCTCCGAGACGAAGCGCTCCAGTGTCTCGAAAAGGCGGTCGAGAACGGCTTCGGGCACCGAGAGTGGCTCGACAACGACGCTGACCTGAATCCCCTGCGGGAAGATCCGCGGTTTCAGGCGCTGCGCGCCAAGCTGTAGTTAGCTGCTTGGGAAACTCGAAAGAGGTACCACCATGAGACTGTCACAGTTCTTGTTCTGCACGGTGGTCATCGCGGCCGCCTGCAAGGCTGAAAAGAAGACTCCCCCACCCGCCGCGCCGCCCGCCGCACCCACCAAAGTGGCCACGGTGGACAGCCTCCAGACGCCCGAGTCGGTGCTGTGGGATGCCGCCCAGGATGTGTATTTCGTTTCCAACATCAACGGCAGTCCGGGGGTCAAGGACAACAACGGGTTCATCTCCCGCGTGCGACCCGACGGAACGATCGAGCGCCTGAAATTCGTGGAGAGTGGCAAGGGCGGGGTCACGCTGAACGCCCCCAAAGGCCTGGCGCTGCAGGGCGACACGCTCTGGGTCACCGACATCGATGCCGTGCGGGCGTTCAACTCGAAGACCGGCGCGCCGATTGCTTCGGTGGACGTGAAGGGGGCCGTGTTCCTGAACGATCCGGCGTTCGGCCCCGATGGCGCCCTGTACTTCACCGATACCGGTATCCGGTTCGACGCGAAGGGCGCGGCCCAGCACCCGGGGCCGGATCGGATCTTCCGGTTGGGGGCGGGCCGCAAGGTAACCGACGCGATTCGCGACACGCTGGAGTGGCCGAACGGAATCACGTGGGACAAGGCGAACAACCGGTTCATCGTGGTGGCGTTCGGCGGGCCCGCCATCATGGCGTGGAAGCAAGGCGACAAGGCCGTCACGCAGATCGCTCATGGCCCGGGCGGGTTCGACGGCGTCGAATTCACGAACGGGGGCCGGCTCCTGGTCTCCAGCTGGGCCGACTCCAGCGTGTCGGCCTACGAGACCGGGCAGGAAGTGAAGCTCATCACCGGCGTGCCGAGCCCCGCGGACATCGGCTACGATGCCAAGCGGAATCGCGTGATGATCCCGGTGTTCACGGGAAACCGGGTGGAGATCTGGCAGCTGCCCTGAGGCGCTAGGCCGGGCTGTGCTCCAGAGCCGGCTCCTGCTGGGTGAGACAGTGCAGGGTGCCCAGACCCCAGACCAGGTCCACGGCGTGAATCCCCACGACCGGGCGATCGCGGAACAGCTCGCCCAGGACTCCTAGGGCGATGCGGTCGTTGGGGTCGTTGAATGTGGGAACGAGCACCGCGGCGTTGGCGATGTAGAAGTTGGCGTAGCTCGCCGGCAACCGGCGGTTCTCGAAATACAGCGGCGCGGGGCTGGGCAGGTCCACGACCTCGAGGCGCGCGCCGTCTTCCGTCCGCATCCCCTGGAGCCGTTCCCGGTTCTCCTCGAGCGGCCGGTAGTTGACGTCCTTGGGGTCGCGCTCGCGACACAGCACGACGGTGCTGGGACCGACGAAGCGGCAGAGGTCATCCACGTGCCCGTGGGTGTCGTCGCCGACGATGCCTTTCCCGAGCCAGAGCACGTTGGTAGCGCCGAGGGCCGACTGCAGCATCGTTTCGACCTCGCCGCGGCTCATGCCGGGGTTGCGGGTCTGGACGCGCTGGTCGAGGAGGCACTCCTCGGTGGTGAGCACGCTGCCCCGGCCGTTGACGTCGATGCTGCCGCCCTCGAGCACGACCCCACGCCCCGCGTGCACGACGGGGAACAGCTTCAGCTTGAGCCGTTTCGCGGCGAGCTCGGGAATCGCGTCGTCCCTTTTCCAGTCGGGATACTTGGCCCAGGCGCTGAACCGGAATCGGGCGATCGCCAGCTCGCGGCCCCCTCTGACGAAAATCGGCCCGAAGTCGCGGGTCCAGCCGCGGTTGGTCGTGAGCCGTAGGAACTGCACCTGGCCGAGGTCGGCCCCGGTCTTTCCGAGGACTCTCCGCGCGGCTCGCTCGTGAGCAGGGGAATTGACGAGCACACGAACGGTCTCGCCCGCGGCGAGCTTCCGGGTGATCTCCCCATAGACCCAGGGGATCGGAGTGAATTTCCCCGGCCAATCGCTCTTGTTATGGGGCCAGCCGATCCAGGTGGCGCGATGCCGTTCCCACTCGGCCGGCATCCGGAATACGGGTTTCGTGGGAGAAGAACCCAGCATTAGTGTCGGCGTCCGTCGTGTTCTCCGACGCTGAAGCGTCGGCTCGGCGCTGCGCGACCTGCCCTGAAGGGCAGGGCCCGGTGTCCTTTAGGACCCGTCGCGGATGCGCCGAGCCCCGACTTCAGTCGGGGGACCATTCAGTCGCCGAGGAAGCGGCGCTCGATCCCGCCGTAGGCGTCGGTGCGGCGGTCCCGGAGGAAGGGCCAGTTGCGGCGCACCTCCTCGAGGCGGGCGAGGTCCACCTCCGCTACCACCACCGCCTCGCGGTCGGTGGGCGCCTCGGCGACCATGACGCCAAAGGGGTCGGCCAGGAACGAGCTGCCCCAGAACTCGATTCCCGGACCCTGGTCGTTCAGGCGCTCGAGGCCGACGCGGTTGACCGCGGCGACGTAACAGCCGTTGGCGATGGCGTGACTGCGCTGGATGGTGCGCCAGGCGTCGAGCTGTTGCGCGCCGAATTGCGCCTTTTCCGCCGGATGCCAGCCAATGGCCGTCGGATAGAACAGGATATTCGCCCCCTGGAGCGCGGTGAGGCGGGCGGCTTCCGGGTACCACTGGTCCCAACACACCAATGTCCCGATGCGGCCGTGGCTGGTCTCGAACGCCCGGAAGCCCAGGTCGCCGGGGGTGAAGTAGAACTTCTCGTAATACGCCGGATCGTCGGGGATATGCATCTTGCGGTAGATCCCCGTGAGCGTGCCGTCGCTGTCGATGATCGCGGCCGTGTTGTGGTACAACCCCGCCGCACGCCGCTCGAACAGCGAGGCGACGATGGTGACCTTGGCCTGGCGCGCCACCAGCCCCAACGCCTGGGTGCTCGGACCGGGGACCGGCTCCGCCAGATCGAAGAGCGCGTGATCCTCGCGCTGGCCGATGTAAAGGGTACGGAAGAGCTCGGGGAGGCAGACGACCTGCGCGCCCTGGGCGGCGGCCTCTTTCACCCGGGCGATGCCCGCGTCGAGATTGGCCTGCGGGTCGGCCGTCATGCGCATCTGCACGAGGCCGACGGTGAATTTCGTGGGCGCCATGGAGGGGAAGAGTACCGAGGTCCCGGCCGGCCCGCCACTGCGGGTGCGTCTAGCGGCTCTCCAACACCTCCCGCTGGTTCACCCGCTGCGTCGGTCGCGCGTTGTGCGCGTACAGTCGGCTGAAGGTCTGGATCTCCTGTGACGAGATCGTCACGGGGTGCTTCAGCACGAACCAGGTCACATGCTCGCTGCACGGCGGCGTGGTGAGGGACCCGGGAAAGGTGAAGTAGCCCCGGTCGGCGGGGAGCAGCGATGCGGCGTTGATCTCCACTCCGGCCACGACATCCTCGTGCCCATGTTCCGTGGGGAGATGGTCCCACAAGGTTTGAATCAGGGGCTGAGCAGCCCCGGCGGTGAGGAGCACCGCGACCACCGCGAGATGTCCCGTGCTATCGGCGTGCACGAGATGCACGACCATGTCGCTGCCGTGGCCGTTGATGCGCTCCTCACTGGGCCGGTGGAAGTGGAACTGGCGCAGCTCGTACCGCGCGTCGCCGACGATGATGCTGCTCCCCGGCGCATAATTGACCTGGATGGTGTGACCGTTATCGATGATCCGCAGCGGCGACGCGTGGTAGTCGAATCGGATCGAATCGAGATTGGCCTTGGTGGTGCGAGTGATGTCGATCGGTGACTGCTCGAGGCCGGTGCGGCAGGTCGCGAACTCGGGTTTCAAACCTCCCCAGTGCGTGGGGCCGAGCGCTCCGTCATAGGCCCATTCGTGGGTCTGGGTCTGCGCGTGTTGAGCACTGGCGGTGCCGGCCAGGCAGAAGGCGCTGGCCAGCGTGATGACGACTGCCCGCTTTGCAGAACGCACGTAATCACCTCTGTCGATGGAAGCCGTGCTTCGAGGATAGCATCGGGCGCACACCAGCGCGAGCTTTAGGCTCTCTGCGGATCCCCCGCCAGCTGTCCGCATTAACACTGGAGACGGCGCTATTCGACGAAAACCGGCTCGAACTCCATCGGGATGACGCTCTCGGCTCCCGTGTCCCTGCTCTGGGGCTGCTTGTACACGTAGGTCCGCCCGGCGTAGTTGCGCAGCACCACCTCATTCTCATCGATCGATTCAACGTACTCGGGTAACAGGGGGATCTTCCCGCCACCACCCGGGGCGTCGATCACGTAGTGCGGCACCGCCAGCCCGGAGGTCCATCCCCGCAGCGCCTTGACGATCTCGAACCCCTTCTCGATCGACGTGCGGAAGTGCTCCGCCCCCGCCACCTGGTCGCACTGATAGATGTAGTAGGGCCGCACCCTCGCCACGAGCAGCTTCTGCATCAGCCGTTTCATCACCGCGGGGTCGTCGTTCACACCCTTCAAAAGGACGGTCTGGCAGCCGAGCGGAATCCCGGCATCGGCGAGCATTCCCAGTCCCCGTATGGCGGCTGGCGTAAGCTCGTCCGGATGATTGAAGTGTGTGTTGATGAAGAAGGGGTGGTACTGCTTCAAGATCCCGCACAACTCCGGGGTGATCCGCTCGGGGAGGTGGCAGGGCACGCGGCTGCCGATGCGGATGATCTCGATGTGCTTGATCGAGCGGAGCCGGCCACAGATCTCGTCCAGCCGCCGGTCGGAGAGCAGCAGGGGATCGCCACCCGACATGATCACGTCCCGGATCTCCGTGTGCTCCTCCAGGTAGCGGAACGCCGACTCGAGCTGCGCCATCGGGATCTTTTCGGGGTCCCCGACCTTGCGCCGCCGGGTGCAGAAGCGGCAGTAGGAGGCGCACACCGGCGAGACGAGGAACAGGGCCCGATCGGGGTAGCGATGCGTCAGGTTGGGAACCGGGGAGTGCGCGTCCTCGGCCAGCGAGTCCACGATCCCGTCGGTCACCTCGAGCTCCTGCACGCTGGGGACGTACTGGCGCCAGATCGGATCCCCCGGCTCCCGGATCAGGTCCACCATGGCCGGGGAAATGCGGAACTCGAAATTCTCCGCCGCCTGCTTGAGCCGCTCGATCTCGGGCAGGTGCGACGTGCCAAACCGCTCGGCCAGCGCCTCGAGCGACGCGATGCTGCGCTTGCGCAGCAGCTCCTGCCAGGTCATTTCCATCAGGTCAGGTCCTTGACGTAGATCGCCAGATCGTCGCCCGGCGCGTAGTAGCCGTGAATCGTCGCCGCTCGGGAGTAGCCGCGGGCCTCGTAGAATGCCCGGGTGGGCGCATAATCGGGCCGTCCTGATGTCTCGACCACGATCAGCCGGCCATGCTCACTGGCGATCGCCTGCTCGGCGTGCGCAAGCAGCTGGCTGCCGATTCCGGTCCCCTGCCGGTTGCGGTCCACCACGATCCAATAGAGGTCGTAGGTGCCCTGGGTATCCGGGTTAGGTCCCCAGCAGGCGAACCCCAGGAACTGCTCGCCTGCGAAGCCGCCGATGAAGCGGTAATCCGTGTCCCCGGCCAGAGATTCGTCGAGCAGCTCCACCGCGGTCCCGACTTCGGCTTCCCGGAAGAAGCCGGAGCCCCGGACCAGCGCCTCAAGCGGTGCGCGGTGCGCGCGGCCGAGTGGGCGTAGCGAGCAGCTCACGGGCAGCCTTGGCTCCCTGGGCGTCTCGCAGCGCCACTTCGGCGATCCGCCGCACCAGCTCCGGGTAGTCCCACCCCGCCGCGGCGGACATTCGGGACAACCCGGCGTCGTCGTTCAGGTCGGGGTTGGGGTTGACCTCGAGCACCCACGGCCGTCCGGTGTCGTCCACCCGGAGGTCGACCCGGCCATAGCCCCGGCCCTGCATGGTGTGCCAGGCCAGCTCCGCGACCCGGACCAGCCGATCCGCGAGCCGCTGGGAAATCTGAGCGGGGCAAATCGGGACGCTCCCCAGGTCCTCGGCCGACCCCGTATGCCATTTCGCGGCATAGGTCAGGATCGGCCAACTCCCCTCCGGCATGCCGGTGAAATCGATCTCGGAAACCGGGAGGACCCGTTGGCCCACAAACCCGACGTTGAACTCCCGTCCGGGCACGTACTGTTGCACGAGGACCTCGTCGAACTGCTCGGTCATCGCGGCCAGCCGGCTCCGCAGGCCCTTGCGGTCCGTGACGACCGAGCCCTTGTCGAGTCCGGCGCTGGCGTCTTCGGCGGCCGGCTTGACGATGGCGGGGAGGGGGAAGTCGTCGGCGACCCGGTTGCCTTGCGCCAGCTGCCAGCGGGGCACCGGCAACCCCGCCTGCATCAGGATCGCGTTGGCGATCGCCTTGCGGCGGCAGGCGGCGAGGGTCCAGGGACCGCAGCCGGTGACGGGGACGCCGGCGAACTCCAGCATCCCGACCACGTGCTCTTCCCAGGCGGAGATCCCGTGGACGCCTTCGCAGAGGTTGAAGGCCAGATCGGCGCGGCGGGTCTCGGCGAACCAGCGCATGTCGTGCCGCACGGGAATCTTCCGGACGACATGACCCATCGCATCGAAAATGCGGGCGACTTCGTTGACGGCCTTCAGGACCCCGGCGATGTCCTCAGCGGTCCAATCCTCGGCCCCTGGGTCGTAGAGGACGACGACCCTCAAGCCGTGGCCTCGGCCACCGCGAACAGATCCACCCCCCGCACGCGCCGCCAGGCGATCTGGACGACCTCCTGGATCAGCTCGTCGTAGGTGTATCCGGCGGCCCGCGCCGCCTTGGGGAAGCAGGAGTTCATCCGCGGGTCCGGGATGATCCCGGGCAAGGGGTTCAGCTCCACGATGTTCGGGACCCCGGCCTCGTCCAAGCGCACGTCGACCCGGCACCAGTCCCGGCATCCCAGGGCGTGGTAGGCGTCGAGGGCGACCCGTTCCACGTCACGGTACATCCCTTCAGGGACGCGCGCGGGGCACTCAAAGATGTCGAGCTGGTGCTCGGCGGTGTCCCAGATCCACTTGGCCTCGAAGCCGTACACCGGGGTGGCACCGGGCGGCAGGGTGGAGAAATCGAATCCCACGATGGGGAGGCAGCGGGCGTCGGATCCGTTTCCGAGAATGGCCACCGTGAACTCGGGCCCCGGGAGATAGCTCTCGACCAGGACCGGCTGCTTATAGGTGGAAAGCAGGAACTGCACGCGCTCCCGGAGCTGCGCGCGGGAATTACATAAGTTATTGGCGAATATGCCTTTACCTGATCCCTCGGCCACCGGTTTTACGAACAACGGGTAGCGCAGGCGCACCCGCGCCAGATCTCCCGGCTCGCTCACCAGCGCGAATCGCGCGGTGGGGACACCCCGGAATGCGAGGATCTCTTTGGCGCGCGATTTGTCGAGCGTGAGCGACAGGGTGAGCGGGTCGCTCGCCGTGTAGGGGACGTTCAGGTATTCGCAGATCGCCGGGACGTGCGCTTCGCGGTTCGTGCCGTACAGTCCCTCGGCCATGTTGAAGACGAGATCGGGACGCGTGCGGGCGAGCTTCTGGGGAAACGTGGCGTCAGCCTGGAGACGGACGACGCTGCCGAAGATGCCGAGTGCCTGCTCCACCGCGTCGATGGTGGACGGGTCGTCCCACTCGGCGTAGACGTCGGTGATACTGGCGGGATCGTCCGGAGTGGCGTCGGCTTCGGGCTTCTGATTGTAAGCGAGACCGATACGCATGTGGTCTCGGGTGACCTCCTACAAAAAAAGGCCGTGCGGTGCACGGTCCGAGCGAAATGACTGCCGCGATGCTGGACTACAATATGAAATACTGGAACGATACGCAATAGGGTGCGGCGATTTTTTTTCGAGTCAGACTTTGTGGTAGGTGACACGCGCGGACTCGCTCTTGTCGTCCGCGACGTAGATCTCGAAGTCGGAGAAGAGCGCGGGTGCCTCGCGTTGCAGTACGCGGAGACAGGCGATCGCCATGCGACGGATTTCCTGCTCGGCGCCCTCGCCACAACGCAGCTCGAGCATGGTGCGCCACGCACGCGCGTTCGCCGAGACGACGATCTTCGTCTCCGTGGCGTTTGGAAGCACGCTGCGGGCCGCCTCCCGCGCCATCTTGCGGCGATGGATCTTGTCCTCCACCCAGGCGTGCTTCTTCATCAGAGCTTCGACCGCCTGCACGTAC
This sequence comes from Gemmatimonadales bacterium, assembly GCA_035500495.1. Lineage (GTDB taxonomy): Bacteria > Gemmatimonadota > Gemmatimonadetes > Gemmatimonadales > GWC2-71-9 > DASTHG01. The sequence continues at coordinate 21,361 of DATJXC010000008.1, forward strand.
GCCGACTGCGCGGTCTCCATCTGCCGGGCCCATTCTGCCTCGAGCGCCGCGTCTCCCAGGATCGCCGGCGGCACCACGAAGGCCGCGTGCGATTCGTCGACGTAGCGCTGCGACAGCTGGGAGTAGCCGAAGCCCGCGCGATGGCGCACCAGCTCGTGGGAGCAGGAGCGCGAGACGCCCTCGATGAGCAACACGTAGACCGCGTGCTCGATCACCGAGCCGTGCCCCTGCTTCTTTATGTTCTCGAGGTATTCCGCGGTGGAGCGTTGCGCCGGATTGTGCTGGCTCATGTAGCAGATGCGGCCCGCGAATTCGGCCAGCCGCTCCCCGTCGGTGGAGTCGCCCTTCCACTGTACCGCCAGATGGGCGGGTTCCACGAATTGCGGGCGGGCGACGAGGGTGACGCGTGGGGCGCGGAAGATTTCCATGCAGGTGCCAGGGGTCAGGGGTCAGAGGTCAGACGATCGGGCCAGGTCGAGCTTCGGCACGGCCCAGCCGCCGGATCGCTCGATCTCCCGCAGACGGCGGGCGATGTCATCGGGTATCGGCGCCGCCTCGGGTCCCACCTTTAGGTCCCCGAGCGGCGCCCAGTCGGCCGGGGGGAGTATAACACCGGGATTCAGGATGGTCAGCGGATCGTACGCGTGTTTCACCCTCGCGAACAGTTCCATCACGCGAGGACCGAAGAACCGCTCGAGCACCCCCGCGCGCAACCGGCCATCGCCGTGCTCCCCGCTCGGCGTCCCCCCCAGCCGTTGCAGCAACGCAACGCCATCCTCGTAGAGCCCGGCCACGTCGTCCCGCCAGCCGGCGCGAGTGACGTCCGCCAACGCGTTGACGTGCACGTGACCATCGCCCGCATGACCGAACAGGGCCACCGGAAGATGGCGGGCCGCGGCGGCGGTACGTAACCCCGCGATGTAATCGGAAAGCCGGTCGATCGGGACACACCCGTCCTCGATGACCTGGAGCGACCGCCTCGTCTCCGGAAGTCGGGCCAGGCTCGAGCTGGCTCGACGCCGCACCGCCCAGAGCTCGTCCAGGCCGTGCCGGTCCACGGCGCTGCGCACCTCGAGCACCCCACGCTGCTGCTGAACCCCCCGTGCCGCGTCCCCCACGACGGCGTGCGCGGCCGACGCCAGCTCTCGCTCGAATTCGACCAACAGCAGGCAGGCCGTCCCGGGGGGTACCGCATCGGCGTCCATGAAGCCGAGCAAGGTCCCGTCCAACAGCTCCACCGCCGAGGGGTTGAGCGACAACAGGAAGGGAACGAGGTCCTTAAGCACGGCCAGGTCGGCGCAGGCAATCGCCAATCCCGCGGCGTCGGGGGGGATCGGCTCGAGCCGCCACTCCACCTGCGTTACGACGGCGAGGGTGCCTTCGGACCCGACCAGAAGGTCGATTTCGTCGCCCGACGCGGCGTAGGCGTCGAGCGCGTAGCCGCTTGAGTTCTTCCGGGTTCTGGGAAAGCGGTCGGCCACGAGCCGCCGCTCATCCGGGCTCAGCACGAACCGCTCTCCGCTTCTCTCTCCCCGCCGCGTCCAACGAATCGCCCCATCGGCACCCACCACCTCCAGCGCCTGGACCCATGGTCGCACGCTGCCGTAACGGACCGTCCGCGGGCCGGAGGCGTTGGCCGCCACCATCCCGCCGCAGGTGGCGAACGCGCCCGAGGAGGGATCGGGGGGAAGCCGCAAGCCGTAGGGCCGCGCGGCGTCGGCGAGCTGCTGCCAGGTGATCGAGGCGCCAGTACGAGCCTGGCGGCGATGCGGGTCTATTTCGAGATCGCGGAACCCCTGGCTGAGATCGAGGATGACACCTCGACCCACGTTGCCTCCCGGCATCCCGGAGCCCGCGCCCCGAGGGACGAGCGGCGTGCGCTGCTGGGCGGCCCACCTGATAACGTCGGCGACTTCCTGGGAGGATGCAGGGATGGCGACCGCTTCGGGAACCATCCGATAGATGCCGGCCCCCTCGGCATAGGCGGCGCGGACGCGTGGGTCAGTTTCGAAGCGAACCTTGGGGATGGGGCGGGTCACGTACCGAGCTTCTTCTGCATGGCCTCCAGCAAACGGTGAGCCAGCTCGTACCCCGCCGACGCCTCCGGCACGATCACTTCGAGATCCCGCTCCATCCGGGAAGGGTCGAGGATGGGGCGATACACCGCCTCTACGGTCAGCTGGCTCTTCCCGGGCGTGTACGGGTCCACCCAACAACGGATCTTGATCGTGGCGAGGAGATCACCTGGGTCGCTCGTCCCTGTGACGCTTTGCCGGGTGGAGGTATTGAACCAGGCGGTTTCGACGTAGCCGTCCTGCGGACTGGTCCATTCCACCCGGAGCCCCTCGCCGTTGAGCCAGGCGTCAAGCTCCGGCACCACCTGATCCGTCGGCGCATTCACGATGGACGTGAGCGCCTGGGGATACGGGAGGAACGCGGGACGGGTGGAGGCGGGGTTGCAGGCGAGGAGAGCCAAAACCAGAGTGCGAAGTGCGAAGTGCGAAATGCGAAGTGTCCGCTTGGGGCACGAGCCCAATGAGTCACTTCGCACTTCGCACTTCGCATTTCGCACTGTCAGTGCTCCGCGTGTGCCGAATCCGTCCCGGCATCATGATCGTGGTCGTGATCTTCTTCTCCGGGGCCGTGGTGGTGCCCCGCCTCCCGGTTCTTGATCTCCGATTCCATCGTCGCCTTGGGGATCCCGGCGGCGTGCTCGAAGACGAGCTGCCCGCCGAGCATGCCGGTGCGCACCAGAATGGCGAGCCCAAAGAGGGTAATTCCCCGGATCAGCCAGGACTCGGCGCGCCCTTCGTTGAAGCGCCGCCAGAGTTTCCAAACGAGCACCACAGTGAAGATGCTCATGGTGACGATGGCCCAGGTCTCGTGGCTCTCCATCAGCTCGTGGATCGCCTCACCGTGCTCGATGATATCTGAAGCCCGCTCACCGGCCAGGACCGCGATCCAGCCGCCGATCACCCCCAGCCACAGGGTCCAGATGCTCGCCCACTTCAGGGACTCGCGTTTCCAGATCAGGGCCCCCAGGTCGAACAGCACGGTGGCGACGAGCAGGGCGGCGGGGAAGTCGTTGACCGCGGCATGAAACCGGGGCCAGTCGTAGCCGAACATCGCAGATTCCGTCCGAGGTGAGGGTTAGAGGCCGAGGCTCGAGACCACCGGTGGATTCGCGGCGTAGTCGTAAAAGCCCTTACCGCTCTTCTTCCCGTGCATTCCCGCGAGCACCATCCGTTTGAGCAACGGGGGAGCCGCGTATTTCTGCTCTTTGTACTCTGCGAACATGATTTCGGCGATCCTGTAGGTCGTGTCCAGCCCGACGAAGTCGAGCAGCGTCAGGGGGCCCATCGGGTAGCCGCACCCGAGCTGCATGGCCTTGTCGATGTCGGTCACACTCCCCACGCCGTGCTCCAACGCCCGGATGGCGTCGAGCAGGTAGGGGACTAGGAGCAGGTTGACGATGAACCCGGAGTTGTCCTTCGCGGCCACGGGCTCCTTCTTGAGCGACTTGGCGAAGGCGAAGGCGCGCGCGAACGTCTCCTCCGATGTCGTGACGGTGCGGACGACCTCGACCAGGGGCATCAGCGGGACCGGGTTGAAGAAGTGCAGGCCCACGAACCGGTCGGGGCGCTTGGTGGCCGCCGCCATCGCGGCGATCGTCAGGGACGACGTGTTGGAGGCGAAGATCGTCTGCGGGCCGCAACGGCCGTCCAACTCCTTCCACAGGCCGTTCTTCAGGTCGAGGTCTTCGGGGACCGCCTCGATGACGATGTCGCACGCCTGGAGATCGGCGGCGGCCGTCGTGAACGAGAGCCGTCCCAGAATGGCGTCGCGGTCAGTGGGCGGGAGCTTGCCCTTCTCCACGAACTTGGCGAGTGATTTCTCGATCACGGACTTGGCCTTGTCGAGAATCGGCTGCGTCACGTCGCGGACCTTCGTCTCGTAGCCGGCGGTCGCGGCGACCTGGGCGATCCCGTTCCCCATCAGGCCGCAGCCCAGCACTCCCACTTTCTTGATGTCGCTCATGGTTCTCCCGATGGTCACCCTTGGCAGGGTCACAGAAAGTTCTTGCGAAGCTCATCCGCGATGCGCACGAAGGCACTGGCGCGAGGACCCGGAAGGGCATGCTCCGGCCGGATCTCACCCCGCTCCAGACGGTCGAGCACCTGCTCGAGCCCTACCTGCACCCGCTCGTCGGCGGAGGCGTGGGTGCGGGCCACCGCCCAGCCGCCCATCCCGAACGCCACGAGCGGAACGGCGGCGAACAGGCCGAAGACGCCCATCAACGCCATGGCCGCCGTACCGGCCAGGCCGAGGCCGGCGAGAACGCCTGCGCCGCCGAGCCGCCGGGCCCGGACATTGCGGACATCCGCCGCGAGACTGACGTGACAGAACCCGCTCTCCAGCGGCAGGACCCGGCCGGAAACCTCGGCGGCCTGGCTCAACGCGTAGGTCTTCCCGCCCGCCCGGAGTCCCCGCTGCATCGAGGCCAGAAACCCGACCTGTGGCTCCCAGCTCACCCGGTCCGCGAACCGCCGCTTCACCCGCAGCAGTTCCTCTTCTTCCATCCAGAGACCAATCGCTCGCTCCACGGCGGCGCGCTCGCCCGGGACGACCCGTTCGGCCACGAGCCGTGGAGGTCCGGCGAGCCACTCCCACTGATCGGGAACCAAAGCGGGCCCGCGCGTCTGCTCTTCCAGCAGGGCCTGCCTCAGATATCGTGTCGGGATCCCGACGTCCTTCCCGAGGGCGATCAACTCCTCCTCGGTCAGCCCCTCGCCGATGTCCCGCTCACCCGCCTGGAGCTCAGCCGCCCGCTGGATGATGCGCTCCAGCTGGTCGCGCCGGATCAGCTCTCCCGCCATCTCAGGCCTTCGTGGTGTCCCGGGGCGCGGATGGGGCCGGCAGGCGTTCGCCCCCCGTGGAGGCCGGCAGGGCCGGTGTGGCGGGGGCCGCGCCTTCGCTGCGACGACCCACGGCGTCGATGATGCCCCGGAACAGGTCGATGGGAATGGGGAAGATCGTGGTGGAGTTCTTTTCCGACGCGATTTCCGTCACGGTCTGGAGGTAGCGCAGCTGGATCGCCGCAGGCTCGCGGCCGATGACCGCCGCCGCTTGTGCCAGCTTCTCCGACGCCTGCAGCTCCCCCTCGGCGTTGATCACTTTGGCCCGCCGCTCGCGCTCGGCCTCCGCCTGGCGCGCGATCGCGCGCTTCATCTCCGGGGGCAGGTCCACGTCTTTCACTTCGACCGCGCTGACCTCGACTCCCCATTCCTCGGCGCGGGAATCGATGATCTTCTTCAGGATGGCGTTGATCTTCTCCCGGTTGGCGAGCAGCTCATCGAGCTCCGTTTCCCCCAGCACCGAGCGCAGCGTGGTCTGAGCCAGCTGGCTCGTGGCGTAGAGATAGTTCTCGACTCCGATCACCGCTTTGACTGCGTCCTTCACCCGCATGTACAGGACGGCGTTCACCTTGATGGAGATGTTGTCCCGGGTGATCACGTCCTGCGGCGGGATGTCGAGCGCCATGACCCGCAGGCTCACCTTCTGCATCCGCGCGAACAGCGGTGGGAGAAAGATCAACCCCGGTCCCTTGGCGCCCCAGGAGCGGCCGAGAAAGAAGTACACGGCGCGCTCGTACTCCCGCAGCACCCGCAAACCACCGAACAGGTAGATCCCCACTCCCAGCAGAATCGTCAGCACGGCGTCGGTCATGAGTATGCCTCCACGATCACAGCCAAACCCTGACCGCCGCCGATGCAGGCGGACCCCAGGCCGAATCGTTTGCCCTGCTTCCGCAAGGCGTGCAGCAGGTGGATGGTGATGCGGGTCCCGCTTGCGGCCAGAGGGTGACCGATCGCGATGGCGCCGCCGTGGACGTTGGTCTTGGCGCGGTCGAGTCCCAGCTCCCGCTCCACGGCGAGGTACTGCGGCGCGAAGGCCTCATTCACCTCGACCAGGTCCATCTGCTCCAACTTCATGCCTGCCTTGGCCAGCGCCTTCCGGGCGGCTGGAGCGGGGCCGATCCCCATGTACTTGGGCTCGACGCCGACCACGGCCCAGGCGACCAGCCGGCCGAGCGGCTTCAGGCCGTGCGCTTTGGCGTACGCCTCGCTCGCGATCACGGTGGCCGCGGCGCCGTCACAGATTCCCGACGCGTTTCCCGCCGTGACCACGCCGTCCTTTTTGAAGTACGGCTTCAGGCCGGCCAGGCCGTCGAGGGTCGTGTCGGGCCGCATGTGCTCGTCGGCCGCGTAATCCACCGTCTGACCCTTCCTCTTTACCGGGACGGGAACCACCTCGTCCTTGAAGACGCAGGCGTCCCAGGCCTGCTTGGCCCGTTGCTGCGAGGCCAGCGCGATCTCGTCGACGTCCCGCCGGGCGAGCTTGTACTTGTCGGCCAGGTTCTCGGCGGTCTCCGCCATCGAGAAGCCGCATTGCGGATCCTTGAGGGACTCCCACAGCAGGTCCTCCAGTGGGGCGGCCGGACCCAAGCGCAGCCCCCAGCGGGCTCCCCGCACCACATGAGGGGCCTGGCTCATCGATTCGGCTCCACCGGCGAGGACCGTATCCGCCTCCCCGAGGAGGATCAGCTGGGCACCCTGCGTGATGCTTTCGAACCCGGAGCCGCAGAGCCGGTTGACGGTGACCGCCGGCACTTCGATCGGGAGCCCGGCCTGGAGGGACACGTGACGGGCCATGTAGATGGCGTCGGGGCTCGTCTGGAGGGCGTTGCCGAACACCGTATGACCGATTTCGCCGGCGGGAACGCCCGCCCGCTCGACGGCGTGCCGAGCCGCGACCGCGCCGAGCGCGATGGCCGTGTGATCCTTGAGGGACCCCCCGAACGTCCCGAATCCCGTGCGGACTCCGGAGAGGAAGACGACATCCAAATTCTGGCCTTGAGTCTTCATGGCAGGAAATCCTTAGGAGGCGCGACTTGTGTGCGGCGGAATATAGCAGGGGCGGGGGGGAGGAGCCGCTACCGACGCCGCTTCCAAAACAGGTACGCCGGCGTCCCCGCCAGCACGATCCCCACGCCGGCCAGCCCCTGGACCGGCCGGGCTACGATCGTGTTCAGCACGATGGCTCCCGCCGCGACGATAAACAGGGCCGGAGTCCACGGGTATCCCGGAACCCTGAAAGGCCGGGGCATTTCGGGGCGCCGCTTCCGCAACACGAACACGCTCGCGGCGGCCAGGGCGGCAAACAGCCAGCTCGCAAAAACGACGTAGGTGAAGAGCTGTTCGAACGTACCGGTGAGGGTCAACAGCATGGCCCAGGCGGTACCGGTGACGATGGCGACGGCCGGCGTCCCATATCGGGGGTGCACCTGGGCCAGGCGGCGGAAGAATACCCCGTCCTGCGCCATGGCGAAGTAACAGCGCGGCCCCGTGAGGGCGAGGCCGTTGGTGGCGCTGAACATCGAAACCAGGATGGCCACGGTGATGACCTTGGCGACACCCGGCCCCGCCAGAACGCGCACCGCGTCCGCGGCCACGTGGTCGGTGGAGGCGACCGCCTGCGGTCCGAGCGCCGCCAGGTAGCCGAGGTTCGCGGTGAGGTAGATGACGATCAGCGCGGCCGTGCCGATCACGATGCCGCGGGCGAAATTGCGCTGCGGGTCGATCGTCTCTCCCGCGGAATTCGTGACGTTCTGCCAGCCTTCGTACGCCCACAATACGGCGAGCATGCCGACGCCCGCTCCGGACAAGAGTGCTCCGGTGACGGGAGTGGTGAAGCTCTGTTGCGCCGCGGCGGTCCATCCGTGGCCCAGGGCGAATGCGGCGATCGACAGCACCACAATGACGCCGACCTTCACCCCGGTGCTCCAGTTCTGGACGGTGGCCGCGCGCCGCGTGCCGCGCACATTCACGATCGCGACGGCCGCGAGCATCCCCAGGGCGACCAACCGATGGGCGACGGGTCCCAGCGGCACGATCTGGCCGGCGTAATTGGCGAAGGCGACGGCGAGCGTGGCCTGCGAACCCGTGCTGATGGCCAGGAACAACGTCCAGCCCAGGAGAAACGCGAGAAAGGGCCCGAAGGCTTCGCGAACGTAGGCGTAGCTGCCCCCGGCCTCGGGGATCATCGCACCCAGCTCGCCGAAGGTCAGCGCACCCAAGAGCGAGCATACCCCCCCGATCAGCCACACGAGCAGGGCGACCCCGACGTCGCCACCCACGTCGCGCAGCACGGCGCCGGGGACGAGCCAGATCCCCGACCCGATGACGGTGCCGACGACGACCAGCACGAGGTCGCCGAGTCGGAGGGTGCGTCGGAGATCGGACAAGTGTCTAGAGGCGTTCCAGGACCGCGGTTGCTACGGCCGCGGTGCTCGCGGCGCCACCCAAGTCCGGTGTCCGGGCGCCTTTGGCGAGCGCGCCCCGGACGGCCTGCTCGACGGCGTGTGCGGCTTCGGGGTGGCCGAGCTGCTCGAACAGCAGAGCGCCGGTGAGCATGGCCGCCATCGGATTCGCCACCCCCTTACCGGCGAGGAGGGGCGCCGAGCCATGGACCGGCTCGAACAGGCCGGGACGCCCGGGGTGCAGGTTCGCGCTGGCCGCGAGTCCCAGGCCGCCGACGAGTCCGGCGCCCAGGTCCGAGAGGATGTCGCCGTAGAGATTGTTGGTGACGATCACCTGAAACCGCTGGGGCTCGCGGACCATTTCCATCGCCAGCGCGTCGACGAAGCGATGCTCGGCCGTGACGCCCGGATAATCCGCGGCGACCGCCTTGAACTTCTCTTGCCAGACGCGGTGCGCGGGGACCGCGTTGGACTTGTCGCTCATGGTGATCCGCGTCTTGCCGTGGGCCCTGGCCCAGTCGAAGGCGGCGCGGATGATCCGCTCGACGCCCTTCCCGGTATTCACCTCCTCGGCGATGTACTCATCCCCTTCCGTTCGCCCCCTCCCGAGGTAGACGCCCTCGGTGTTCTCCCGGAAGATGACGAAATCGATCCCTCGACCGTCCTTGACCGTCTTCAAAGGCGTGAGGTCGGGATGCAGCAGTTGGACCGGCCGAAAGTTGATATAGAGATCGAGCCGGAACCGCAGGCCGAGGAGGATGTCGCGCGCGTGCTCGTTCTTGGGGATCCGCGGGTCGCCGACCGCGCCGAGGAGAATCGCGTCGACGTCGTCGCGCAGGTGTCGGAAGGCGTGGTCGGGGAGCGTTTCTTTGGTCTTGAGATAGTGATCGGCGCCGTAGGGCAGCCGTTCCCAGACGAGCCCGAACCCGTGCTGCGACGCGGCCCGATCCAGAACGGGGATCGCGGCCTCGATCACCTCCGGCCCGATGCCGTCGCCCGCGATGACGGCGACACGATGGGAAGGAGCCATCAGCGGCTCCTCACTCGAATCCCGTGGCGCGTCCGCACCCGATGCAGTACGCCCATCCCACGTCCACTTCGCTACCGCACGCGGGGCACTTCAGCTCGCCGGATGGCGGCTGGCCGCAATGCGGGCAGAAGTTGACCTTGCGGGACGTGGGAAGGGAGCCGCCGCAGTAGGGGCATTGATTGGGCGCGTGCGCCTCGGTGTCGGCCAGCTCGAAGGTCGGCTCAGAATGGGGAGAGGGGAGAGGGGAGAGGGAAACCGGCGGGATCGGGTTTTCTGACGTCCAACTGATCGGCTCGCTCTCGTCTTCCGCTTCGGCGGACGCCTCGACCGGCGGCGCGAACGCGGCCTGTCCCCGCAGGAATCGCTCGGCCGCCATGCGGTTCACCAGCACGCGGCTGTCGGGAAAGTTCCGGAACAGACCGGTCTCCGGATTGACCGCCGTGACTTCCCGCTGGAAGCCTTCGCGCACGTCGTCCGGATCGAGGTGCACATAAGACCGCTCACCGGCGAGCAGGCGCAGCACCGTCATCTCGTAATCCTGATGGCTCGCCACGCGCAGCGTCGAGCGGTTGGAGCGATACGGGACGAGCCGCTCGTAGACCTCGGACGCCGCGAACGGAATGGCGAGCCGCGCGTCCTTGGCCAGCGCCCGCACCAGCAGCTCGAATAGCCGATCCAGTTCGTCAGGCATGATTCACCGGCTCCCGAAGTACCTCACCCCCTGACCCCCTCCCCGTAACCGGAGAGGGGGCCGGGGAGTGAGGTACCAACGAGTGGAAACCAGAGGTGCTCATTTCACCACCACCACGCCCTTCATGAAGGGATGCGGCAGGCAGTGGTAGCGGTACACCCCCGGCTTGGCGAACCGCTTGGTGTAGGTCCCGCCGGCGGCGATTTCTCCCGAGCCCACCTCCTGGGGATCATCGAAGGTCACGGTGTGGACCAGCGGATCCTGATTGCTCCACCGCACGGCCTGGCCGGCCTGGATCGCCACGGAATCGGTGCGGAATCCCATCGAGCGCACCTCGATCGTAGCCTCCACCGGCCCGCTTTCTCCCGGCGCCGCGTGGCTGTTCTCCTTCCCGAACCACGGCCCGAACCGCTTCAAGTGCAGCGGAATCGTGAACTCGAAGCCGTACAACACCGCCTTGGCGCAGAGCGACTTGGGACAGCCGATGGAGGCTCCCTGGATCGTGGTGCTGAGGGCGTTGCTCGCCTGCAGCGAGAAGGTGTGGGGTGCACCGGGAATCTGGAAACTGATCGCCGCGCTCCAGGCCGCGAGCACCGTCGGGTTCAGGAACGAAGCGACGTCGCCGCTGAACGCGATGTACCGGGTGACGCGCACGACGGCACCCCCGGCCAGGGCCCCGCGGGCCTTGTTGCTGGAGCCCAGGCCGTGCTGGGCCATCCGGATCGAGCCCGACAACGTGAGCGGGCGCCAGTTCCAATCCACTTGCACGTCGCCGTCCACGCTCTGAGCCGCAAAATTGTACGCCGGGGTGAACGACACGTTGACCCCCGGCTGTCCTTCCGCTCCGCCCCACACGCGCCAGCGCGCGAACACCTCGGTTTCATTCGTGGAGGTCGCGTTCGCCAGGTCGTAGTAGTGGATTCCCTTCGTGGCGAACAGCGTCCCCAGGGAGAGTCCATGCCCGATCCCGGCCGCCAGCGTGAAGGTGGGGAAATTGTTGAACCCGTTGGCCGGCGACGGGGAAACGTAGAACCGGTGCAGAAAGTTGAACTGCACCACCGCCGCGTCGGGCACCCACGTCCCCCCCATATTCGGGGAGCGGTAGAGGAGGGACTGGGCCGAGAGGGGGGAGGCGAGGGACGCGAGCGCGAGACCGACGACGACTCGTTTCATGGTTACGGCTCCCGGAGTGGGATGTGTAACAATCTATTGCGGATTGCGGATTGCGGATTGCGGAATAGCTGGTAAGGCTCGCATCGCCAGTTCGAACTGTCCACTCAATCCGCAATCCGCAATCGACAATCCGCAATTGTCTCACCTCCACTCCCTCACCCACCGATCATACAACACCGGCACGACGCCGCCCTGCTGCAGGACCTCGATTCCCGACGGGTCACGATAGGCGCGGCGATAGAAGAGGTGCGTCACGCCGGAGTTGATGATCAGCTTGGCGCACATCACGCATGGAGAAGCGCTCACGAAGACGACTTTGTCGCGCACGATCCCGGGGGCCTTCACCAGGGCATTCATCTCCGAATGGATGCAGCCGCAGCTCCCCGGCACGGCGGAATCGCAGCGGTTGGGGAGCCCCCGCGCGTTGCCGTTGTAGCCGATCGCCACGACGTTTTCGAGGCGCTGATCGGTCACGACCGTGCCGACCTGGAGCCGGACGCAGGTGGAGCGCTTGGCCAGCTCCTCGGCCATCCGCATGTACACCTCGTACAGCGGAATCCGGTCGACGGCCGGTTGCGGCGTTCCCTCGGGAAGCAGATTGAGGCTGTGCGTGTTGGCCGCCACGCCATCCTTATAAACGGTCATAGATCTCCCGGTCGGGATCGAACTGGGCAAACCGGCCGCGGGCCTGCTGCGTCGTGAGCCACGTTTCCAGATCCGAAGGCACGAGCCCGTTGGAGCGCTCCTGCCGCTCGGCCGCCCGCGTCGCCAGAAGATCGGCGTACTCGTTCTTCGCCGAATCGGCATGTCCGCGTACCCATTCCCAGCGGACCTCGTGGGCCAGGGCCGCCTGATCGAGCTTCTGCCACAGCTCGAGGTTCTCGATCGGCCCGCTCTTGCGCCGCCACCCGCGCGCCTTCCACGCCGGCATCCATTCATTCATCCCCTTCACCAGGTACTCCGAGTCGGAAACGTAGAAGATCTGGGCGTGCTGCCACTGCCGGCGAATCCACTCGAGCGCGGCGATGGCGCCCGCGAGCGCCATGCGATTGTTGGTGGTGGCGGGGGAGCAGTCGAAGAAGTCGAACCGGGCGACGCTGTCGCCGGCGCGGAACTCGATGAGCGCGCCGTTGCCGCCCGGACTCGGCACGTCGCTGCGGTTGCCGAGGCAGCTCTCGTCCGCGTGGACCAGCACCGGGGTCGGAGGTCGCGCGGTCACGGCTGGATCACCACCGGAATGACGGTCTGAGTCAAGATCTCTTCCGCGTGAGAGGCGAGTCGCGGCGCTCCCAGACGGCTGCGAGGCACGTGGGCTCCTGCGAAGAGGGCGTCGGCCCGGGCCTCACGAACCACCCGGGCGACCACGTCGGCGGGCTCGCCCGCCTCGACATGGGACACGAACGATACTCCGAGAAGCGACAGGGCGGCTTCGGCTCCGCCCAGGATCGCCACCCCCGCCGCCCGATCGGCGTTGGCGTGAATGACATGAACCGTGCTGCCGACCACACTCGCGAAGCGCCCGGCGAGCTGCAGGGCGCGGGTGTTGCGGCCGTCCCAGGCCACCGCGCAGCTTCGCATCGGCGTGGGCACGGGACCGCAGACGATCACCGGGCGTCGCGCGAGCCGCACGACCGAAGCCGCCACCTTTCCGAGCACCCCGGCGCCAGGCCGGGTCGCCGAGCCATGGCGTCCGATCAAGGTCGCATCCACGTCGCCCGCCAGTTCGGCGAGCGTCGCGTCGGGCGCGCCATGGCGGACCAGGCTTTCGCCCTTGAGCCCGCCCGCCTCCACCCGAAAGGCGCCCCGGGCCGCGAGCTGCTCCGCCTCCCCGCTACCCTCTCCCGCCTCCCGTGCCGCCACGCACGCCACCAGGATCGTCGACCGGAACCGCCGCCCCAGGATCACCGCCTGTTCGAGTGCCGCATCCGCCTGGGGGCTTTCGTCGAGCCCGACCAGCAGCCGGGTGAACATGGCCGCTAGGGCAGCACGGCGAAGGATTCCAGCTCCCGCAGCCGGAAGGTCAGCACCTCACCGGTCATCGGTAGCCTCGCGTGCAGCCGCTCGTCGGGGTCGCTCGTATCCAGACGCACGGCGACCACGACGTATTCGTTGCCCCGGCGCATCAGGGCGACCCGGCGTTGCTCCCGGACCGCCGTTTCCAGCGCGTCCAGCGCCTCGGGGGTGAGCGCGCGGAATTCCCGGATCGGGTTCATCGCCTCACCGGACCACGATCGTGCCGGGTTCGCCCGCGACGACGCGCCCGATCACCGCCGCAACCGGCGTTCGCTCCCGTTGTAACGCCTTGACGAGCGAGTCCGCGCGACTCTCCGGCACGGCGAGGAGGAGTCCGCCGGACGTTTGGGCATCGGCCAACAATACCCGGATCTCGGGCGGGACGTGCTCCGTGAAGCGGACGGTTCCGGTCAGCGCCTCCAGATTGCGCGATGTGCCACCCGGGACGCTCCCCTTGGCGGCCAGCTCCCCGGCCCGTGGAAACAGCGGCACGTCGGCCGCGATGATTTCCGCCGCCGCGCCACTGGCTCGGAGCAGGCTGTGGAGATGGCCGAGCAGGCCGAACCCGGTGACGTCGGTAGCCGCATCGACGCCGGTCGCCACCGCGGCGCGAGCGGCCCCGGCGTTGAGCGTCGCCATCACCGCGACGACCGGGGCCAGCGACGCGGCGTCGAGCAGGTCGCGTTTCAGGGCGGTCGTCAAGATCCCCGTGCCGATCGGCTTGGTGAGCACCAGCACGTCCCCTGGACGAGCCCCGGCGTTGGTCACGATGCGGTCGGGATGCACCTCGCCGATCGCGACCATCCCGTATTTCGGCTCCGGATCGTCCACCGAATGCCCGCCCAGCAGGAAGGCCCCCGCCTCCCGCGCCACATCCGCCCCTCCGCGGAGCACCTCGCCCAGGAGATCGAGCGGCAGTTTTTCTCGAGGCCAGGCGACCAGGTTCAAGGCGAAGAGCGGGGTCCCTCCCATCGCGTAAACGTCGGAGAACGCGTTCGCGGCCGCGATCCGGCCGAAGTCGTAGGCGTCGTCCACGATGGGCGTGAAAAAGTCCACGGTCGCCACGATCGCCCGTTCCGGCGCCACCTGAAACACGGCGGCATCATCGCGGCTCGATGCGTCGACCAGGATCCGGGGATCCGTCGCGTGCGGCACGTGACGCAGGACCTGCGTCAACTCGGCTGGCCCGAGCTTACAGGCTCAGCCGGCGCCGTGCGAGAAGGCCGTGAGGCGATAGGCGGTCATGGTGTGCGAAATATGGCGCAAACGGACAAACAGCAAAGAGCAAAGAGCAATTAACTAGAGAACAACGATCCAGCCTCTTGACCTTCGCTCCTTGCTCTTTGCTCCTTGGCTTCTTACCGCAGCCGCCATGCGAGCATCCCCCCGGCCCCGACATAGCGCACGACGGTCACGAGCACCGACACGAGGCCCGGACGACCGGGAAGCCCGGCGGCGAGCAGCCCGATCAGGGCGAACAGGAGCCACCATCCCCCGTGCCCGAGGGAATCGAACCACAACGAGGCGACCAGGGTTATGACCACACTCTCGCCGAGCGTGGCGAAGACCCAGGCGCGCGTCGGCGTGATGGTCGTGATCCGGAGCCGCGGGGCCAGCCATCCCACGAGAAGAAACCAGACGGCGACCGGGAGCCACGCGAGGAAGAGTCGGGGGAGCGTCAACGAGAGCGGGTCCGCAGCTCGAGCGGGACGTACCCGGGCCCGTAAAGCCCGACGCCCGGTCGGGCATCGGTGAGCTTGCCGCGGGAGATGACGATCTTCCCGTTCACGAGCACGTACTCGATGCCGACCGACAGCTGATGCGGCTGCTGGAACGTGGCCCGGTCGTTCACCGTCTCCGGGTCGAAGACGGTGATGTCGGCGGCCATCCCGGCGTGCAGCAGGCCGCGGTTTTTCAGTCCCACCCGCTGCGCCGGGAGTGAGGTCATCTTGCGCACCGCGAACTCGAGCGGGATCAGCTTCAGGTCGCGGACGTAGTGCCCCAGGATCCGCGGGAAGGTGCCATAGGCGCGTGGGTGGGTGTAGTCCTTCCCGAGGGGGCCGTCGGGAGCGGCGCCAGAGGCGTCGCAGTCCACTCCTACCCACGACGTCTTGAGTCCCGCCTGGACGTCGTCCTCGTTCATTTCGAAATAGATGGCCCCGGTCCGCGAGCGATCGGCGATGACGATGTCGAACAGCGTTTCGACCGGGTCCCGATGCCGGGCCCGCGCGATGTCACCCAGCCGCCGGCCATCGAGGGAGCGGAGCGAATCCTGGAACACGCCGGCGATCATCACGCCGTCGGCCCCGCCCGAGTTCGACCAGGGGTTCTCCTCGCCGGCGCCGGTCAGGATCTCCTGGCGCAGCCGGGCTCGCGTCGCGGGATCCTTGAGTCGGGCGATCAGGGAGTCGGTGCCCCCGGCGTGGGCCCATTGAGGGATCGAAGCATCGAGCGACGTGGCGGCGGCGGTGTAGGGATACTGATCGGCGGTCACGTCGAGACCGGCGGCGCGGGCCGAATCGATGCGCGCCAACACGCGCGGCATGCGGCCCCATTGCGGCTTCCCCGCCGCCTTCAAGTGCCAGATTTCGACCGGGATGTTCGCCTCCCGCCCGATCCGGAATGCTTCGTCGAGCGCCGCGTCTTCGTGCGCCGCCTCGTTGCGGATGTGACTGGCATAGATGCCGCCGTGACGCCGCGCCGCCTTCGCGAGGCCGATCAGCTCTTCGGTGGGCGCGTAGATCGCGGGCGCGTACATCAGGGCGGTGGAGACGCCCAGCGCGCCCTGCAGCATCATCGAATCCACGAGCGCTTCCATATGCGCCTGCTCGGCCGGCGTCGCCTTGCGGTTCTCGAATCCGATCACCGCCATGCGCACCTGGGTCGCCCCGACGAAGGTCGCCAGGTTGATCGTCGAGGCCTGGGCGCCACGGCCGAAGTTCGCGAAGTACCCGTCCAGATCGCGCCAGGACTCGGAGACGTGGTACTTCTTCATGAAGTCCGAATCGAGCGCCACCAGGGCGTCCGTCAGAGGCGCCACCGAGCCGCCTTCACCGGTGACCTCGGTCGTGATCCCCTGGGTGACCTTGGAGAGCACGCGGCCGTCGATCATCAGCGCGGTTTCCGACTGCCCCAGCATGTCGATGAATCCCGGGGCGACCACCAACCCCGTGACATCCAGCGTTTCCGCCGCCGCGATCCCGGGGAGGAACCCGACCCCCGCGATCCGGTCACCTTGAACGGCCACGTCGCCCTGGTACCGCGGGTTCCCCGTGCCGTCCACGATCCAGCCGTTGCGCAACAGGAGGTCGGCGCGCGGCCGCGAGGCTCCGCCAACCGACCCCCGCCCGCACCCGAGGAGCAGGAGGCCGAGGCACGCCAGCTGTTTCAACGTTTCCATGTGGCTCGCAGCGAATCCGGTCGAATGATGCGCCCGCGGGTCATCACCCAGGCGACGTGCCGGACCGCCGTGATGCTGTCCGCGGGGTTCGCGGCCAGTACGACCAGGTCGGCCACCTTCCCGGGGGCGATGACTCCGATCGAGTCGGTGTGCAGGACCTCGGCGCCGCGGCGCGTGGCGGCGGTTATGGCATCGACATTGGACCACCCGGCTGCGACGAGCAGCGCCATTTCCTCGTGCAGCGCCGTACCCGGGGGGAGCAGCGGGTTGCCGGCGCCCGAGCCCGCGGCCACGATCCCGCCGGCCGCCCTGAACTCCCGCACGAACTGGTTCTCGCGCGCGCGCGCGGCCCGGAACGCCGCGAAGTCCTGGGGCTTCCACCCGCTGCGCCGCAGCAGCGTGGACACGTCGCGGACCGGATTGGCGCTGTCGGCGGGAACGTCCGCCATCTCGGGGCGTTGCAGGCGGGTCGGGTCGTCCAGGTGCGACCACAGCTCGTGCACGGCGAGGGTAGGGACCATGGCGACGCGCGTGGCGGCGAGGGCCTTGGCCGCGCGGGCGACACTCGCGGAATCGAGCGTGGCCCAGGCCTGCTCCTCCGCCGTCCATCCCGCGTAGAAGAGATCGTGCGCCCGTTCGATCGCCTGCGCGTTGCGGGCCGCGAACTGCGTGATTCCCGAGAGCCCTTCGATCGTCGCCACGCCGGCGCGCGCGGCGGCCAGCGCGTCGATCTTGCCGAGCTCGGCGGCGACCGGGAGGTGCAGCGTCGCCGCTTCATCCATGATCCCCTTCAACAGCTCCGGGGTGATCTTGGTCGCGATCACCACGTAGTCGGCGTCGGCCACGGCGCGCTGATCGACCGCCCGGCGCGCTTCCTCGTCCGTAGCGACCGCGGTCGCGCCGCTCTGGGTCGCCGGGACCCCGTCGATCAACGCCCCCGAGGTGTACACGCGCGGCCCGAGGATCGAGCCGAGATTCACATCCTTCTTCAGCGTGGTCCCGGTGTCGCCCCCCGACCCGAAATCGCGCACGCTGGTGACGCCCCAGGCCAGATACTGCGGCGCGGCCCACGGCTCGACCCGCGCGTGCGCGTCGACCAGGCCGGGAATGATCGTCTTCCCGATCAGCTGGATCCGCTGGGCGCCGCGAGGGACCGGGATCTCGTTGACCCGGGCGACGTCCTCGATGTGGCCGTCTCGGATGAGAATCAGCGCGTCGCGCTTGGGGGGACCGCCCGCGCCGTCGATCAGCGTGGCGCCCTCGAGGGCGATCATCCCTTTGCCCGGCGACGTGCACGCGGGCAGGACCAACAGGCAGCCGCCGAGGAGCCACGCGCGCCAGCGGGCCGTCACGGCTTCGCGTCCGCCGTGGGATCGCCCAGCGGGACTTTAGGCGCCGCACAGCCGGCGAGCACCGCGGCCGCAAACCACGCACCACGCACGTCGTACCTCTTCGTTCCAGGGTTGGGGGAACGTACTTTCCCGCATGGCCGACGCAACCCCGCGACCGGGCGAGCGAGCCGGAGGGCGACCACCGTCCGGCGGCTCGGAGCTGCCGCTGTTGGGACCGAAAGTGCCGCGGCCGGACGGCGGCTTCCTGTGGGAAGGAATCGTCAACGGCCCCGTGCGGTCGCGCCGGCTGGGCACGAGCCTGGGTTTGAACCTGATTCCGCTGCGCTCCAAGCTCTGCACCTTCGATTGCCCTTACTGTGAGTGCGGGTTCAACACCGCCAAGGCGCCCGACGCGCGCTGGCCGTCACCGGACGAAGTCGGCCACAGCCTGCGGCGCGCCCTCGAGCGCCTTCCCCGGGCACCGGATTGGATCACGCTGGCCGGCAATGGGGAGCCGACCATGCACCCGCGCTTTCCTTCGGTGGTGGACCGGGTGCTCGCGGTGCGAACGGAGCTCGCCCCGACCACGCGCGTCGCGGTGCTCTCCAATGGACTCGCGGCGGGGAAGGCCGCGGTCCGCGACGCCTTGTTGGCGCTGGACGCCAGGATGATGAAGCTCGATCCGGGTCCCGCCGAGCGCGTGAACGGGCTCAAATTCGACCAGGCGGCCCTCGTCTCGAGCTACCGCGCCTTGAAGCCCTACACCCTCCAGGCGATGGTCTGTCGCGGAACGGACTGGGATGGGTCGAGCGAGGGATCACTGGCTGCGTGGCGCGATCTCGTTGCCCAGGCCGACCCGGATTGCGTGCAGCTGTACTCCCTCGATCGCGCGCCTGCCGATCCGACCATCCACAACGTGCCGCGGGAGCGCTTGCTCGAGATGGCGGCGGCCATCCGGCAAGCGCTCCCGCGGTGCGTCGTCGAAGTGTACTAGACTAGCGGCGGCGCTTCGATCGCTTCGCGACCCGCTTCCGGGACTTGGCCCGCGTCGCTTTCTTCTTCCTTCTGACTTTCGGCTTCGCCCTCCGGGCCTTCTTCTTGGCCTTGGGCTTCGCCGTCTTTCTCCGCCGGCGCGCGGGCGCGCGGCGCACCGCGACCTCTTCCTCGATCACCACTTCGTCGATCAATAGCGGGGCGGGTTCCGGCATCGCCTCAGGGGCCGGGGGAAACACCGGCTCCAGGAATCCCGGTCCACCCAAACCAGTGCCCATCGTCGTCTCCAGTTCGCGCATATATGTCCTCCACTGGCTGGTTGAGTCTCAAGAGGGCCTATAGCTTACCGCGGTAACTCTCCGGCGCAAGCTATCCCAATGCGGTCATTCCTCACGGTTTTGTGGCTCACCCCCGCGCTGCTGACCGCGCAGACCGCACGGTCGCCCATCTCATTGGCGTGGCGGCGCTTCGACGTCGACCTCAACGGTCCGGCGCGGCCCTACGGGTACGCCAGCGCCGTCGGCCGGCGCGCCGTTCTGCTCGGCACGGAAACCGGGACATTCGAGGCGTGGACCTGGCCGCTCAAGCTGCTGCACGACTTTCAACTCGCTTTCAAAACTCCGCTGTATGACACGCCGATTGCCGGCCCTGACATCGCCCGCGCGGTGGAGGTATCCCCGGCCGGCGTCACGATTCACTACGTGCATCCGGCGTTCACGGTCACGGAGCGGATTTTCGCTCCGCTCGACCTGCCGGGGATCGTCGTCGTCCTGGATGTGGATGCGGTCCGCCCCATCGAGATCATCGCCCAGTTCCGGCCGGATCTTCAGTATGCCTGGCCGGCGGCCCAGGGCGGCCAATACGTGGCCTGGGATGACGGGGAGAAGGCGTTCGTGCTGTCGGAGAGCCGGCGTCAGGTGAACGGCTTCTTCGGGTCGCCCAGTGCCACCTGGGCCACGAACAACCCCTCTCACATGCTCGCCGATGCCCCAAGCGAGCTGCACATCGCCGTCGGCGAGCAGGGCGCCGCCGTCATGCCCAAACCCGGAGAGCCCGCCGGGCGCCTGACAGAGGTGCATGACCGGATCCCAATCGTAATGGTCGGGGGCGTGATGCCCCGCGATTCCTTGCGTGCGGTCTATCGATACGTTCTTGCCAACGTCGACCCGTTGTACCAGGCGCGGGCGGCACACGCCCAGGCCGTCCTCGACTCGACCGTCGCCGTGCGGTCTCCCGACCGATCGCTCGACCTGGCGGTGCGATGGGCGAGCCTGAACCTGGACGGCGCGATGGCGTGCAACCCCGACCTGGGCTGCGGCCTCGTGGCCGGCTACGGCCCTTCGGGAGCCACCAGCACACGGCCCGGCTTCGGGTGGTACTTCGGAGGCGACGCTTCGATCAATTCGCTCGCGATGAGCTCGGTGGGACTGTGGGCGGTGGCGCGTGACGGCCTCGCCTTTTTCGCCCAGTACCAGGGCCAACAGGCGCCGAACCTGGGCAAGATTCCCCACGAAATCTCCCAAGGGGCGAAGCGGATCCGCTGGTTCGAGGACTACCCCTACGCGTTCTATCACGGCGACACCACGCCGTTCTGGATCCTCGCCCTCTCCCAGTACTGGCAGGCCTCCGGGGATACCGCCACGATCCGCCGGCTGTGGCCCAATATCCGCCTCGCCTACGACTGGGCCAAATCAACCGACGCGGATGGCGACGGGTTGATGGACAACGCCAGGGCCGGCGCCGGCGCGATCGAGGTGGGCGACCTGCAGATCGGCCTGCAATCGGACATCTACATGTCCGCCGTGTGGGTGAAGGCGCTCGAGGTGCTGCCGCGGATGGCGGACGCGATGCATGACGGCCGCGTGGCGACTGAGGCCCGGAAACTGCACGACCGAGCACTCGCCACTCTGCAGGACAGGCTCTGGTTGCCCGACGCGCGGCGCTATGCCTTCGCCCTGCTCGAGGGCGGCAAGCTGTCTCACGAGCTCACCGTGTGGCCGGCCACGGCGCTCGCGCTCGGGCTGTTCGACGAGACGCGAGGACAATCCACGGCGGCCTCACTCGCCGGCGCGGGGATCACCACCGACTGGGGCGCAAGGACCCTCGCTCCTGCTTCCCCGTTGTTCGATCCCCTGCACTACAACAACGGGACGGTGTGGCCGTTCGTCACCGGATTCGACGCTCTCGGGCTGTACCGCTACCACAATGCCACCATGGGCTTCGCCGCGACCACCGCCGTCGCGCGGACGGCGTTCATCTGGGGCCTGGGCGCGAATCCCGAAGTGTTCTCCGGCAGCGATTTCGAGCCGCTCGAAACGGCCGTGCCGCAGCAGTTCTTTTCGACCTCCATGCTGCTTACGCCGTTGGTCCGCGGGCTGGTCGGCTGGGAAGCCGATGTTCCGGACGATCGCGCTGCGCTCGCTCCGCACCTCCCGGCGACCTGGGATTCACTCACCGTGGAGCGGCTCCCGGCAGGGACCGGCCGCTATCGCGTCACCTTCCGCCAGACGCCGGAATCGCTGCTGGCCAACATCACCCGGACGACGGGTCGGGGTGTCGACACGCTCCTCTTTTCACCGGCATTGCCGCTCGGCGCGAGGATTCTGGGCGTCACCGTGAATGGGGCCCCGGTGACCGCGTTCGCTTCCCGTGAGACCGGCGCCGACGTCCACCTCGATCTTCGCCTCGCCATCCGGGACACGCTCGCCATCCTGGTACGTCACTCACCCGGGTTCGCCGTCCTGCTGGATCCGCCGACGCCGGAGCGCGGCGCGCGCTCCAGCGCGCTCAAGCTCATCTCCCAGCGGCTCGCGGGCGACACGCTGGTTCTGTTGGTGCAGGGGGTGGCCGGACGGAGCTACCGGTGGGCGGTCCAGACGCCCACGGGAATCGCGAACGTGGAGGCCACGATGCCGGAGCCCGGCGATCCCGTCGATGGGTATGCGTCGCGCGAGGTTCGGGTCACCGGTCCGCGTTGACAAGTTAGCTTGACAACAGCACTTACGAGCGTTTACGTTCGCCCTGCGATGAGCTTCCGTCGAGCGCCTATCATCTATCTGGCTCTGGTCGGCGCCATGATTCCGGACCTGGGCGCGGCCCAGAACGTGGCCGATCTCCAGGTGGCGCCGCCCTCGGTGACGATCAAGGTGGGCGAACGCACCGGCCTTCTGGCCACCGCTTTTGATCGAGCGGGCAACGTGATTCCGACCGCCCGGATCACCTGGTCTTCCAACAACGTCAAAGTCGCTCGCGTGGACAACAACGGCACGGTGGTCGGCGTGTCCGGGGGGACCGCGTTGATCCAGGCGACCGCGGGTCAACGGAAGGGCTCGGTCGTCGTTCAGGTGACGGGGACGGCGGCTCCCGCCGAACCGGCGGCCAGCCCTGGTCAGCCGGCTCCCGTCGTCGCTGCGCCGGCCGCCGCCGCGGGCAACGACGCCTACGCCGGTCAACCCGCGGGTGTCGGCGCCCCGGCCGCGCTGCGCATCGACCCGCCCACGATCTACCTGCTGCCCTCTGAGAACATGCGTGTCTTCCCGCGCGCGCTGCGGGAGGACGGCTCGCCCGCCGCGCCGGTGCAGGTAACCTGGAAGTCGCTCAAGGAAGATGTCGCGAGCGTCGATGCGAACGGCAACGTGGTCGGGCTCGCCGCGGGTCAGGGAACGGTGCTGATGACCGGGCCGGGGGGGCTGACGGCGACCGCGCCGGTGATCGTCGATCAAGCGGAATTCAGCATCCTGGAGGGAACCTCGGTCACGCTATCCCCCGGCGACCTGGATACCATGCATGTGATCGTCCGGTCGCAGGGCAACCGGCTGGTCAGTGCCCTCGCTTCGCTCCAATGGACTTCGAGCGATCAGAGCGTGGCGCAGGTGAGCCTCACGGGTGTGGTGAAGGCCGTCGGCTCAGGGAAGGCGACCCTCACCGCAGCCGGCCTGCGCCAGCAGAAATCCATCGACATCCTGGTGCACCGCGCGGTGGAAGCCTTGGCGGTGCGGCCCAAAGCCTCCGCCGATGTCCCAGTGCCCCTCACCGCCGTCGTGCGGTTCTTCGCGCAACCGCTTGCGGCCGACAACAATCCGGTCCCCGAGGCCAAGATTCGGTGGGTCCTCGCGGATACCACGATTGCGTCCTTCGACACGACGACCGGCGCGTTGACGGGGCGGAAGATCGGGCGGACGCAGCTCACCGCGCGGGGCCCCGGAGCCCAGCCCGCGACGGCCACCTGGAACGTCAATGTGATCGCGGGCGCCGTGAAGCTTGCCGCCGTGAGGCTGGGGTTGGTTCAAGGGGGCCGCACCACCCTGAAGGCGAGCTTCGCCGACGATTCCGGTACGATACTCGGCCCCGCCACCGGGCTCTCATGGTCGTCGGATGCGCCGGCGGTCGCGACGGTCGGAGAGGACGGAACGGTTTCCGGAGTGGCCTACGGTCGTGCCCGCATCACCGCGACCGCCCCTGGAGGGAAAACCGCCAGCGCCGTCGTCTTCGTTGGCGCCGAGCTGGTGGTGGCGAGCACGCGCGGCGGGAAGCCGCAGCTCTATTGGGTGGACCGGCAGAACCTGGCCGACCTGCACCGGGTCACCGCGCCCCAGGACACCGCCGTGGCCGGCGATCCCGCCTTCTCCCCCGACGGCTCGCGCATCGCCTTCGTCTCGACGCGGGACGGCAACCCCGACATCTACGTGATGGACGCGGACGGGTCGAGCCCGCTCCGCCTCACCACCGATCCCCAGGCCGACGGACATCCGGTGTTTTCAGCCGATGGTAACACGGTTTTCTTCCACTCCCAGCGCACCGGGAAGTCGCAGATCTACTCCGTCGGGATCGATGGGAGCGGGCTCAAGGTCCTCACAACCGATTCGGTGAGCCAGACGCCGGCGGTGTCGCCGGACGGGCGGACCGTCGCCTACGTGTCGTTCCGGAACAAGAGCTACGACGTCTGGCTGATGTCGCCCGACGGATCCAACCAGCGGGCGTTCACGCGGACGGCGGCGCCGATGCAGGAAGTGGAGCCGCGATTCCTGCGGGACGGCTCCTTGCTCTACGTGCAGGAACGCCGGGAGGCCAACAAGACCGTTCGGCAGGTGATCAAGGCCGACCTGGCGACCGGCACGACGACACCGGTCACGGGCACCGAGCAGTGGATCAGCTCCTTTGCCGCCTCTCCGGCGGGCGACGTCCTGGCGCTCGTGGTCCCCGGGGACCCCGACAACAAGAAGAACCCCATGGCGCGGATCTTCCTCCAGCCCGTAAGCGGCGGCACTCCGGTGCAGATCCCGACCACCGGGGCGGAGCAGACCCTCGCGCCCGCCTTCCTGCCCTAGCCCGCACCCCCGTCGTCACCTGGTTGTCACGGGGTGAGCTCCATGCGCGCCGGTGTTCTACTAGCCAAGGGGGGACTCGAGCACCTCGCGGTAGCGGAGGTGGCGAGCGCGCCGGAGCCCGGCCCCGGCGAAGTGCGGGTCGCGCTCCACGCCGCCGCCCTCAATCATCTCGATCTCCACGTCGTTGCGGGGCTTCCCGGCATCCCCTATCCGCCGCGGAAGGTTCTCGGAGCTGACGGCGCGGGAGTGATCGAGGACGTCGGCCCCGGTGTGACGCACGTCCGCCCGGGCGATCGAGTGCTCATCAATCCCGGGGTCGCCGACTACAGCTGCGACTTCTGTCGCGCCGGCGAGCACAACCTCTGCGTCAACTACGGGATTCTGGGTGAGCATCTCCCCGGGACCCTGGCCGAATTCATCACTATCCCCGGCGCGAACGTCGCCCCGATTCCGCCACTCGACCCGCCACTCACCTGGGCCGAGGCGGCGGCGTTTTCCCTTGTGACCCTCACCGCCTGGCGGATGCTCGTGACCCGCGCACGCGTGCGGTCCGGCGAAACGGTGCTGATCTGGGGGATCGGCGGCGGCGTGTCGCTCGCCGCCCTCCAGGTCGCCAAGCTCCACGGGGCGCGCGTCATCGCCACGTCGTCCAGCGACGCCAAGCTGGCCCGGGCCCGCGCCCTCGGCGCGGATGTCACGCTGAATCACACGACTCAGTCCGTTGCGAAGGAGGTCCGCACACTCACCGCCAAGCGGGGCGTGGACGTGGTGGTCGAGAACGTCGGCGAGGCGACCTGGGAAGACTCCTTGAAGAGCCTTGGTAAGGGCGGACGGCTCGTGACCTGCGGCGCGACCACCGGGCCGCTGGTGGTGAGCGACGTGCGCCGCCTGTTCTGGAATAACTTGACGATCATGGGCTCCACGATGGGCAACGCCGCGGAGTACCAGGAGATCGTCCGCGTGCTGGGGACGGGCGCGCTGCGGCCGATCGTGGATCACGTCTACCCGCTCTCCCAGGTTCGCGCCGCCTTCGAGCGCTTGCAGCGAGGCGAGCAACTCGGCAAAATCACGGTCGAGATATAGCCGATTCCGAGTTGCATTTCTCTGTCTAAGTGTTTAGTTTTTATAAACTTAGGACGCTGTATGGCCGTTGCCCTGACCCCTGGTCCCTGACCCCAGGCCCCTGCCTTTTATGACCGCACCTAACGCCCGCGAACGCATCCTCCCGCGCCTGATCGAGGATGAGCTGAAGGAATCGTTCCTCGACTATTCGATGAGCGTCATCGTGCAGCGCGCGCTGCCCGATGTGCGCGACGGCTTGAAGCCCGTCCATCGCCGGATTCTCTACGCGATGAACGAGCTGGGACTGCTCCCCGGTCGGCCCTACAAGAAGAGCGCCACGGTCGTGGGCGACGTGCTCGGCAAGTACCACCCGCACGGTGACCTCGCGGTCTACGACTCCCTGGTTCGCATGGTGCAGGAATTTTCCTTGCGCTACCCGCTCATCGATGGGCAGGGGAACTTCGGCTCGGTGGACGGCGACTCCGCGGCGGCCTATCGCTACACCGAGGCGCGGCTCACGCGGGTCGCCATGACGATGTTGGAGGACATCGAAAAGAACACCGTCGATTTCGTCCCCAATTTCGATGACCGGCTGCAGGAGCCGACGGTCCTCCCGGGCAGACTCCCGAACCTGATCGTCAACGGCTCGTCGGGGATCGCGGTCGGCATGGCCACCAACATTCCGCCGCACAACCTGGGCGAGACGGTGGCCGCGATCGTCCACCTGGCGGACCACCCCGACGCCGGGATCAAGGACCTCCGCAAGTTCATCAAGGGACCCGATTTCCCCACCGGCGGCATCATCTACGGGCGAGAGGGGATCAAGGAGTGCTACGAGAAGGGGCGCGGCCGCATCGTGATCCGGGCGCGCGCACAGACCGAAGAGGTCAAATCCACCGGGCGGTATCAGCTCGTCGTCACCGAATTCCCCTACCAGGTGAGCCCCGAGCGGGTGATCGAGCAGATCCGCGATCTGGTGCTGGGGAAGAAGCTCGAGGGGATCTCCGACCTGCGCAACGAATCCGATCGCGAGGGGATCCGGGTCGTGATCGAGCTGAAACGCGACGCCGTGCCGGCGGTCGTGTTGAATCAGCTCTACAAGCACACCCAGATGCAGGTGACCTTCGGCGCCATCATGCTGGCCCTGGTGGACGGCGCGCCGAAGGAGATGGCGCTGAAGGAGCTGCTCCAGCACTTCATCGATCACCGCCACACCGTCATCACCCGCCGGACCCAGTTCGACCTCGACCGGGCGCTCGACCGGGAGCATATCCTCGAAGGCTTGAAGATCGCCGTCGACAACATTGACGAGGTCATCAAGATCATCCGCAAGTCGAAGGACACCCCCACCGCCGATGCGGCTCTGCGCAAGCGCTTCAAGTTCTCCGAACGGCAGTCGGCCGAGATCCTGAACATGCGGCTTGCGCGCCTCACCGCCCTCGAGATCTCCAAGCTCGAGGCCGAGCTGAAGGACGTGCGCCGGTTCATCAAGGAATGCCGGGAGATTCTGGCCTCGAAGCCCCGCCGCATGAAGATCCTCAAGGAGGAACTGACGGAGGTGGCGCACGGCTTCGGCGACGAGCGGCGTACCGAGATCGTGGCCGACCAGGGCGAGTTCTCGATCGAGGATCTGATCGCCGAAGAGGACATGGTCATCACCGTGTCCCACTCGGGCTACATCAAGCGTTTGCCGGTTTCGTCGTATCGCCGGCAGCGGCGCGGCGGGCGGGGGGTGACCGCCGCGCACACCAAGGAAGACGACTGGGTCGAGCATCTGTTCATCGCCTCGACCCACGACTATATGATGTTCTTCACCCAGGACGGCCAATGCTACTGGCTGAAGGTGCACGAGATCCCGCAGGCCGCCCGGGCGGCGCGCGGCAAGCCGATCGCGCACTGCGTGGCGATGAAGCCGGAGGAACGGCTCGCGGCGCTCGTCCCCGTGCGCGAGTTCTCCGAGGAGCAGTTCCTCTTCTTCGCGACCAAGAAGGGCGTGGTCAAGAAGACCCGGCTTTCGGAGTTCGGCAACCCGCGCTCCAACGGCATCCGGGCGATCAACATCGAGACCGGCGACGAGCTGATCGACGTCCAGGTCACCGACGGCAAGAACGACATCGTGCTGGCCACGCGCCGCGGGATGAGCATCCGGTTCCATGAGCAGGACGTGCGGGACATGGGCCGCGCGGCGACCGGCGTGTGGGGGATTTCGCTCGACAAGAAGGACGCCTGTATCGATCTCGTCGTGATTCGCCGCGCCTCGACGCTGCTCGCCGTCACGGAAAAGGGCATGGGCAAACGCTCGGAGCTCGACGAGTATCGGGTGCAGCACCGCGGCGGCCGCGGCATCATCACCCTCAAGCAATCCGACAAGACCGGGGACATCGTCGCCCTGAAGGAAGTGCTTCCCGAGGACGAGCTGATGATGATCACCAAGAAGGGAATCATGATCCGGGTCCCGGTGGACGGGATCCGCATCTCCGGGCGCAACACGCAGGGGGTCCGTGTCATGAACCTCACTCCCGGAGACCTGGTGGTGGACGTGGCGCGGGTCGTGAAGGAAGAGGAGGAGGACGCGGGCGCGGAGGACGAGTCCGAGGAGGCCCCCCCCGCCTCCCCGAGCCCCGCGACGACTGCCGCAGCGCCCCGGAAGGCCCGGGCCCCGGCGAAGCGGTGACGTGACCATCACCGATCAGGACATCCGCGACGCCGCCGCGGCGCTGCGCGGCATCGCCGTCCGCACGCCGCTGCTCTGGGTGCCGGCCCTCTCCGCCTACCTGAAACGCGAAGATCTCCAGCCGGTCGGCGCCTTCAAGGTGCGTGGCGCCTACAACGCCGTGCGGCGTCTGTCGGACGCGGTCCGCCGGCGCGGCGTCATCACCTATTCGAGCGGCAATCACGGGCAGGCGCTGGCCTTCGCCGCCAAGCAGTTCGGCGTCCGCGCGGTGGTCACGATGCCCGAGACCGCCCCCACGATCAAGGTCGAGGGCGTCAAACGGTGGGGCGGGGAAGTCGTGCTGGCCGGTCGCACCTCCGAGGACCGCCGCCTCGTCGCCGAGGAGATCGCGGCCCGGGAAGGGCTGGCGATCGTGCCGCCGTTCGATCATCCGGACATCGTGGCCGGTCAGGCCACCGTCGGCCTGGAGATCGCCGAAGAGCTCCCCGAGGTGGCCACGGTCGTCGTCCCCGTGGGCGGGGGCGGGCTCGTGTCGGGTGTCGTCCGCGGGCTCGCCGCGGCGCGGAGCCGGGCGATGGTGTGGGGAGTGGAGCCGGCCGGGGCTCCCAAGCTCTCGCGATCCTGGGCCGCCGGGCATCCGGTGCGCCTGGAGCAGTCGGCCAGCGTGGCGGACGGGCTCATCACGCTCACGGTGGGGGCGATCCCGTTCGCGGTGCTGCAGGAGCAGCGCGATCGGTTCGCCGGTGTGGTGACGGTCGAGGATGACAGCATCCGCGAAGCAGTGCATTTTCTACGGCGCGAGTGCGGGCTGGTGGTGGAGCCTTCGGGCGCCGCCACGACGGCCGCGCTGCGATCCGGGGCCGTTCACCAGGCGGCGGCCGGACCGACCGTGCTCGTGGTCAGCGGGGGCAACCTGGACCCCGCCTTGCTCGAGGCCTGAGATCTCGGACCCCATGACCGCGACGCCACCCCCCGGCTTCAAGATCCTGCTGGCCGACGACGACGAGTCGCTGGTCCGGACCCTGTCCTGGATCCTGAAGGAGCACGGCTACGAGGTCGTGGTGACGCACAGCGGCGAGAACCTGCTGCCACTCCTGGAGGAGGAGAAGCCGCACCTCCTGCTCCTCGACATCATGATGCCGCAGATCGACGGGCTGGCGCTGCTCGAGCGGTTGAAGAGTGATCAGCGCTTCAAGGACCTTCCCGTGCTGATGCTCTCGTCGATGCCGCCCGAAGAGGCGACGGTGAAGTCCCTGGGGTTGGGCGCCGCCGACTTCATCGCCAAGCCGTTCCGCGTGCGCGAGCTGCTCGCGCGCGTGGACGCGCACCTCCGCGTGGGGCAGGCCCTCTCCACGGCCCGCGAAGAGGCGCGGAGCCGCGCGGCGATGGTGGACATCCTGCACGAGGTCACCGACTCCCTCAAGCCGGACGAGATCTACCACATCCTCGCCCGGCGGGTGGCGCGCGTCCTCAACATCTCCAAGTGCTCGATGGTGCTCGCCAAGCCGGGGGACACGGTCGGGATCGTGGTCGCGGCGTATGAAAACCCGATGCTCCGCAATCTCGAAATCGATCTGTCGCGGTATCCGGAAATCCAGCAGGCGCTCGGCTCGGCGCGCACCGTGCTGGTCACGGACGTCGCGCAGGACCCCCTGTACGAGAAGGAACGCGAGCGTTGGAAGAAGGAAAACGTGCAGGTCCCCACCCGCTCCGCCGCCGCGCTGCCGTTCTACATGCGGGACCGCCAGGTCGGTGTCTTCTTCCTCCGCACCACGGGGGACGACCCCGCGCTGACGCGGGCCGACACGCAGTTCGCCGAGACGGTCATCAAGACCGCGGTGTCCGCGATCGAGAAGGCGTACGATTTCGAATCCACCGTGTCCGACAAAGAGCGGCTCGAGAAGCTCGCGGTCACGGATGCCCTGACCGGCACGCTCAATCGCCGGGGGTTGGCCGAGGCCCTCGAAAGCGAGCTGGACCGGGCCCGCCGCTATGGCTTCTCGGTCAGCATTCTGCTCGCCGACATCGATCACTTCAAGCGGATCAACGACGAACGGGGCCATCTGGCGGGGGACTCGGTGTTGCGGCAAGTTGGTGACCTGCTGCGCCGCGAGGCTCGCTCCGTGGACATCGTGGCTCGCTATGGCGGCGAAGAATTCGTCGTCGTGATGCCGGAGACGACGCTCCCGGGCGCGGCCATTTTTGCCGAACGCCTGCGCCAGCGGATCGCGCAGCGCGACTTCGCGGATCCGGGAGGAGATCCCCTGAACTTCACGGTGAGCATCGGGCTGGCCAGCTTCCCGAACGAGCGCGTCACGAGCGCGGACAGTTTCGTCGCCCTCGCGGACCAGGCGTTGTATCGCGCCAAGCACGAAGGCCGCAACCTGGTGCGCGAATGAGCCAGCGCCGCTGCCCCAAGTGCAAGACGGTCTATTCCGACGCCGCCCGCTTCTGCCCCAAGGACGGGTCGATGCTGGTGGACGTGCAGGGCACGGCCACCCCGCCGCCGGCCGCCCCGTCCCCCGCGGGGGGAAGCGCCACGGCCGTCCGGACGCCTGCCGCCGCCAAAGCCAGCCCCATCCCCGACCGCGCCTCCACCCTGTCCAATCAGATTCTGGACGGGCGCTATCAGGTGATGAAGAAGCTCGGCGAAGGCGGGATGTCCTACGTCTATCTGGCCAAGGAGCTTTCGTCGGGCACCGAGGTCGCGATCAAGGTCCTCTCGCCCCGGCTCGCCAGCGACAAGAGCTCGGTCGAGCGGCTGCGCCGGGAGGCGGGTCTGGCGATGCGGCTCGATCATCCCAACGTCTGCCGCATCTTCCGGCTGGGGGAATCCGAAGACGGCCTAATCTACCTGGTGATGCCCTTCCTCCACGGCGACCTGCTCTCCGACCGCGAAGTGAAGGGCGGCCCCATGGACGTGGAGACCGGGGTCAAGTTCCTCCGCCAGGTCTGCGCCGGCCTGCAGCACGCGCACGAGCTGCAGATCGTGCATCGCGATTTGAAGCCCGAGAACATCATGATCATCGGCGACTCCGACGGGGGCGAACGGGCCGTCGTGATGGACTTTGGGTTGGCCAAGGAACGGCGTGCCGACCCGTCGATCGCCAAGCTCACCGCTACCGGGATCATCCTCGGCACCCCGGAGTTCATGAGCCCCGAGCAGATCCGCGGTAAAGCCCTCGATGCCCGCTCCGACATCTACGCGCTCGGGATCGTGGCCTTCGAGATGTTCACCGGGAAGCTGCCGTTCCAGGGCCGCAACGCGCAGGAAATGATGATCGCCCGCCTGCGCGGCAGCCCCCTGCCGCTGCGCCAGGTGCGCCCCGACATGCCGGAGTGGCTCGAGAAGGCGCTGGCCAAGGCCATGGAGACCAATCCCGACAGCCGCTACTCGACCGCGCTGGAATTCGCCGAAGCCCTGTCGCCGAACACTGGTTCGGGGGGCGGCTCCGGCGCGGGAGGTGGGGGGCTGTTCGGGAAGCTGAAAGAGAAGTTCAAGTGAAGTGAAGCGCTTTCCCGCCTTCGATCCACCGGAGTACCTCGAGTGGAAGCCCGATCCCCGCCTCGTTCGGGCCTACCGGAAGACCATCGAAGACGATCCGGAGCGCTCGGTGCGCGTCGCCGGCCTCTCCAAGGAGCAGCGCCTCGAGCTCTACGCCGGCCTGCTGCGGTTCCGCCTGCACGACATCACCCTGAAGCGCTGGGTCAAGACGGGCGTCATCTCCAAGGCGTGGCTCGGTACCGGGGAAGAGGCCACGACGGTCGGACCGGTGCAGGCGCTGCAGCGCGACCGCGACGTCGTCGCCCCGATGATCCGCAACGCCGGCGCGGTGATCGAAATGGGAGTGCCGATCACCGCCGCGCTGCGCGCCTACCTCGGCACGGCGGATGCGCCCTCACATGGACGAGATCTGCACGTCGGGGACCTGGGGCGCGGCGTGCTGCAGCCGATCTCCCACGTCGGCGACGTCGTCCCGGTGATCGCCGGTATCGCACTCACCTTCAAGATGCGACGGGAGCCGCGGGTCGCCCTGACGTGGATCGGCGACGGCTCGACCAAGACCGCGGCAGCCCACGAAGGAACGAATTTCGCGGCGGTGCAGCACCTCCCCGCCATCCTCATCATCCAGAACAACCAGGTCGCCCTCGGCACCCGGCTGGCGCAGCATCATCTTCCCAAGAACTTCGACGACTGGGCGGCTTCGTACGGAATCTGGGGGCTCACCTTCGACGGCAACAACGTGCTCGATGCCTGGGCCGCAACGCGGCTCGCGGCCGAGCGCTGCCGGGCGGGGAATGGGCCGGCGCTGCTCGTGGCGGAGACATTCCGCATGGGCGGCCACGCCACCCACGACGAGCGCGAGGCGCGCGAGACGTTCCCGGCCAAGTTGTTTGCGGAGTGGGGAAAGCGGGATCCCATCGGATTGTACGAGGAGTATCTGAAGGAGGATGGCTGGACCGAGCCCCAGCTGCTCCAAGTTGAAGCGGCGGTAACGGCTCAGGTGGAACGGGCCGAGCAAGAGGCAATCGCGAGCCGGGGAGCGATGCCGGCAGGGGAGAGCGCGGTGACGGGGGTGTATGCGGGCTAGCGGTGAGTCGATGGTTGGCGGGGCATGCGCGCGTTAGGTCGATGCACCCTCATGGCCGTCCTGCTCGGAGGGCGGCTTGCGGCGCAGCAGCGCTCGGTCGACATCGAATCGTACTCCTTCGAGTTGACCCTCCCGGATAGCGGCACTCTGCTGAATGGAACGGCCCACATCCGCTTCAAGAACCTGGTCGGCGACACCCTGTGGTTGGATCTCGTGGGCATGTCGATCGACCAGGTGAGCGCTCCGTTTTCATACGACGGACGCAGCCTGAAGATCGCCGTGAACGCCCAGTCCGTCTCCATCACCTATCACGGGGTCCCCCAGGATGGGCTGATCATTCAGACCAATGCGCGGGGCCAACGGAGCGCGTTCGGTGACAACTGGCCCGAGCGGGCTCGGTTTTGGCTCCCCACAGTGGACCATCCCAGTGACAAAGCGGCTGTGGAGTTCTCAGTGAAAGCGCCCGCGGGATGGAGGGTCGTCGCCAACGGGAGGCCCTGCGTTGCCGTGGCAACCTGCTTCACCGAGGTTCGACCCATCCCGGCCTACACCATGGTCATCGGTGCGGGGGTGTTCACCGTTTCCCAGCACCGCCCCATCATCCACGGCCGCGACACGATCCCCATGGAAGTCTGGACCTACCCCGAGGATTCCGCCTTCGCCGATTCCGGCCCCTTCAAGAACGCCACCGAAATCGTCGAGACGCTGGAGCGGATCGTGGGACCGTTCCCCTACGAGAAGCTGGCGCACGTCGAGTCATCGACTCGCTACGGGGGCATGGAGAACTCGAGCGCGATCTTCTATGCCGAACAACCCTACGTGCGGCGCACCATGCGCGAAGGGGTGGTGCGCCACGAGACGGCGCACCAGTGGTTCGGCGACGCGGTCACCGAACGCGACTGGCATCACCTCTGGCTCTCGGAGGGGTTCGCGAGCTACTTCGATCTCGTGGTCGGCGCCGCGCTGCACGGCGATTCGGTGCTCGTGAGCGGCATGCGGGGCGACGCCGCCGAGTACTTCAAGTCCGGCGTCGTGAACCGGGCGATCATCGATACGACCACCGACGATCCCAACAAGCTCTTGAACGCCAACGTCTATCCCAAGGGCGCGTGGGTGCTGCACATGCTGCGGGAGCAGATCGGGGACTCGGCGTTCTTCCGGGGCATCCGGGACTACTATCACCGCTACCGGGACTCGACCGCGCTGTCCGAGGATTTCCAGCAGGTGATGCAGCAGGCCTCGGGCCAGCGGCTCGACTGGTTCTTCAACCAATGGCTGCGCCAGCCGGGGTACCCGCAGTTGACCTGTGCCTGGAGCTACGACCGCGCGACTCACGCCCTGACCGTGCACGTGCACCAGGCACAGCCGCAGGCGTGGGGGTTGTTTCGGCTCCCCGCCCTGGTGATCGAAGCAAGCGGCCCGGACCAGGCTACCGGGTCACGGGTAAGACAGTCCGTCGCGGTCGATGGGCGCGACGTCACCGCGCGGTTCACCGTACCGTTCGCTCCGACCGGTGTCGCCCTCGACCCGGACGGCCGGTTCCTGATGACGAGCAAAGTGACCCACTGAGAATCGACGGAGGCGAGTCGATGGTCCCCCCCCGGCAGCTCCTGCTCGCCGCCCTGGTCCTGGGCGGCTGCGCCAAGAACCCTCCAGCGTCCGCCCAGCAGATCCCGGCCGACTTTCAACCGCACGTGGTCGCGGATAACCGCCTGCTGTATCTCCCGCCAGGCTTCAAGATCGGCCTCTACGCCCAGCACCTGGACGGGATCCGCAACATCGTGCTCGGCCCCGGCGGCGTCCCCTACGCGGTCTACCGCACGGGCAGCGTCGTGAAGCTCCCCGACACCAACGGCGACGGCGTGGCCGACACGGTCATCACCGTCGTCTCCGGTTTGAACCGTCCCTTCGGCCTCGCGTTCCGTGGAGACACCATGTACGTGGGGGAGACCGACGGGGTGAAGCGGTACCTGCCGGGTAATTCGGTGCCGCAGCAGATCGTCTCAGGGCTACCGGGCGGCGGCAACCATTGGACCCGGACACTCGCCTTCGGGCCGGACGGAAAGCTGTACGTCTCGATCGGGTCCTCCTGCAACATCTGCGACGAGACCGACCGGCACCGCGCCACGGTCACGCGGTACAACTCCGACGGATCGGGCGAGCACATTTTCGCCACCGGGTTACGAAACTCCGTGGGCCTCGCGTTCAATCCCACGACGGGCGAGCTCTGGGCCACGAACAATGACCGGGACAACCTGGGCGACGACCGGCCTCCTGAGAAGATCAACATCTTGAAGGACGGCAGATTCTACGGCTGGCCGACCTGCTGGCTCCCCGGCGAGCGCAATCCGGAGTACCCGCAGGCCGACTGTAGCACCGTCCAGCCGCCGGCCATTACCTACCAGGCGCACTCGGCGCCGCTCGGGATGGCGTTCTACACGGGAACGCAGTTTCCCGCTGATTACCGGGGCGATGCATTCGTGGCGTTCCACGGATCGTGGAATCGGTCGGTCCCAACGGGAGACAAGGTGGCCCGGTTCCGGGTGAAGGACGGGAAGCCGGTGGGGCTCGAGGACTTCATCGTCGGGTGGCAGCTCCCGAACGGGAGCCGCTGGGGGCGGCCCGTGGCGATACTCGTCATGCCGGATGGGGCGATGCTCGTCTCGGACGACGATGGAGCGCGGGTGTGGAGGGTGGCATACGGGGAACAGCGGGATAAGCAATGACGGTACGCTGGGGGTGGGGGCGCCGTCGCGTGGGACGCCCGGCGCCCCCACCCCCAGCGTACTGTCGCTGCCTAGTGCCTGACGCGCTGTTCTACGATCCACGCCCGCGCGCGATCCAGCACTGCGTCCGTGCCCGCCTGAAACTCGCTCACCTTCTCATCGACCTTGATATCCGGCGCCAGGCCGCGCCCGTTGATTTCGGTTCGGTCGGGCAGCTCTTCACGGGTGATCGTCACGCGCAGACGCCAGTCTCGGTAAAGGGGAATTTCGCTGACCTGGCCGGTCGCTCCGGCGCTCGCGTGTCCGACGATCGTACCCCGCCCGGCGTTCCGAAACGCCGCGAGGAAATCCTCCGCCGCTCCGGCGGTGCGGGATGACGCGAGCACCGCGACGGGGCCCGTGAATCGGGGCTTGTCCTGCCGCGGCTGGATCGTGTCCGGTGGGATCGCCAGCCACAGAAAACTTGAGTCCGCACCCCCTTCGTCGCTGCGGTACAAGGGACGATAGACGGCGGTCTGCCATCGCGAGCCGACGAACGGTTTGCTGGCCAGGCGGGCGAGCAGCTGGTAGGCGATCTCCCGTCCACCGCCGGTGCCGCTGTTGTCGCGCAGGTCGATGATCAGCCCGTGGACGCCGTCCCAGGTCGGGAAGGCGTGGTCGATCTGCCGGATCACCTCGGGGTCGCTGAAGCTGGACAGATGGAGGACCGCCGTGCTGTCCTGCAGGCGGACGATGGCCAGGGCCGGTGGGTCGAACGGCCAGGGCGCGCCCTCGGCGATGGTCCGGGTGAGGCTCGCCCCACGGGCATCCATGCCCTGCGCCTGGAGCTGGAGCTGGAGGGCCGTGCCGCGCTCCCCGTCCAACAGGTGCGCGACGGCGCGATCCCACCGCGCGTCCGCCGTCCCGGCGCCGATCTCGGGGAGAATCGAATCGCGGATCCACTGGTCGGCCGGGATCCCCTGGACTGAGACGACCTCGGCGAGTCGTTCGGGGCGCGCGATGCTGGTCTCGTCGTTTTCCGTATAGTCCGTGATGAACGGACGCCCCTCGACGCTCACGAGGGCGAGGGGCGGCCGCGCCAACTGGACCGCGACACGCGAGGGAGGGATCACCGCCGCCTGGCCGTCATTGAGCAGCGCAACGAAGCGCCGTAAGCGGCGGTAATAGAGGAGGTCCGGCTGGCGCTGGGCGGCCTGGCCGAGCAGGGCGGCGATGCCGGAGTCCAGGTCGGCGCGTACGCGGTCGCGCCCGGCGTAGTTATAGTGCGCTTCGGACCAGAGGGCGGCTGCGAGCCGAGCGCGCTCGACCGGGGTGAGCGTTTGTTGGCCCGCGCTCGTGGCTGGTCCCACGAGTCCGAGGAGCACGGCTCCCCACGAGGACCATCGGAGCGGCATGGCGATAATCTATCTGCTTCTTCTTCTCTCGCCGCAGGTATTGCTGTACCTGTACCTGCGGGAGCGCCTCCCCGATCCGTCACGTCCCGGGCGGGTGCGTCTCGTCCGGCTGAGTCTCGCCATCGTCTTCGTCGTCTTCAACCTGCCGTGGCTCGTCGTCCTGCGTCGCATGCTGTCCGGGTCGGTGTGGGGGGTCGGCCGCGTCCCCTATCTCGCGCCCTGGATCGCGTGGCAGCTGCTCGGCTGGGTGTTTTGCGCGCTGGTCGCGGTGTACGTGATCGGGAAGAGTCTGGTGTGGGTGGGTCAGCGGCTCGTCAGGCTGGGGAGAGGGGAGAAGGGAGAGGGGGGAGGGCCTGCAACGGCGCGAACGCCTTCCCTCTTCCCTCTCCCCTCTCCCGTCTCCCGGATTACGCGGCGGCGCTTCCTCGCGACGGCCACCTATGCATATGCCGGTGCCGGGCTCGCGCTGTCAGGCTATGGCATCTGGGACGCCGAGCGTCTGCCGGATGTGACGCGCACGACCCTCTTCCTTCCCGGCCTGCCGCGCGCCTTCGACGGGCTGCGGGTGCTCCACCTGTCGGACGTGCACGCCGGGGTCCACATGGAGCGGGACAAAATGCAGGCGATCGTGGCGCTCGCGAACGCGGAACGTGCCGATCTGATCCTCCAGACCGGCGACATGATCGACATCTCGCCCGCCTATGTTCCGGAGTACGTTCGCGCCTTTCGCGACCTCTCCGCTCCCCTGGGCGTCGTCACCTGTCTCGGCAATCACGATCGCTACACCGGCGAGACGATCGTCGTGAAGGGGGTGCGGGACGCCGGTCAGATCTTCGTCAAGAACTCCGCGCACCTGATCGAGCGGGACGGCGCCGTTCTGGCCCTCCTGGGAATCGACGACCCGCACGCCTGGACCGCCGACGATCCACAGCACGGCGACATCGACCTGGCGTTGCGCGCGGCGCCGAAAGAGGCCTACCCGATCCTGCTGGCCCACCGGCCGGGTGCGTTCGATGGGGCGGCGCCGCGCGGCATTCCGCTCACGTTGGCGGGGCACATTCACGGCGGGCAGATCTACGTTCCGCTCTTGCGGTGGTCGGCGGGGAGCCTGATCACGAAGTACGTGATGGGACACTTCCGGCAGGGTTCGAGTCAGCTGTACGTGAGCCGGGGCATCGGGGTCGTCGGCGTGCCGATCCGGTTGTTTGTGCCGCCGGAGATCGCCCTGCTGCAGCTGCGGACGGCTGTCTAGTCCTGAGCGGCCGGCCGCTCTCCGGCCGTTCGTTCCCCCTTACTCGCGATCGCGTCCCACCCGGCGTCCGCGCAGGCGCGCACCCCGGCGCTCGCGACCCCCCAATCCCGCGCCAGGATCCGCTCCAGGGCGACGCGAACGACCGCCAACCAGGCGGAGGCCCATAGGTCCGCTCCGCCGGGTCGTACCGACCCATCCGCCTTCCCCTGCGCGATGAGGCCTTCCAGCGCGGTGCGGAATTCCCGGTTGGCTTCCCGGGATTTCTCGTCCAATAAGGCGGCGTAGTCCTGGAAGAAGAACAGGCGCACGACGGCGGGCTCGCGCACGGCACCGTCCGCCAGGAGCTCGGCGAGTTTGCGAAACCGTTCCGGCGTGGTCGTCCCGGCGGCCTCCGCTTCCTTGACGAGTCTTGCCGCCCACCGTGCCCCGCCGCGGTACAACTCGTTCAGGAGGTGTTGTTTGCTCTCGAAGTGGCGGTAGATCGTGCCTTCGGCGATCCCGGCTCGCTTGGCGAGCTGGGGTGTGGTGGTCACGTGGTAGCCCTGCGCGGTGAACAGTTCCAGCGCGGCGCGCACGAGTCGCGCACGAGTGAGGTCACCCTGGGGTGGGGGCATCGGCCGCGAATCTAACGGAAGGGCAGGGCCACCGCTGCGCTTCCTGCCCCCAGTGAGGGCGACTACCTTTCCGCCGCGCGGTTCTCGGTCTCATTTTCCTTTGGAGAAGCTCGTAGCATGCGGATGCTCGTTCTTGGCGCGGGCTTGCAAGGTTGCGCCTGTGCCTTCGATTTGTTGCAGCAGGACGCCGTGTCGGCCGTCACGCTCGCCGATGTCCAGCCCGACCGCGCCGCGGGATTCGTGAAACCCTTTGTGGGCAAGAAACTGTCGCTGGTGAAGCTCGACGTGCGGGACGGCGGGGGAGCGGCCCTGCGGCGGGCGATGTCCGGTCACCTCGCCGTCATGAACGCGCTCCCGTATTACTTCAATCTCGAGGTGAGCCGCGCGGCCGTCGAGGCCGGCCTGCATTACTGCGACCTCGGCGGGAACACGGAGATCGTCTTCAAACAGAAGAAGCTCGGGCCGGAGGCGGAGCGCGCCCGCGTCTCGGTCATCCCGGACTGCGGTCTGGCTCCCGGCATGGTCAACATTCTCGCGGCCGAGGGGATCCGCCGCGTCGGCGACGCCGAAAGCGTGAAGATCTACGTCGGCGGCCTGCCCCAGCGTCCCGAGCCGCCCCTCAACTATCAGATCGTCTATTCGCTCGAGGGCGCGCTCGACTACTACACGACGCCGTCGTGGGTCCTGCGGGACGGTGCCCCCACCAGGGTCGACGCCCTGTCAGAGCTGGAAAGCCTGTCGTTCCCCGCGCCGGTCGGGGCCCTCGAGGCCTTCCACACGGGCGGCGGGATCTCGACTCTGCCGTGGGCCTACGAGGGCAGAGTTCGTACGATGGAATACAAGACCCTCCGCTACCCCGGACACCTCGCCATCATGCGGCCGATCCGCGAGCTGGGGCTGCTCGACCTGGCACCGGTCAAGGTGAAGGGGAAGGAGATCGTCCCGCGGGATGCCTTCATCACGATCGTGTCGCCCAAGCTCACCAAGCCGCAGGGCCGCGACCTCGTCGCGCTGCGGGTGGTCGCGCTGGGTAAGAACGGGAAGCGGGTGGCGTGGGAGCTGCTCGACTACTACGACGAGGCGCGCGGGATCAGCGCTATGATGCGCACCACCGGGTATTCGCTCTCCATCACGGGCCTGATGCAGGGGGACGGCCGCATCACGAGCCGCGGTGTCCACACCCCGGACGAAGCGGTGCCGTTTGACGGCTACGTGACAGAGCTGAAGCGACGGGGAGTGGAGATTAGAGAGGTCGTCTAATAGCTCCACGTCGTCCCGAACAGGAACTGTCCGCCCTCGCTGCCCCAGCCTCCACCGATCACGACGATTGTATTGCGGCCGATGCGGAGCATCGCTTCCGCGCCACCGGATTGGTGCAGCCCCTCGGTGGTCAACCGGAACCCCTCGGCCTCCGTGAACACGCGGCCGGCGTCCCAGAAGCCGACGATCTTGAACTCGAAGATCGCCGGCGCGTTGATCAGGGCCCAGCGCGCCTCGAGCCCCCCCACCAGTTTCCCGGGACCCGCGAACCGCGAATCGTAGTATCCTCGCAGCGAGCTGTATCCCCCCAGGGCGATCGTCGGCCGCTGGGTGCGCTCGATCGTCTGCATGAGCGAGATCTCCGAGGTGCCGGTGATCTCCTCGCCCGCGATCCGGCCCGCCAGGATCAGGCGCGGGGTCGGGTTGACGTAGCCCTGCAGCCTGACCGTCGTGCGGTGGTAGTGCTGCCCGGCGGCGTAGAGCGCCTCGACCGCTCCTCCACGGTGCGGGTCGAGCTCGTTGTCACGCGCGTCCAGGACCAGCCCCCCCCGCGCCGCCAGATCGGAAAACGGACTGCCGTCGATGACGCCGAGTGCGGCGTCGTGCTGGAACTGGCTGGTGCCCGGCAATTCCCGGAAGGTCGTGTGCTCGTAGACGGCGCCGACCAGCACGCGCAGCGGTCCGATGATGCGCCGTTGCACATTGAGGCGGCCCAACTGGGTAGTCCGGCTGACGGAAAAGAAATAGGGACTGGTGCTCGTGACGCTGTCCGCGACGTGCTGGGTAGCGTTCCCGATCCCGTAGTAGCCGAGGCGGTTCGCCCGGGCCGCGGTGAGAGAGAGGCCGAGGCGCCAGCCGTCCCAGTACGCCGGGGCGTCCGCGTCGAGATCCAGGTAGTAGCTCCCGGCAGTGCTGGCGCCACCCTGGATGCGGAGCGATGCCGACCACGGCTCCGGGCGGCGGTAATCGGCGATCGGCTGGTAATAAGAGAAGTAGCCGGCGAGCCACCACTGATCGACCGAGCTGTAGTAGAAGTACGGGGTGACGGTATAGTCCCAAGCTGGCCTCACGTTCGCCTGCTGTGCCACAGCCGGCGTGGTGAGCGCAATCGCGCCGGCGACGAGGCGCGAAATGCGAAGTGCGAAGTGCGAAGTAGAAATGGAAGGTTCTTCCACTCAGCTCGGGACAGGATTGTCGTAGACGTGCGCGGTATCCAGGAGCTTCGCTTCCTGGCCGTCGTGCACCGCGAACCGGCTGGGGTAGAGCGCTGCGGCGCCGAACTCCCCTTTCTTGTTGATCGCGTAGAAGTCGAGCTGCAACCGGGGTTTGCCCTCCGGCGTCAGCAGCCGTTTTTCGGTCAACTGGACGACGCGCTTCAGCGTCTCGAGGCAGGCGTCGGTCGGCTTCATCCCGCGCCGCATATGGTCCACCGTCAGGAATCCGCCGCAGACCTTGATGTTCGCTTCGCCGAGCCCCGTGGACCCGGCCGCGCCGACGTCGTTGTCGCAATACTGGCCGGCTCCGACGATGGACGAGTCACCCACCCGGCCCGGGATCTTGAAGGCGAGCCCGGCCGTAGTGGTGACCGACGAGAGGTCGCCCTGGGGAGTCACGGCCTCGCAGGTGATGGTGCCGGTGGGGGGATGCACCACCATCGGCGTTCCGCCGGGGACGTCCAAGTAGTTGTCGTTGGGGTTCAGGTTGGCCCGCCATTCGAGCCACAGCTGCCGTGAGGCGTCGGTGAGCAGGTCCTCTTCCTTGAACCCATACGACAGGGCGAACCGCTTGGCTCCCTCGCCCACGAGGAAGATGTGGGTCGTGTACTTGAGAACGAGTTTCGCGACTTCGGACGCCGTCTTGATGTTCTCGAGGGCGCCGACCGCGCCGGCCCGCTTGGTCGGGCCGTGCATGCAGGACGCATCGAGCTGCACCACCCCGTCGGCGTTGGGAAGGCCGCCGTACCCCACCGACTGATCGGTCGGATCGAGCTCCTGGATCTTGACCCCTTCGACCACGGCGTCCAGGGTGTCGGCTCCCTGCATGATGAGGTCGAACGCCTTTTGAACCGCGCGGAATCCGTTGGCCGAGGCGATCACGATGGGCTTCGCGGCCCAGCGGTGACGCGGGGGGAGGGGACGGAACGGGCGCATCAGCCATGCCGGGTTCACGCCGGCCCCCGCGGCCAGCCCAGCGGTCGATGAGAGAAACTCGCGACGCGAAACGCGGTTGGACACGCGTAGGTTTTAGCCGTGGCGCCCGTGGCTGTCAACTTGCTCCCATGAACGGACCTCCCTAGGTTCTCGCCGTGACCGACGTAGAACCCCCCCGTCCGCGTCAGGTGGCCGGACGGCTCCTCGGAGTCGCGCTCGCGCTGGCCATGGTGGCCCTGCCCGTCGACTGGGCGGAGTCGGGTTCGGTTTCCTGGCAGCTGGTCGGGGTGATCGGCATCCTGTGGGGCGTCCGGAGTTTCGTCACCGGGCTGTTCGACGACGTGCTGGAACCTCTCGGCCGCTTCGCGAGCAGCGTCTTCGCGGGCAGCGGGCCGGAGATCCCCGGTGCCCGGTTCACGATCGATGAAGAGACGACCAAGCTGGAGCGCATGATGGACCAGACGCTCCCCGCGCACCGGGAGATCCTGATCGGCATCCGGCTGGCGGAAATCTACCGGACCCACGAGCATGATCCCGCCAAGGCTTCGCAAATGATGGATCGCCTGCGCGCCAAGTACCCGGATGCCTCCGAGCTGCGTCATGCCGACTCCGGTTGACGTCTCCCTCGTCATTCCGGTCTACAACGAGCGCGACAGCCTCCGGGTGCTCGTCGAAGAAATCGCCGCCGCGCTGGCCGGTCGGCGCTACGAGATCGTCACCGTGGACGACGGCTCGACCGATGGGTCGTTCGACCTACTGAAAGAGCTCAAACGCACCCATCCTGAGCTGCACCTCGTGGGGTTCGCGGCCAACGCGGGGCAGACCGCGGCCTTCGCGGCCGGGTTCCGGGCGGCGCGGGGTCGGGTGGTGGTGACCCTCGACGCCGACCTCCAGAACGACCCGGCCGATATCCCGGCTCTGTTGGCCGAGCTCGAGCGGAGCGGAGCCGCCGCGGTGGCCGGTTACCGGGCCGACCGCCAGGACACCGGGTGGAAGAAGCTCCAGAGCCGCATCGCCAACGGCGTCCGCAATTGGCTCAATCATGAGACGATTCGGGATACCGGCTGCTCGCTCAAGGCCTTCCGCGTCGAGGCGGTGCGCGAGCTGCCCCTGTTCACCGGGATGCATCGGTTCTTGCCCACGCTGGTGAAGATGTACGGGGGCAGCGTATCGGAGGTCCCGGTGCGGCACCGCCCGCGCCGGTTCGGGGCCACCAAGTACGGCATGTGGAACCGGGTGTTTCGCGCGCTCGCGGATGCCTTCGCGGTGCGGTGGATGCAGCGGCGGGCGCTGCGCTACCGGGTGCGAGAGGAAATCGTGTAGATGGCGCGCAAGACGCGGCTCGAACCGTCGATCTTCCATCTTCCCGTCGAGCGCATGCGCGACGGGTACTACTCCGACAAGTACTTCGTCCGCACGCGG
Source organism: Gemmatimonadales bacterium (assembly GCA_035500495.1). Classification (GTDB taxonomy): domain Bacteria; phylum Gemmatimonadota; class Gemmatimonadetes; order Gemmatimonadales; family GWC2-71-9; genus DASTHG01. Next base: position 64,785 of record DATJXC010000008.1, read on the forward strand.
GAGGTGCTGCAGCGCGACCGGCACCGGCCCCGCGTCACGATGCAGGTGTTCGGCAAGGCGCAGGGCTACCTCGGCGGGATCGACGAGACCATCGCCATCCTCAAGTTGTGCTCCGAATCCTGGGACGAGCTCACCGTCCACGCGCTGTACGACGGGGAAGCGATCGCGCCGTGGGAGACGGTGTTGCTGATCGAGGGGCCGTATGACGCCTTCGCCCATCTCGAAACCCTGTACCTGGGGGTGCTGGCTCGGCGCACGCGGGTGGGCACCAACACGCGGCGGGTGGTCGACGCCGCCCATCCCAAACAGGTGATGTTCTTCCCGGCGCGGCACGACCACTGGCTGGTGCAGACCGGCGACGGCTATGCCGCGCACATCGCCGGGGCGATCGGCGTGTCCACCGACGCGCAGGCCTCCTGGTGGGGGTCGGAGGGGATCGGGACCGTGCCGCACGGGCTGATCGCGGCCTACGGCGGCGACACGGTCCGCGCCTCCCGCAAATTCGCCGACCTGACGGATCCCGCGATCCGCCTCATCACCCTCGTGGATTTCGAGAACGACTGCGTGCGAACCTCGCTCGAGGTGGCGCGGGCCCTGGGGGATCGGCTCTACGGGGTCCGGCTGGACACCTCGGAGACGCTGGTGGACCGCTCCATCGTTCCCCAGATGGGGATGTTCCGCCCCACCGGGGTGAATCCCCAGCTCGTCCGGAACGTGCGTGAAGCGCTGGACCGCGAGGGATTCCGGCATGTCCGGATCGTCGTCTCGGGCGGGTTTACCGTCGACAAGATCCGCCACTTCGAGGAGCAGAGCGTGCCGGTCGACATGTACGGCGTCGGATCGAGCCTGTTCCAGGGGCGGTTCGATTTCACCGCGGACGTGGTCCTGCTCGAGGGGAAGCCCTGCGCGAAAGTGGGGCGGAGCTACCAGCCGAACCCGCGGTTGGAGCGCGTAGAGTAGCGGTCCCGCCGTCTTGCATCCCGCGCGGTTCTGCATAACTTACCGCGCTCATGAATAATAATGCACGCACCCCGGTGGGCCTGCTCGGCGCGACGGGCTACGTCGGCGCCGAGCTGTTCCGGCTGCTCGGGTCCCACCCGCGGGTCGCGGTCGCCTGGGCCACGGCGGAATCCGGCGCGGGCCAGGTGCGGGACGGCCTCCGGCTGGTCAAGGCCGGCGACGCGTCGTTCGGCGCCGTCGAGATCGTGCTGTCGGCGCTGCCGCACGGCGTCTCCGGTCGCTGGGTGAAGCAGGCGCGCGCGGCCGGACGGCGCGCCGTCGACCTCTCCGCCGATTACCGCCTCGATCCGACCGCGGTGTATGGCCTCACCGAGTTCGCGCGCCCGCAGGTGGCGGCCGCGGACCTGGTCGCGAACCCCGGCTGCTATCCGACCGCCGCCCTGCTCGCGCTGATCCCGCTCGCCCGGGCCGGGCTGATCGACCATGACCGCGAAGTGGTGATCGATGCGGCGTCCGGCGTCACGGGGGCGGGCCGCAATCCCCGACCGGACCTGCTCTTCGGCGAAGTCAGCGAGAACTATCGCGCTTACGCCGCCGGGAATACCCATCGCCATCTGGCGGAGTTGAAGGCGAGTCTCGCCCGGGAGGCGGATTTCATTGGGGACGTCGTATTCACCCCGCACCTGCTCCCGGTCAAGCGCGGCATCCTCGAGACGATTCACGTTCCGCTGACCCGCCGGCTGGAGCGGCCGGACGCCGAAGCGATCTACGGTGCGGCGTATCAGGCGGAGCCGTGCGTCACGATCCACCCCGGGGGCCTGCCATCGCTGCAGGATGTCGTGTTCCGGAACCGGGTGGCCTTGGGCGTCGTCCCGGTGGAGCAGGTACAGCGCCCGCGTCTGACCGTCATCGCGTGCATCGACAATCTCGTGAAAGGCGCGGCGGGGCAGGCGATTCAGAACCTGAACGTCATGCTGGGGCTTCCCGAAACGATGGGGCTCACATGCTGAGGGTCGTCAAACTCGGCGGCAACGAGCTCGACCGCGCCGGATGGCTCGAAGCCTGGGCGCGGGAAGTCGCCCAGGCCGGCCCGGTGGTCATCGTACACGGCGGGGGCCGGGCGATCTCCGCGCTCTCCGGGCGTTTGGGTCTCCCGATCGTGCAGCGCGACGGCCTCCGGGTCACCTCTCCGGAAGTGGCCGAGGTCGTGGAGATGGCGCTCGCCGGACCGGTGAGCCGAGTCGTGGTCGGCGCGTTGAGCCGGGCCGGCGTCGACGCGGTCGGCGTATCGGGGATCGACGGCGGGTTGCTCGTGGCGGAGCGCTACGACCAGAATCTGGGCGAGGTCGGACGAATAACCAGCGTTCATCCGGCTCTCCTGACGGCTCTTCTCGCCGCCGGCTTCACGCCGGTAGTGGCGCCGATGGCGCCGGCTCCGGACGGTTCGATGATGAACGTGAACGCCGATGATGCCGCGACGGCCATCGCGACGGCGCTCCCGGCTTCCGAGCTGCTCTTCGTCTCCGATGTCCCGGGGGTGGTGCTGCAGGGCGTGGCGGCCGCCGAGCTTCCCGTCGCTGAGGTCGAGCCCCTCATCGGCCGGGGCGTCGTTACCGGGGGCATGGCGGCCAAGTTGCGCGCCGCCGCGACCGCCCTGGCCGGCGGCGTGAGCCGGGTGCGCATCGGCGGAAGAGAGATGCTGACGGCGCCGGCGGCCGGCACGCGGCTCGTCGCGACCACTGTCAACGCGGCACTCCCTGCGTGACCGCGGCCCCCGGTATCGCCTCGGCGTTGCTCGGCGTGTACGCGCGCGTCGGCCCCACGTTCGTGGCGGGCGAAGGCGTGGAGCTGATCGCCGCGGACGGCCGCCGCTACCTGGACTTTGTCGCCGGGATCGGCGTGAACGCGCTGGGCTACGACTCTCCCGTCATCCGCGACGCGATCACGCGGGCCCTCGATTCCGGTCTGGTGCACGTTTCGAATCTCTACCGCACCGAGCCGGGAGAGCGCTTGGCGGAGCTGCTCGTGGCGCGCTCGTTCGCCCAGCAGGTGTTCTTCTGCAACTCCGGGGCTGAGGCCAATGAGGCCGCCTTCAAGTTCGCGCGCAAGTTGACCGGTAAGCCCGGAATCGTGGCGTTCAGCGGGTCGTTTCACGGCCGGCTCTTCGCTTCCCTCGCCGCCACCGACCGGCCCGACTATCGCCGGCCGTTCGAGCCGCTCGTCCCGGAGGTGCGGATCATCCCGCTGGGCGATCGGGCCGCGGCCGAGGCGGCGATCACTCCTGACCGCACGGCGGCCGTGATCATCGAGCCGGTGCAGGGTGAAGGTGGCGTGCGTCCGGTTTCGACCGAGTGGGTCGCGTTTCTCCGGCGGCTGTGCCGCGATCGACGGGTGGTCTTGATCTTCGACGAGGTACAGTGCGGACTGGGACGGACGGGAACGGCGTTCGCCTACGAGCAGACCGGCGTCACCCCCGATCTCCTGACCCTCGCCAAGCCCTTGGCGGGCGGGCTGCCGATGGGGGCGGTGCTCCTCACCGACGAAGTGGCGGGCGCGCTGGCGCCCGGCGATCACGCGACCACGTTCGGCGGGGGCCCCCTCGTCGCCGCGGTCGCGCAGGCGGTGGTGGAGACGATTTCCGCACCGGACTTTCTGGCGCGGGTACGGGAGAGCGGGGCGCACCTCGCCGGCCGCCTCGCGGGATTCCCCGGGCGCATGCGCGCCGTGGCGGAGGTGCGGGGTCGGGGTCTGATGTGGGGGATCGTGCTCCGCGAGCCCGCCGCGCCGGTCGTCGCCGCCGCGCGCGAGCGCGGTCTGCTGGTCACCACGGCCGGACCAACCGTGATCCGGCTGGTGCCGCCGCTCGTCATTTCCCAGGCCGACCTGGATCGCGGCGTCGACACGCTGGCGGAGGTTCTTGCATGAGCGCCATCCCGCTCCCCGCGCTGGCGCACCGGCCGGCGCCCGGCTCTCCCCTTACCCGTCCGGCCATGCTCGGCGACGTGCCTCGCCTCGAAGCGCTGATGGCGCCGTTCGTGGCGACGGGTGACCTGCTGCCGCGCAGCAACTACGACCTCTGCCGGCACATCAAGGAGTACGTGGTGGTCGAAGCGGATGGAGAGATCGTGGCCTGCGGCGCCCTCAAGGTGTACAGCGCCGCTCTGGCCGAGGTCGGGGCGCTGGCGGTTCACGACGGCTGGCAGGGTCGTGGGCTTGGCCGAGTGGTCGTGGCAGCGTTGATCGCTGTGGCGCGAGAGCTGGGGCTCCAGGAAGTGTTCGCGCTGACCCGGAAGCCGGCGTTCTTTCTCCGGCTCGGATTCGGACCCGCGGAGCGGGAGCAGTTCCCGCTCAAGGTCTGGGCGGACTGCGCCCGCTGCCCGCGCCAGTCTTGCTGTGACGAAATCGCGGTGACGTTGCCGCTCTGAGCAGGCCCCCCTGAAACGTCTGTGGGATTAGGATGAAGGCCGCCTTGGCGCGGCCGGCGCGTGGTTGACACCTCGTCTTCCGTCCCGAGAGATTCCCTTCACAACCGTATTCCTCCCCGGACTGAAGAGGCAGTCGATGGCGCGCGTCATTTTCTGGGACGTTGACACCCAGTACGACTTCATGCGGGCGGACGGCAAACTGTACGTGCCGGACGCGGAGCACATCATCCCCAACCTGAAGCATCTGACCGACTACGCGCACGGGCACGGCATCCGCATCATCGCCAGCGCGGACGACCATGTCCCGGGCCACCGCGAGCTGTCGGCCACGCCGAATTTCAAGGACACCTTTCCCAACCACTGCATGCGCGGCACGCCCGGACAGCAGAAGATCCCCGAGACCGCTCTCCGCTCGCCGCTCGTGATCGAGCCCGACCCCCAGGATCCGCAGCAGCTGGCCGAGCGGGTGCGGCGTCACTCCGGCGATATTCTCTTCAACAAGCACTGGTTCGACGTCTTCACCAACCCCAACGTGCTCCCGGTCGTGGATGCGCTCGACCCCCAGGACATCGTGCTCTACGGCGTGGCCCTGGACGTATGTGACCGGTACGCGCTCGAGGGGCTGATGGAGCATCGTCCGGGGATCCGTCTCTTCGCCGTCACCGACGCGATGAAGCCGATCGACCGCGACGCCGCGGAGCAGATGCTGCGGGGATGGGGAGAAGAAGGGGTGCGGCTCGTGAAGACCAGTGAGGTAGTCATGGGAGGGCTGGTGGACGATCTGACGAAAGCGAGCGTATGAGCTTCGGCAAGTTCTTTCTTCCCGGTCCCACGGACGTTCATCCCGACGTGCTGGCGGCGCAGAACCGCCCCATGATCGGGCACCGCTCGCAGGCCATGGAGCAGCTGTTGCGCAAAATGGCGCCCAAGCTCCAGGCGCTCTGCCGGACCTCGCGCACCGTGCTCGTCGGCACGAGCTCGGGCACGGGGTTCATGGAGATGGCGGTCCGCAACGGCGTGCGCCGGCGGGCCCTGTCGATCGTCAACGGCGCTTTTTCGGATCGCTTCGCGAAGCTCGTGACGGCGGCGGGGAAAGAGTGCGTGCGGCTCGAGGTGCCGCTCGGCACGGCGGTCGAGCCCGACCAGCTGCGCGCCGCGCTCAAGAAGGAGCAGGTGGACGCGGTGACCCTCGTGCACTCGGAGACCTCGACCGGCGTGCTCCAGGACGTGCCCGCCCTGGCCGCCGTCGCGCGCGAATTCGACGACGTCTTCGTGCTCGTGGACGCCGTCACGTCGATGTGCGGTTCCCCCGTAGAGCCGGACGCCTGGGGACTCGACTTCGTCTTCACCGGCTCGCAGAAGGCGCTCGCCTTGCCGCCGGGTTTGGCGCTGGGCGTGGCCTCGGCGCGGATGGTTGAGCGGGCCAAGACCCTGCCCGCGCGCGGGCTGTATTTCGACCTGGTGTCGTTCGAGGAAGCCTCGAACAAGTTCCAGCCGACCAACACGCCCGCGCTGTCGCTGTTTTTCGCCCTCGACGTGCAGCTCGAGCGGATCGACCGGGAGGGCGGGGTAACGGCCCGCTGGCAGCGGCACGAAGCGATGCGCCGCCGCACGGAGCGCTGGGCGGCCGAGCACGGGATCGCCTATCTCCCGCTGGAAGGCCGTCGCAGCTGGACCGTTTCCTGCGTGAAGCTCCCCGCCGGCAAGAGCGCCAAGGATGTGACGGGCAAGCTCAAGCAGAACGGCTGGACGATCGGGTCGGGGTACGGATCGCTCAAGGACTCGACGATTCGCATCGGCCACATGGGAGATCTGACCGAAGCGCATCTCGAGGCACTGCTGCCGCAGGTGTGGGAGGCGATGCAATGACCGCGCGCGTCGTGGTGGCCGATCGGCTGGCCGAGGGCGGCCTCAAGATGCTGGCCGAGTCCCCGGAGGTGGAGGTCGTGAACGTGGCCGGGAAGCCGCGCGAAGAGTTGCTGCAAGCGCTCGCGGGCGCCCAGGCGCTGATCGTGCGGAGTGAAACCCGCGTCACCCCGGAGCTGATGAACGCCGGACCCGAGCTCAAGGTGATCGCCCGCGCCGGCATCGGGGTGGATACGATCGACGTTACCGCGGCCACGCGGCGGGGGATCGCGGTGATGAACGCCCCGGGCGCCAACACCGTCAGCGCGGCCGAGCATGCCTTTGCCTTGCTGCTGGGCCTCGTGCGGCGGATCCCCTGGGCCGCCGAGTCGATGCGCAAAGGCGATTGGGACCGCAAGAAGTTCGAGGGGACCGAGCTGCGCGGCAAGACGATCGGCATCGTGGGACTCGGGCGGATCGGCGGTCACGTGGCGGGGATCGCCCGGGCGTTCGGGATGACCGTCGTCGGGCACGATCCCTACCTGCTGCCCGAGCGTGCTGCCGAGCTGCAGGTCAAGCTCCTGCCCCTCGATCAGCTGTTGAAGGCGGCCGACGTCGTGACGCTCCACGTCGCCCTCACCGAGCAGACGCGTCACCTGATCAACGCCGAGCGGCTGGCCTCGATGAAGAAGACGGCCGTGCTGATCAATACCGCCCGGGGCGAGTTGGTCGATGAGGCCGCGCTCGCGGACGCCATCACCCGAAAGGCGATCGCCGGGGCGGCGGTGGACGTGTTCTCCCAGGAGCCGCTCCCCGCGGACGCACCGCTCCGTAGTCTCGAGCGGGTCATCCTGACGCCCCACCTCGCCGCCTCGACCGCCGAAGCGCAGGACCGCGTGTCGACGGAGATCTGCGCGGCGGTGCGCGACGCCCTGCTCGGCGGCGATCTCTCGATGGCGATCAACGTTCCCGGGATCTCCGGGGACGTCCTCCGGCGTGCCGCCCCGCTGCTCGCCCTGGCTCGCCGGCTCGGACGCCTGGCGCTCGCCCTCGCCGAAGGCGGGGGGCCGGTGACGAGCGTCGAGGTGGACTACGGCGGAAAAGACGAAGCGGCGGCCCGGCCCGTCCTCATCGCCGCCCTTGAAGGCCTGCTGTCGGGACTGCAGCTGGGACCGGTGAGTCTCGTCAATGCCCAGGTGATCGCCGAAGAGCGGGGGATCCGTCTCAGCCGCAAGACGAGCACCTCCGAGCCGGGGTACGAGACGTCGGTGGCCGTGGTGGTCGAGACGGCCCAAGGCCGGGTCCGGGTCGTCGGCGCACCCGTCGGCACCGCGGGGCGGGTGATCCGGATCGACGACTACATGGTGGACGTCGCGCCCGAAGGGTGGATGCTCGTCATTCGCAACCGGGACGTCCCCGGAGTCATCGGGCGCGTGGGCACGCTCATTGGTGAGGCGGGAGTCAACGTGGCGAGCTGGCACCAGGCGCGGAACGGCGTAGGAGGCCAGGCGCTGGCCGCGATCACCCTCGATCACCCGATCGGCGACGCGGTGCGGCAGCGCATCGCCGCGCTCCCCGACATCGTGCAGGTGCGGCTGGCGTACTTCGGAGAGTGACGCAGGGAGCAGGTGTCAGGTGCCGGGTGTCAGCCTATCCGCCCTACCCCTGACCCTAGCTTGCTGGTACCACCTGCAATAATCCGGGCTCCGGGGTGGGTCGCTGGGGTGGCGAGGCGGCCGGTCCCGGCGAGTCTCCGGTCAGCCGGAACGACTTGACCGCTCCCGTCAATCGGTCGGCGGCCTCGGCCAGCTGATTGGCGGACGAGGCGATCTCCTCGGTCGACGCCGATTGTTGCTGGCTCGACGCGGCGATCTCCTGCGAGGCGGCAAGCAGGCCGTCGGTTGCGAGACGGACCGACGTGAGCCGTGTCACGATCTCCTCGACCAACCGACGCGCTTCCCCAGCCGATGCGGCGATCTCCTGGCTCCAGGCGTCGTTCGCCAGCGCTTCCGTGGACACCGTCCCGAGTCCCGCGGCTGCGCTCTGCGCCGCCTCGCGGGCTGTGGCGCCCGACTGGGCCAATCGCTTCAGCCGGTCCCGGGTTGCCTGGACGCGCCCCAGGACGTCGCGCACCGTGTCCGCGGTCTCGGTGGCCGCGGCCGCGGCGACCGACGCGAGCTTGCGGACTTCGTCGGCCACCACGGCGAAGCCGCGACCCTGGGGACCGGCGCGGGCCGCCTCGATCGCCGCGTTCAGCGCCAGCGTGTTGGTCTGCGTGGCGACGGCTTTGGCCTGGGCCACGAAGCGCTGGATCTCCCCCGAAGCCTGCGCGAGCGCATCGGCTTCTTTCGCCCCCCGGTCGACCTCCTCCGCCAGCCGATCGAGGTGACCGGTGCTCTGATCCAGCATGGCCTTGTGTTCCCGGGCGAGTTTGGCGAGAGCCGCGTTGCGCCGCACCGATTCCTCGGCGCCCGCCGCGAGGGCGGTGGCGATGTGGAGGATCTGGTTGGCGTCTTCCGCCGCGCCACGCACCAGGTGCGCCTGCTCGCCAGCGCGCTTGGACAGGTCTTGCGTGGTGGCCGACATCTCCTGGGTCGAGGCGCTCATCTCCTGGGTGGAGGCGGCGATCTCGGAGGCCATCGCGGCGGCCTCGTCCGCGGACGTCCGGATCGCCCCCACCAGCTGGCGCAGCGCGGCCACCATCGTCCGCACCGACTGCATCAATTCACCGACCTCCTGGGACTCCGCCTCCCCACCGCCGATCGCCGTGGCGGTGACGACCGTCAGATCCCCGGCGGCCACTCTGGAAGCGATCTCGCCGGCGCCGCGGACCGGCTCGACCACGCGAAGCCGGAGCCACCGCCCGAGCCACAGCGACACCAGAACGGCCACGATGAAGACGCCGATCGCGCCCGCCCAGATGTAGCGCTGCACCGCACGGGCCGTGGCGTACGCCACCGCCGTCGGCTGATGAAACAGCACCCAGTAGTAGGCCTGGTTCGCCGGGAACCGCCCCCGGGTCACCGGCACCGCCACGATGAGCTCCCGACCGTGCGAGGTCTCGAGAATCCGCCGCTGCGGCCCGTCCGCGTCGTACAGGCTCCTGTCCTGCGGGACCTCACGCAACTCGGCCTCGTCCGGGCCGAAGAGGAGGTTCCCGTACCGATCCACGAGTTGGAGATATGCGCTGTCCCCGAGATCGATCCCGGTGAGCAGGACGCCGAGCCGGTCGAGCTGGTATACGGCCTCCAGCACCCCTACCGGGCGAGCCGTTTCCGAGGGGCGAACGGCCGCGGCGTAACGCACGGTGACCGACCGTGAGGAGGAATCGATCGCCGGATCACTCTCCGCGGCGCCGTCGCGCATCGCGCGTTGCCACAAGCCGTCGCCGGCGTGCGCAAACAGGTCGGGTGGGCTGGATGCCACCACGGTGAACCCATGGATTTCGGTGAACGCCAGGTCCGTGAACTCGGAGCGCTCAGGGTAACCCTTCAGGTACTGTGAGAGCTCGGGATCCCCGCCGAGTTGGCGGGTGGCGCCGAACGTCCGCTCCAGCGTGGCGGGGGGAACCTGGGGGAGCCCGCGCGCACTGGCCGATTGCGCCGCCGCCACCATCGCCTGGTAGAAGAACGGGTTGATCGCCAGCTGATCGGCTTCGCGATGGCGCTCGCGGACGATTGTTGCGACCAGCGTCGCGGCCCGGCCGGCCACGGCGGTGCCGCGCTCATCGGCCAGGCGGTCGAGCGTGCGGGTGGCACCGGTGCCGGCGAGCAGTCCGAGGCCGAGGACGACGACGAGGGCGACTCCGGCGGCCCAGAGGGTGAATCGCCTGAGGATGTCCTGGAGGGTCGAGCCCATTCGTCGCGCAAGCTACGCCGGGTTTCTTGAGGGAGCAAGTCTGTGTAATTTCAGACACTTATGCCGCCGGTCCCCACGTACGATCCGCAGGCCATCGAGGCCACCTGGCAGCAGCGCTGGGCCGAGGGCCACATGAACGAGCCGGATCTCGATCATCCGAGGCGGCCGTTCTTCAACCTCATGATGTTCCCCTACCCGTCGGCCGAGGGGCTGCACGTCGGCAACCTGTTCGCGTTCACCGGTGCGGACATCTACGGGCGGTTCAAGCGGCTCCAGGGGTTCGACGTGTTTCAGCCGATGGGGTTCGATGCCTTCGGGATCCACTCGGAGAATTTCGCGCTGGCCACGGGCACCCATCCGTCCCTGCTGATCCCGAAGAACATCGAGAACTTCCGCCGCCAGCTGCGGCGCTTCGGGGGGATGTTCGACTGGCGCCACGAGCTGGCGACGACCGATCCGGCCTACTACAAATGGACCCAGTGGCTGTTCCTGCAGCTCTACAACGCCGGCCTCGCCTACAAGAAGCGGGCGGCGGTGAACTGGTGCCCCAGGGACAAGACCGTGCTCGCCAACGAGCAGGTCATCAATGGACACTGCGAGCGGTGTGACGCGCTCGTGGAGCAGCGCTTTCTCGATCAGTGGTTCTTCCGGATCACCGACTTCGCCGAGCGTCTGCTCAGCGACCTCGACACCCTCGATTGGTCGGCGTCCACGGTCGCGCTGCAACGCAACTGGATCGGCCGCAGCACGGGGGCCGAGCTTGCCTTCGAGACCCCGGCGGGGACGCGGATCGCGGTGTTCACGACGCGCCCCGATACGATTTTCGGGGCCACCTACCTGGTGCTCGCCCCGGAACACCCGCTGGTCGAGGAGCTGACGGCGGCCGAGCAAAAGACGGCCGTCAAGGCGTACCAGCGGGACGTCCAGGCCAGAGACGTAGTCTCCCGCCGGGTCGGCGACAAGACCAAGACGGGCGTGTTTCTCGGCTCCTATGCCCGGAATCCCGCCACGGGGGACGGGATCCCCGTCTGGATCGCTGATTACGTGCTGATGGAGTACGGCACCGGGGCGATCATGGCGGTCCCCGGGCACGACAAGCGGGATCACGAATTCGCCACCCAGTTCCAGCTGCCGATCCGCCAGGTCGTGCAGGTCCCGGGCGAGCCGCTGCCGTCGGTTTCCGAAGAGGGCACCCTCGTCAACTCCGGGTCGTTCGACGGGTTGTCGTGTCGGGAGGGGGCGCGCCGCATCGTGGCCTGGCTCGAGCAGAAGGGTGCGGCGACGTCGCGGGTCCAGTACCGGATTCATGACTGGTGCATCTCCCGCCAGCGCTACTGGGGGCCGCCGATCCCCATCATTTACTGTGACGGCTGCGGCACCGTCCCCGTCCCCGAGCAGGATCTCCCGGTGGTGCTGCCGGCCATCGAGGACTTCAAGCCCGATGACACCGGCGTCTCGCCGCTGGCGCGACACGCCGAGTGGTATTTCGTGAAGTGCCCACGCTGCGGGAAACAGGGCCGCCGCGAGACCGACGTCTCGGACACCTTCCTGGACTCGTCCTGGTATTTCCTGCGCTATCCCTCCACTGAATTCGCGGATCGGGCATTCGACCCGGCGCGCACCAAGACCTGGCTTCCCGTCACCTCTTACATCGGCGGGAACGAGCACGCCGTGCTGCACCTGCTCTACTCCCGCTTCATCACCATGGTGCTGCACGACCAGGGGATGCTGGGCTTCGATGAGCCGTTCCCCCGGTTTCGGGCCCACGGTCTGATCATCAAGGACGGCGCCAAGATGTCCAAGTCGCGGGGCAACGTCGTCGTCCCCGATGCCTACATCAAACGCTGGGGGGCGGATGCCTTCCGGATGTACCTGATGTTCCTTGGGCCGTTTCAGGAAGGGGGCGACTTCCGCGACGAAGGAATCACGGGAATCCGGCGCTTTCTCGATAAGGTGTGGGTACTCACTCATGAGGCATTACAGGCCGCTCCGGCGGAATTGCCACCCCCGGTCGTCCGCAAGCTCCATGAGACGATTCGCAAAGTCACGGCGGACACCGAGAGTCTCGACTACAACACCGCCATCGCGGCGATGATGGAGTACGTCAACGAACTGCGCGGTGCGAAGTGCGAAGTGCGAAGTGCCGTGGAGCCGCTGGTCGTCATGCTGGCACCGTACGCTCCTCACATGGCCGAGGAGCTGTGGTCAGCGCTCGGCGGGAAGGGTCGTTCCGTGCTCGACCAGGCGTGGCCCAGTTACGATGAAAAGCTGGCTGCGGCCGGAGACGTAGAGATCGCGGTGCAGGTGAACGGCAAGCTGCGCGGCCGGCTGATGGTGCACCGGGGCACGGGCCAGCAGGAGGTCGTGACCCGGGCTCAATCCGACGAGAGCGTGAAGCGGTTCGTCGATGGCAAGGAAATCAGAAAAGTGGTGTTTGTTCCGGATCGGTTGGTGAATCTGGTGGTGTGATTGCGGATTGTGGATTGCGACTTGCGGATTGAGATGACCCACCATTGGAATCCGCAATCCGCAATCCGCAATCCGCAATGTCAGAGCAGTTTCCCAACCAGCCCCCCCACCACATACCCCACCCCCGCCACCCCCAGCCCCACGACGAACATGTCGATCCCGCTGCGGAAGATGCCCCGGCCGGTGAAGAAGCTGCGCGCCGCTCCTACAATGAAATGTGACCCCATCGCGATCGTAAACGCGGTCCATACCGCCGCCTGGCCCTGCAGCACCAGGAACGGCGCCACCGGGATGAAGGCGCCTACGGCCGTCGCCACTCCCGTGATCCACCCTTCTTTGAGCGGGGTCGAGCGTGCGGCCCCGATCTTCAGCTCTTCGCGCACCTGCTCCTCGAGCGCCCGCTTCGGATCCTTCATCACCTCGGCGGCCATTTCGCGCGCGCGGCCGGGTTCGATTCCCTTGGCCTCGTAGACGAGTGCCAGCTCCTCCGCCTCGACCTCCGGCATCAGCCGCAGCTCTTCCTGCTCCATCGCGATCTCGTGCGCGTAGACCTCTTGCTCGCTCTTGGCCGCGAGGTAACCGGACGAGCCCATCGACAGGGCATCGGCGAGCATTCCTGAGACGCCGGAGATTAGGATCACATGCGGCTGCACCGCGGCGCCGATCACCCCTGCGACGAGCCCGAAGTTGGCCGTCAGCCCGTCGTTGAAGCCGTAGACCACGCTGCGCAGGAACCCACCCGACTCGGTCTTGTGCCATGGCTCGGCCCCGTCGCCGGTGAGCCCGGCCAGCGTCTCCGCGTGGGCCGCGGATTCCTTGGCCAGGGTCAGGGACACCGCCCGGGCGGCCTCCCCGCGCGACTCCCGGTGCAGGTCGATATAGCCCTTCACCTCGCGCCCTTCTTCGCGCAACAGCAAGGGAAGCAGGTACTGCGTCCCGATGCGCCGCCCCAACCAGGCGCGAAGCCGCGCGTTGAAAGACGGGGGGGCGCCCCCAGCCGGCATCGCGTGGCCGTTGTCGGCGAGGAGTTTGGCCCACAGGGCGGTGTGCCGCCGTTCGACGTCGGCCAGCTTTTCGTAGGTAACTTTGCGCTTCGGATCGGCTTCCTGGTTCGCCAGCACCGCGTAGAGAAACGCCGCGTCGGACTCGTCCTGGTAGTGGTGCAGCCAGGTTTTGAGGCTCGTGTCAGGCATGAAAGCAAGATAGGGGGCCGGAGGGCAAGTTACTAGCTGGCAATACGTTACACTTAGCTGTCAGGTCTCACCCTTCAGCGGTCAGCTAAGCTGATAGCTGACAGCCGATACCTGAAAGCAGAGTGCGACCATTTCTGTAGTACAGACATCTCAAACTATGGACTGCATGACACTTTCGATCCCCGTGCCCGACCTCTTGGTGGCGCGCGCCAAGGCCGGAGACCTCGAGGCACTCGAGGGGCTGTATCGCGCCTTCGAGACCCCGGTCTACAACCTGGCGCGGCGGATGCTCCGCCACCCGGAAGATGCCGAGGACGTGTTGCAGGAGACGTTCCTGGAAGTGGTGAAAAGCATCAGACAGTATCGCGGGGATGGACATCTGTGGGGCTGGATCCGGCAGATCGCCGCATCCAAGGCGTTGATGCGGTTGCGCCGGGAGAAGCTCCGGGCCACCGAAGTGCTGGAGGAGCACACCGCGGGCGGACCGCCGGCGGCCGTGGGTTCCCGGATCGATCTCGAGAAAGCGTTCGAGCAGTTGTCCGATGTTTCCCGGGCGGTGGTGTGGCTCCACGACGTCGAAGGCTTCACGCATGAGGAGATCGCGGAGCGTATGGGCAAGACGGTGAGTTTTTCGAAGTCGCAGTTGGCGCGTGCGCATGCCAGAATGCGGGCTCTGCTCGCCGCCGAAGGAGGAGACGCGTGATGCATTGCACGATGGACGAGTTGCTGGCGCTGCGCAGCGGCGACGGATCGGTGTGGGCGCGGCAGCACATCGAGAGCTGCGAGGCCTGCCGCGCCGAGCTCGACGCGGTGTATCAGCGCGTCGCGGGGCTCAAAGCCCTGCCGGCGCTGCGACCGCCGCGGGACCGCTGGTCGTCGGTTCGCGCCGTGATCGTGGCCGACCGGGCCCACCGCCGGCGGCGCTGGACCGGCCTGGCGCTCGCGGCCGCGGCGGGCCTCGCCGGCATTCTCGTGATCCGACCGATCATGGGTGACAAGGTGTACGCCGAGGAGCTGGCACAGGCCAAACAGCAGTCGGCCCAGCTCGAGTCGACCTTGCGGAACTATGACAGCGATAGCCGTGTGGTGAGCGGACGATCCGCGGCGCTCTGCGCGCAGCTGGAGGAGCAGATCGCCCAGCTCGATGGGCAGCTCACGCAGTCGGCGATCGCGGCGCAGGACCGCGCGCTCCTCGATTTGTGGCGTCAGCGGGTGGATCTGATGCAGCAGCTGGTTGCGGTGCGCGTCACGCGCGCCGCTTACGTCGGACTCTGACCGAGCTTGGAAAGGACAGGCACCGAATCATGAATCGTCATTGGATGTGGGCGGCCGTGGGGTTGGCCACGCTGGCGACGGGCCTCGCAGCCCAGGAGCCCCCCCCCAAGCCGCGGCGCGCCCCCACGGCCCAGGCGGAACCGCGGGGGTACAGCTTCTCCTACGGCGGCAATCGCGGACGGATCGGGGTCATCGTCAACACCGCCGCCAACGCCGAAACCGACAAACTCGGTGCCCGGATCGATGCGATCACGCCCGGGGGCCCGGCGGAGAAGGCCGGTCTCAAGGCGGGGGACGTCATCACCAAGTTCAACGGCACGTCGCTCGCCGGCGTGGCCGCGGAAGAAGAGGACCAGTCGGGCCCCGGGATGAAGCTGATCAACCTGGCCCACGCGCTCGACCCCGGCGACACGGTCCGGGTGGAATACCGCCGCGGCACCGCGGGCAAGACGGCGACGTTCGTCGCCGAAGAGATCAATGACGCGGTCATGACCGACGTCATGCCGCCGGGGGGGCGCGTGTTCGTGGAGCCGCGGATGGTGCTGCCACGCACCCCGATGCCCATGGGGATGGGCGAGCACGGGGAGTTCTCGTTCTGCTTCGGGGACAGTTGGTGCGACCTGGATCTCGTGAAGCTGAACCCGGATCTGGGCGACTACTTCGGCTCGCCTGACGGGATTCTGGTCGTGAAGGCGCCGGCGGATTCGGCGCTGCCGCTCAAAGGCGGGGACGTGATTCTGGCGATCGGCGGCCGCAAACCCACCAACCCCGCGCACGCCATGCGGATCCTGCGGTCCTACGAGGCCGGAGAGACGGTGACCATCGACGTGCTGCGCAAGCAGAAGCGCCTCTCGCTCACCTACAAGGTTCCCGAAGCGCGTCGCAGCTGGTGGCGTGATAACGGGCCCGGTGATCAAAGCCTGCGGCGGATGCTCGAGGATGCCCAGAGCGCCTGGCGCGTGGCACAGCGTCAATTCACACAGCAGCTGCACGAGACCATCGGTGCGCAGGTGGACCGCCAGCTGCTCGAGGCCACGCGCACCCTCCGATCGATGCGGGTGCGGCGGAGCGTATCGCTCTGAAACGGGAAACGAAACGAACGACGGGGACCAGGCGTAGGTAACCGGTCACGCGTTGTTGTCGAAGAACAAGGAGCAGGGAGTACGCCCCCTCAGCGTGCCGACTGCTCCTTGGTCTTTTCCCCCTGTCGAGCTCGCCCTCTCCCTGCTCCCCGCTCCCTCAGCGCTTCGGCCCCACCAGGATCGCATTCGTCACCAGGCGCGCCGTCCCGCGCCAGAACCCGCGGAACAGCGGATCACCCAGGAACAGCACGACCCGACCGTCACCGCGGTTCTCGACCACCGCCCAGGTGGTGTTCTTGAGCAGGCGTTCGGTGTTGTCCGGCCAGGTGTACCCGGAGAGAGTCAGGCCGCCGCTGGCCCCGCCGGTGAACGCCACCGGGTTGGCTCCTCCCTTGGACGGTTTCCAGAAGGTGCTGCCGTCCAGGTACACGGCCAGCTCCGGCTGCTCGTAGCCGAGGGTGAGCCAGTGGGTCCGGTCGAGCGTCGCTCGGAAGATCGAGCCCGGAAGCCACTCGGGCTTGTCGCGGGACGGCGCCGTGGAAGAGGCGATCGGCGGCGCATCGCCCTTGATGGTGGTGTCGGCTTTGGCGCCGGTATCCGCACCGACGGCCACGATGGTCGAGAGACCGACGTCTTTGTTCGCGGCGAAGTCTCCGGCGCCCCCGATGCCGATGAGGACCCCACCCGAGCTGACCCAGGCCTTGAGCTTCGTCACCCCGTCGTCGCCCAGCTGCCGTTTGATCATGCTGCCCGAGCCGTCGGGGATGATGATCGTGTTGAAGCGCGCCAGGTCGTCCATCGAGCCGAGGCTGCGCAGGGCCACCGGGGTGAACGGGGTCGAGAGGTCCTGCTGCAGGAAGTACCAGACCCAGCCGTAGCTCGTTTCCGAAATGCCGTCGCCCGCGGCGACCAGAATCCTCGGGGGCTGGAGGCTGACCACCGGGTCCGAGCCGGTCCCCACGTTGCCGCTGTCGGCGAAGGCGCTTTGCACCGCGGTGACGGCGACCCCGTTGGCGGGTCCGAGCGCGGCGATGCGTTCGTGAAGAGTGGCGGGATTGCGCTGCACCCGCGCGATGAAGCTGCCACGCGGCCAGGAGCGGCCATCGGCGCGAACCGGCTGCAGCGCCACGGCGACGCGGAACCCCTCTCGCTCGAGGGCGAGCGCCAGACGCGCCGCCCCGAGGTTGTCGTTGGTGAAGACGTAAGCGGAGGCGGCGTGGGCGGGGGGCGCGGGCGACGGCAGCGTGGTGTCGGTGACGGCGGTGGCCGTCACGGTGCCGGCATCCTCGGTCCAGTACGCTTCGAGGTTGAAGGTGTACGGCAATGACCACGCGGTCACATCGTAGAACCCGTACTCCTCTTTGTCGGCATCTTCGCCGCGGCGGCGGTTCCGGGTGTAGCGCGCCAGCTGCTCGGAGACGAACGACCGGTCGAGCACGGCGTCGGGCTCGAGCAACGCCTTCGCGAGCCGGCGCTGTGGCTGATTCAGGTCGATCACGTAACTGCCGGCCGGGAGGGTGCGGCGTCCCGCCGTGCCGCCGAGATAGGGGTGCGCGGTAGAGGCGACAGCGTCCTGACTCAATCGCGACACTTCGATTCCGCTATGCAGCAACAGCCCCACCACGTGGGCCGTCATCCGCGGATCGGTCCCGGGAACCAGGACGATTCGTTTCATTTTGTCGGTCGCCGCTTCGTCGAGCGCCGACCGACGGAATGCGTCGTAATCGCGCAGCCTGGCCTCGCGGTTCTTGGCGGCGGTCTCCAGGGTCGTGAGCGATGCGATGAAGTGATGGGCGATCCCGTCCCGGAAAGTCGAGATGGTGCCGTCGTCCCGGCGGGTGGCGTAGGACGGCCCGCCGTCGGTCTCGTAGGTCATCCCCGTGGCACCCTGGAACGAGGACCATTCATCCCAATAGCCGACGTAGAAGAAGTCGAACACGCCGCGCACGAAATACTGCCACCCGTAATGGTCGAACGCCGCCCCGTTGGCCCGGCCGAACACGTCGAACCAGCGGGTGGTCTGGACGGGGAGATTCTGGTTGACGGCGGGCGCCACGGGCGGGAAGAAGAACGTCTGGGTCGTGCTGTGATGGTCGACGAACACCTGCGGATGCCACCGCAACAGGCCGTCCATCAGGACGCGCGCCTCGGGCTGGCTCTGCGCGACGAGATCCCGGTTCATGTCGAAACGGAAGTGGGTGTAGCGGCCGGTGATACTCCACGGCTCGTCGTTCTCGAAGGCCGCGGGGAGGGCGTCGCCCACCGCCACGCTGTTGTACCACGCCGCGAAGCGCTCATGGCCGTCCGGGTTGGCCGAAGGATTCAGCACCAGCACGACGTTCTTCAGGATGGCGTGGGTGGCCGAATCGTCTCCCGCGAGCATCTGGTAGGCCACCTGCATCGAGGCCTCGAGCCCCGCGGATTCGTCGCCGTGCACCGAATACTGGAACAGCACCACGATCGGCTCGTGGGCGGCGATCTCCGCCGCCCGCGCCGGAGTGGTCCGCCGCGGATCGGCGAGCTCGGCGATGGCGCCGCGGATCTGATCGAGTCGCGTCAGGTTGGTGGGGTCCGAAATGACCAGCACGCGGTACGGACGGCCTTCGGTAGTCTGTCCCCAGGTCTCGAGGCGCAGGCGGTCGGCGGCCGTGACGGCCAGCGTATCGATGTAGCGCTGCAACGTCCCGTACATCGTCTGATGCGTTCCCACCGGGAACCCGGTGACCGCTTCGGGGCGGGGGATGCCCGGCCGATAGGGACCCCGACTGTAGAAGTCGAAGTCCTGTGCCGCGAGGGGAGCGGTAGCGCACAGAGCGATGAGGATCGGGAGAACGCGCATGGGGATGTCCGGGAAATGGGAACGACAACCGATAACCTGTAAGAGTTCACTAGCGAGACCGAGCGCGTGAATGTAACTCAAGGCCGGAGTATAGGTTATCCCGTTACTTGACAAGATATATCGTGACATAGTATCGTGACGATGCATCGTAAACTTTCCTAACGGAGTGAGAATTATGCATCGGCAATGGGATGGATTCGCGTTTGGCTTCGGTCCACGCGGCTTCATGTTTCGTGGACCGCGTGGCGCGCGTCGCCGGCAGTGGTTCGAGGCAGGCGATATGAAGTACGTGATCCTCAAGCTGCTCAAGGACAAGCCGCGCCACGGCTATGAGGTGATGAAGGAGCTCGAGGACCAGATGCGCGGCTGCTATTCTCCCTCGCCCGGCACCGTGTACCCGACGCTGCAATGGCTTGAGGACGAGGGACTGGTCAAGGCGAAGGACGTGGAGGGGAAGAAGGTCTACGAGATCACCAGCGCCGGCCTGGCATTCCTCGATTCGCACAAGGATGTCGTCGAAGACATCTTCGACCGAGTCAAGGAGACCGTGGACCAGGCGCTCGGCGGCTCCATGGCGGAGATCAACCACGCCGTGGGTCGGCTGGTGAAGGGCGTGTACCGCACCGGTTGGCGCACGCGCGAAGAGGCGGCTCGGAAAAAGATCGCCGAGATTCTCGGGCGAGCGGCTGAAGAGGTCGAAGCCGTCGCCAAGTAAGCGGACAACGATCGAGCCCCCGCCGCCAACGACGGGGGCTCGGTGCGTTCTGAGGCGTTATAATGGGACAGCGACCCCTCGGAGACAGCGGAATCCGTGACCAGCCGGCGTGTGTTTCTCTCCCAGATCACCGCTGTTGCGGGCCTTCCCCTGGTTCCCTCGCTCAGCCGCGGCGCTGGGACCACGGATCCCTCAACGTCCCTCGCTCTTCCCACCGTGGCGCAGCGCACTTGGCAGGAGCTGGAAGTCGGGATGTTCGTGCATTTCGCCCCCAATACCTGGCAGGACAAAGAGTATGACGACCGGACCACGCCGCTGTCGGCCATCACGCCGGACATCGACACGGAGCAGTGGGCCGATACAGCCGTCGCCCTCGGCGCCCGCTATGTGATCCTCGTCGCGAAGCACGTCGGCGGATTCTGCCTCTGGCAGACGGGCACCACCGATTACGGCATCCGCCATACACCCTGGCGTGGCGGCAAAGGCGACGTGATGGCGGACCTGGCGGCCTCCTGCGCCAAACGGGAGCTCAACCTCGGCGTCTATCTCTCGCCTCGCGACGATCACTTTGGGGCCGGCCTGTCGGGCCGCTGCCAGACCGCCGAGGCCCAGCAGCGCTACAATGCGATCTACCGCCAGCAGCTCACCGAGCTGCTCACCCGGTACGGCCCGATC
>DATJXC010000009.1:0-5091 GCA_035500495.1 Gemmatimonadales bacterium
GGCAGGGGACGAGCACGGCGATTCGAACGAGGGACGCCGTCGGGGCGGACATCGAGCGGGCAAGAATTACCCTCGCCCCGGATCGGGTCAAGTTGGGCGCGCCCGAGGCGCGGCCCGTGCGATCAGAACCGGGTGCCGACGCCCAGTTGCGCGCGCACGAAGTTCACGCGGCTGTCGTACGTCGTGTCCATGACCTTCAGACTCTGGAAGCCCTTCTGGTATCCGAAGCCCAGGTTGATGAAGAGCCGCTCGGTCATGTCCATGGCGGCGCCGACGTCGAAGGCGACCACCGGGCCGGACGCGTTGCCGCCCCCGGACTGACCCAGCTGCGAGAAGCCGGGCAGCACCTCGGCGTAAAGCGTGACCGCTTCCGCGACCGGCACCAGGTACGCGATGCGGGCCATCAGGTCGTACTCCTTCGTGGCAGCAGGCGGCGCTCCCCCGAAACCGCCGGGATCTTGCTTGTAGCCGACGTTGAAGATCGCCTGAGGGGCGATGCCCAGGGTCAAACCAGCGATGACCCGATAGCTGACGGACAGGCTCACGCCGTAGGCGAACAGGGCGTCGGCGGAGGCCGTCGTCGCTCCGCTTGGAGTGGTCAGGCTGCCCGCCGCCATCCCGAGAAAGCTGACCCCCACCTCCAAGCGGCGCAGGGGCAGCTCGATGGGGACAGCCGGCGGCGGCGTGACGACGACTGGAGGCGGCGGGACCGGCACCACCGGAACAATCACGACCGGCGGCGGTGGCGCCGCAGGGACGGGCGCGCTCTCCTCCGCGCGAGCGCTCGCTCCGAGAGCGAGCAACATCAGACCGACCAGTGTGGTTGCTTTGCGCATCTTTTTTCTCTCTCTGGCCGCTAGAAGTAGAACGAGAACCGAAGACGGGCGCTGTACCCATCATCGTCGTACACGGTCGCGGTGGTGCCGGCCTCCAGAAAGTGGGCCCGCGAGTAGCTGCCGACCAGCTTGATGTAGAGCTGCTCGAACATCACGTACTGAACGGCCACGAAGCTCTGCCACAACCAGTAGTTGTCGACGATGTTGGGATTCGCTTTGTTGTTCTGATCGACGTCCCGGGTGAACATGCCGCCGACGCCGAACAGGACAGGATGCTTGGCGCTGCCGTTCGAGAAGTTGGCGAATCCGCCATAGCTCGTGCGGGTGTAGCTGTTCTGCGGGTCCTTCTGCCCGGTCCCGCCGATAGCTTCGACCGTGCCCTGCGCGGCGTTGAAACCAAATTCGATGTGCGGTTCGAACACGAACTGGACGGCGCCGCCCACGCCCCTGGACGTGGTTTCAGCCTCCGACGTCGTTTGCTGGGAGGTGATGCGCTGCCATTCCACCCCCCCCTTCAGCTTCAGCCAGCCGAAGTCGAGGATGGCCACTGGACGGGTCGCGACCTCCGGACCGCCGCCGGCGCTCCCCACGGTCGCCAGGCCTTCGAACCGGAGGTAGGGCAGCGGGTAGTAGTGGATCGCAAAGTTGCCGGCGGCGCCTGACGGCCGAAACTGGTTATCGGTCAGGCCGTAGAACTGGATCTGCGAAAAATCGCTCGACAGAACGGCGCCCTGGCGTTCGAACGTGTTCTGATCCAGCCCCAACCCCAGGTGAAACACCTCCCACCCTTCGAAGCGACCGATCATGAAGTCCCACACGTTCCATTGACCGACGCGCAACCAGAGGTCGTCGGTGTCGGCGCCACCGACCGAGGATCGTTCGATGGTTTGGTCCTCGGTCCCCACGAGCTCGACCTGGCCCTGGACGAACCAGTTATCGAACGAATAGGTGGGCGTGACCCGCAACAGCATGCGTCCCTGTTGTTTCCAGTAGGTCTGCGTGTCGGCCCCAACGGCATTGCTATCCGCGCCCCAGGGCCGGAACGTCGCGTACGAGGTGTCGAGCCAGCCCCAGCCGGATAGACCGACCACGAAACGATCGCGACCGATCTTGGCCGGCAGATAGGGCCATTGCAGGCCGTGGAACGTGAGCCAGAGGGAGCTGTACTTGAGTCCGCGGGTTTGTGGCTCGGGATACGCGGAGCCGGGCAGGCGCTGGAAACCGATCTCGGTGACCGGCGTCGCCACGGCGGCCGGCTCCGGCGGCGCCGGCGGCGATCCGGCCACAGCCGTCGCCTCGCGCGCAGGCGCGACCGGCAGTGCCGGTGGTGCAACCGGGACCGGCACCACCTCGACCGGCGCTGCTGCCGGCGCCGGTTCCGGTGGTGTGGGCAGAGGCGGCTCCGCCTCGGTCGCTGGGGCCTCGGCGACCTTGGTCCGGTCAGGCGAGGCGAGGAGCGCGGTCGGTGACCCGAGAACGACGAACGCGGTCAGGACGGCGGAGACGGTCTTGGCGCGACGAGAGAGTGTTTTCATTGTTGAACTGGCTCGGGGACCGTGTAGCCGTTGACGTTGATGGTCTTCGTCATGTCGGGAGAGAAGTTCGTCGAGCCGTCGCCCACCATGATCGTCATGGGACCGCTTTCGACGATCCAGTTGCCCTTGCCGGCGCCGGGAGTCGAATCTGTCGTGTCGAAGTAGTCGAGATCGGACACGCGAACGTTGATCGTGACCTGCTTCGCCTCGCCGGCCGCCAGACTGACGCGCGCGAAGCCCTTGAGCTCTTTCTTCGCCCGGCGGGCCTGGGTGTTGGGAAACGAGACGAAGACCATCACGATCTCGTCACCGGCGACCGTTCCGGTGTTCTTGACGTTGACGACTACCGGCAACACGCCCCCCTGCCCCAAGTTGCTGCAGCCGAGCTGAAGGTTGCTGAGCTCGAAGGTCGTGTAGCTGAGACCCGCGCCGAACGGAAACACGGGCGTCTTCGCAAATTGGTCGAAGTAACGATAACCGACGAAGTAATCGAACTGCGTCTGGCCACTTTGACCGTCGAACGTGTCGCCGTACTGGTCGAGGGTACCCCAGGTAAACGGAAGCTTGCCGGCGAAGTTGTAGGAGACACCGTTGACCTCACCTATCAACAGATCGCCGAGCGCCTCGCCGCCCCTCATGCCGGGGTACCAGGCCATCACGAGCGCAGGCACCTGATCGAGCCAGGGCACGTTGATCACGCTGCCCCCCTCGAGCACGACGACCATCGGCTTGCCAGTAGCGGCGACCTGTGAAATCAGCTTGTCTTGAATGCCCGCGAACGCGCCCGTCTGCTTCGCATCGAGCTCCAGCGCATCGCCGGCGGTCGCGCCGAAGCTGCGATCGGCCGCACCGGTGTATTGCTCACCCTCATCCTGCGGGGTGAGGCCGGCCATGACAACCACGAAGTCGGCGTTCGCCGCCGCAGCCATGACCGGGGTCAGGTCGCCGCCGGCGGTGTTGGTGGCAGTGGTAACGGTGATCGGACCACCGCCGCAAGTGTGGGCGTTCGGGTCCCAGGTACCGCCCGCGGCGATGCAGATTCCCTGATAAGGTCCCGCCGATTTGGCGGGGTCGGGATAGACGCGACTCGATCCAAGATCGCCGCCGCGCACATCGGTCGCGAAGTTCACCTGATCGTTGAAGGCGTTCGTGAGGTACGGAACCGTGGCGCCCACGACC
This sequence comes from Gemmatimonadales bacterium, assembly GCA_035500495.1. Classification (GTDB taxonomy): domain Bacteria; phylum Gemmatimonadota; class Gemmatimonadetes; order Gemmatimonadales; family GWC2-71-9; genus DASTHG01. The sequence continues at coordinate 3,551 of DATJXC010000009.1, forward strand.
GCGATGCTCTTCACCGATGGGCTGATCGGGAGCACGCCCCCCTGGTTCTTCAGGAGAACCATGCTCTCTACCGCGGCCTTCTTTGCCAGACCGACGTGGGTGTAATTGCAAGTGATCCGGCCGTTGTTATAGACCGTGACCGGAGCCTTGAGCCCGACGGAGCCCTTCAGCGAAGCGGAGTTGAACCGGTACTTCTCGTACAGAACGTCCTGGGCGGCCGCGTCGAGTTGCTGCTTCTTGATGTTCTTGGTGTTGAACAGGTTCTCGAGCTGTCCGTAATAGAGCCCCCAGGGCAACTCGACCTCCAAGCCGGCGTTGAGCGCCAGCTGCGCGTGCGTCTTCAGGGTCGTCGCGTCGGGGATGTTGTCGTACCCGGGCATCGCCCACCAGTCGCTGAGGATGAAGCCCTTGAACCCGAAGTCCTGGCGGAGAACGTCGGTGAGGTTGTGCCCGTTCTCGGCCGACTTCGTCCCGTTGACCTCGTTATACGACGCCATCACCGAGGCGACGCCCGAATCCTGGACCACCATCCGGAAGTGACGCCCGTAGATCTCTCGCAGCGTCTGCTCGTCCATGTCCGAGTCGTTCGTCTGGCGATCGGTCTCGACGTCGTAGCCCATATAGTGCTTGGCGTCTGCGGCGATGTGCTGCTGGATGCCAACGACCATCGCGGACGCCAGCCGGCCGATGTGGTAGGGGTCCTCGCCATACGTCTCCTGGGCGCGGCCCCAGAACGGATGGCGGAGCAGGTTCATGCAAGGCGCCAGCAGCAGCGTCTGCTGGGCTGCCTGCATCTCGTCGCCGATCGCCTCGCCGACCGCCGCCTCGAGATCCAGGTCGAAGGCAGCGCCGCGCGCCATGCTGACCGGGAACGACGTCGAGTAGCCGACGTACTGGCCGCCCACTTTCATTCCGGAAGCGTTGGGCAAAGACCCGTCCATATCCTCGCCCAGGTTCATGCCGCGCGAGGCGTCGCGGTACCGGAACCCGCGGATCGTGGTGGTGTCCTGGCTCCTCTGGATGCTTCGGTAGTTCTTGCCGCCCCCGTCGAGGTAGGGCATGCCTTGCAGCTGCAGGATCTCGTCGCTGACCGAGATGCTCGCCATGGTGGCGTTGACCTGCTTTACGATCGCCGGGTCAGCGTAGTCATATCCCTGCGTGTACGGGTCGATGACGGTGTGATTGTTGGTGGTTGCCGTCGTCGGGCAGGCAGCAGTGACCGGGATGACGTTCTCGACGTCGCCGGTCGCGATGACCGAGCTATCGATGTTCGGAGCACCGGCGTCGGGGCTGAGGGTGCACGTCAGACCGGCCACAGCGGCATCGGGGTTTCCAAAGCCCGGAGGCGGCGGCAGCGAGCAGGCCGGTGCGGCGACGGCGCCGAGGGCCAGCAGCGGAATCAATCGAAGCAACTTCATCGTCGACATGAAAACTCCTGGCGGCTTTTAGTTCGCAACTTGTTCGATGAAACTTTCATTGAGCCGCCCACTAAGCGGCCGCACGGTAGCACGAGTGGCTCTCCTGGCAACCGCTCATTAGTG
>DATJXC010000010.1:0-5457 GCA_035500495.1 Gemmatimonadales bacterium
ACCCGTGAAAGAGCCGCTGCAAACCGGGATCAAAGCCATCGATTCGATGATCCCGATCGGACGCGGTCAGCGCGAGCTGATCATCGGCGACCGCGGCACCGGGAAGACGGCGATCGCGGTCGATACGATCATCAATCAGAAGGGGCAGGGGGTCATCTGCGTCTACGTCGCGATCGGGCAGAAACGCTCGACCGTGGCGGCCGTGGTGGAACGCCTGAAGGAGCACGGCGCAATGGACTACTCCATCGTGCTCGTCGCTTCCGCGTCCGAGCCGGCCCCGATGCAGTACATCGCGCCCTACGCCGGCTGCACCATGGCCGAGTACTTCATGTTCGACGAGCACAAAGCGACGCTCGTGGTCTACGACGATCTCACCAAGCAGGCGGCCGCCTACCGGCAGTTGTCGCTGGTGCTGCGCCGGCCCCCCGGTCGCGAGGCGTACCCGGGCGACGTGTTCTATCTGCACAGCCGGTTGCTCGAGCGCGCGGCCAAGCTGTCGGACGAGATGGGCGGCGGGTCACTCACGGCGTTGCCGATCATCGAGACCCAGGCGGGCGACGTGTCCGCCTACATCCCGACGAACGTCATCTCGATCACGGACGGCCAGATCTTCCTCGAAACGGACCTGTTCTATTCCAACGTGCGGCCCGCCGTGAACGCCGGCATCTCCGTCTCCCGCGTGGGCGGCAACGCCCAGATCAAGGCGATGAAGCAGGTAGCGGGCCGGCTGCGGCTCGATCTGGCGCAGTTTCGCGAGCTCGAGGCCTTTGCCCAGTTCGGCTCGGAGCTCGATACGGCTACCCAGAGGCAGCTGGCGCGGGGCGCGCGGATCGTGGAAATCCTGAAGCAGCCTCAGTACCGGCCGATGCCGGTCGACCAGCAGGTCATGGTGATCTTCGCCGTGACCAACGGATTCCTGGACGATGTGGACGTGCCCAAGATCCGGGAGCTGGCGCAGGGGTTCCACGAGTTCATGTCGGCCCAGCATCCGGAGATCGGCGAAGAGATCCGCACCAAGAAGGCGCTGTCCGAGGATCTCACCGCTCGGCTCAAGAAGGCACTCGAGGAGTTCAAGGCGCTCGGGAGTCGCTGAGTGGCGAAGGCCAGGGAGCTGCGCCGGCGCATCAAGTCGGTCCAGAGCACGCGCCAGATCACCCGGACGATGGAGATGGTGTCCACGTCCAAGTTGAAGCGGGCCCAGGACCGCGTCGTCGGGGCTCGTCCCTACGCGCAGGCGCTGTCCGAAGTGATCGGCTCGCTGTACAGCCCGGACCTGGCGGAGCGCTTCCCCCTGTTGCGTCAGCCCGGCCCGAGCGGCCCCCGGCGAGTCGCGTTGCTGCTCATCACGTCGAATCGCGGGTTGTGCGGCGCGTTCAACGCCAATTTGATCCGCGAAGCCCGGCATCGTATGGAGCAGCACGAAGCGGCCGGGGCCGCGGTCGAATTGCACGCGGTCGGCAAGAAGGGGGTGAACTTCTTTCGGTTTGCCCGGCGCGCGATGGCGACCCAGCGCGCTGATATCGGTGATCGTCCCACCGCGGCGCATGCGGCCGAGCTCGTGGATCCGATCTTGACCCGCTTTGCGCTAGGCGAAATCGACGCGGTCGAAGTCGTGTTCGCCAAGTTCAACAGTGCGGTTTCCACGCCGCCGACGACGTTGACGGTGCTCCCGGTGACGCCGCCCAAGACGCCGGCGGCCGCGTCGGGCGACCATGGTCCGACGCCGGTCGAGAACTTCATCCTGAAGCCGTCGGCCGAGGCGATCCTCGAGCGGCTGCTCCCGCTGTACGTGCACAACCAGATCTTCCGGGCGCTGGTGGAGACGGCGGCGGCGGAGCACGGCGCGCGGCGCACGGCCATGAAGAACGCGACGGATAACGCCGGCGACATGCTGGACATTCTGAACCGGACCATGAACCGGGCGCGGCAGGCGCAGATCACGCAGGAAATTGCGGAAATAGTGGGTGGCGCAGAAGCCTTACAAGGGTAGCTGACTGCTGACGGCTGAAAGCTGACAGCTCAAGAGGAATCTCATGGCGACCAAGACCAGGAGTGAGTCGAAGCGGCCGGCCGGGGGCACCCAGCGCAACATCGGCAAGGTCGTCCAGGTCATCGGCCCGGTGATCGACGTCGAATTCGAGCCGGAGCATCTGCCCGAGCTCTACAACGCGCTCACCGTGGACCATCCCGGTGGCGAAGGCATGCCGGCGATCCGCCTGGTGGCGGAGGTGCAGCAGCACATCGGGCGCAACCAGGTCCGCGCCGTGGGGATGAGCTCTTCCGACGGGGTGGTGCGGGGGATGGAGGTCGTCGACACCGGCCAGGCGATCACCGTGCCGGTCGGCAAGGCCGCCCTGGGCCGTATCCTGAACGTGCTGGGAGAGCCGGTGGACGAGGGAGAGCCGATCCCCAAGGACGCGGAGCGTTGGCCGATCCATCGCGAGACGCCGAAGTTCACCGATTTGGAGCCGAAGACGCAGCTGTTCGAGACTGGGATCAAGGTGGTGGACCTGATCGCGCCGTTCGTCAAAGGCGGCAAGATCGGCCTGTTCGGCGGCGCCGGCGTGGGCAAGACGGTCGTGATCATGGAGCTGATCCATAATGTGGCGATGGGCCACGGGGGCCGGTCGGTCTTCTGCGGGGTGGGCGAGCGCACCCGTGAGGGCAACGATCTCTATCTCGAGATGAAGGAGAGCGGCGTGCTGGAGTCCGCCGCGCTCATCTACGGCCAGATGAACGAGCCGCCGGGCGCACGCCTCCGCGTCGGGCTGTCCGGGCTCACCGTCGCCGAGTATTTCCGCGACGTCGAAGGGCAGGACGTGCTGGTGTTCATCGACAACATCTTCCGCTTCACCCAGGCCGGCTCCGAAGTCTCGGCCCTGTTGGGCCGGATGCCGTCGGCGGTGGGGTATCAGCCGACCCTGGCGACGGAAATGGGCGAGCTGCAGGAGCGGATTACCTCCACGCACAAGGGCTCGATTACGTCGGTGCAGGCGATCTACGTCCCCGCCGACGACCTGACCGACCCCGCTCCGGCGACCGCCTTCTCCCACCTCGACGCGACCGTGGTACTCTCACGCCAGATCGTGGAGCAGGGGATCTACCCTGCCGTGGACCCGCTTGCCTCTTCCAGCCGCATTCTCGATGCCCAGTACTTGGGGGAGCGACACTACAAAGTGGCAGTCGAGGTGCAGCGCATCCTGCAACGCTACAAGGATCTCCAGGACATCATCGCGATCCTCGGCATGGACGAGCTGTCCGAGGAGGACAAGATCCTGGTGGGGCGCGCCCGCCGCGTGCAGCGGTTCCTGTCGCAACCGTTCTTCGTGGCCGCGCAATTCACCGGCCTGGAGGGGAAGTACGTGAAGCTCGAGGAGACCATTGCGTCGTTCGAGCGCGTGGTCGCCGGCGAGTTCGACCAGCTTCCCGAGCAGGCGTTCTACATGGTGGGGGGGATCGACGAAGTCGTGGAGCAGGCCAAGCGCCTGACCGCCACCTGATGCGCGTGACGCTGATCTCGGCCGAGCGGTCCTTCTTCGAGGGGGACGCCACGGCGCTCGTGGCCCCGGCCTACGACGGCCTGGTGGGCATTTTGCCGCAGCATGCACCGTTCCTCACGCTCCTGGGTAACGGCACTCTGACGGTCACCCAGGGTACTCAGGTGAGCCGATTCACGGTGGACGGCGGGTTCCTTCAGGTGAGCGGCGAGACGGTCCGGGTCGTCGCGGAATCGGCGCAACCGGCGTGACGCACCGGGTCGGCATCCCCAGGAGCTATAATGTCCTTGCCCGGATCGGGCTGTGCTTTTCCGCTAATTCCAGCGGGACTGCCACTCTGGCGCTCTTGAGGGGGAAATCGAGTCATTGCTGCAGGACGTACTTGGAAGCTTCATTGACTTCTCAGGGCAAATCGCACAAAACCCCTTGACAGGTGAGCACTTAGCTCATAAAGATTGGCAGCCAAAAAGCGGGGTCCGATGGGCCTGACGGGCTCTGGCCGTATCAGGTTCTATGTGTTTTGCTGATTCGATCACACTCCTGAGGAGGGGACCGGTATGAAACGCGGTTTGATTCTGGGTTTGGCGCTGGCGTTGGTCGCGGGCGTGAGCTCGCTCAACGCCCAGGGGATCAAATTCGGTGTCGGCGGCGGATTGACCCTGCCAATGAACAACGACGTCGATGGCAGCGGCAATCCCGGCTATGCGAAAGTCGACGGGTCGGGGTTCCACGGGGCGGCGAACGTGATGTTCCCCGTTGGGCCGATTGGGATCCGCGTCGACGGCCTGTACTCGACCACGTCCCACAAGTCCGATTTCTGTAACGGGCTCCTGGGCGTGTCGTCCTGCGGTAACTCCAAGATCCTCGCCGGCGAGGCGGACGCCGTCTACACGTTCAAGATGTCCGGCGCGCTGAGCCCCTACGTCCTGGGCGGCGTGGGCATGTACAATCAGAAGATCCACGTCGAAGGCGGCGGCGGCACGTTCGACACGAGCGCCACGAGCTTCGGGTACAACCTGGGCGCTGGGATCTGGTACAAGCTCAGTGGGGTCACGCTGTTCCTCGAAGGCCGGTACGTGAGCATCTCCAAGTCGGACGCCATTCTCAGCCGTCCGGTGAACTTCATTCCGTTCACGATCGGCGTGGAGTTCGGCGGGAAGTGATAGGCGCGGCGACGTAAGCCGCACCAGCAGCACTCGCGTGGCCCGTCGAGCCCGTCTCGGCGGGCCACGTGGCTGTGAGGCCGTCCCTTTGACACTCCAGCAACAGGAGACGTCTGATGAAGCGCGCCATAGTGGCCCTGACTGTTTCGATGCTCGCGGTCGCTCCGGCGGCGGCCGTGGCGCAGCTCGCCGGGATGCCGAACTGGAACAACCCGAAGGGCGGCACGGGTATCCGCATCGATGCCGAGTACGGCGGCCCGAACACCGATGCGGGCGGCGGGAGCGCCTATGGCGCCCGTGGAACCCTCGGCCTCGGGTCCCTCAGCTTTGGGCTCGGGTTCGACAGCTGGACCCCCACCGGATCCAGCGCCGCCACTTCCTGGGGGGCCACCGGCGCCTTCCGGATCCTCGGTGGCAGTCTGATGCCGGTTTCGCTGAACCTGCAGGCCGGGTACGGCAATTCGTCCGACCTCAAGCTGAAGACGTACACGCTGGCGGCGGGACTCGGGGTCAATCTCTCGATTCCCGGCATCACCTTGAATCCCTGGGTGTCGGCCGGCGAGCGGTGGCACGATCTGTCCCTGTCGACGGTTTCGAACACCACCTCGAATTTTGGCTGGGTCATCGGCGCCGATGTCGGACTCGGCATCTTCGGCATCCATGCGGCCTACGACTCGGAGAGCAAACAGGGTGGCGGGACGGCCGGCGTGCTGGGTATCGGCGCCCACGTCACGCTGAACACGCCGGGTCTCTAGGAGCGGTTCACAAGACTCTGGTTGTGGTCTAACTTTGGGGCG
>DATJXC010000011.1:0-3563 GCA_035500495.1 Gemmatimonadales bacterium
CCCCCTGGACGTAGGGCATGACGTAGAAGAGGAAGCCGTCGGCTTCGCCGGAGTCGAACAGGGGAAGGATGTGCGGGTGCTGGAGATTCGCGGTGGTCTTGATCTCGGCGAGGAACCGCTCGGCGCCGATGACGGCGGCCAGCTCGGGGCGCAGCACCTTGAGGGCGACTTTGCGATCGTGCCGCTCGTCCTTGGCCAGGTAGACGGTGGCCATGCCGCCCTCACCGAGCTCGCGCTCGATCGTGTAGCGGCCCGTGAGGGCGGCGGTGAGGCGGGTGGCGTGGGTCATTGCAAGTGTTTAGAGCGCCTCAAGATGCGCCTGATGGGCAGAGGCCGCTAGACGGACCTTGAGTGTGGGTCAGGAAGCGCTGGACGCGATTATGAAGCAGTGGTTATTTGGGAGGTCCGAGAGCGCCCTCCCAGGAGCTACCCATGCGTCCGCGCCCGATTCTCATCGCCTGCGTCATCGCCCCGCTGTGCACCACCCCGATGGCCGCTCAAGCCGGCCCGCCGGCGACGTCGGTCAAGGTCGTCACCGATACCGGATTCGGCACGACCGTCTCGGACCCCTATCGCTGGCTCGAAAACCTCCAGGACAGCGCGGTGATCCGCTGGCTGCACGCTCAGAACGACTACACGGCGGGCCTCCTCAGCGCGATTCCCGGCCGCGCCGCCCTCGCCGCCCGCATTCACGAGCTCTCCAACGCTGGGCCCTCCGTGCCCAGCGTGCAGCTCGGAGGCGCGCGGCTCTTCTATGAGAAGCGCCTTCCGGGCGAGGACATCCCGAAGCTCTATGTCCGCGACAGCCTGGCCGCGCCCGAGCGACTGCTGATCGACCCCGAGAAGCTGCGCCAGCCGAACGGCCCCCACTGGGCGCTCGACTACTTCGCCCCCTCGTGGGACGGGCGCTATGTGGCGTTCGGAGTCTCCCCCGGTGGATCCGAAAGCAGCATCCTGCGGGTGTACGACGTCGTCGCCGGCAAGGTCCTCGCCGATTCGATCGATCGGGCGCAATTCGGGGGGCCCTCGTGGCGCCCCGACGGCCGGTCGTTCTTCTACAATCGACTGCAGAAGCCCGCCGCCGGCGCCTCGGTGGCCGACCGGTACCGTCGCAGCCGGGTGTACCTGCATGTGCTCGGCACGCCGGACTCCGCCGACGTCGCAATTTTGGGGCTCGGGGTGACGGCCCGCGTCCCGCTCGGCGAGGACGACATCCCCTTCCTCGCCACCGTCCCAGGCGAGACCTGGGCCTTCGCCGTCGTCGCCCACGGGGTGCAGAATGAGGCCGACCTGTTCGTGGCGGCGCTCGCCCAACTGAAGGACTCTACGACGGTGTGGCGGCCGCTCGCCACCGTCGCCGACAGCGTCACGTCCTTCGACGTCCATGGCGACGATGTCTACCTGCTGTCGCACGACCACGCCCCCCGCTTCAAGCTCGTCCGCGTGGACGCGCGCGCCCCCGACTTCCGGCACGCCACTCTGGTGGTTCCCGAAACCGAGGCCGTGCTGAGGAACTTCGGAGCCACGAAGAACGGATTGTACGTCCAGCTGCTGGACGGCGGATTGGGGCGGATCGAGCGGTGGAAGTACGGGTCGAACGCCGGGGAGCGGGTCCCTCTCCCCTTCGACGGGTCCATCAGCTCCTTCGCGGCGACGCCCCGACGCGACGGCGTCCTGTTTACCCTCGATTCGTGGACCCACTCGGCCCTCTGGTACCTCCTCGATCCCGCGTCGGGCAAGCTGACCGACACGAAGCTCAAGCCGCCGTCACCGGTGGATTTCTCGGCGATCGCCGCGGACGAAGTGCGGGTCCGGGCCGGCGACGGGACGATGGTGCCGCTGTCGATCGTCCATCGTCGCGATCTCGCCCGCGACGGGACCAACCCGACCTTGCTGGACGGTTACGGGGCCTACGGCATCAGCTACGATCCCTTTTTCTTTGCGGCGAATCTGGCCTGGCTCGAGCGCGGCGGGATCTACGCCGTCTGTCACGTCCGCGGTGGCGGGGAATACGGCGAGACCTGGCATGCGGCCGGCCGGGGAGCCACCAAGTCGAACACCTGGCGCGATTTCATCGCCTGCGGCGAGTACCTGGTGCGCGAGCAGTGGACCTCACCGGCGCGCCTCGCGGGAACGGGGACGAGCGCGGGGGGAATCGAGATCGGCATGGCGGTCGTCGAGCGGCCCGATCTGTTCCGCATTGCCGTCCCTCGCGTCGGCGAGACGAATCCCTCACGCGGGATGCTCGTGGGGGTGAGCGGTCCCGCGAACCGTCCCGAGTTCGGCGATCCCACGACTCCCGACGGCCTCAAGAATCTCCTGGCCATGGACGCCTACCAGCATGTCCAGGCCGGGACGGCCTATCCGGCCATGCTCCTCACCGCCGGGATGAACGACCCGCGGGTGGATACGTGGGCGCCGGCCAAGATGACCGCCAAGCTCCAGGCCGCGACGACCTCCAGCCGGCCGATTCTCCTGCGCGTGGACTTCGAGGCGGGGCACGGGATGGGATCGACCGTCTCGCAGGGAGAGGCCGAGCTGGCGGACATCATGGCGTTTCTGTTCTGGCAGTTCGGGGTCGCCGGCTTCCAGCCGTCAGGGCACTGACCGCGCACGACCAGTCGCTTCGGGCAGTCAGGCGCCGCTAAGACCCGCCATATCCCGCGCCGTCAGCGCAGTGTGCCGGGCTCCGCCGGGTACACGGTCTTCCATCTCGGCACGGCCGCGCCGATCAGCGTGCCGAGGAGCGCCCCACCCGCCGTCGGAATGGCGCCAAGCGCTACGTAATCCCCGGTGGACATCCCTTCGCTGAAGAATTCGTCGTTTGCGAAGGCCACGATCATCACCATCCCGAAGGCGAGCCCGACGCTCCCGCCGATCAGGGCCCCGGTCCCCGCGTGACTGCCGTTCTGGAGCTCGATCCTCGAGACCTCGGCGACGGGGAGCGGCTGGGGGAGGTCGCGGCGCCGTCCGGATCGTCGGTCTACGGCGTCGCCACGCCCGTAGCCGATGCTGTCCCCGCCCACTGTCACCCGGGCCTGGAACAGGTCGCCGTATGCCGTGGCGGTGGTGATGCGCAGATGCCCTGCGGCGGCGATCTGCGTGGCGAGGTCGGCGGAGAGGTTCTGGCTCGCAACCGGAAAGGACGTCCCAACAGAGAGGACGACTGCGGCGACGACGGCGGAGCGCTGCATGGGACCACTCCAGGCTGGGGACGGAGCGGTAAGGTACGGGCCGCCGGTCAAGTCGCGGTCAAGGCGAAGTTCCGGAGGCCGGGGTCGTGCGGAGAAACTATCTCAAATCGAATCGCCGCTGGGCCTCTCCGGTCGCGCGCTCGAACGCGACGAAGGAATCCGGAGTCCAGTCCTCGATGGCGAGGTCGCCGATCGCCCAGGTGGGTTCCTGCGATTCACTGCTGCCGCGTCGGACGATCCCGAACGGTTCGGCAAACGTCCGGAACCTGAAGTCTTTGCGTACCCGTGTGAGGATCCACGACCGGAGCTGATCCTCGTTGACGGTCTCACGTTGCTCCACTGGGTGTCTCCGCCGGTGACGTCCCCAAT
>DATJXC010000012.1:0-36142 GCA_035500495.1 Gemmatimonadales bacterium
CGGACGATCTCGAGCGTGGACACGAGATGCGTCATGTCGTGACCGTCGATCGGTCCGAAATAGCGGAACCCCAGCTCCTCGAACAACATCCCGGGCGACCAGAGGTTCTTGACGCTCTCTTCCAACGTCTTGGCGAACTCGATCAGCTTCTGCCCGCCGATGACATGCGACGTGCGCTCGATGATGTGCTTGACCAGCTCGCGCAGCCGCACCCCGCGGGGGCTGGCGATGATCGATCCCAGATACCGGCTGATGGCGCCGACGTTCGGAGCGATCGACATCCCGTTGTCGTTGAGGATGAAAATCAGGTCGCGGTCGGAGTGCCCCGCGTTGTTGAGCGCCTCGTAGGGCATCCCGCTCGTGATCGAGCCGTCGCCCACGATGGCCACCACCTTGTAGTGATCGCCCGCGAGATCACGCGCCGTCGCCATGCCCAGCGCCGCCGACAGCGCGGTGCCGGCGTGGCCGGCCCCGAACTGGTCGTGCTCGCTCTCGGTGCGCCGCAGGAATCCGGACAGCCCGCCCTGCTGGCGGAGAGTCGGGAGGCGGTCGTTGCGTCCCGTCAGGATCTTCCAGGGGTAACCCTGGTGGCCCACGTCCCAGACGACCTTGTCGCGTGGAGAATCGAAGGTGTACAACAGGGCGACGGTCAGCTCCACGACGCCGAGCCCGGCGCCGATGTGGCCGCCGGTCTGCGACACCACCTGGATCAGCCGCTGGCGCACCTCGTCGGCCAGGGGCTGCAGCTGGTCCCGGGAGAGACGACGGACGTCGGGGGGGCCGTGGATGGAATCAAGGAGAGACATGGGAACCCTTGATTGCGGATTGCGGATTGCGGATTGCGAATTGTGCTAGCGAGATCGAGTATCCGCTAAAAAGCCCGACGCCCGCCCCGACAATCCACAATTCGCAATCCGCAATCCGCAATTGCATCAGTTGCTCCTCGTGACGATGTACTCCGCCAGCGCCACCAGCGTAGGTGAAACTAACCCTGCGGCCCGCAGGCGGTCCACGGCCTGCGCGGCCAGGCGCTCGGCTTCGGCCCGGGCCGCTCCCACGCCCAGGACCGATACAAAGGTCGATTTCGCCAGGGCCGCGTCCCGGCCGGCGGTCTTGCCCAGCTGCGCCGAAGTCGCCGTGGCGTCGAGCAGGTCGTCGGCCACCTGAAACGCGAGCCCGATTGTTTCGCCATACGCCCGCAGAGCCTCGACGTGCGACAGCGGTGCCGAATCCCCGGCCGCCAGCCCGCCGATGACGCAGGCCGCGGCGATCAGCGCGCCGGTCTTGCGGTGGTGGATCTCGCGGAGATCATCGAGCGGCGTGTCCCGGCCCTCCGCTTCGAGGTCCAGGGCCTGTCCGCCGATCATCCCACCCGCCCCAGCCGCGCGGAACAGCTCCTCGGCGATCCGGCGGCGGCGGTCCGCGCCAAGCGGGAGCCGGTCCAGGCCCGCCGCGAGGACGCGTGCGGCCAGGCCCACCATCTGGAACCCGGCACTGGTCGCGGTCAGGACGTCGAACGCCCGATGCGCCGTGGGACGGCCGCGCCGCAGGTCGTCGTTGTCCATGCACGGGAGATCGTCGTGGACCAGCGAGTAGGCGTGGACCACCTCGACCGCCGCCGCGAGCTCCGCGACCCCGGGGCGCTGCGCGTCGCCGCCCAACGCCTCATGGGAGGCGATGAGCAAGGTGGGACGCAGCCGCTTCCCCTCGGACAGCACACTGTAGCGAACCGCCGCCGGAATGGGTGGGTGCCAGTAGGCGTCGGCGCGGTGTCCCCACTCGGCCAGCACCAGGTCGACGCGAGCGCGAACGTCGGCGAGGTACGCGTCCAGGCCGCGGTCAGCGCTCGATGTCTTCAACCCGCAGATTTCCCGCCTGATCGGAAAGGACCTGGCGCACTCGGGCCTCGGCGGTGGCGAGGCGCTCGCGAGCGGCGCGCAGCCGTTCCACGCCCTCCTCGAACAGCGCCAGCGCCTGGTCCAGGTCCAAGTCCTGCGATTCCAGCGACTCGACGATCGCCTCGAGGCGCTCCAGATCCTGCGCGAAACCCGCTCCGCCTTTCCCGGCAGCCGGCTGGCCGGTCATGCGCGCTCCTCCACTCGTGCCGCCACTTCCCCGTCCACCACCCGCAACCGGAACCCGGCACCAGGCACGAAATGCGCCGCCCGGCGGAGCACATGACCTTCCGCATCGCGCGCGACCGCGTAACCGCGACCGAGGACCCGCAGCGGCGAAAGGGCATCGAGCCGAGCCCCCGCGGCCCGCAGCCGGCCATCGGAGCGCTCGAACCACAGCTCCATGCTCGCCACCAGCCGATCGGCGACGCGCGCGGCGCGCTCCCCCACGCGCACCGTCGGGGTGCGGAGACCGCGGGTCAGCCCGCGCGCCAGGCGGTCGAGATGCGCCAGCACCGTTTCGCGGTCCGGCGTCGCCGCCTCGGCCGCGGCGGACGGCGTGGGCGCGCGCACGTCGGCCACCAGATCGCAGAGCGTGACGTCGGTCTCGTGTCCCACGGCCGAGATCACGGGCACCGGTACCGCGGCCACGGCGCGCGCGACGCGCTCACTGTTGAAGGCCTGCAGATCTTCCTTGGCGCCGCCGCCGCGACCGACGATCACGACGTCGAGGCGCTTGAGCCGGGAGAGCAGCGCCAGCGCGGCGACGAGCGACGGCTCCGCCGCCTGACCCTGCACCACCGTGGGGAGGACGAGGATCTCCGCCACCGGCCAGCGCCGCGTCACCACGGCGATGATATCGTGGAGCGCCGCGCCTTCGCGGCTGGTCACCACCGCGATGCGTCGCGGAAACGGTGGAATCGGGCGCTTGCGGGCGGGGTCGAGCAGCCCGTCCCGTTCCAGCGCGGCCCGGGCCCGCTCGAATTGGAGCCGCCAGGGACCACCGGTGTCTCCGGCCAGGAGCTCGCGGACGGTCAGGCGTAGCTCGCCCCGCTCTTCCCACACGGTAGGGGTGCCGAAGACGAACACCTGCACCCCTTCGTCGGGGCGTGCCGGCAGGCGTTTGTTCTCCGACGCCCACATCACGCAGCGGAGCTGCGCGGCGCGATCGCGCAGCGTGAAGTACCAGTGACCGGAATCGTACGCCTTGAACCCGGAGATCTCGCCGCGCACCCAGAGGCCGGTGAGCCCGGCCTCGATCACGGCGCGGGCGCGCCGAGTGACCTGGGCGACCGTCCACGCCCCATCGGGCGAGGCGGCCGCGAAGAGGTCTAGGCCCTGGCCCACTGCCGCGCGGCCTGCACGGTGTTGTAGAGCAGCATCGTGATGGTCATCGGACCGACCCCACCCGGGACGGGGGTGATGGCGCTGGCCTGCTTCACCGCTTCAGCGAACTTGACGTCGCCCACGAGGCGGTAGCCGGTCTTGGTGGAGGGGTCCGTCACCCGGTTGACGCCGACGTCGATCACGACCGCCCCAGGCTTGACCATGTCTCCGGTGAGAAACTCGGGCTTGCCGATCGCCACGATGAGAATGTCGGCCTGACGAGTGATCTCCGGCATGTTGCGCGTGCGCGAGTGACAGACCGTAACCGTCGCGTTGCCCCCGGGCCCGTCCTGCAGCAACAAGGCCGCCATCGGCCGGCCCACGATGTTGGAGCGTCCCACGATCACCGCATGGGCCCCTTTGGTTTCCACCTGGGTGCGCAGCAGCAGCTGCTGCACCCCGTAGGGGGTGGCGGGGCGGAACCCGGTGGGATCGGAGGTCGACACTTTGCCGACGTTCTCGGGATGGAAGCCGTCGACGTCCTTCCGGGGATCGACGTGCAGCAGCACCCGGTTGGTACTGATCTGCTTGGGGAGCGGCAGCTGTACGAGAATGCCGTGGATCTTCGAATCCCCGTTCAGCCGGTCGATCAAGGCCAGCAGATCGGCTTCGCTCGTCTCCATGGGCAAGGTGATCGTCTCGTGGTACAGTCCCGCCTCCTCGCACGCCTTGCCCTTCATGCGGACATAGGTGGCCGAGGCCGGATTGTCGCCGACCAGGACGGCCGCGAGGCCGGGGACGATGCCCTTGGCCTTGAGCGCGGCAATCTCGGCCGCCAGCTCGCGGCGCATCTCCCGCGCGATGGCGTTCCCGTCGATCAGTCGCGCGTCACTTGGCATAGTCCACCGCTCGGGTCTCCCGGATGACGACGACCTTGATCTGCCCAGGGTACTGCAGCTCCGATTCGATCTTGCGCGAGATCTGCTCCGCCAGCGCCGTGGCGGCGGAGTCGTCCACCGCCGTGGGGGACACGACCGCGCGCACCTCGCGTCCGGCCTGGATCGCGAAGACCTTCTCGACGCCGGGGAATTGGCCGGCGATCGCCTCGATGGCCGTGAGGCGCTTCACGTACGTGTCGAACGCTTCGCGCCGGGCGCCGGGGCGCGAGCCCGACACCGCGTCCGCGGCCTGGACGATCACCGAAATCGCCGAATCGTGGGGGACATCGTCGTGGTGCGCGGCGATGCAGTTGATCACCACGGGGTGCTCCCCGTACTTGGTCGCCATTTCGACGCCCAGCTGGACGTGGGTTCCCTCGTGCTCGTGGGTCAGCACTTTGCCGACGTCATGCAGCAACCCGCCACGCTTGGCCAGCTGGACATCGAGCTTCAGCTCCGCCGCCATCATCCCGGCGAGCCAGGCGACCTCCTTGGAATGCGCGAGGATGTTCTGTCCATAGGAAGTGCGGTACTTCATTCGGCCGACGAGCTTGACCATTTCCGGGTGCATGCCGCGCAGACCGGTCTCGTACACGGTCTGTTCCCCGGCCTCCACGATCGAGGCGTCGACCTCTTCCCGCGCCTTCTTCACCGTCTCCTCGATGCGGCCCGGATGGATCCGGCCGTCCGCGATCAACCGCTCGAGGGCGAGCCGCGCCGCTTCACGGCGTACCGGCTCGAAGCAGGAGATCACCACGGTGTCCGGGGTGTCGTCGATGATCACGTCGACCCCGGTGGCCGCTTCGAAGGCCCGGATATTCCGTCCCTCCCGGCCGATGATCCGCCCCTTCATCTCGTCCGAAGGGAGCGCCACGGCGGCCACGGTCGTCTCCGCCGTTTCCTCGGCGGCGATCCGCTGGATCGCCAGGGCGACGATCTTCTTGGCCTCCCGGTCGGCGGTCTTCTTGGCCTGCTCGCGAATGTCGCGCAGCAGCGCCGCCGCTTCGCCACGGGCCTCCTCTTCGAGACGCCGCTTCAGCTCCTCCTTGGCTTCGGCCGCCGACAACCCGGCCACCCGCTCCAGCTGCACGCGCACGTCCTGCTCCCGCGCGGCCACGTTGCGGTCCCGGTCCTTGAGCGACTGTTCTCGCCGACCGAGATCCCGCTCCTTTTCTCCCAGGCTCTGCTTGTCGTGCTCGAGGGTGGACTCGCGCTTCTCCAGCTCGCCGCGCCGGGCGGCCATCCCCCGCTCCAGCGCCTCCAGGGCGCGGAGCTGCTCCTGTTTGGCCTCGAGGGTGACACGCTCCCGCGCTTCCTCGATCCGGCGATTGGTCTCCGTCGCCGCGCTCGCCGCGGCGACCAGCCCCGCCCGCCGTTCGAGACGTCTTCCCACGATATAGAAAGCCGCTCCCGCGGCGCCTGCGCCGGCGAGAACGGCCGCGATCATGCCGAACCACGTAGCCATCGATCTATCTCCGCGACGCCCTTCCCTGGGGGTGGGCGTGTGATTGTCTGTGAGCCGTCAGCGCTCAGCCGTCAGCGGTCAGCAACGGTTGATAACGGACGGCTGATTGCTGACCGCTACTTTCTCTTCCCCGGCGGGAGCATCTTTGCGAAGTCATCGGCCAACGCCGTCAGGCGGGCTGCGACCTCACGCTCCCCCTTTTTGGACTGAAACAGCTCGTTCGTAATATCCAAGGCCGCCAGAATCGCCGCCTTGTGCGTCTCGACCAGGCCTCCCTGCGACAACACCTTGCGCAACGCCTGGTCCACGTATCCCGCCACTTCCCGGGTGTACTCGGGAGGCAAGTCCGAGCGGACGGTATACTCTTCACCGCCGATCATCACCTTCACCGCGTGCTTCTTGGTCGTCACTTCACCGCGCTCCCACCGCCTCCTGCACCTCCCGTCGCGCCCGCCGACTCCCGGGCCTGTTCTTCGAGAAAGGTGAGCCGCGACATCAGCTCCTGAACTCTCGTCTTCGCCGCCTCGAGGCGCTGCCGCAGCTGGCGATTCTCACTTTCCATCTCGGAGGCGCGCCTCGAATCCCCCCCGCCGGACTTTCCCCCTCCACTCCCCCGTTGGGAGTCGGCCTCCGCCTTCAGGGCTCGCGCGCGCCAGAGGGCCAGCTCCTCCCCCACATCACGCAGCACGGTCTCCAGCTGCGCCAGCGCCACGAGATCAGCCCGTTCGCCGTCGTACACCGAGGTCCCCCTCCAATGCGGCGAGCGCGCCGGCGATCGCCGCTTCTACCTCCGCTTCGCGGAGCGTCCGCACCGGATCCCGGAAGGTGCACCGCCAGGTGGCCCCTCGGGTCCCCGGCGGCAACCCGGTCCCACGGTATTCGTCGATGACGTCGACACGCTCCAGGAGCGAGCCAGCGCTTCGACGTAACACCGTCTCAACCTGCTCGGCGGACACGCCACCCGGCAGCACCAGGGACAGGTCCTGCACGCTTGCCGGTTGGGTAGGCAGCGCCCGATACACCGCCGGTTCCCGCGGGGCGATCGTGATCCGAACCTCGAACCCGAACAGGGGGGCCGCCCAGTTGGGCGCATCAGCGGTCAACCTCCCGGCCGTACCCACGAGGACACCGTCCGGGTCCACCGCCTCCCACAGGCCGGCCAGGTCCCCCGTTCCCCTTCCCCCGTCCCCAGCTGCTTTCACCACCGCCCCAGGCGCCACCGCCGAAACCGCTAACTCAAAGTGGTACTTCAAGTCCCATAAGTCCATATCAGGTTGTTTCGCAGCCCCCCCATCGGACCAGTGCAGCGGGCGGCGGGCCCCCGTCAGCACCACTCCAAGCCAGGGCTGCTCATCGGGAGGACCGCCTCGAGTTCCCGATTTCGTCGGTTTGAACAGGGTCCCCACTTCGAACAACCGTACATCGCGCTCACGGGCGGACCAGTTGTGCTCGACGCCCCGGATCAGCCCGGGGAGCATCCGGCTCCGCAGGTGTGCGTCCAACCCCGAAAGCGGATTCAGAACCGGAATGGCCTCCGGACCATCGGCGGGGCCGAGGGGCGCGGTGCGGGCCTCGTAGAAGCCGTCCCGCACCATCGCCTCCCGCACGCGGGCCAGCACCAGCTCGACCGGCGCGTGGGGAACGGAGCCCGGACGGTAGGCGCGAAGCTCGTCGGGAAAGGAATCGTAGCCGCGCAGACGGGCGACTTCTTCGATGAGATCCACTTCCCGGACCACATCGGGCCGCCACCCGGGCACCTGCACCGCGAGCCGCTGGTCCTTGGGTGCCACCACGAAGCCCACGCTCGAGAGCAGACGCTCGATCTCCGGCGTCGGCACTGGGACGCCCAGGACGTGCGCAACGCGCTCGGGGCGGAGAAACACCGTGCGCGGGCTCTGGGGCTCGGGCCACAGATCGATCGGCGGCTCCCGCAGCGCGCCACCGGCGAGCGTCACGATCAGGTCGATGGCGCGGCGCAACGCGTCCGGCATGCCCAGCATGTCGATCCCGCGCTCGTAGCGGTAACTCGAATCGCTCGAAAGCTCGAGGGCGCGGCGCGTGCGCCGGATCCGGGTCGGCTGGAAATAGGCGCACTCGAGCACCAGGTCGGTGGTTTCCGTCGTCACCTCCGACTCGGCGCTCCCCATCACGCCGGCGACGATGGTCGGCCGTTCCGCGTCGCAGATCGCCGTCATCTCGGCCGTGAGGGTGCGCTCCATCCCGTCGAGGGTCTTGATCCGCTCGCCGGGCTTGGCGCGGCGCACTACGACCGCCGGCCCGCGCAGCCGAGCAAGGTCGAACGCATGCATCGGCTGGTTGAGCTCGAACAAGATGTAGTTGGTGGCGTCGACGACGTTGTTGATCGAGCGCTGCCCGACCCCGCTCAACCGATCGACGAGCCATGCCGGCGATGGACCGACCTTCACGCCCCGGATCACGGCGATCATGTAGCGGGGCGCGCCCTCGGGATCCTCGAGGCGGATTGCGACGCCGTCGACCACGCCTTGCCTGGCCTGTCGCACCGGCGTCGGCATGGTCGGCGCACCCGTCGCTCCACCGGGGAACGCGGGAAGCTTCACGACGCCGCCCTGTCCCGCTGCGATCTCGCGCGCGATCCCTCTGTGGCACAGCAGGTCGGGGCGGTTGGCGTAGACCTCGATCACAATCTGGTCGTCGGCAACCGGGAAAGCGTCCTGGAACCGGGTGCCGGGGGCCGCCCGAGTGTCGAGCTCCAGGATCCCTTCGTGGTCCTGCCCCAGGCCCAGCTCCCGCGCGGAGCACAGCATGCCGTTCGACACGACGCCCCGGATCTTCTTGCGCTCGAGTTTCAGGCCGCCGGGGAGAGTGGCGCCCACGGGGGCGAAGGGATAGGTCTTTCCCGCCTGGACGTTGGGCGCGCCGCAGACCACCTCGAGGGGACCACCCGCGCCTCCCGCGTCGACCTGGCAGAGGCTCAGGCGATCCGCGTTGGGATGGCGCTTGACCTCGAGCACGCGCGCGATCAGCACGTCGCCCAGGTCCTGATGCAACGGCACCACCGCCTCGACCGGGCACACCCGTCGGAACAGCAGGTCCGCAACCTGGGCCGCGTCCAGCGGCCCTCCCAGGAGCGCCTCGAGCCAGCGCCGGGAAACGTTCATGAACGGTCCCCCGCTCCACGGACGCCGCTGAACTGCCGCAGGAACCGCACGTCGCTTTCGTAGAAGAGCCGGATGTCAGGTACCCCGTGACGGATGATCGCGATGCGGTGCGGGCCCATCCCAAAGGCGAACCCGGTGTAGCGCTCGCTATCCACGCCGCACGCCTCGAACACGGCGGGGTGCACCATGCCGCACCCGAGAATTTCGATCCACCCGGTCTGTTTGCACGTGGAGCACCCCCGGCCCTTGCACAGGGGGCAGCGCACGCTCACGTCCGCGGACGGCTCCGTGAACGGGAAGTACGAGGGGTGGAAGCGGACGGTGGTATCCGCGCTGAAGAACCGCCGTGCGAAGTAGCCGAGGGTCGCCTTCAGGTCCACGAAGCTGATCCCCTCGTCCACCACCAGGCCCTCGATCTGCTCGAAGACGGGGGCATGCGACGCGTCGAAGGGGTCGCGGCGGTACACCTGGCCCGGAATCACGACCCGAATCGGCGGCGGGAATGACTCCAGGGTGCGCACCTGGACGGGGGAGGTGTGCGTGCGCAGCAGGACGTCCTTGCTCAAATAGAAGGAGTCCTGGGAGTCGAGGGCCGGATGGTCCTTGGAGAAGTTGAGCGCGTAGAAGTTGTTGCGCTCGGTTTCCGCCTCGGGGCCGACGGCGCGGGTGAACCCGATCTCGTGGAAGATCTCGCAAATCTCGTCCACGACCTGTGTGACCGGGTGCAGTCCCCCCGGCCAGGTCGCGCGGCCCGGCATCGACCGGTCGACGTCCGCCGCGGTCCGGGCACCCGTCTCCAGGGCCCGCTCGCGCGCGTCGAGAGCCGCCTCGAGCTCGCGCTTCAAGGCGTTCGCCGGACCGCCCACCTGCTTCCGGGTGTCCGGATCGAGGGTGGGGAGCGCTCGGAGGATTTCGGTGAGCGCGCCGGCTTTGCGCCCGAGGAGCTCGGTGCGGAGCTCCTGCAGCCGGCGCTCGTCCGCCTGGGGGATTTCCTGGAGACGCTCCCGCAGGCCGGACAGCTCCGCCTGGAGGTCGCGCATGGTCAGAGCGCCTTCTTCGCGACCTCCGCCAGCTGCTCGAACGCACCCGGGTCCCGCACGGCGAGATCGGCGAGCACCTTGCGGTTGATCTCCACCCCGGCACGACGCAGGCCATTCATGAGCCGGCTGTAGGACAGCTCATGGCGCCGGGCCGCGGCATTGATCCGCGTGATCCAGAGTTGCCGGAACTCACCCTTCTTCCGGCGACGGTCGCGGTAGGCGTACTTCTGGGCCCGCTCGACGCTCTCCTTGGCGGCTTTCCAGAGTTTGCTGCGCCCGCCCCAGTAGCCCTTGGCGAGCTTCATGATTTTGTTCTTGCGCTTCAAGCGCGCGACATTGCTCTTTACGCGAGGCATCGGCAGGTTCCCCTTACGCCATCAGCAAGCGCTTCAGGCGGCGTTCATCCGCGTGCGAGACGAGCGTGCCCTTGCGCAGGTGCCGCTTTCGCTTCGGATGCTTCGAAGTCAGGATGTGGCTCTTCATGGCGCGGTGGCGGCGCAGCCGGCCGGAGCCGGTGAGCCTGACGCGTTTGCGCAGCGCGCGTTTTGATCTCTGCTTGGGCATCGTAACCTCAGGTTAATGCGGTCAGCTACCGGCGGTCAGCATTCAGCCGACTGCTGAGAGCTGACAGCTGACGGCTCACTTGGGCCCCAGCACCATCGACATGTTCCGGCCTTCGAGCTTCGGTTCCTGCTCGATCTTGCCGATGTCCTTCAGCTCGGCGGCGACGCGGTCCAGCACCTCCCGCCCCAGCTCGATGTGCGCCATCTGTCGGCCGCGGTACATCATGGTCACTTTCACCTTGTTGCCGTCCGCCAAGAACTCCCGCGCATGCCGGGTCTTGAACGCAAAATCGTGATCGTCGATCCCGGGGCGGAACTTCACTTCCTTCAGGTGAATCACGTGCTGCTTCTTCTTGGCGGCGCGGGCCGCCTTGGCCTGCTCGAACTTGAACTTCCCGTAATCCATGATCTTTACGACGGGAGGCCGGGCCAGCGGGGCGACCTCAACGAGGTCGAGCCCACGCTCTTGGGCCGCCGCCAGCGCCTGGTCGATCGTCAGTACGCCAAGCTGCGCCCCATCATCGCCGATGACCCGGACCGGGCTGATACGGATCTGCCGATTGACCCGGGTCCGCGGTTGTGCCTTGCTATTGGTCCCGCCGCTGCTTTCGATCGCCAGTGCCAGCCTCCTCCTGGAAAAGAAAAATGCGGACTCCAGAGGCTCGGGGAATCCGCGTCGTGAGGGGAACGCTACCAGCTGTCAGCTATCAGCTGTCAGCGAACCCTCAATGCAAGAGTTGCTGCCTCTTGCTCGGACCCTGGAGCGCTCGCCGACGGCTCTGGCGAGGCCTGGAGGTGGGGCGACTCCCCCGGGAAGGGGGGCGCCCGCTTACTGTATTGTGGACAGCAACTTAGCCGCGGGAGACCGGCTCCACAAGCCCGAACATCCTGCCGCTTCGGCCGAGCCGCCCGGCTGCGATTTCCGGATCGTGCTCGAACCAGAGCAACCATCCCTCGGCTTCCGCCCGGGCGTAGAGCCCGCGGCGGGATTCCAGGGTGCGCAGCGGCTCCACGTCGTATCCCATGATCCACGGCAGCGGCAGGTGCGCGGAGGTCGGTACCAGATCCGCGAGAAAGCAGCCCCGTTCTCCGCCGCCCTCCACGAGGATCGAGGTGTGGAAAGGCACGTGCCCCGGGGTCGGGAGCACCCGGATCCCAGGGAGTACTTCCGTGTCAGCCTCGATCAGCTGGAACGGCACGGTGGCAAAGTTGTGCGACCGGTAGCTCCCCGCCGTGCGTTCGTTGGTATGGGTGGCGAACTCGAGCTCGCCGCGGGTCACGACGTACCGTGCCCGGGGAAAGGCGAGCTGGACCGCGCCGGTTTCGCCCTTGCGCGTGTTGCCGCCGGCGTGATCAAAGTGCAGATGAGTATTGATGACCCAACGAATGTCCTCGGGGCGGTGGCCCAGCTCCGCCAGCGCGTCTTCGAGCAGGGTGCGGCCGTCCGTCCCCGCGTTCTCGACCCCGTAAATGTCTTGAAACTTCGCGTCCTCCTTGTTGCCGATCCCCGTATCGACGAGCACCAAGCCATCCTCGTGCTCAATCAGGAGGCAGCGTAACGCCAGTGGGATGCGGTTCCGGGCGTCGGCGGGGATGCGTTTCTCCCACAGGGGTTTGGGGACGACTCCGAACATGGCACCGCCGTCCAGGTGCTGCCGACCGCCCTCGAGGGTGTGGCAACGTAACCGGCCGACGGTGAAGGTGGTGTGGGGCATGTGCTAATTGCGGATTGCGGATTGCGGATTGCGGATTGGCAATGGAGGTTCGAACAGCCGAGCGGAGTTCATGGGTTCAATCCGCAATTCGCAATTCACAATCCGCAATGCTTTCACAGATCATCCCTTCTCAACGGCAGCGTCATGCACCTCGGCCCCCCACCTCCCCGCACCAGCTCGCTTCCGTCGATCGTGATCGCTCCCCGCTCATTCTCCTCCAGGACATCCTCGCCCGTCAGGAGGTTGACGGCCGGAATGACGCGGTAGCCGCTGTGCTCCAGCTCGCGCAGGGTCGCTTCGTTGCGCGCGTAGGTAATGACGACGCCGGGGCGCACCGCGAAGAAATTGCAGGCCGAGGACCACTGCTCCCGGTCCTGCACCGTGCGCTGGGGGCCACCGCAGAAGACGGGCTCGAGCGGGAGGTCCACCGCCTGCATCGCGGCGAAGAAATTGGGCACCTCCTTCACGCCCTTGGAGCGGCGGCGGCGATGCAGCACGGCGAGGCGTTCGGGTCCGACGAAATACGGGGGATAGACGACGCACGTCTCGCGATCGATGTGGGTGAAGATCATGTCGAGGTGGATCGCCGTCGGCTCGTTCGGCAGGACCATGACGATCACGTCGGTGATGCCGCACTTGTCGAATGCCATGTCGCACAGCTGGTCCAGCGCCGCCGGGCTGGTGCGCTCGCTGAACCCGACGAGCAGCAGATCCGGCCGCAACGGATGCACGTCCCCGCCCTCGATCGTGTAGTTGGTGCGCTTCTCCTCCGATCCGTCGTAGAGGATGCCGGCGTTGGCGAGCTTTTCGTGATAGCGGAACAGCGCCTTGATGAGCAGCTCCTCGGTCCACCGGACACCGTAGCGCATGGACCCGATCACCACGTGGTCTCCGACCACGATGCCGACGTCGCGGGTGAAGAAGAGGTTGGGCAGCGGCGGCAGGGCGTAGCCCTCCTCATTCAGCGCCCGCGCGATCGGACCAGTTTCCTCCTGGGCGCCTTCGATCATGAGACCCACGAGCGACTCCGCGGACAGCTGGGCCAGCTGCTTGGCCAGGGCATCCGAAGGGACCACCTCCAGCGCCCGGGTCACCAGAAAGTCGCGAACCTCCGGCCGGGCGACGATCTCCGTCAGCAGATCCCGCACCTCGTACACGTCCGCGAAGCGCTCCAGCACGGCCACGAAGTGCCGGTGCTCCCGCTGCGCCAGTTCGAGATCGATGATGTCGTCGAAGAGGTAGTTCTCCCGGCTGCCCGGGGTGACGGCGACGAGCTCGTTCCCCGGCGTATGGACCAGGACCGAGCGCAGCGGACCGATTTCGGAGGTTACATGAACCTTGGGCATGAGCCCAATCTAACAGGGGGTGGGAAGGCGAAGTGGGAAGTGATGAGTGGTCGGTCAGCGTACTGTCAGGTCGTAGCTCAGCGTCTCCAGTTCGAGGGCCATGTTGACGTTCCGCACCGCCACACTGTCCGGCAGTACCAGCTGCACCGGAGCGAAATTGAGAATCGCCTTCACCCCGGCGCTGACGAGGCGTTCCGCCACCTGCTGGGCCGCGGTCGCCGGGATCACGACGATCGCGATGTCGGTAGGCTCCCGACGCAGGTCCCGCTCCAAGTGCCGCACGTCGCGGATCAAGAGACCGTTCCAGCGCGATCCGATCTTGCGGGGATCCCGATCGTAGATCGCGGCGACACTGAAGCCGCGCTCGGCAAATCCCGGATAGTGCATGAGCGCCGCCCCGACCTTCCCGGCGCCGATCAGGATCACGCGATGCGGGCTCTTCAACCCGAGGATCTCGCGCAGACGGCCGGTCAGGGCCGCGACCGGGTAGCCCAGGCCGCGTTTGCCGAAGGAGCCGAAGAAGGACAGATCCTTGCGCACCTGCGCCGACGTCGTCCCGCCACGACGGGCGAGCTCCGCCGAGGAGATCGTCACCTGCCCTCCGGCGCTGGATTCCTCGAGATATCGCAGATACAGCGCCAGGCGCCGGACGGTGCTCTCGGGGATCTTTCGCATTATGTGAATAATTTCACAATCACCAGCGCCAACGCAAGAGCCGCACGAACTGCTCTGGCGCCAGGGTCTCGGGCCGCGCCCGGGGATCGAGTGCGAGCGCGGCGAGCCCGGCGTCCACCGCGGCGGTCTCCGCTCCCGTGACCCCGCGCAGCACCCCGCGCAGCTGTTTGCGGCGGAACCCGAAACAGGCGGTGACGAACCGGCGGAAGGCATCCGCCTCCTCTATGGGAACGAGCGGTGATGCAAGCGGGATCAGCCGGATCACCGCGCTCTCCACCCGCGGCGGCGGCGTGAACGACCCGCGCCGCACGGTGAACAGCCGGGAGACGGCGCACTGCGCCTGCACCCCCACCGTGAGAGCCCCATACGCCTTCGACCCGGGCGCCGCGGTGACCCGATCGGCCACTTCGGCCTGCACCAGGAAGACGATCCGCTCCGGCAGCGGCGGGGTGAGCGCTTTGTCGATCAACGGCGTGGTGATGGCGTAGGGGATGTTGCCGGCGATCTTGAATTGCGGGTTGCGGATTGCGGATTGCGGATTGTCGTTGTGGGATCCCAGCAGCGCATGCCAATTCAGCCGCAGTGCGTCTCCCTGCACGATCTCGACGTGTTCAAATCCGCAATCCGCAATCCGCAATCCGCACTCCCTGGCCAGCCGCCGATCCTTCTCTATGGCGATCACCCGCATCCCCCGAGCGAGCAGTTCGCTCGTCAGGCTCCCCTTCCCCGGTCCGATCTCGAGCACGACCTCGTCCGGCGCCGGGTCCAGGGCGTCGACGATGCGGCGGAGGATGTGGGGATCGGAAAGGAAGTGCTGGCCGAGGGGGGGACGCGGGCGGTGCGGGGGAGCGCGCCGTTTCGGACTCACGACTTGAGCAGGAGCAGGGTCCGGTCGTCGCTCGGGGCCCCCCCGCCGGTGAACGCGGCGACGTCGGTCGAGATGGCGTCGAGGATCTGCTGGGCGGGCCGCTGGGCGAGGCGTCGCACATGACTCAGGACGCGCTCCTCCCCGAACCGCTCACCCCCCTCGCTCACGGCGTCGGCGATCCCGTCGGTGAAGAGACAGAGCATGTCGCGGCCGCGCCGCCACGGGACGGCCCGCTCGGTCCCGCGGGTCCCGCCGAGGCCCAGCGGCGGCCGCGTGGCCTCGAGCCGCTGGGACTCCCCGGTTTCGATGTCCACCAGAAATGCGTGGGGATGCCCCGCGTTCGCATAGGCGAGGGTCGCCCCGGCGGGATCGACCACCGCGTAGAACAGACTGAGAAACATCTCGGTCTGGGAAAGCTCGTCCGCCAGCGACTCCTCGAGCGCCGCCAGGACATCGGCCGGCGTCTCGGCGAGCTCGGCGTGAATGCCGGAAGCAGCCATCGCCAGCGCCATGATCAGGGCGGCCCCGAACCCGTGGCTCGAGACGTCGCCGATCATCACGCCCACCCGCTCGCCGTGCAGCCGGAGGAGGTTGTAAAAATCGCCGCCCACGGAATCGGCGGGGCGGCAGCGCACGGCGACATCCGCCTTGCCCTGCAGCACCGCGGGTGAAGGGAGCAACTTGAGCTGCAGGTCGTGCGCCAGCTCGAGCTCCCGCCGCATCCGCTGCTGGCGCAGGTCGCGTTGCACCAGCCGGGCGTTTTCGAGCGCGGCGCCGATCTGGTTCGCGATGGCGGCCACGAGCTTCCGATCGCCGGCTGAGAACGCGTCGGGGCCGGTGCGGTCGGTGAGATTGATCACGCCGATCGGCCGCGACTGTCCCCCGGGCGAGGCGTACAGCACGGGTACCGAGAGGAACGCGCGCCCCCGGTAGCTCCGCCCGGTGGGGCACCCCGGGTTCTCCGCGGTGGGGTCGGAGGGATCGTAGCTCACGATCTTCATCTCGCGGAACGCCCGTGCGGCCACGGAGCAATCGTCGTCCAGCTCGATGGAATCCATCACCTTGGGCTCGTTCCCCTTGGCCGCGACCGCGCGCAACACCTTGTGCTCCTCGTCCAGCACGAACAGACTGGCGCGCCGCGCCCCGACGACGGTGGCGACTTCGTGCAGGATCCGTCGGGCCGCTTCATCCAGCCGGATGGTGTGGCCGAGGATCTCACTGATGGTGTAGATCAGATCGATTTCTTCGTAGCGGCCGGACAGCTCGGTCGCCACCTGGGCCGTCTCCTGCTCCGCCTCGACGAGGGACCCGACGATCTCCGCCAGCGCCGTGGCCCGATCCGCGGTCATCGTCCGGGAGCCGATCTCCAGCCAGAGCCCCGCGGCGCCCGGAATCGGCTCCACCCACACGTTTTCCGCCCCCCGCTTCCCGTCGCCTTCCCGTTCACGCACCAGGCGCAAGGTCACGCCCGTGGCGAGGGACAGCTCCGGCAGCAGCCGGTCCAGTCTGGTCAGCCCGCTCGCAGCACCAGGCATATGCGATTGCCCTTGTCGTTGAACTCGATCTGGTCCACGAGATGGCGCAGCACGAACAGCCCGCGCCCGTCGTCGCGCTCCAGATTTTCCGGGGTGGTCGGGTCGGGCACGGCGGCCGGATCGAATCCGGTGCCGGAGTCGGTGACGACGATCGTCAGAGCGTCGGGGCCGATGGTGACGCAGACGTCGACGGGCTTGGAACGGTCACTGCGGTTGCCGTACGCGATGGCGTTGGCGAGCGTCTCGGCCAGGGCGACGCGCAAATTGAACTGCAGCCGGCGAGGCGAAAGCAGTCCGGTGTCGCAGTGACGCGCCAGGAGCTCGACCGCCTCTCCCACCATGTCCAGGTCGCTCGGCACGGCGAGCGACAATTCGACTTCGTCGCGCGAGCGAGACCGGCGGACGAGGCGCAGCGACGTGGCCACGGTCAGAAGGCGGCGAGCGCCTCCGCGGAGGTCTTGGCGATGGAGAACAGCGTGTCGAGCTTGGTGAGCTCGAACAGGGTCTGCAGATCCTCATTCAGACCGGAGAGCCGCAGCTCGCCACCCTGCTCCCGGATCTTCTTGGAGAGGGACACGAGGACCCCCAGGCCGGAGGAGTCGATGTACCCGGTGTGATTGAAGTCGATCACGAAGCGCTTGGCTCCGCCCTCGAGCGCGTCCAGCACCTTGGCCTTCAGCTCTTGGCGGTTGCCCACGATCAGCTGGCCTTCCACACCGACGACGACGACGCCGCGCGGGTCCTTCGTCAGGGAAAAACTCATCCGGGCTCCTCCGCTTGCAGGACAGTGACCGCGACCGTCTCCACAATATCGTCGGCACTCGCCCCCCGGGATAGGTCGCTCATCGGGCGCGCGACCCCCTGCAGGATCGGACCGATGGCCCGCCACCCGCCCAGCCACTGGACCAGCTTGTACGCGATGTTGCCGGCGTCCAGGTTGGGAAACACGAGGATGTTGGCCTGCCCCGCGACCGGTGACCCCGGCGCCTTGCTGCGTCCGATGTCCCCGACCAGCGCGGCGTCCCCCTGCAGCTCGCCGTCGGCGGGCACGTCGGGGGCCAGCCGGTGGAACGCCGCGACCGCCTGCCGGACTCGGTCGACCAGCGGGCCCGCCGCGCTGCCCTTGGTGCTGTAAGACAGGAACGCCACGACCGGGGCGTCCCCCACGACGCGACGGCGATCCCGTGCGGCGGCGAGCGCGATCTGGGCGAGCTGATCGGGAGTCGGGTCGGGGACGACGGCCCCGTCGGTGAAGGTGAGCACCCGATCACCCAGAGTCATGTAGAAGGCGCTGCTCACGAGGTCGAGCCCGGGCGCGGGGCCCACCGCCCAGAGGGCCGCGCGGATCACGTCACCGGTCGGGTGGGCGCAACCGCCCACCATCGCGTCGGCCTCACCCAGGGCTACGAGACAGGCACCGTAGGTGATGGGATGGCGGAGCGCTTCGGCTGCCGCCGCTTCGGTCGGGAATTTCTCGGGCCGCCGCGTGCGAAGCAGCTGCACGCTCGCTTCCAGCTTCGCGAATGGGGAGGCCCGAGTCAGGACGACCGGAACAGCGATCTCCTCGGCGGCGATGCGCCGGGCCGCCTCTTGGACTCTCGGGTCGTCACCTTCCGGCAGTACGACTCGGCGGGGGGTTGGCGCGCGGCGCGCCTGCTCCATGACGCGCGCCAGGAAGGTCACCGCTGGAACTTCCGCTTGAGGGCTTCCTGGACGACCGGCTGGACCAACGCCGAGACGTCTCCCCCGAAGCGGGCGACCTCCCGCACCAGGCTGGAGGACAGGTAGGTCAGGTCGAACGCCGGCACGAGGAACACGGTTTCGAGTTTCGGATCGAGGTTCCGGTTCATCAGCGCCATCTGAAACTCGTACTCGAAGTCCGAAACCGCCCGTAACCCCCGCACGATGACCGAGGCCCCGACCTCGCGCGCGAACTGGACAAGGAGTCCTTCGAAAGCCCGGACTTCGACGCCCGGGAGCCGCACCGTCTCCTGGATGAGCGCGACGCGCTCCTCCAGGGAGAACAGGGGCTGTTTCGCCACGTTCACGGCCACCGCGACGACCACACGGTCGACGAAGCCCAGTGAACGGCGAATCAGGTCTTCGTGGCCCTTGGTGATGGGGTCGAACGATCCCGGGTAGACGGCGATGCGCGGCTTGGTCATGGGGCGTAGAGCAGCGTGACCGCGGTGTCTCCATACCGACGCGTGTCGTCGCCCGGCATCGGACGCTCCGCCGGATGCTCGATGGTGAGGATCCGCGCGAACGGCACCAGGCGGAACATCGCGACGAGTCGGGCCGCGGCATCCCCGGCGTATGGTGGATCGGCGAAGGCGATGTCGTACTGGCCGGGTTGCAGCAGCTCCGCGAACTTGAGGGCGTCTTTGCGGTGGATCGTCGCCCGGTCCTGGACCTTCAGGGAGGTCAGGTTCGCCTTCAATGCCGCGAGCGCGGCCCGATGCACTTCGACGAAGTCCACGCTCGCCGCCCCGCGCGACAACGCTTCGAGACCCAGGGCGCCGGATCCCGCGTACAGGTCCAGGACGCGCGCCCCGGGCACCGAGCGCTGCAGGATGCTGAACAGCGCTTCGCGTACCTTGCCCGCGGTGGGGCGCGTCTTCTCGCCGGTCGGAGTCTTCAGCCGCCGGTTCTTGAATTGGCCCGCGATGATGGTGATCACGCCGCCTCCGCACCCTCCCCCCCGCCACTGGGGGCGATCGCCGCGACCCGCGCCTGGAGTCGCGCCCGTCCCTGCCATTCATCCCGCTCCAACCGGAACGCGACGTCGAGGGGCTGTCCCAGCCACTCCGCCGGCACCACGTCCGCCCACTGGAACCCGATGGCCGGAAGCACTCCCGAGCCGTCGTCGAGCGTGAACTTGAGGTGATTCCCCCCCACGCGGCGCGCGCCGACCGCGCGAACCCCGCGCACACCGAACACGGGCGCCGGGTTGCCCGCCCCGCAGGGCTCGAGGTGGCGCATCAACCGCTCGAGATCGTCCGACACGAGCCGCAAGGGCAGCTCGAGGTCGATCCGCTGCGCCGGAACCAGGTCGGCGGGGGTGAGAAGCTGTCGCGCGACGTCGAGAAACGCAACACGGAACTCCTCGAAGCGGTTCCGCTGGACGGTCAGGCCGGCCGCCATGGTGTGACCCCCGAACTTCTCCAGGGTCCCCCCCACCCGCTGCAGGGCGGCGTGCAGGTCGAAGTTGGCGATGCTCCGGCCCGAGCCCCGGCCGCGGTCGCCTTCCCACGCCACCAGGAATGTCGGACGGCCGTAGCGCTCGACCAGCCGGGAGGCCACGATCCCGATCACCCCGGGATGCCAGTCTTCGCCGGCCAGCACGATGGCTCGGGTGTCGTTGGCCACCTCGCGTTCGGCCAGTGCCACCGCCTCGTCGAGGATCCGCCGGTCCAGCTCCTGCCGGCGGGCATTCAAGGTTTCCAGCTCCCGGGCGAGCTTGGCCGCCACGCCGGCGTCGTCGCAGAGCAGCAGCTTCAAGCCGTCGTTGGCGTCGCCGATCCGGCCGACGGCGTTGAGCCGGGGCGCCAGGATATAGCCCACATGCCCCGCCCGCAGCGGTTTGCCGCCGAGACCGGCGGTCTCGACCAGGGCGCGGATCCCCGCCCAGCGGCTCTCGGCGAGGAGCCTGAGCCCGTGGCGGACGAGAATGCGATTCTCTCCGGTCAGGGGCACGACGTCGGCGACGGTCGCCAAGGCCACGAAGTCGAGGAAATGCAGCGGCAGATGCGCCGACAACCCGAGGGCCGGAACGAGTGCCGTGGCCAGCTTGAAGGCGACCCCGGTCCCGCACAGGTCCTTGTCCTCGGACGGGCAGTCGGGGCGCTGCGGATCGAGCACGGCGTCGGCCGAGGGGAGCTCGTCACCGGGCAGGTGGTGATCGGTGACGATCACCGCGATCCCCGCTTCCCGCGCCGCCCGGACCGTGTCGAGGGCGGTGATCCCGCAATCACAGGTAATGATCAGGCGGGCGCCCACCCGCCCGGCTTCCGCAAGTCCCGCCGGTCCGAAGTCATAGCCGTCGCGGATCCGATGCGGAACGAAGGCGCGAGCGTTCGCCCCGGCGCTCTGGAGGATGCGCGTCAGCATCGCCGCGGCGCACTGCCCATCCACGTCATAGTCCCCGTGCACCAGGATCGTCTCGCCCTTGCGCACGGCCCCCGCCACGAGATCGACGGCGACGCGCATGTCCGCCCAGTCGAGCGGATCGCTCAGTCCGGTGAGCTCTGGCCGCAGAAATGCCTTGGCGTGGTCCGGTGTGGCGAAGCCGCGCTGCACCAGCAGGGCGGCGAGGGCCTCCGGGATGCGGAGCTCGGCCGCGATCCGTTGCATCGCCGCCGGGTCAGCCGGGGCGCTCAAGGACCAGCGCGCGGGAATCATTCCGAGGCGTAGAGGAGCACGCCGCAGGCTTCGCAGACTTCGATGCTCGCCCCGCGCTGGATCAGGACGCGACGCTGTGTGGGGACCGCGGTGTAGCAGCGACCGCAGGCGTCCCCGTGCAAGGCGTACAGAGCCAGCGGGGCCTTCCCTTTCCGGATCCGCTCGTAGCGGGCGAGCAGCGATGGCTCGACGCTCTTGGTGGCCGCTTCCCGTGCGGTGAGCATCTGCTCCTGCTCGGCGAGGATCGCCTCCCGTTTCCCTTGCAGCACCTCGCGTTCGGCGGCCTGCTGCTCTCTCACGGCGGCGACTGCTTTCTCGGCCTCGCCGGCCTTGCGCTCCGCCTCATGCACGGAATCCCCCGTCCGCATGAACTCCGCTTCTTCTTTCGCCAGCACGCTGCGGGCGAGGTCCAACTCGGCCATCAGGGTCGCGGCCTCCTTCGCTCCGCGCACCCACTCGAGTCGCTGGCGTCGCTGTTCCTGCATGGTCTTGAAGCTCGTGATCTTGCCTTCGAGCTCGTTGCGGCGCCGCAGGGCGTCGTCGATCCCGCGGCGCGCGGCGTCCAGCCCCCGCTCCGCCACCGCCAGCTGCTCGTCGAGCCGCCGGAACTCCGGGGCCAACGCGTCGAGCGCCTGCTGGGCCGACATGACCAGGCGATCCTGCTCTTGCAACGCCAACAACGCTTCAAGATCCGGGTGCACTGCGCCTCCTTGCGGCGATCTTGTATCGGGGGAATCGGGTCCGCAGCGCGTCGAACACGCGCCGTTTTTCTGCCAGCAGTCCGGGTTGGTCCGCCGGATTGGCGAGCGGGATCAACCCATCGAGCCGCTCCATTTCTCGCTCCAACCGCCGGGCTTCCATCCAGTTCACCCCGCGGGTGAACATGTCGTTGGGATCGCGCCCGCCCAGTCCTTCGGCCTGGAGCTCCTCCAGGGTGCGCGCGCCGGCCTCGTCGAGCCCCGCCACGGTCCCGTCCAGTACCGCTTCGTAGACCGCGCGGTAGGGCTGGAATTCGAACTCCTCGGGATCGACAGCATCGACGACGCGGGACTTCCACTCCGGGCTCTCGATCAAGAGCAGGAGCAAAGCCTTCTCGGCGTTCGCCGGCAGAGCCACGGCCGGGAGGCGGGACGGGGGAAGGGGGACAGGGGACCCTTCCCCATTCCCCCGTCCCACTTCCCGCTCCAGCACGTCTTTCTTGATCCCCGCCGCCTCGGCCGCGCGCGTGAGATACAGCTCCCGAGTGATCGGATCCTGCGTCGCGCGGATCGTCGGCAGCAGCCGGTCCAGTGCCCGGCGCCGGCCGGGGAGCGTCCCGAAGAACCCCTTGCGCTCGAGGATCTGAATCTTGCGCTCCAGCACGTCCACGGCATCGCGCAGCAGCGGCTCCAGGGCGGCCAGGCCGCCGCGCAACACGAGCGAGTCCGGATCCTCACCCGCCGGGAGGGTGGCCACACTCACGCGCAGACCGTGACGCAACAGCTCGTCCCCGGCGCGGAAGGTGGCGCGCAAGCCGGCGTCGTCCGAATCGTAGAGCAAGGTGACCTGGGGCGCGTGCCGTTTGAGGAGGTCCGCCTGGTCCGCGGTCAGTCCCGTGCCCAGGGGGGCCACGACCTCTTCGAGGCCGGCCAGCGCCAGGCGGATGACGTCGAAGTATCCCTCGACCAGAATCGCGCGCTCCGCCTTGCGCATGGCGTGTTTCGCGACGTGGAGGTGGTAGAGGAGCTTTCCCTTATGGAAGATCGGCGTATCGGGAGAGTTCAGATACTTGGGCTCGCCCTCGCCCAGGATCCGTCCGCCGAACCCGACGACCCGCCCGCGCAGATCGTGGATCGGGAAGAGCAGCCGGCCGCGAAATCGCGGTACCAGGGTGCCGTCGTCGCGGCGTCGCAACAGACCCGCGTCCAGCAGCACCTCGTCCTTCAACCCCAGATTCCTCATCGCTTCCTGGAACGCGATCCCGCGCGGGGCGTAGCCCAGCCCGAGCACCGTGGCCTGTTCCAGATCTACCGACCGGCCGGCGAGATAGGTCCGGGCCACGTCCGCCTCGTCCCGCTCGTGGAGCTGCCGGGCGAACCAGTCGTGCGCGGCCGCGACGCAGGAGAACAACGGCTCTCTCGGATCGGGCCCCGTGGGCCCGCGCTCCGGAATGGTGATCCCCACCCGGCGCGCCACCTCCCGAACGGCGGTGGGGTAGTCCATGCCAAGCCGCTTCATAAAGAAGGTGAAGACATCCCCCGCCTCGTGACAGACGAAGCAGTAGAACATCCCCTTCTTGGGAATGACGGCGAAGTTGCGGTGGGTACCCCCGTGAAACGGACAGGGACCGCGGTAGTCGGAGCCGGAGCGCTTCAACTCCACCTGTTCCCCGATGATCCCCACCAGATCGGCGGCGTCGCGAACCTGTTCGATAATCTCGTCGGGGATCACGCTCATGCGCGGAATTCCACCACGGTGACGCCGGTGCCGCCCTGCTGCGACGGGGCGAAATCGAAATGGCCGACTCGCGGATCGGACTTGAGCACTCTCTGGACGAGATCGCGTAGCGCCCCGGTGCCCTTGCCGTGGATGATCCGGAGGTACGGCAGGTCGGCAAGGATCGCCGCGTCGAGCGCCTGATTGAGGGTCGTCTCGGCCTCGTCGGGACGCAACCCGCGCAACGAGACCTCGCTCGTGGCTTCGGTCGTCGCCGCTGGGCGCTCCCCTCCGCCCGGCGGCCGCGCCGGGCTCGGCGGGCGTCGGGGAACGCCCGGCGGCTCCTCCAACACCTCAAGCTCCCGCGCCGGGACGACCAGTCGCATCCCACCGGCCTCAACAGCGACGGTCCCGTCTGGTCGAACCTCGAGTACGGTCCCCGCTGCCCCGACGGATGTCCGAACCCGCGCTCCGGGAACCACGGGATGATCTCTGGCCCCTGACCCCTGGCCCCTGACCCCTTCCGCTTCAAGCTCCCTGGTTTCCTTGGCGATCGCCTCTTCTATCTGGCGCCGTGCTTCCCGGGCAGTGGCTTCATCCACCGCCGCGCGCGCCTGTGCCAGCGCCGCTTCGACGGTCTTCCGGGCCGCCAGCAGATACTCGCGGGCCTGCTCGCGCGAACGGGTGTCGAGGGTGCGCTCGCGTTCCCGCAGCGCGTGCTCGCGCTCCGACAGCTCCGCCGAGCGGGAATCGAGCCGCGCCAGCCCCTGCCGATTGGCCTCGTCCGTCTCCGCCGCCGACCGCTCCCGTTCGGTCAGGGCCCGGGCGCGCTCCTCCACGCTCGCGAGCAGCCGGTCGAGGGTGCGCTCGGCATCGGGCACGGCCCGCTCGGCTTCCGCGAGAACCTCCGGGGCAACGCCCAAGCGTCGCGCGATCGCCAGACCGTACGACCGGCCGGGGATCCCCTTGAGCAAACGATAGGTCGGCGTCAGGGTCTCGGCCTCGAACTGCAGCGAGGCGTTGACGATTCCCACCGTTTCCGAGGCGAGCTGTTTCAATGCCCCGAGGTGCGTGGTCGCGAGCGTCACGGCGCGCCGCCGGGTCAAAGCCCGCAAAGCCGCGGCCGCGAGCGCACCGCCCTCCGCGGGGTCCGTGCCGCTGCCGATTTCATCGAGCAGCACCAATGAGTCCGGGCCCGCATGGGCCAGGATGTCGCGCAGCGCCGCAACATGGGCCGAGAAAGTCGAAAGGCTGGCGGCGATGGATTGGCGGTCACCGATATCCGCGAAGATCCGGGTGAACACCGGAAGATGGGAAAGCGGCCCCAGTGGCGGGACGATGCCGCTCTGCGCCATGAGGCACAACAGCCCCACCGCCTTGATCAGCACCGTCTTGCCGCCGGTATTGGGACCGGAGACGAGCACGGTCCATTCGTCCCCGGCCAGCTCCAGATCGAACGGGACGACGACGATTTCGCCATCCAGCAGCAAGGGGTGCCGGCCGGCGCGAATCGTCAGCGGTCCCGGCCCCACCTCAGGGACGAATCCGTTCACGAGGACCGCGTAGCGCGCGCGGGCGCAGAGGTCGTCGTAGGCGATGCACATCTCCCACCCCGCCGCCACCGTCTCTCCGTGCGGGCGCAACAGCTCGGTCAGCTCGCGCAGGACCCGGAGCACCTCGCGCTGCTCCTCGGCCTCCCGCAGGCGCAGCTCGTTGCCCAGCTCGATGACTTCGGGCGGCTCCACGAACACCGTCGCGCGGGTGGCGGATTCGTCGTGGACGATCCCGCCGATCTTGCCCCTCGCGCTCGAGCGAACCGGAATCACGTAGCGCCCACCGCGCACGGTGACCGCGGCATCGGGGGCGCGTTCCTGCGCATCCAGCGTCCCGAGCAGCGTTTCGAGCTTCGCCACCAGCCGCTGTCGGGTTTCCCGGACTCCCTTGCGTGCCCGCGCGAGATCGCGCGAGGCTCCGTCGAGCACCGATCCTTCGGGGTCGATCGCCTGGCGGATGCGTGCTTCCAGATCCTTGGGGGGGGGTGGCACCCGCAGCGCGGCCGTGCGTGGCGCGACCCGCTCGAGGCGCGCCAGCTCCGCGGCGGTGACCCGGATGGCCGACAGGGCGTCGGCGAGTCCCACAAACGCGGGGCCCTCCAACGCGCTCCCCGGGACCCCGAGGGTCGCGAGGGGTTCGGTGATGTCGGGGACGGATTCGGCGCGGAGGGAGTCATCGGTGATCATCTGAGCCGCCAGCTCGGCCACCAGCGCCAGCGCCGTCTGGATCTCCGCGGCCGTGGTCAGCGGCGTTCGACTCCGCACCCGGGCGGCGCCGAGCGGACCTGCGGCATGCGCCGCCACCCGCTCCAGGGCGGCCGGGAACTCGAGGATCTCCAACACGGAGGGAGGGATCCCTCCACCCGCAGTCATACGGCCGCCGCCAGCTCCTCGCGCGCGATCTGATTGATGAGCTTGCCGTCTGCCCGCCCTTTGAAGCGCGGCATGACCTGTCCCATGACCTTGCCCACATCCGCGGCTCCGGCGGCGATCGCTTCACGCACGGCGGCGCGGATTTCCTCGGGGGGCGCCTGCTGAGGCAGGAACTCTTCGAGCATCGTGACTTCGGCGAGCTCTTTGGCCGCCAGCTCGGGCCGATGGCCCGCCGTGTACTGCTCGGCGGCTTCGCGGCGGCGCTTCACACCGCGACGCAGCACGTCCGCCGACTCGTCGTCGGTGGGGGGGCGCTTGAGCTCGATTTCGCGATTCTTGTGGTCTGCGAGGATGGTGGAGAGAAGCAGAGTGCGCGCCGACTCGCGCCGTTTCCGCGCCTCGTTCAGCGCGGTTTGCAGCCGCTGCGCGAGGCTCGGTTGATCAGGCAGGGCGCACCCGCCGGTTCTTGCGGCGCGCCGCATTCATCTTGCGCTTGCGGCGCTCGCTCGGCTTTTCATAGTGGCGGTGCTTGCGGAGGTCCGACAGAATGCCGGCCTTCTCGCACTTCTTCTTGAAGCGCTTCAGCGCCCGCTCAAAATTCTCATCCTCGTGGATGATGACTTCCGACATCGAATACGCTCCTCGTTAACCCGCGAAGGCCGCGCAAGTTAGCCTAGCCAGGCGGCCATTGCAATGCCCGACCCCCCAGCACGTGGGCGTGCAGATGAAACACGGTCTGGCCTCCGTCCGGGTTGGTGTTGATGACCACGCGATACCCCTTGGTCGCGATTCCCAGATCACGAGCCACGTCACGAGCCATGCTGAGCAGGTCGCCCAACAAGGCGGCGTCCTTGGTCTGGTCGAGCGAGGCGATGTGGTGAGTGGGAATGACCAGGAAATGCGTGGGGGCCTGGGGGTTGATGTCCTTGAACGCGACGAAGCGGTCGGTCCGTTTCACGACTGCGGCCGGGATCTCACCGTTGGCCACCTTGCAGAAGATGCAGTCACTCATGCTCAGGCCCCTAACGCTTCCTTGAGCTTGTTCCAGAAGCTGCGGCCCAGGGACTCGGCGGACGGCGGATTCCCCTCCACGTCCTTCATTTCACGGAACAGCCGCTGCTGCTCCTCGGTGAGCTTGGTCGGGGTCCAAACGTGGGTCCGCACATGCAGGTCGCCGTGCCCGCCCTCACCCAGACGCGGGAGCCCCTTGCCCCGCAGCCGGTAGATGGTCCCCGTCTGCGTCCCCGGCTGGACGCTCAAGGTCACTGGACCATACGGCGTCGGGACCTCCACGTCGTCCCCGAGGGCGGCCTGGCTGAACGAGACCGGCAGATCGAACAACAGATCATCGCCGTGGCGCTCGAACCGCTCGTCCTCCTGAATCTCCAACACCGCAATGAGGTCGCCGGCCGGCCCGTGGCGGGATCCGGGAACACCCTGGCCTCGCATGGTGAGATAGTGGTGGTCCGCCACACCGGCCGGGACGTCGATTTGGATCGTCTTCTCGGCTTTGACCCGGCCGTCTCCGTGGCAGGTTTCGCAGGGATGGAGAACGACGGTCCCCTCGCCGGCACAGGTCGGGCACGGCGACACCGAGAGGAACTGCCCGAAGATCGATTGCGCATGGCGGCGCACCTCGCCGGTGCCGCCGCACGTGCCGCAGATCGTCGCCTGCGATCCCTTCTTGGCCCCGCTGCCGCCGCAGGTCTTGCAGATGTCGAGGGTGCGGACGCGAACGTTCTTGGAGGTCCCGGTCGCGACATCGGCCAGCGTCAGCTTGATCGAGACCTTCAGGTCCGGGCCGCGCCGGCGATCCCGCTTGCTCCGCTCCCCGCCCCCGAAAATGGCGTCGAAGCCGCCCATCCCCCCGAAGTCGCGCATGAAGACGTTGAGCGCTTCGGTGAGGTCGAAATGGCTGAACCCATAGGGTTGGCTCCCGCCGGGCCGGAACGCCGCTTCCCCGTAGCGGTCGTAAGCGGCACGCTTCTCGGCATCGCGCAGGACTTCGTAGGCCTCGGTGATCTGCTTGAACCGTTCTTCGGCGTCGTGGGACTTGTTGCGGTCGGGATGGACCTCCATCGCGAGCTTGCGGTAGGCCTTCTTGATTTCGGCCTCCGACGCGTCACGCTTCACCCCCAGGACGGCGTAGAAGTCCTTGCCCCCCTTCATTCCAGAAGCTCCCCGACCAGCCGGCTCGTATGATCGACGAGCGCCACGATCTTCTCGTAGGGCATCCGGGTGGGGCCCAAGACGCCGATCACCCCCGAGAGCGAGCCCAGGTGATACGACGCCGTCACGAGCGTGAACGGCGACAACTTGGGATCGTGATGCTCCGCGCCGATCGTGATGGTCAGGCCGGAAGCGGTGCGCTCGGCCAGCGCCTGGCGCAGCACGTCCCGCCGCTCGGTCATCTGCAGCAAGGTCTGCAGCCGCTCGGTGGTGGAGAACTCGGGTTGACCGGCGAGGAGCTGCGTGGATGACAGCACCACGCCTCCCAGAGGATTGCCCTCCCCACTCATCGGCACATCGAACAGCTCGTCCGCTTCCTGGACGAAGATATTGAGCAGCTCATTGGACTCCGGCGAGGCGCCCGCATCGCGCAGCCGTTCCTGCAGCGTCGAGCGGATCTCGCGCAACGGCAGCCCCGCGAGCCGCTCGTTCAGGACCACCGCCACCTGCGCGATCGCCGCCGCGGCCATGTGGGACGGCACCTCGACGAAAATCGTGCGCACCAACCCGCTCTTGATCGACAGCACGAGCAGCAGCCGCTCGGAAGAAACCTGCAGCAGCTCGAGGCGCTCCAGCTCCGCATCGTCCAACGAGGGTCCCACCGCCACCCCCAACTCCCGCGACAAAACGCTCAGCACCTGGGCGGCGCGCGTCAGAATCTGGTCCATCGCGGCGTGCTGGCCGGACAGCTCCTCGCGGATCTGCGACGCTTCCCCGGCGCTCAGGGCGGCGGGGTGCATAAGCGAATCGACGTAGACCCGGTAGGCGAGGTCGGTGGGAATGCGACCGGCGGAGGTGTGGGGGTGGTACAGATACCCCTTCTCTTCCAGGTCACTCATGGTGTTGCGAATCGTGGCCGCCGACACGCCGAAGCCGAACCGCTTGGCGATAGTGCGGCTGGCCGCCGGCTCGGCGGTCTCGACGTAGGTCTCGATCACCGCGCCAAGTACCTGGCGCTCGCGGTCGTTCAACGGGGTGGGCATTGGCAAGCTCTAGTCCACTAACAACTTACAAGGCCGGCGCCCCGCCGGTCAAGGCAGCGACGAGGGAGTCGAGACGCAGCCATCCCTCGGGACTACACCGCAAGCGACTCCCGTCTTCAATCAACCATCCGTTGTCGAGGCAGGCGGTAAAGGACGGGCCAGGACGGGCCAGGACGGGCCGGGCTGTGTTGATACCGGCACTCGTTCGCAGACCGAGATAAAGCGCTTCCAAATCGCGCTGCTCCGCCGAGAGTAATTCCTCCGATTCGACGGGGGAACGCCCTTCGCTCACCGCACGGTGGTAGGCCTCCCACGCGGAGAGGTTCCAGCGGCGCGTGCCACCGTCGAATGAATGGGCCGAAGGACCGAGGCCGAGATAGGGCCGGCCGGTCCAGTAGGCGGCGTTGTGCCGCGATTCGAAGCCAGGACGCGCGGCGTTGGAGACTTCGTAGAAGGCGTAGCCCGCCGCGGCCAGCCGCTCATGGGCGAGCAGGTATTCGTCGGCATAGCGATCGTCAGGCGCCGGTGCTGTTGCACCACGCGAGACCCAACGTGCAAGCGGAGTACGCGGCTCGACGGTCAGGCCATACAGGGAGAGGTGAGAGGGGAGCAGGGCGAGGGCCATCTCCAGATCGCGACTCCAGTCGCGCTGCAGCTCTTCCGGAAGGGCGAAGATCAGATCGAGCGAAATGTTGTCGATTCCCGCTTCGCGAAGGCTTTGCACCGCGCCGCTGATGGATGCCGCATCATGCGTGCGGTGCATCCAGCGCAAGACGGCCTCATCGAACGATTGGGCGCCGAGGGAGACGCGGTTTACGCCGGCACGGCGCCAGGCCGCGGCGGAGGCGGGAGTGACGTCGTCGGGGTTGGCCTCCAGGGTCACTTCTACGTTCGAAAAGAGAGAAGGCGAAGAGGCGTAGGAAGAAGGCGTAGGGAATGAAGCGTATGAAGCAATCGTATTGATCAGGGCGGCGATCGATTCAGGCGGCAGCAGCGATGGAGTCCCGCCACCGAAATAAATCGTCTCGAGCGGACCGATCCCCTGCCCCACCAATCGGAGCTCTTCCTTTATGGACTCAACGTAGGCCTCGGCGGGGACACGTCGGCGCACCGCGATGGCGAAGTCGCAGTACGAACAGCGGCGGGCGCAGAAGGGGACGTGGAGGTAGAGGTGGTGCATGGGGAGAATCTATTGCGGATTGCGGATTGCGGATTGTCGGCGATTGCGGATTGCGGATTGCGAATTGCGGATTGACAGGGCGAGTTCCGCAAGCCGAGGCCTGCAATGTCTAATTCGCAATCCGCAATCAGCAATTCGCAATTTGGAAGATCATCCCCGGCCGCTGCCGCACGATTCCCCTCAGCTCGAGCTGCGTCAGGGCCGTCAGCACCGCACCGGTTTCCGCCCGGGCGGCGGCCGCCAGGGCATCGACATGGATCGGCTGCGCGCGCAACGTTTCGAACAACGTGCGCTCCAGGTCGCTGAGATCGGCGGGCGATGGCTGCGGCTCCCCGGCGGAAGTTGGAACTTCGGTCAGGCCAAGTTCCTCCAGGATATCGGCGGGCGACAGCGCCGGCTTGGCACCCTGTTGAATCAGCCGGTTGGTCCCCACGGAGGTGGCGCTGGTGATCGGTCCCGGGACCGCGAGCACCGTGCGACCCTGATCCAATGCACAGTCGGCCGTGATCACCGCGCCGGACCCGAGGGCCGCCTCGACCACGACCGTCACGCCACAGAGGCCCGAGATGATCCGGTTGCGGCGCGGGAACGCGCCGGCGTGCGGACGCTCCCCGGGCGGGAGCTCGGTCACGAGGCATCCCCGGGCAACCATCCGTTGGTACAGGTCGCGATTCGCCGCGGGATAAACGACCCCAAAGCCATTGCCCAGGACGCCCACCGATCGTCCCCCGGCATCGAGCGCCGCGGCGTGGGCGACCGCGTCGAGCCCGCGCGCCATCCCGCTCACCACCACGGCGGCGCGGGCCACGCCGGCCGCCAGCAGGCGCGCGGCGTCG
This sequence comes from Gemmatimonadales bacterium, assembly GCA_035500495.1. Classification (GTDB taxonomy): domain Bacteria; phylum Gemmatimonadota; class Gemmatimonadetes; order Gemmatimonadales; family GWC2-71-9; genus DASTHG01. The sequence goes on from DATJXC010000012.1 coordinate 30,977, forward strand.
GCTCCATATGCCGAGTGGTCGCGGCTGCCGACGATCGCGGCCGCCGGCCCGCGCAGCTGCGACAGATCGCCCCAGGCGTACAGCACGGCGGGGGGCTCGGGGATCTCGAGCAACAAGGGCGGGAATTCGGGCTCTTCCGGAAGCAGCGCCCGGGCGCCGATCCGGTCGAGCGCTTCGAGGATCCGCTCCCCCTGGCTGTGATGGCAGCGCCGGATCGCGGAGGCCGCGGCCCGGGAGAATCCGGGCAATGCCGCGATCGCGCCGGCCGGCGCCTGGACGGCGGCCGCGGCGCTCCCGAACGCGGCGACCAGGGTCCGCAGCCGCGCCGCCCCGATCCCCGGGAGCTGCGCGAGTGCCACGAGCGTCGCTACTTCGTGGCGATCCTCTCCCACAAAGCCTCGAGGAGGTCGGGGATACCCTGCCGCGTCACCGCGGACACGGTGTAGGCGGGGGCGTCATCCTGCGTATTGATTCGCGGGGGTGCCGCGCCGGGCGGGACAAGATCGGCCTTGGTCAGCACCACCACGTGGGGCTTGGCGGCCAGGAGCGGGCTGTACAGCGCCGCTTCCCGGCGCAGCAGATCGTAGGTGGCCTGCGGATCGGGGCTGTCGGCCGGCACCAGGACGGCGATCAGCCGCGTCCGCTCCACGTGTTGCAGGAAGCGTAAGCCCAGCCCTTTCCCCGCGTGCGCCCCTTCGATGATGCCGGGGATATCGGCCACCACGAACGAGCGGTGATCCGACAGGCCCACGACGCCCAGGTTCGGCTCGAGGGTGGTGAACGGATAGTCCGCGATCTTGGGCCGGGCGGCCGAGATCACCGACAGCAGCGTGCTCTTCCCGGCGTTCGGCTCCCCGAGGAGCCCGACGTCGGCGATGAGCTTCAACACCAGCTCCAGCTGCTTTTCCTCGCCGTATTCCCCCGGATCCCACTCGCGGGGCGATTGGTGCGTCGCCGTGGCGAAGCGCGCATTGCCGCGACCGCCGCGTCCCCCGCGCGCCACGAGCATCTCGCCCGAGCCCTCGAGAACTTCGCCCAACTCCTCCCCCGTTTGCGCGTCCCGCACCACCGTCCCCGGCGGGACCGGCAGGTAGAGGTGCTCACCCGACCGGCCGGTCATGTTCTTGTGCTTCCCGTGCTGCCCGCGTTCGGCTTTCCAGTGGGTGCGATAGCGGTAGTCGAGCAGGGTGGCGAGGTTCGGATCGGCGCGGACGTAGACACTGCCACCTGGGCCACCGTCGCCGCCGTCGGGGCCGCCTTTGGGGACGAATTTTTCGCGCCGGAAAGAACAGGCTCCAGCGCCGCCGGGACCCGCAACCACGTGAAGGACCGCTCGGTCTATGAACATTGCGGATTGCGGATTGCGGATTGCGGATTGGAACGGGGAGTCCGTCGAGCTGTACGAATCGAGGAGACCGTTATGGCAACGAGTTGACCGGCTTCCCGTTCCAATTCTGCCGTCCTGATGGATGCAAGCAGCCCATGCTTAACCATCAACTCCAACCAGAACTGTGATTCGTCCGCCTCCTCTTCGACAATCCCCATTTTCGCGATGAACTCCTTGCGCGACCGGGCTCTGCAGGCGGATCGATAGTTCGCGCCAACGGACGTTCCCGCGCGTAGCAGTTGCCTCCCGAGCACGTCGGCTGTCCGGGTTCTGGGCAGATCCTCCACCAACCGGATGACCGCCAGCGCGAAAGCCCGCGTACGAGCCATGAGCTCGTCTCGGGTCACGACCTCCTCCTGATAATCCGCAATCCGCAATCCGCAATTACAGTTTCCTCTCCCTCACATCCGCCCACACTTCCCACATCTTCAACGCGCGCTCCGCCCCCACGTCCTGCTCCGCCAGTACCAGCAGCGCGTCCACGTCTTCCCGCTTCCAGCCGAGATTGAGCGCGCCGCGGAGGTGGGCGTGGAGCTGGCGCGGCGCCTGGAGCTGCGTGATCGTCGCCAAGGTGCACAGCTCGCGGCGCGCCTCGTCGAACCCCGCGCGCCCCAGCAGCTTTCCATAGGCATCCACGACGACGAGCGCCTCAAGGGCCGGGTGCAGCTCACGCAGGTTCAGGAGCAATTTGTGGTACGTCCTGCCATACACCTTGGCACACAGCTCCTCGCCGCGCCGGGCCCAGCGTCCATGCTCGCCATGCAGCAGCGATTCGCCGCCCTCGGCCGGGCGCCGGGCGATCTCTCGCCAAAGGGCGAACGCGGCGAGGGTGAGCGGATAGCCGACATTGAGCAGGCTCTGGAGCAGCAGCTCGTCCATCCACAGGTCCGGCACGCCGGCGCCCCGCGCCGCCTGCATCCGGTCGCGGGTCACCTGCTCGTCTCCCCGGGCGACCGCCATGGCGACCCGGACCAGCGCGATCGTGCGCGGATCCAGGACCGGCTCCAACTTAGCGGCCTTAGCGCCTTGGTCCGGCATCATTTCAACGCTCCAGCTCTCCCGAAACACGCAGCTCGCCCACCGTCTCTCCTCGCGTGTTGAGAGTGGGACGCGCGGCCAGGCTGGCCGGCTGGGGGTGCAGGCCCAGCTGCTCCAACACCGCCGCGATCGCGAGCGCCGCCGAGGGTCCGTGTCCGTCCTCGACCTTGAGCGTGATCCCCAGCCCCTCGTGGACCAGCACCGCGCTGTAGACGCCGTCCGCGCCCACTTTGGTGATGACGCGCCCGGGGTGGGCCCGCATCATGTCCGTGCAGGGACGACCTTCACCCGCGATGAGGTCGGGGTGGCGGAGCATCGCCTCCACAACAGAATGCGGAGTGCGGAATGCGGATTGGGAATTGCGGATTGTGGATTGCGGATTGCGGATTGGCGATGCGAGGTCGCTTCCTGGATCGACCTTCCGCTGGGAATCCGCAATTCGCAATCCGAAATCCGCAATCGTCAATCTTGCATATGCCAGTGCCATATTCCTTAATGGAAGTGCAAAGCACACCACCCCACAGCCGTCCACCGCCATCCCGATCCGCTCGGCGGCGACGCCGCTCCAGCGGCTCACCTCCGCGAGGCAGCGCTGTTGCACCGGGTGCTCGGGTCGCCAGTAGAACTCCGTCGGCCAGTCGTGCCCGCGCGCCAACGCCAGCATCCCCGTGTGTTTGCCCGAACAATTGGAGTAGATCGCGGAGAGACGCACGCCGCGGGTCTCGTAGTCCTTGGCGACCGCGTCGGAGAGGGGGGTATGGGGACCGCAGCGCAGATCGCGCTCGCTGCACCCCACCCGTTGCAGGAACTCCCGGACCAGGTCCACCTGGCGCGCTTCGCTCGAGTGCGAGGCGCACGCCAGCGCCAGGTCCTCCCGGGTGAGATGGAAGCGGTCCACGATCCCGTCCAGGACCAGGGGGAGCGCCTGAAACGGCTTTGCGGCGGAGCGCCAGAACGTGACGAGATCGGGGTCCCCGGAGCGGGCGACCAGCGTGCCCTGGGCATCCACCACGGCGACATGCACCCGATGGACCGATTCGACGAAGGACCCGCGACGCTGCTCGACCTGCACCGGTACCCCTGCTTCAGGACTCGCCAATGATAGAGGAGGGCGAAGCTTCTACCAAGTCGTGCGGGCACCGCTAGATTGCGGCGAGCCATGCGAGCGAAAATGCAGCGGTCGGCTATCAGCTATCAGCTATCAGCTCTTTGGCTGATGGTCACTTGCGCCGTGCCGCTCGCGGCCCAGGGCGCGAGCCCGTACCTGCCTGTCCAGCACTGGGCGACGCCCTACGTCGAGCACCTGATCGCGCGCGGTCGCATGGCCGACCCCTCGCCCCTCACCCGCCCGCTCAAGACCGCCGATGTGGTGCGAGCGTTGTCGGAGGTCGACACCCTCACTCTTACGCGCGGAGAGCGCCGTGTCGTGCGGGCGATCATTGCGGACTTGTCTCAGCGCGAACGTGGACCCTGGGGGCGGCTGGACGTGCACGCGGGCGTCGCAGGTGCCTCCTTCGACAATGAAGACGTGGTCCGTCCGGTAGGCCCGGGTCACGCCACGTTTTCCGGCGGGCTCGCGCTGACCGCGGGCTTTGGCCCGGTCGTGGCCGTGACCCATCCATACTTCGACACCCGCCTCAAGTTCGATCCGTTCTTTCATGGCAAGAAGGATCGGGTCATCGCGGGGCGTAATGCCGAAGCGTATCTGTCGGGACAATGGCAATACGGAGAGGCGTTTTTCGGCTCGCTCGATCGTAACTGGGGACCGGCGCCGCTTCAGGGGCTCGAGGTGTCCCCCGCTCCCTACAGCTACGACCACTTCGGCCTGGCGATCGGCACTAAGAGCGTCCGGCTGGAAGGGCTGATCGCACAACTCGACACGCTGTCCGACACGAGCGGCACCGCCAACAACCGGTACTTCGTCAGCCACCGCCTCCTGGTCCGTCCCCCGGGGCGCACGACCATCGCGTTGTGGGAAGGCAATGTCCAGGCAAGCACCAAACAGGGGCTGAGTTTCTCGCTCATCAATTTCCTCACCCTGGGCCTGCTGCAGCAGTACGACGAGCAGACAAAGACAAACTCCCAACTCGGCCTCGACGTGCAAACCGGGTTCGGCACGGTGACGGTCTTCGGATCCTTGTTGCTCGACGACATTCAGGTGGACAAGGGCGGCGCCGGGAATGCGGAGCCCGCGTCCTACGGCCTGACGGTCGGAGGCCAGGGACCACTCGGCCCCGCCGCCTGGACGGCGTTCTACACGCGCGTCACCAACCTCACCTATCGCACGCCCAATCCGGCCGAGGCCGTGATGCGGCTCGGGGTCGGGCTGGGTCGCAACTACTCGGATTACGACCAGCTGACGCTGCGGGGGAGCCTGCTCACCGGCCCTAGCGTGCTCGTCACCCCGGAGGCCACCTTGATCCGTCAGGGCCAAGGGGACTTTCGCCTCCCCTACCCGCCGGTCGCCGCGTATCCCACGACGCCGGGGTTCCTGGCCGGAGTCGTGGAACGCACCGTGCGCCTCGCCTGTGGGGTGCAGCTCGACCGGGGACCGATCGGTATCACCGGGAACGGGGGCGTCCATCTGATCTCCAACGCCGACCACATCACGGGCAATGACAAGACGCAGTGGGTCGGCACGATTGCCATGACGGTACGGTTGCATTGGGAGAGCGCGCTACCATGAGGAATTGCGGATTGTCCCTATTGCGGATTGCGGATTGCGGATTGCGGATTGGCAA
>DATJXC010000013.1:0-44832 GCA_035500495.1 Gemmatimonadales bacterium
CACGCCAAGGTGCAAGAGGCGGTGAACGACCTCTTCGCGACACTCAAGAAGTAGCACCACCGGTCATCTCATCGATTCGCGTCCGGCATCGTCGGCTGAACTCAGGACGGTGCCGGGCGCGATTTGCTTGGCTCACTCGCCCGGAGTATCTCTTCGCCCATGACACTCCATATCCTTTCCCGCCGCGCCCTCGCGCTGGTCGCCGTCACGCTGTTGGGATCCGCGCTCTCCGCCCAACAGGCCGACACCCTCACCCTCGACCGGCTGTTCGCCTCCCGCGACTTCGCCGGGGAGCGGTTCGGCCCCGCGCGCTGGCTCTCGGGCGGCGGGTACACGACCCTCGAGCCCTCCGACTCGGCGGATGGTGGCAGCGACATCGTCCGCTACGACCCGGCGACGGGGGCGCGGAAGATCCTGGTGTCCGCCAAACGACTCGTGCCGGCGGGCCGATCGCAGGCCCTGGAGATCGAGGACTACAACTGGTCCCCCGATGGCAAGCGGCTCCTCGTCTACACCAACTCGCAACGCGTGTGGCGTCAGAACACCCGCGGGGATTATTGGGTCCTCGACCTCGCTACCGGTGCCCTGCGGCAGCTCGGCGGCTCGGCGCCCGCCTCCACGCTCATGTTCGCGAAGTTCTCCCCCGACGGCGGCCGCGTCGGTTACGTCCGCCAGAGCAACCTCTACGTCGAAGACGTCGTGAGCGGCCGGATCACCCAGCTCACGACCGACGGATCGCGCACCACCATCAACGGCACCTTCGACTGGGTCTACGAGGAAGAGCTCGACGACCGCGACGGTTGGCGCTGGAGCCCCGACGGGGCGAAGATCGCTTACTGGCAACTCGACGCTTCGGGCGTCCGCGATTTCCTGCTGATCGACGACACCGACTCGCTCTACTCGTTCACGAAACCGGTCCAGTATCCCAAGGCCGGGACGACCAACTCAGCGGCGCGCGTCGGCGTCGTCGCGGCCGCGGGCGGAGCGACGACCTGGCTCAAGGTCCCGGGGGATCCCCGCAACAACTACATCGCCCGCCTCGACTGGGCCGCGAGCTCATCGGAAGTCGTGGTCCAGCATCTGAATCGCCTCCAGAACACGCTGGAGCTGATGCTCGGCGACGCGACCACGGGCGCGGTGAAGGCCATCCTCACCGATCGAGACTCGGCGTGGACCGAGATCGTGGACGACCTGGTATGGCTCGATGGTGGAAAACGGTTTACCTGGGTGAGCGAGCGCGACGGGTGGCGGCGCGTGTATGCCGTGAGCCGAGACGGAGCGACCATCCAGCCGATCTCGCCGGCGGGGGTGGATGCCCTCTCGGTCACGATCGACGAAAAGGGAGGGTGGCTGTACTACATCGCCTCCCCCGACGACGCCGGTCAGCGCTACCTGTGGCGGATCTCGTTGTCAGGAAAGGCCGGGGAGCAGCCGCAGCGGCTCACCCCGATGAACGAGCCGGGCTGGCACAGCTATGACATTTCACCGGATTCCCGCTACGCCTTCCACACCTGGTCGCGCTTCGACGAGCCGTACACGATCGACCTCATCGCGCTGCCCAAGCACGCGGTGGTCCGCACCATGGTGGACAACGCCGCGCTGCGAAAGAACGTGGCCGCCTTGGGCCTCCCGCCCGTGGAGTTCTTCCGGGTCGATGTGGGTCATGGCGTGACCCTCGACGGGTGGATGATCAAACCGAAGACCTTCGACCCCGCCAAGAAGTGGCCGGTCCTGTTCAACGTCTATGGGGAGCCGGCCGGTCAGACCGTTACCGACCGCTGGGGCGGCAACTTCGCGCTCTGGCACCGGTACCTGGCGCAGCTCGGCTATGTGGTGATGAGCGTGGACAACCGCGGCACGCCGGCCCCGCGCGGCCGGGCGTGGCGCAAGATCGTGTACAAGAAGATCGGTGTCATCGCTTCGCAGGATCAGGCCGGCGCACTGACTGCGTTGTTGCACACCAATCCCTGGATGGACTCGACCCGGATCGGCATCTGGGGCTGGAGCGGCGGCGGCTCGATGACGCTGAACATGATCCTCCGCTACCCCGATCTCTACGCCACGGGAATGGCCGTGGCCCCCGTACCGGACATTCACTACTACGACACGATCTACCAGGAACGCTACATGGGGCTGCCCCAGGACGACTCCGCGGCCTGGGCGCAAAGCTCCCCGATCACCTTCGCCAAGAACCTGAAGGGGCATCTCCTCGTGATGCACGGCAGCGGGGACGACAACGTGCACTACCAGGGGACGGAATCTCTGGTCAACCGCTTCATCGAGAACGGCAAACAGTTCGACCTGATGGTCTACCCCAACCGGTCCCACGGCATTTTCGAGGGGCGCGGGACCACGCGGCACGTGTTCGGTACCCTCACGCGCTACCTGACGGAACACCTGCCGGCCGGGGCGCGGTAAGGGGTCAACCCTCATTTGACCCGCGGTATTCCGGAAGGGGACCGATTCGCTCGCTGGGCCGCCCTCATCGGCAGCCTGGCGCTGTTGTGGGTTGCCGGCACGCCGTCCCCGTCAGCCGCTCAGAAGACCGACGTCGTGGTGCTCGACAACGGCGACCATCTCACCGGGGAAATCAAGGGGCTGTCCGCGGCCCAGCTCGATTACTCCACGGACGACGTGGGTCGGATCTACATCGAGTGGGACAAGATCGAGCGGATCACGAGCCGGAACTACTTCGAGGTCCAGACCACCGTTGGGCGGAAGTACTATGGCCGTCTCGATCCGGCCGCGGAAGACAGGCACGTGGTGGTCGCCCGGGAAGCGGGGGACACGCTCGCGCTCCAAGACATTGTCACGATCGTGCCGATCAGCGCGCGGTTCGTGAACCGGCTGAAGGCTTATCTGGACCTGGGCTTCAGCCTCGCCAAGGCCAACAAGGCCACGACCTTGAATCTCTCGACCGACGTCAGCTACCGCGGGCCCAAGTGGAGCGCCGATGTGAGCTTCGATTCTTACGCGCAGGGCCAAACCGGCATTACCACCACCACCCGCAATACGCTCCAGCTCAACGCCGCACGACTCTTCGCCGACCGTTGGGAAGTAGGCGGGTTTGGCCAGCTGGATCAGAACGATGAGCTGGGTCTCGACCTGCGCCTCTCGGCGGGCGTCCAGGGCGGCCGTGTCTACCTCACGAACGCCAGCGAGTTCAAAGCGGCAGCCGGTCTCGTGGTAACCCGGGAGCGGTTCGTCGTCACGGACACGGCGGGCTCTACCACTACGCCGCAGGACAACCTCGAAGGGGTCGTCAACCTGCTGTATGACGCCTTTCGTTACGACTCTCCGAAACTCGACTTCTCCACCCAGCTGACGGTGTATCCCAGTATTTCCTCACCCGGTCGGGTACGGGCCGCCTTCACCGGCCGGATCAAGTACGAGGTGTTCAAGGACTTCTTCGCGGGCATCAATTTCACCGACAACTTCGACAGCCGGCCGCCGGAAGGCGCCGAGAAGAACGACTACGTGTCATCGGTCACCATCGGGTGGTCCTACCGGCGCTAGCTCGCCGAAGTCTTCAACATCCCTTCACGAAACCTTCAGACCCGGCGGGACAGGATGCGTCTTGCCAAGCACCGCAAGGCGCCATGAATCCCGACCGCCCTTCCGCCGAAGCGACGTTTACAGACCCAGGCGACTATTCGTTCGTCCTGGGCGGGCCGTTGTACCAACTACTGCGACGGGCGCACCTCACCGGCACTGATCTGGAGCTGGCGCGCCAGCGCATCCTCGTCCTGACGGCGCTTACCTGGTTGCCTCTCCTTATTCTCTCGGCCTTGCAGGGGCTGGCGCTGGGTGCCAAAGTCGCGGTGCCCTTCCTGCGGGACGTCGAGGTCAACGCGCGGTTTCTCCTCGTGGTGCCGCTGTTGATCGCTGCAGAGATCACGGTCCACAAACGCCTGCGATTCGTCGCCCGGCAGTTCGTCGAGCGCGAGCTGATCCCGGCCGGCGCCCGGCGGCAGTTCGAGGACGCGATCACCTCCACCATCCGGCTGCGCAACTCGATCCCTGCCGAGCTGGCATTGATCGCGATCGTCTATGTCCTGGGCATCCAGGTCATCTGGCGGAACTACACGGGCCTCGATGTAGCGACCTGGTACGCCACACCGAGTCCTGAGGGGAAAAGCCTCACGCTCGCCGGCTACTGGTACGTCTACCTGAGTCTGCCGTTCTCCCAGTTCCTCCTCCTGCGCTGGTACTATCGGTTGTTCATCTGGGCCCGGTTTCTCTGGCAGGTGGCCCGTATCGAGCTGCGCCTGGTCCCCGTCCACCCGGACCGCACCGGCGGACTGGGCTTTCTCTCCCTTGCGACCTTCGCCTTCACGCCGCTGGCGGCGGCCCATGGGGCCATGGTTTCCGCATGGATCGCCTCCCGCATCTTCCAGCAGCATGCGGCGCTGCTCGATTTCAAGGTCGGCATCGTCGTCCTCGTCGTCTTCATGCTGGTCTTGTTTCTCGGCCCCTTCTTTGTCTTCACGCCTCGGTTGTCACATACCTGGCGCCAGGGCGAGCGCGATTATGGTCCGCTGGCGGAGCGCTACGCGCACCAGTTCGACGCGAAGTGGGTCCACACGGAGGCCCCCCCGCGGGACCCCCTCCTGGGCAGCAACGACATCCAATCGCTGGCCGACATGGCGAACGTCTATAACGTGGCGCGCACCATGCGGTTTACCCCGGTCACGCGGCAGGCGATCATCCAGGTCGCGGTCGCGACCCTGGCGCCGATCGCCCCTCTGGCACTCACCATGATGCCGCTGGCGCAGCTCGTGAAGCTCCTGGCCGGCATGCTGTTCTAGGGACGTTCCAACTAGCAGCGTTCCAAGCGTAGCGCCTCTAGGCCTTTCCCCGTAGCTTCACAATTCCTTCAGAATCGCACTTCTACGCTCCTCTCAGGTTCGCGATTCGCTGCAATCACACGGAGGAGGGTCGGTCATGCCTTTTTACTCTAAAGTCGATCTTGTGAAAGCGATCGCCCGGCTGCCACGCTTCGGACTCCTGGGAATGGCGCTCCTCATGGTCGCCGGGCAGGCCCGGGCCCAGGAGCCGAAACAAGAAGAGCGGCCCACCGGTCTCCCCAAGAAGTTCAATTGGACGTTCAACTTCGACGCCGGGTTCGGTGCCTTCGGCTTCGCGCATTCCCTCTACACCAACGCCCGACCCGACCCCTCGGGCGACCTGAGCGACAACTGGCTCGAGAGTTTCATCAAGCCGGCCATCTCGGCCGACCTGAAGACTGGTAAGAGCGAGTTGTACGGCAAGCTCAGCGCGGTCGGGGAGCGCACCTTCGACGCGCCGCCCCCGATCGTCGGCACGGAAGCATCGTCCTTCCAGGTCGAGGATGCGTACATCGGCTGGCGCTCCGGCACGGCGCTCGGGCTCGGAGAAAATGCGCTCGATCTCTCGTTCGGGCGTGAGCAGTACAAGATCGGCCACGGCCTGTTGCTCTGGGACGGTGGCGGCGAAGGCGGTAGCCGCGGCGGGTTCTGGAGCAATGCCCGCAAGGCGTGGCAGGTCGCCGGAGTCGCTCGCCTGACGATCAAACACAACAAGCTGGAGGCGTTCTATCTCGACCGCGACGAGGTTCCGGAGGCCGAGAGCGGGACGCGCCTGTGGGGCGGGAATTACGAGCTCACCCTGGGCAGCGCGACGACTCTCGGGGCGAGCTACATGCATTTCATCGCCGACACGGTCGGCCCGAACGCGAAGCCGGACCGGAACGGCCTGAATGTCTATAACGCGCGGGTCTACACGGCGCCGCTCAAGGCGCTCCCGGGCCTCTCCTTCGAAGCCGAGTACGCCAAGGAACAGAAGGGCGATGTGATGAGCTCCACCGCTTGGAACGCGCTGGGCGCCTACGAGTTCTCCAAGATGGCGTGGAAGCCCAAGCTCTCCTACCGGTACGCGATCTTCGGCGGTGACGACCCGACTACTGCCAAGAACGAAGGTTTCGATGCGCTGATCCCGGGGTTCTATGACTGGGGCACCTGGTGGCAGGGAGAGATCGCCGGCGAGTACTTCCTCTCCAATTCCGACCTCGTGTCCAACCAGGTGCGCCTGCACCTGACGCCGAGTGATGCCGTGGGCGGCGGCCTCATCGCCTACACGTTCAAATTCGACAAGCAGCCGACCGGCGTCACCTCCAAGAACATCGTCTCCGAGCTCGATGCGTACACCGACTGGAAAATGAACAGCAACTTCACCGTCAGCTTCGTGGCGGCGGTCGCGCATCCCGAGGACGCCGTCAAGCAGGCGTACAACCGGACCCAGAACTTCGTGTATGGAATGATCTACATCGCCTACGCCTACTGACCGGAGCGCGCCGTGATCGAACGGACCACTCGACCGCTCCCCCGCCGCGTCCTGATGGTGGACGACGAGCTGGCCCAGGCCACCACGGCCGGCGGCCACGCCGTGCGCACGCTGGCCGAAGAGCTCCGCGCCCGTGGGGTCGAAGTCATCGAAGCATTGTCGTTCGAGGACGGCGTGACCACCGTCGTCTCCGACGCCGCCATCCATTGCATCTTCCTCAATTGGACCCTCGGCAAGAACGACCGCACCTCCCACCTGCAGGCGACGGAGCTGCTGCGAGCCATCCGGAACCGCAACGCGAAGGTGCCGATTTTCCTGATGGCCGACCGGAAAGTCGCGGGGACGGTGACGGTCGAGGTCGCGACCCTGGCCGATGAATTCGTCTGGATCCTCGAAGACACCGCGGCCTTCGTGGCAGGCCGAGCGGTGGCCGCGATCGAGCGCTACATCCAGGGCCTGCTGCCGCCGTTCGCCGCGGCGCTGGCCGGCTATAACCGCGATGTGGAGTACTCCTGGGCGGCGCCCGGCCACCAGGGCGGGGTGGCGTTCCTCAAGTCGCCGGTGGGACGCGCCTTCTTCGATTTCTACGGTGAGAACCTGTTCCGCACCGATATGGGGATCGAGCGCGGGGCGCTCGGCTCCTTACTCGGCCACACCGGTCCGATCGGGGCCAGCGAACGCTACGCCGCCAAGGTGTTCGGCGCCCACCGCTCTTACTCCGTGTTGAACGGAACCTCGGCGTCGAACCGGGCCATCATGTCGGCGACCGTCGGCGACGCCGAGATCGCGCTATGCGACCGCAACTGCCACAAATCGATCGAGCAGGCGCTCGTGATCACCGGCGGGATCCCCGTCTTCTTCAGTCCCACTCGCAACCGCTACGGGATCATCGGACCGATTCCCCCGGAGCGGCTCGAGCCGCAAGCCATCGCCAAGGGCATCGCGGCCAACCCGCTGACCAAGGGCGCGGCGAAGCCGACGCCGGTGTATGCCGTGGTGACCAACTGCACGTATGACGGCATGTGCTACGACGCCGCCGACGCCGAGCAGCGGCTCGCCAAGAGCGTCGATCACGTCCATTTCGATGAAGCCTGGTACGGGTACGCGCGATTCAACCCCATGTACAAGAACCGGTACGCCATGCGGGGAGACCCGGCCGCCCACCCCAAGAACGGACCGACGGTTTACGCCACGCACTCGACGCACAAGCTGCTGGCCGCGCTCTCGCAGACCTCCTACATCCATATCCGTGACGGCCGCGGCGCGATCGACCACGGTCGCTTCAACGAGGCCTACTGCTCGCAGGCAAGCACGTCACCGCTGTATGCGTTGATCGCCTCGAATGACGTGGCGGCCGCGATGATGGACGGCCCGGCCGGTCAGGTGCTCACGCAGGACGTCATCAACGAGGCCGTCGCGTGCCGGCTGGCCGTGGCCCGCGTGCGTCAGGAGTTCCTGGCCAAGAAGGACTGGTTCTTCGCCCCCTGGAATGCCGAGGAGGTGAAGGACCCGAAGACCGGGAAACGGATCCCGTTCCACGAGGCGCCGGCCGAGTTGTTGACCACCGACCCCGGTTGCTGGGTGCTGCATCCGGGGGAAGTCTGGCACGGATTCGATGGCCTGCCCGACAACTGGTGCATGCTCGACCCAATCAAGTTCGGGATTGTGTGCCCAGGGATGAAGCCGGACGGCCAGCTCGATGAGCACGGCATCCCGGCCGATATCGTCACGGCCTACCTTGGCCGCAGCGGGATCGTTCCCTCGCGCACCACCGACCACATGGTGCTCTTCCTCTTCTCGGTCGGCGTGACGAAGGGAAAATGGGGGACGCTGATCAACACGCTGCTCGACTTCAAGTCCGATTACGACCGCAATGCACCGCTCACGGATGTGCTGCCCGGCCTCGCGGCCGCCGCTCCCGACCGGTACGCCGGAATGGGGCTCAAGGACCTGGGCTTCGAAATGTGGGCGCACATGAAGCAGAACCGGCAGGGGCACTGGCAGGCCCAGGCCTACGCCTCACTGCCCACCCCGGCGATGACGCCACGACGTGCGTTCCAGAAGCTGATGGCGGGAGAGGCCGAGAAAGTTCCGCTCGACAAGATGGCCAACCGCGTTAGCGGGGTCGGTGTGATTCCCTATCCCCCCGGCATTCCGATCGTGATGCCGGGCGAGAATCTCGGCGCATCCGATGGCCCGTGGCTGACCTACCTCCGCATTCTCCAGGAGTACGGGCACCGCTTCCCCGGGTTCGCCAAAGAGGTCGAAGGGGCCGAAGAGAAGGACGGGGTTTACCACGTGTACTGCTTGAAGCAGTAGGAGCGGCCTGTGGCGACAGCGGGATCCGGTGCGACCACCAAACCCAAGCGCTCATGGACGAGCGAAGCGAAGCCGCGTCCGGCGGCCGAGCCGGTCATGCCGGCCGTCACCGCGAAGCCCAGCCCCATCGAGCTCGCGGTCAGACCCCCGACGATCCCGATCCCGTTCCACAAGCTGCTCAAGGTGGTCGCGATCGTCGACGGGCAGGACCAGCAGACCCGGCAGCTCCTGGACCAGATCACCGGCGAGCGCTACGAGATCGAGGTGACCGACCGGTTCGACCGGGACGTCTCCGAAGATGCCGAGGTCGGCGCCTACATCGTATCGATCGACGGTGAGCGCCGGGAGCAGGCGCGGCGGCTGGCGCGCGCGGTGCGCGCGATCGGGTACCGCACCCCGCTGTGGGCCCTCGCCGACTCCACCCGGATTTCGGACGTCGCGGTCCTGGGGCTCACCGGTGAAGTCGACGGCTACATCTACCTGGGTCAGCAGACCCCCGCATTCTACGCCAAGCGGGTGATCGCGAGCCTGATCGCGTACGGGACCAGCCTGCTCCCGCCCTTCTTCCGCGGGCTCATGGCCTACGACGCTGAAGCGAACATCGCCTTCGACTGTCCCGGCCATCAGGGGGGCCAGTTCTATCGGAAGTCACCCGCCGGCCAGCTGTTCTTCAAGCATTTCGGCGAGAGCATCTTCCGCAACGACCTCTGCAACGCCGACGTGGACCTGGGCGACCTGCTGATCCACGAAGGGGCGGCCCGCGACGCGCAACGTCACGCCGCGCAGGTGTTCGGGGCCGACAAGACGTACTTCGTGCTGAACGGCACCAGCACCTCCAACAAGATCGTGACGAGCGCGGTGCTGCGGCGCGCGGACCTGGTCCTGTTCGATCGCAACAATCACAAGTCGCTGCACCAGGGGGCCCTGGTCCAGTCGGGCGCCATTCCGATCTACCTGCCGACCGCGCGCAATCCCTTCGGGATGATCGGGGCGGTCGATTGGGACGCCTGGGACGAAGACCAGCTGCGGGAGCAGATCCGGGCCAATCCCCTCGTCCAGGATAAGGAGCGGTCCCGGGCGGAGCGTCCCTTCCGGCTCGCCTGCATCCAGCTCGCGACCTACGACGGCACGGTGTACAACGTCCGCAAGGTGCTGGAGAAGATCGGGCACCTGTGCGACTACGTCCTCTGGGACGAGGCATGGATCGGCTACAACGCGTTCCACCCGCTGTTCGAGGATCACAGCCCGATGCGCCTGGGGTCGCTGGGCGCCGAGATGCCGGGGCTGTTCTCCACGCAGTCGGTGCACAAGCAGGGGGCGGGGTTCTCCCAGGCCTCCCAGATTCACAAGCGTGACGAGCACATCCGCGGCCAGCGCCGCTACGTCGAGCACAAGCGGTTCAACGAGTCGTTCCTGATGAACGCCTCCACCTCCCCCTTCTATCCGCTGTTCGCGTCCCTGGACGTGAACGCCCAGATCCACGAAGGGAAGGCCGGGGAGATGTTGTGGGACCGCTGCATCGAGCTCGGGGTCGAGACCCGCAGGAAGCTCCGTGAATTCGGCCGCTACTACGCGGAGACCGGCCGGAGCGATGAGGAGCGGTGGTTCTTCGACCCGTTCGTGCCCGACGTGGTGACGATCCGGGGCTCCCGGTTTACCGACGACGTCACCGACGCCCGTTGGGAAGACCTGCCCACCGAGGTGATCAAGCAGGAGCAGCAGTGCTGGAACTTCGCACCGCGGGCGGCGTGGCACGGGTATGCCGGGTACGCCGACGGCTACGCGATGGTGGACCCAAACAAGCTCACGCTCCTGACACCCGGCATCGATCGCCGGACGGGCGAATATCTGAAGTTCGGAGTGCCCGCCACGGTCGTGGCGAACTACCTGCGCGAGCAGGGGGTGGTGCCGGAAAAGTGCGACCTGAACAGCATTCTGTTCCTGATGACGCCGGCGGAGGACGAAAGCAAGCTCAACACCCTGATCGCGAAGCTCGTCAAGTTCAAGAATCTCTGGGATCAGGACGCTCCGCTCGTCGAGGTGCTTCCCAGCATCGCGGCGGCGCATGGCGAGCGCTACGCGGGTTATACGCTGCGGCAGGTGTGCACCGAGATGCACGAGTTCTATCGTCAGGCGAACATCAAGAACCTGCAGCGGCTCTGCTTCCGGGCGTCGAGTTTTCCGGAGCCCGCGATGTCGCCGCAGGACGCGTATGCCGCGCTGGTCGGCAACGAGGTGGATTATGTCCCGCTGGAGAGCATCCGGGGCAGGATTTCCGCCACCCTCGCCCTGATCTACCCGCCGGGGATCGGCGTCATCGTCCCCGGCGAGCGCTGGGACGATCGCGCGCAGCCGATGCTCGATTACTTCTTGGCATTTCAAGAGTCGTTCAACCGCTTCCCGGGCTTCAACTACGAGGTCCAGGGGGTGTTCCAGGAGCGCGTCGAAGGTCGTACCAAGTTCTACACCTACGTCGTCCGGGACTCCAAGTCGGTGAAAAAGGAGGCAGACCGTGGAAGCGCCTAAGAAGATGAGTCTGATCCAGCTCACGTTCATCGTCGCGGTGAACATGATGGGCTCCGGGATCATCATGCTGCCGACGAACATGGCGCAGGTCGGCGCGATTTCGCTCTTGTCCTGGATCGTGACGGCGGTGGGCTCGATGGCCATCGCCTACGGGTTCGCGCAGGCCGGCATCTTCAATCAGCGGGAAGGCGGCATGGCCGCCTACGCCGAGGACGCGTACGGCAAGCCGGGCTACTTCAACGTGTTCTTCCTCTACTTCCTGTCGCTCGCGATCGGGAACGTGGCGATCGCGATCTCCGCGGTCGGGTACCTGGCAGGGTTCTTCCCCTGGCTCTCCTCGACCCCCGTGGCGACTACGATCGGCGTGATCGGGCTGCTCTGGCTCACGACGGTCGCCAACTTCGGCGGGCCCTCGGTGACCGGGAAGATCGGCTCCGTGACGGTCTGGGGCGTGCTCATCCCGGTCGGGTTGCTCTCCTTCTTCGGTTGGTTCTGGTTCAAGAGCGCGACCTTCGCGGAGGCCTGGAACCCGCAGGGACTCTCAATCGCCAAGGGGATGGGCTCGAGCATCGCGCTGACGTTGTGGGCCTTCCTGGGGATGGAATCCGCGGCGCAGAACTCGGCCGCGGTCGAGAACCCGAAACGCAATGTGCCGCTCGCCTGCCTGTTCGGCACCCTCGGCGCCGCGGTCATCTACATCCTCTCGACCGCCGTGATCCAGGGGATCGTGCCGAACGCCGAGCTGGCGAAATCGACCGGCCCGTTCGCGCTCGCCTACGAGCACATGTTCAACCCGACCGTCGGCCGCATCATCATGGGCCTCGCGGTCCTCGCCTGTGTCGGGTCGCTGCTCGGCTGGCAGTTCACGATCGCCATGACGGCCAAGTCGGGCGCCGACGAGCGCATGTTCCCCACGTTCTTCTCGAAGGTCAGCAAGATGGGCGCGCCGATCACGGGCATGATCGTCATGGGCGTCGTCCAGTCCGTGATGGCCCTGTCCACGATTTCCCCTTCGCTCTCCGAGCAGTTCAGCGCGCTCGTGAACCTCGCCGTGGTCACGAACGTCGTGCCTTACATCATCGCGCTCTCGGCCCTGATGGTGATGATGCAGACGGCCAAGGTCCCCGCGAGCAAATATCGGCCCAACGTGGTGATCACGGTGATCGCAATGCTGTACAGCGTCTATGCCATCTACGCCTCCGGGAAGGATGCGGTGCTCGGCGGCATGCTGGTGATGGGACTCGGCTACGTGATCTGGGGGTTCTTGGCCCCACGGTTCGTGCCGGCGTTGGCGGCTCAACGTCCGCAGCCCACACAGGCCTGACGCCTCAGTCACGCAACCGAAAGGAGAGAGGTCATGCCATACGCAGGATGGGTCGCCCCTCGGGGGCATCGGGCCTGGATCATGGGCCTCGCCGTCACACTCGTCGCCGCCATGACGCCGGCCGCCGCGCAGAAAGCGGCGGCGCCGGCCGGCACGTTGAAGCGGATTCAGCAGGCCGGCAAGATCCGGTTCGGCTATCGCGTCGATGCGCGGCCGTTCTCGTACAAAGACGAGTCGGGCAACGCCGCCGGCTATTCCGTGGCCATGTGCATGAAGGTGGCCGACGCGGTCAAAGCGGAGCTCGCCGCTCCCACGCTGGGAGTGGAGTGGGTCCCCGTGTCGCTCGAGGACCGGTTCAACCTTCTGGCACAGGGCAAGGTCGACCTCTTGTGTGGGGCGGACACGCCCACGCTCGCGAGAAGGAAGGAACTCGCTTTCTCGATCCCGATCTTCCCCGGTGGGATCGGCGCCCTGCTGCGCAGGGACGCTCCCACGCACCTGCAAGACGTTCTGATGGGTCGCAAGTCGAACGAGCCCACCTGGCGGGCATCGGCGGGTCAGCTGCTGTCGGCGCAGACCTTCGCGGTCGTCACGGGCACCACCGCGCAGCCCTGGCTGGCCAAGAAGGTGACCGATTTCCAGCTCACCGCCAAGGTCGTCCCCGTCGATGGCTACGCGACGGGTGTCCAGCAGGTGCTCGACCGCCAGGCCAGCGTCTTCTTCGGAGACCGGGCCATCCTGCTCGATGCCGTGGTGCGCAACGCGTCCGGCAAGGATCTGGTGGTCCTGGATCGCTCCTTCACCTACGAGCGGTTGTCCCTGGCGCTCGCCCGCGACGAAGACTTCCGGTTGGTGGTAGACCGCGCACTCAGCCAGGTTTACGCCTCCGGGGACATCAACGGGCTGTACACGAAGTGGTTCGGGGCGCCAGATGCCAATGCGGTCAACTTCTTCCGGTGGTTCACGTTGCCGGAATGACGGACTCTTGACGGGAGCCTTGGGGAGACAGCGATGATCGAGCGGACCAGCAAGCGCCTGAGTTTACGGGCATTGATAGTGGACGACGAGCTGACGAGCCCCACGGCCGAAGGGCGAGCAGCCCGGGCGCTGGTGGACGAGCTGAAGGCCCGGGCCGTGGAGGTCGTGGAGGCGACATCCGCCGATGACGGAACCTCGGCATTCGTATCCGACTCCGCCATCCACTGCGTCCTGGTCGATTGGACCCTGGGAGACGACAAGGGTCACGTCAAGGCACGCAGCCTCCTGAAGCTCATCCGTTCTCGCAACGACAAGATCCCGATCTTCCTCCTGGCCGAGCGGGGCGAAGCGTCCTCGATCCCCATCGACGTGATGACGATGGCCGACGAGTTCGTCTGGACCCTGGAAGACACGGCGGCGTTCGTGGGCGGTCGGGTCGTGGCGGCGATCCAGCGGTACCTGCAGGTGATGCTGCCGCCGCTCGCCGCGGCCCTGATGAAGTTCACCCAGGAGTACGAGTACTCCTGGCACACGCCCGGCCACACCGGCGGGACCGCGTTCCTCAAAGCGCCGGTGGGCCGGATCTTCTTCGACTATTTCGGGGAGAACCTGCTCCGCTCCGATCTCTCGATCAGCGTGGGGGCGCTGGGGTCGTTGCTCGATCATACCGGCCCGATGGGCGAGCACGAGCGGTACGCGGCCCGGGTGTTCGGCGCGCACCGCACCTACTGCGTCACGAACGGTACGTCGATGTCCAACCGCGTGATCTTCATGGCCGCCGTGGCCCGGGATCAGATCGCGCTGTGCGACCGCAATTGTCACAAGTCGATCGAACACTCGCTGGTGATGACGGGCGGCATTCCGCAGTACCTGGTGCCGCTGCGCAACCGCTACGGCATTATCGGGCCGATTCCGCCGGAACGGCTCAAAGCGGCGGCGTTGAAGGCCGCCATCAAGAGCAATCCGCTCGTGCCGAAAGGCGCGGACCCGCGGCCGGTGCATTCGGTCATCACCAACTCGACCTACGACGGGCTGTGCTACAACGCTCGGCGGGTGGAAGAGCTGCTCGACCCGACCGTCGACCGGATCCACTTCGACGAAGCCTGGTACGCCTACGCCCGGTTCAATCCGATCTACCGCGACCGCCACGCCATGCACGGCGACCCCAAGGACCACAAGGGGCCGACGACCTTCGCCACCCACTCGACCCACAAGCTGCTCGCGGCCCTGTCCCAGGCGTCCTTCCTGCACATCCGGGACGGCCGCAGCCCGATCCCGCACTCGCGCTTCAACGAATCGTACATGATGCACGCCTCCACCTCGCCCTTGTATCCGATCATCGTCTCCAACGACGTGACGGCGGCGATGATGGACGGCCCGGGGGGGATCGCCCTGACGCGGGAGTCGATCGACGAAGCCGTCGCCTTCCGCCAGACGATGGGGCGGGTCCACCGCGAGTTCGCCAAGAAGGGCGACTGGTTCTTCAACACGTGGAACGCGGAGACGGTGAAGGAGGGCGCAAAGAAGGTCGCCTTCGCCGATGCGTCGCCGGAGTTCCTGGCCACGGAGCCGGACGCCTGGGTGTTCCACCCGGGTGACAGCTGGCACGGGTTCGGCGACCTGGAAGACGACTACTGCATGCTCGACCCTATCAAGGTCTCGATCCTGACCCCGGGGGTGAGCGAGAAAGGCGGTCTCGACAAGCAGGGGATCCCGGCCACCCTGGTGACCGCGTATCTCCACCGGCGCGGCGTGGAAGTCGAGAAGACGACGGACTTCACGATCCTCTTCCTCTTCTCCATGGGCATCACCAAGGGGAAGTGGGGCACCCTGCTCAACGCCCTGCTCGACTTCAAGAACGACTACGACGCGAACGCCGCGCTCGCGGAAGTCCTGCCGGAGCTGGTGAGCGGATCTCCGACCGTCTACGGCGGGCTGGGGCTGCGCGACCTCGCGGACCAGATGTTCGCGACGCTCAAGGAAACCAAGCAGACCCACTGGTTGGCCGAGGCGTTCTCGACCCTTCCCAAACCCGTGATGACGCCGAACGCGGCATATCAGTATCTGGTCAAGGACGAGATCGAGCACGTCCCGCTCGACAAATTGGCGAACCGGGTCCTGGCCACGAGTGTGGTGCCCTATCCGCCGGGAATCCCGATGCTGATGCCGGGCGAGGCAACGGGCCCCGCCGATGGACCCTACCTTGGCTACCTCCAGGCGCTCGCGGCCTGGGACAAGCGGTTCCCGGGATTCGGGCACGACACGCACGGTGTCGAGAATCGGGACGGTGTCTACTACGTCCAATGCTTGAAGAAAGGCGCCGCCTGAGCGACCCCGCCCGGAAGATGTCGCTCCTCCAGGCCACGATGCTCGTGGCCGGGAACATGATCGGGACAGGACTCTTCCTGCTGCCGGTGAACCTCGCCTCGGTGGGCGGGATCGCGATTTTCGGCTGGATCGTCGCCACGGTGGGCGCCGCGGCGCTGGGCCTCGCCTTCGCCAAACTAGGAGAGCTCGATCCCCAGGAAGGCGGGCCCTACGCCTACGCGCGGGACTTCCTCGGCCCCTACGTGGGCTTCCAGACCAACGCCGTCTACTGGTTCGGCAACTGGATCGGCAACATCGCGGTCGCCGTTGCGGCGGTGGGCTACCTGGCGGAGTTCTTCCCGCCGATCGCCCACCTGCCCGGGAGCGTCCTCGCCACCGCCGCCGTGATCTGGATCCTGACGTTCGCCAACATCCTCGGCCCGCGCGTGATCGGGGCCCTGGAAACCTGGACCATGAGCTTGGCCCTCATCCCGATCGTCGCGATCGCGCTGCTCGGCTGGTTCTGGTTTCACCCGTCGATCTTTCTGGCGAGCTGGAACGTCAGCGGCGGCTCGGCCCTGCGCGCCGTCTCGCGGGCGGCGTCGATCGCGCTCTGGGCCTACATGGGCGTCGAGAGCGCCGCCGTTTCCGCCGGGGTGATCGAGAACCCCAAGCGCAACATTCCCCTCGCCACGCTGATGGGCCTGGGCCTCGCGGCGGTCGTCTATATCCTGAGCTCGACGGTCATCATGGGGATCATTCCCAACGCGGAGCTGCGGACCTCGCATGCTCCCTTCGCCGAGGCGGCCCGTCTCGCGATTGGGACCCCGGGGATGGTCATCATCGCCCTCTGCGCGATCCTCAAGTCGGTCGGGTCATTGGGCGGGTGGATGCTGCTGGTGGGGCAGTCCGCCAAGGCCGCGGCGGACGACGGGATGTTCCCCAAGATCTTCGCGCGCCTGAACCGCCATGGCGTGCCCGGTCAAGGGCTCGTCGTCGTCGGCGTGCTGATGACGATCGTGCTCTTCGCCACAATGTCCCCGACGATCGCCGACCAGTTCAGCCGCATCATCGACCTCGCCGTAATCCTGGTCGTGGTGCCCTACATCTACGCGTCGGTTGCGGTCGTCAAAGTCGTCTACGACCACCAGCTCCCGGCTCGAACGTTTCAGCTATACAAGTGGATCGCCATTGTCGCGGTGGTCTACTGCCTCTGGACCGTGTTGGGTGGCGATCCCGGAACCGTGGTCAACGCCATGGTAGCGCTGCTCATCACCGTTCCCCTCTACCCGTTCTTCATTCGCTCGATGGAAGCAGCCCGGAAGCGGAGGCCGGTCACCGGCTAACCAGCACGAGCGCACGGAGCCCTCATCCTCCCTTCACCCGGCCCTTAGGTCTGCCGCTCTAGCGTTGACGAAACCCGAATCGCAAGCAAGCGGTCGTCTGCCCCTGAAGGACCCTGGAGACTGACTATGAACGCTGAACAACTGCGCCTCGATGAGGCCCGCCAGCAGACCCAGCCCTGGAAGCAGTGGGGGCCGTACCTGAGTGAGCGCCAATGGGGCACCGTGCGAGAAGACTACAGCGAGTCGGGTGACGCCTGGAATTATTTCAGTCACGACCACGCCCGCTCACGGGCGTACCGCTGGGGCGAGGACGGCCTCGCCGGGATCAGCGACGATCGCCAGTTCCTTTGCTTCGCCCTTTCCCTGTGGAACGGCCAGGATCCGATCCTGAAGGAGCGGCTCTTCGGCCTGACCAACAGCGAAGGGAACCACGGCGAGGACGTGAAGGAGTACTACTTCTACCTCGACTCGACCCCGACGCATTCGTACATGAAGTACCTGTACAAGTACCCCCAGGCCGCCTACCCCTACGACGAGCTGGTCCGCACCAACCGCGCCCGGTCGCGCACCGAGCCGGAGTACGAGCTGCTCGACACCGGCGTGTTCGACAAGGACCGCTACTTCGACGTCTTCGTCGAATACGCCAAGGCGGCGCCCGAAGACATCCTGGTGGAGATCACCGTCAAGAATCGCGGGACCGAAACCGCCTCCCTCCACCTCCTACCGACCCTGTGGTTCCGTAACACCTGGTCCTGGGGCGGGAATGAGCCACGCCCCCTGCTCCGCCAGGTCGCGCCCGGCGCTGTCGCCGTGACGCATCCGGAGCTGGGTGAACGTGCGCTTCACGCCGAGGGCGCGACGGAGCTGCTGTTCACCGAGAACGAAACCAACACGGAGCGGCTGGTCGGCGTCCCCAATCGGACGCCGTACGTCAAGGACGGGATTCACAACTATATCGTCCACGGCCGCCGCAACGCCGTGAACCCCGACCATACGGGGACCAAGGTCGCGGCGCACTATCAGCTGACGGTGAAAGGCGGAGGCTCGGCCACGGTGCGCCTGCGTCTCGGCAAAGGCAAGATCGACTCGCCGTTCGGCGCGGCATTCACCACGACGCTGGCAGACCGGCGGCAAGAGGCTGACGCATTCTACGCCACCGTCATTCCCGCGAAACTCGACGCCGACTCGGCTAACGTGATGCGGCAGGCGCTCGCCGGCATGCTCTGGTCCAAACAGTACTACCACTACGACGTCGATCGCTGGCTCGGGGAGCGCGGCACCGGGCCGTTCAAGCCGGGAAAGACGGCGCCGCGCAACGCGCATTGGCACCACATGTACAACGCCGACATCATCTCGATGCCGGACAAGTGGGAATACCCCTGGTATGCGGCCTGGGATTTGGCCTTCCACACCCTCGCGCTGACGCTGGTGGATCCGGATTTCGGCAAGCAGCAGCTGGACCTGATGCTGCAGTCGAACTACCTCCACCCCAACGGCCAGCTCCCCGCTTATGAGTGGAACTTCGGCGACGTCAATCCGCCGGTCCACGCCTGGGCGACCATTTTCACCTACCGACTGGACAAGGCGAAGCGAGGAGAGGGCGACCTCGACTGGCTGGAGCGCTCCTTCCAGAAGCTGCTCCTCAACTTCACCTGGTGGGTCAATCGCAAGGACCGCACGGGGGGCAACGTCTTCGAGGGCGGATTCCTGGGCCTCGACAACATCGGCGTGTTCGATCGCAGCGCGCCCCTCCCGACCGGCGGGTACCTGGACCAGGCCGACGGCACCGCCTGGATGGCGCTGTTCTGCCAGAACATGCTCGAGATCGCCGTGGAGCTGGCGCTGTCGCGGCCGGCCTACGTGCCCCTGGTGGAGAAGTTCATCGAGCACGCCCTGTGGATCACTTCCTCCATGCTCCATGCCGGGGGCGACACGGGGATGTGGGACGAAGCCGATGGATTCTTCTACGACGTGCTCCGCCTGCCGGACGGCCAGGCGCAACGCCTCAAGGTGCGCTCCATGGTCGGGTTGCTCCCGCTTTGCGCGGTCACGGTTTTCGAGGGCGAGCTGAAAGGGAAGGTGCCCGCCGCCGAGGATCGGCTGCGCCGGTTCCTCCAGAATCGCCCCGAGCTGCGGGCGTTCATTCATGACCCGGTGAAGCCCGGCAAGGGTGACCGGCGGATGAGCGCAGCCCTGAGCGAAGAGAAGCTCCGCCGGGTGCTCAAAGTCATGCTGGACGAGAACGAGTTCCTGAGCCCGTACGGCATCCGGTCGATCTCCCGCTATCACGCCGATCATCCCTTCGTATTCCAGACGGGGGGTCAGGATTATCAGGTCTCCTACCTCCCGGCCGAGTCGGACACCGGGATGTTCGGCGGCAACTCCAACTGGCGGGGACCGATCTGGATGCCGGTGAACGGCCTGATCGTCCGGGCCCTGCTCCAGTACTACCTGTATTACGGGGACGACTTCAAGATCGAATGCCCCACCGGCTCCGGGCGCCAGATGACCCTGTACCAGGTGGCGGAAGAGATCAGCCGTCGGCTCTCCAACATCTTCCTGAAGGACAAGACAGGACACCGCGCGGTGTACGGGGGGACCGAGAAGTTCCAGACGGACCCCAATTGGCGTGACCTGCTCTTGTTCTACGAGTACTTCCACGGCGACAACGGCGCAGGGCTCGGCGCCAGCCATCAAACCGGATGGACCGGCATCATCGCGCGGATGATGCATCTCTTCGCGACGACCACCCCGGAGCAGGCACTCGCCCTGGGCAAGGTGGCGGCCGTTCAGGAAGTCGAGCACCCCGAGAAGCCGAAGGGCAGCGGCAGGGCCGGCCGCGCGAAGGCCAAAGCCGACGTCGGCTGAGATGCCCGAGCCACGCTACCCCTCGCTGTATCAGGTCAATACCAGGGTCCGGTTGACGGAGCTGTCCCGGACCCTGGGCCGCGCGGCTACGCTGGACGACATCCCCGATGCCGAGTTGGACCGGTTGCGGGCAATGGGGTTCGACTGGGTGTGGTTGCTGAGCGTCTGGCAGACGGGGCCGGCCAGTCGGGCGATTTCCCGCAGCAACGCCGAGTGGCGGCAAGAGTTCGCCCACACTCTCCCGGACCTGAAGGAAGAGGACATTGCCGGCTCAGGATTCGCGATCACCGGCTACACGGTCCATCCGGCGCTCGGCGGGGATGCGGCGCTGGCCCGGCTGCGGGAGCGGCTGCGGCGGCGCGGGCTGCACCTGATGCTCGATTTCGTCCCGAACCACACCGCCTTGGACCATCCCTGGGTCGAAAGCCACCCGGAGTACTACGTCACCGGCACCGATCTGGACCTGACGCGGACACCAAAGAACTACGCCTGGGTGAAGCGCGCCAAAGGGGACCTCCTCCTGGCCCATGGCCGGGACCCCTTCTTCCCGGGGTGGTCGGACACGTTACAGCTCAACTACGGGAACCGCGCCACCCAGGAGGCGATGCTCGGCGAGCTGCGGAAGATCGCCGGCCAGTGCGACGGCGTGCGGTGTGACATGGCGATGCTGGTGCTGCCGGACGTCTTCGAGCGGACCTGGGGGATCCGGGCTCAGCCCTTTTGGCCGCAGGTAATCCAGCGCGTCCGGGAGCGGTTCCCGGATTTCTGCTTCATGGCGGAGGTCTACTGGGACCTGGAATGGACCCTGCAGCAGCAGGGATTCACCTACACCTACGACAAGCGGCTGTACGATCGCCTCACCGCAGGGCAGGCCCGGCCGGTCCGCGATCACTTCCGCGCGGGGCTCGATTACCAGGACCACCTCGCCCGCTTTCTCGAAAACCATGACGAGCCACGGGCGGCGGCCACCTTCGCTCCCGACGTCCATCAGGCGGCGGCCATCATCACCTTCTTCTCGCCGGGGTTGCGCTTCTTCCACCAGGGACAGCTCGAAGGGCGGAAGCGGCGGATCTCCCCCCATCTGTGCCGGGGTCCGGACGAGCCGGTCGACCAGGGCCTGAGCCGGTTTTACGAAAGGGTCCTGGCCGCGCTGCGTCGTCCGGCATTGCGCCACGGCCAGTGGCAGCTGGTCGAGACTGTGCCCGCCTGGGATGGCAACTGGACCTCGGACGGCTTCGTGGCATTCACTTGGCAGGGCACGGACCGCGACCGGCTGGTGGTCGCGGCGAACTACGCCCCGAACCAGAGCCAGTGCTACCTCCGCCTCCCCTTCTCCGATCTCGCGGGACGCCAATGGCGGCTGCAGGACCTGATCGGCGACGCGACCTACGACCGCGCAGGCGACGAACTCCAGGCTCGCGGGCTTTATCTGGACTTGCCTCCCTGGCAGTATCACGTCTTCGACCTACGGCCCCTGTAGTTCCCCACCTCGGGCTGGACGAGAGCAACGCCATGACCTCACACCCTGCAGACGCCCATGCCGACTCCCACAACGCTCCGGGAACCAGCTTATCCCCATCGCTCTGGGTGAGACTCGCGGAGCGTGCGGTGCTCGCGCCGGGCGTGATCGCCCTCTCCGCTTGTTCCGACCTGGGCATTCACGACACCCAGAGCCTGCTGCTCCCCGCGTTCACGCGCTCCGAGATCGTCGGTTTCGTGGCGGGCCTGGGAACGACATTCGCCGCCTTGCCCGACCTGCTCGCCATGCTCAAACGGCGGTCCAGCGCCGGGATGAACCCGCGGATGGCGGCGATCATGTGCGTGTTTCAGTTCGCCTGGATATGGTACGGACTGCTGATCGGGTCGCGACCGGTGATCCTCTGGAACATCGTGGCGGTGGTGATCAACGCGCTGAGCGTCGGCGCGTACGTGTATTTCGCCCGCAGGGAACACCACCAGGCGCCGGGTGCGTCCTCCCGTTAACCGTCGCGCCCCTTGGGGCGGCGCCCGGCTCCTCGTGGCCTTCCTGGTCTGCGTCTCGACCGCGACGCGTTCGGCAGCAGGCCAAGCAGAGCCGCGACCGCCACATCCGGTCGTCGTGGATCCCACCGCCGCCGGCATGCCCTCCATCGATCCCACGGCCGACCCGGCGGAGGGCAGCGCCCGCAAGACCGGACCGGGGGTCACACCGCTCCTGGCGCCGATTCCCTTCCACAACTCGCAGATCGGGTGGGGTCTCGTGCTCATGGCCGGGTTGATTCACCGCTTCGACGCCGACACCACCCTGAAGCCCTCCACCGGCGCCATCGCCGGGATGGTGAGCGAGAACGGCAGCTGGGGGATCTTCGGGATCGAGATCGCCCGCTTCGGAGGGGACGCGTGGCGCGCCCGGGGCCTGGGGAGCTATCTCGACGTGCGGTACGACTTCTACGGCATCGGCATCGACGCCGGCCACGCGGGACAGAGCGTGCCACTCGACCAGCAGATCACCCTGGCCGCCGGTTCGCTCCTCCGGCGAGTCACGACGGGGCTCTACCTCGGCGCCTCGGCGCTGTGGATGCAGAACACGGTGACGTTGCGTGACACGACTGCGTCGGGCGTGCCGCCCGCGAATCAGGACCTCGCCACCACGGACCTGTTCGCGCCGGGTCTCCAGGCGGAATACGACACTCGTAACGACGACTACTGGCCCATCCACGGGTCGCTGGCGCAGCTGAAGGCCAACTTCTTCACCACGGCACTGGGCGGCGCTCGTGACTTCCAGCGCTATTCGGCCTCCTGGTCGTGGTACGGCCCGTTGCACGGCGACCGATTGATCCTGGCCACGAACCTGAACGCCTGCGGTGCCCCCGGCGACGCCCCGTTCTACGGCCTGTGCGCGATCGGCACCGGGCGATTCGCCTTGCGTGGTTATACGCAAGGTCGCTATCGCGATCGCTACATGACGACCGTGCAGGCCGAGCTGCGCGGCCACACCACGGGGCGGTTCGGGGCGGTGCTGTTCGGCGGCTTTGGCCAGGTGGCGCCGACCACCGGGGATATCTTCAGTGCGCAGGCACTCCCGGCCGGGGGAGCGGGGCTTCGCTACCAGCTGGCTCGGCGATACCCGATGCACTTGCGCCTCGACTATGCCTGGGGCCGGGACGGGGGGCTCCTGTACTTCGCCGTCAGCGAGGCGTTCTGAAACATGCTGCTTGCCTAGGTGGAACGCTGAAGGCAACTTCACAGGCCCCGCAGGTGGTGTTGAGCGTGATGCATGACAAGTGTTCGGTGTTTCTTCACGACACGAAGGAGATCCGTGTGCGATACAGCATCGTTCTGATCGCCGGCGCGGTTCTGGTCGGCTGCAAGAAGGAAGCGCCCAAGGCCCCGCCACCCGAGGTACTCGTCACCCCGGTCGTTCAGCAGGACGTCCCGATCGGCATCGAGGCGGTCGGCCAGACCAAGGGTTCCGAGGAAGTGGAGATCCGGCCGCGGGTCTCGGGCTACCTGAAGGCCGTCAACTTCAAGGAAGGCCAGCCGATCAAGAAGGGCGACTTGCTTTACCAGATCGACCCGCAGCCGTTTGAGGCCGCGGTGTCGCAGGCCAAGGGGCAGATGGGTCAGGCACAGGCGGCGCTCGCCAAGGCGAATGCCGATGTGGCGCGCTACCGCCCCCTGGTCGAGCAGAAGGCGGTGAGCAAGCAGGAGCTCGATAACGCCCTGGCCGCGCAACAGAATGGCGAGGCGTCAGTGGAGGCGGCAAAGGGTGCCCTCCAGGAGGCGCAGGTCAATCTCTCGTATTGCCGCATCAGCTCGCCGACCGACGGCATCGCCGGGATCAACAATGTGTCGGTGGGCAATCTGGTGGGCCCCAACGACCCGAAAGCCCTCACGACGGTGTCCAAAGTCGATCCGATCCGGGTCCCGGTGGCGATATCGGAGAAGGATTACCTCGAGCTGCAGCGGCGCTCGGTCGAGCGGCGCGCCAAAGGGGACACGACGAGGCGACCGATCCAGTTGGTGCTGGCCGACGGCTCCACGCACCCCTTCCCTGGTCACATCCGTGCCATGCAGTCGCGCGTGGACCCGACGACCGGCACGATGACCGTCGAGGTGGAATTCCCGAACCCCGACCATATCCTGCGCGCCGGCCAGTTCGCCCGGATCCGCTCGGTGAGCGACATCCTGCACGGGGCGCTCGTGGTGCCGCAGAAAGCGATCGAGGATCTTCAGGGCATCAAGCGCGTCTATGTGGTCGGCGCGGGAGACTCAGTCCAGGTTCATACCGTGACGATCGGGCCCGCTTCGGGTGATCTCCAGGTGATCCAGAGCGGGGTCCAGGCCGGCGACCGCGTGATCGTCGAGGGCATTCAGCGCGTCCGCCCCGGCGTGGTGGTGGTCCCGAAGCCGGCGCCGGCCGCCGGCGACACCACGCACGCCCCCACCGGATCAGGAGCGCCACAGGCGCCCCCGGACACCACTCACAAGCCCGCGACGCCCTAAGGGGGCGCCTACTCATGTCCGAATTCTTCATCAGACGACCCATCGTGGCGATGGTGATTTCCATCGTCACCGTCCTGGTTGGCCTGGTCGCGCTCCAGCGGCTCCCGATCGCGCAGTACCCGGAAATTACACCACCGGAAGTCCAGGTGAGCGCCACCTACACCGGGGCCGACGCGGTGGCCGTCGAGCAATCGGTCGCGACGCCGATCGAGCAGAAGGTGAACGGCGTCGAGAACATGATCTACATGCGGTCGATCAATGCCAACGACGGCACCATGTCGCTGCGCGTGTCGTTCGACGTCGGCACCAACCTCGACATCGCCAACGTGCTGACGCAGAACCGCCTGTCGGAAGCGACCGGTTCGCTGCCGGAGGACGTGAAGAAGTTCGGCGTCACGGTCAAGAAATCCCTCGTTTTCCCCCTCATGGTCGTGTCCCTGGTGTCGCCGCACGGCACCTTCAACAGCCAGTTCCTCACCAACTACGCCACGATCAACATCGTGGATCAGCTGTCGCGCATCCGCGGCGTGGGACAGGTGACGCTATTCGGCGGCTCCGACTACGCGATGCGCGTCTGGGTCCGCCCGGACCGCCTGTCGGCCCTGAAGCTGATGATCCCGGACCTGACGAGCGCCGTGCAGCAGCAGAACGTGATCACGCCGGCAGGACAGATCGGCGGGCCCCCGGCGCCACCGGGGCAGCAGTTCACCTACGCCGTCCGGACCACCGGCCGCCTCACCAGCGAGCAGGAATTCGGCAACATCATCGTCCGCACCAACCCGGACGGCTCGCAGATCCACCTGCGCGACGTGGCCCGCCTCGAGCTGGGCACGATGAACTACTCCTCCATCGGCCGGCTGGACGGCGCACAAGCCGCGGTCATCCTGATCTACCAGATCCCCGGGACGAACGCCCTGGACGTCGCGGCACAGATCACCAGCACCATGGCGGGGCTGGCGAAGCAGTTCCCCACGGACATGGAGCACCGGATTTCGCTCGACACGACCCTGCCGGTGTCCGAGGGCATCAGCGAAATCGTGCATACCCTGTTCGAGGCCGTGGTGCTCGTCATCCTGGTGGTGTTCATCTTCCTGCAGGACTGGCGCGCCACCCTGATTCCGCTGCTCACCGTCCCCGTGTCCCTGGTCGGAGCCCTCGCGGTCTTTCCGCTGCTCGGCTTCTCGATCAACGTGCTCTCCCTGCTCGGCCTGGTGCTCGCCATCGGCATCGTCGTGGACGACGCCATCGTCGTGGTCGAGGCGGTGATGCATCACATCGAGCACGGCAAGACCCCCAAGGAAGCGACGCAGCAGGCCATGAAAGAGGTGTCGGGACCGGTCGTGGCGATCGCGCTCGTGTTGACCGCCGTGTTCGTGCCGGTCGCGGCCATGGGCGGCATCACCGGACGGCTGTATCAGCAGTTCGCCATTACCATCGCCATCTCCGTGCTGCTCTCCGCGTTCAACGCCTTGACCCTCTCCCCCGCCCTTTCCGCCTTGTTGCTGCGTCCGGCTGACAAAGAGAAGAAGGGCGCGCTCGCGAAGTTCTTCGCCTGGTTCAACAAGGTCTTCGGGAAGCTGACCGACGGCTACGTCGGCTTCACCGGGATCCTCGTCCGCAAGATGGTCCGCAGTCTCGCGTTCATCGGCATCCTGGTCGTCGGCGTCGTATTTCTCGGCTGGAAGCTCCCGGCCGGCTTCGTGCCCGAGGAGGACCAGGGGTATGTGATGGCCAACGTCCAGCTCCCCGACGCCTCGTCGCTCGAACGCACCGACAACGTCGCGAAGGCCGCGGAGAAGATTCTCATGCAGACGCCGGGGGTGGCCTCGGTCACGACGATTACGGGATACAGTCTCTTGACCCAGGCGTTCGCGTCGAACCAGGCGTTCTTCTTCGTCGCGTTGAAGCCCTGGCACGAGCGCCACGGCGAAACCGAGCACGCGCGCGGAGTGGTGGTGAGCGCGAATACGACCTTCCGCCAGCAACTCCCGCAGGCGATCGCTTTCGCGTTCGGGCCGCCCGCCATCCCGGGCCTCGGGACCGGGGCCGGGTTCAGTATGATGCTGCAGGATCGCGCGGGCCGGACGCCGGAGTATCTCTCCGAGCAGACCGCCAGCTTCATCCAGGCCGCGCGCGCGCGCCCCGAGATCGGCAACATCGTGACCGCCTACCGCGCCACCGTGCCACAGGTCTTTGCCGATGTGAATCGGGACAAGGTGCTCACCCTCGGGCTGCGCCTCGCCGACGTGAACACCTCGCTCGGCGCCTTCCTCGGCGGCCAGTACATCAACGACTTCAACCGCTTCGGACGGCTCTACAAGGTCTACATCCAGGCTGAGCCCGAATTCCGCACCGATGTCGGGCAGCTCCAGTTCTTCAACGTGCGGTCCAATACCGGGGCGATGGTGCCGCTCTCGACACTCGTCGATACCCGGACGACCGCCGGCCCCGAGTACACCAACCGCTTCAACCTCTACCGCTCGGCCGAGGTGACCGGGATCCCGGCGCCCGGCTATAGCTCCGCGCAGGCGCTGACGGCCCTCGAGGAGGTCGCCCACCAGACGCTACCCCCGGACATGGGGTACGCCTGGAACGCGATGTCGTTTCAGGAGAAGGCGGCTGAGGGAAAAGGCGCGGTCGTCTTCGGGATGGCGCTCGTGTTCGTCTTCCTGATTCTTGCCGCCCAGTACGAGAGCTGGTCGCTGCCGTTCTCGGTGTTGCTGGGGACGCCGTTCGCCGTGTTCGGGGCGTTCTTCGGGCTTTGGGTGGGACGCTTCCTCTCCCAGAGCTACGTCAACAACGTCTTCGCCCAGATCGGCCTCGTGATGCTGATCGGCCTCGCCGCCAAGAACGCGATTCTGATCGTCGAGTTCGCGCGCGCGAAAGCGGAGGAAGGCTCCGAGATCGTTGCGGCGGCGATGGAAGCGGCGAAACTCAGGCTCCGGCCCATCCTCATGACGGCGTTCGCCTTCATCCTCGGCGTCATTCCGCTGGTCACGGCGAGCGGGGCCGGCGCCGAGGCCCGCAAGGTCATGGGGCTCGCCGTCTTCAGCGGCATGCTGATCGCGACCATCCTCGGTGTCTGCCTTGTCCCGGTGTTGTTCGTGATGGTGGAGAAACTCACCGGGGGCGGCAAGAAACACGCGGCCGCGGCTCCCGCATCATCAGGCCATGCGAGTGGAGGGGGGCACTGATATGCGCCTCGCCAAGAGCTTCGTCATACTCGCCCTCACGGGCTGCGCCGTGGGCCCCAATTACCAGCGGCCCGAGACGCCCACGCCCGCCGGCTACCGCGGAGCCGATTCGAGCCAGATCGCCGACTCGGCACGCTCGATCGCCGACGTGCCGTGGTGGACGCTGTTCAAGGACACCACCCTCACCAACCTGATTCATCAGGGGTTGGCCGGAAACTTCGACCTCCGGATCGCGACGGCCCGCGTGGATCAGGCCGCGGCTTTCATCGGCGTCGCCAAATCACAGTACTGGCCACAGATCGATGCCGGCGTCGGGGCCTCCCGGACCCATTTCTCGACGGACCAGCTCGGCGCCACTGCCGTCGATCGCAATCGCACGACCGTGGGCGCCAACCTCGGTCTCTCCTGGGAGATCGACCTGTTCGGCCGGGTCCGGCGCATGAGCGAGTCGGCGACGGCGCAGTTCCTCGCCACCGAGGAAGCACGACGCGGAGTCCTGGTAGACCTGGTAGCGTCGATCGGCCAGGCATACCTCTCTCTGCGCGAGCTGGACCTGGAGCTCGAGATCGCCCATCGCACGCTGGACACGCGCCGCGGGACCTTGACACTGTTTCAGCAACGCTTTGCCGGCGGTGTCGCCTCGAACCTCGAGGTGCAGCAGGCCGCCGCGGACGTCGCCCAGACCGAGGCCACGATCCCCGACCTCGAGCGTCGCATCGTGGCGCAGGAGAACCTGATCAACTTCCTGCTGGGCCGGGGACCCGGCACGGTGCCCAGGGGCACGACGCTCGAGACCCAGGCCTTGCCGCCGGAGGTCCCGGTCGGCCTGCCGAGCACCCTGCTGGAGCGGCGCCCCGACGTGCTGGTGGCCGAGAACAACCTCGTCTCGGCCAATGCCGAGGTGGGGGTCGCGAAGGCTGACTTCTTCCCGCGCATCTCTCTCACCGGTCTCTTCGGCGTCGCGACCGGCGAGCTCAAGAACCTCGGTTCGACCGATGCCTTGCTCTGGTCGGTGGGCGGGGGACTGTTGCAGCCGATCTTCCATGGCGGGGCGATCCGCAAGAATTACCAGGCTTCGCTCGCTGCCAGGGACGCGGCAATTGCCGAGTACCTGCGCTCGACCCAGAACGCGTTCCGGGAAGTGGCGAACGCGCTGGCCGACGTCCACCAGCTGCGCCTCGTGCGCATCTCGGCGGACTCGCAGGTCATCGCCCTGCGCGAGGCCGCGCGCCTGGCGCGTATCCGGTATGAAGGGGGTCTCTCGAACTACCTCGAGGTCCTGGACGCCGACCGCCGTTTGTTCGGCGCCGAGAATGAGCTCGCGCAGACGATCCAGGTCCAGGTGGGGAGCTACATCGACCTGTACCGCGCGCTGGGGGGCGGCTGGAACGCCGATCAGCCCGCGCAGGCGGATTCGACCAAGAAGTGAGGCTCGGCGGCCTCGCCGCCTTCAGCCGCCCAGCGCCATGGTCAGGACTACCAGGGCGGCGCCGAGCAGGATCATCACGAGCCCAGTCAGCCACGGGTGGTAGTGCGTGATGCGCCCATAGGCATAGCCCGCCAGAAACAGCAGCCCAATGGCGATCGTGTTTGAGACGCGCATCGCCAGCGCAACGTGGCTGACGAAGATGAAGGGGATCGCGACCGGGAAGGTGGTCACGAACACCCACAGGAACACCGCGAGCGCGCCCAACCACTCGTTTTTCGCCAGCCAGGGGCGCAACGGCGGCTCGGGCGATTGAACCAGTTTCCGGCGCACCGACTCGAATTCCGCGGGGCCAAGGGTGGCTGCCACCATCGGCGGCAGCGCGTCGGCGATGACACGGTGCGCCTCCTCCGGGGTCGTCGCCCGCCGCAGGGCCCGCAACGCGCGTATGCTGCGCCCCCGCTCGCTCAGGCAATCCATGAGATACAGGATGGCGTCGATGACGCCCCAGGCGATGTTGCAGCCGAGGGCGCCGATGAGCATCGTGCGCACATCGTCGCGGCCGGCCTCCGCCACACTGAGCGAGCCGGTGAAGGTGAGCACCATGATCAGCCCGAAGAGCGCCTCCGCGATGCGCTCGCCCGGCTCGAGCGGGCGCCTGAAGGATGATTGGGATTCGTCAGTCGTCATGGCTCAGATTTTCACCCGTCGGTCTTCAGAGGTATCCGTTTCACTGGACTCGGGGCGGCAGGAGGTAGAGCGTCAGGGCGAAGATGAGATAAACCATCAACACCAATACCCCCACGAACCATGCCGAGCGCCCGCTGTTCGTCACCAGCGACGCGGTGAGGGTGGCGATCAGCATCATCACCACGGCGCCCGGCCAGAACTGCAAATCCATCGGCGCCGGCCCGATCACATAGCTCAGGAGCACCAGTACCGGTGCCACGAACAGGGCAATCTGGGCCGCGCTGCCCAGCGCGATGCCCACGCTCAGGTCTAGCCGGTTCTTGCGCGCGCCCGAGAACGCGGAGGCCAGTTCCGCCGCGCCGCCGACCAGGGCTACGATCATGAACCCCACGAAGGCCTGGGTCATCCCGAAGGCTTCTGCTGCCTGTTGCACCGACTCGACGAATACTTCGCTCACCAGCGCGACCAGCACCGTGACGCCGGCCAGGGTAGCCAGGGCCAGCCCGATTGGCCACGGTGCCTCACCGACCTCGCCGTGTTCTGTGCTGGCAAACAGTTCGCGATGCGTCTTGAGCGAGAACAGCAGGCCCAGTCCGTAGGCCGCGATGAGCAACACCGCCAGACCCACGCTCAACTTCCGCGTGAACCCTGCGCCTGCGGTGAAGTCGGCTTCAGAGACCGCCGAAGGAATGAGGAGCGCGACGGTGGCCAGGAAGAGCAGGCCCGCCTGCACGCGGGCGCTGACCCGGTTGTACTCCTGCACGTGGTACTTGAGCCCGCCCAATAGAAACGATGCACCCAACATGAAGAGCGTGTTGGTCACGATCGCGCCGGCTATCGACGCCTTCACGAGCATGTATTCCCCAGCGCGCAACGCCGTCAGCGCGATTACCAGTTCGGTCAGGTTGCCCAAGGTGGCGTTGAGCAGACCACCCACCGCATCGCCGGTCTTGGCCGCGACGGATTCCGTCGCGTGACTGAGCAGCGCGGCCAGCGGCACGATGGCCAGCACGGACAGCGCGAAGAGCAGCGTGTGCGCTTCCGGCTTGAGCTTCGCGGCGACAAACACCACGGGCACAAAGACCAGCAGCCAGAGCAGCGGAGTCCGACGAATGTCTTGGAGCAGCGGGTTCATCGGTTCACCATGCTACGACTAAGCGAGCGGACTGTCTAGGCAGCCCGGTGAGCGGTATCATCATCACGCCGCCGGCCCAACAAACGATCCGACCGAAGGAGCTGCTGATGTCACCGTCCGAACCATCCCGCCGGGATTTCCTGCACACCGCAGCGGGCGCCGGCATTGGCGCCGCCGTAGCGCCGCTCCTGCGCCAGCAACCCGCTCAGGCCACGAAACCGTTCGCCGCGCCCCCCATGGATCGGGTGCGGATCGGGTTCGTCGGAGTCGGCGGCCAGGGCAGCGTGCACGTCGACAACCTGTTGAAGATCGAAGGCGTCGAGCTCAAGGCGATCTGCGACATCGTCGAATGGAAGGTCGAGCGCGCCCAGGACATGGCCGTCGCCGCCGATAAGCCCAAGCCGGCAGGATACTCTCGCGGTCCGCGCGACTTCGAGCGGATGTGCGCCGAGCAGGAGTTGGACCTCGTGTTCACGGCCACGCCATGGGAATGGCATGTGCCGGTGTTGCTCGCCGCCATGAAGAGCGGCAAGCATGCCGTCACTGAGGTCCCCGCGGCGATGACCCTGGACGATTGCTGGCAGCTCGTGGACACCGCCGAGAAGCTGCAAAGGCACTGCGTCATGATGGAGAACTGTTGCTACGATCGCCGCGAGATGCTCGCGCTGAACCTGGTGCGTCAGGGGGTGCTGGGCGAGATCCTCCACGGCGAATGCGGCTATCTCCACGACCTGCGTGCCATCAAGTTCGCGAAAGAAGGTGAGGGTCTCTGGCGGCGGGCCTGGTCCCTAACCCACGACGGCAACCTCTACCCCACCCACGGCCTCGGACCGATCGCCCAGTGCATGGACGTGAACCGGGGGAACCGGTTCGACTTCCTCGTTTCGATGTCGTCCAATCACCGTGGGCTCGAAGAGTACGCCGCCAGCCACTTCCCGGAGACCGATGAGCGTCGCAAGGAGAGCTACAAGCTCGGGGACGTCAACGTCACCCTGATCCGCACTCTGAAGGGGCAGACGATCTACGTCGGCCATGACACCAACAACGCCCGCCCCTATAGTCGGGTGAACCTGGTGCAAGGCACCAACGGCATCATCCAGGGCTGGCCCGATCGAATCTTCGTCGAGGGAGAGAGCCCGGCAGACTCCTGGGAGCCGCTGGACCGCTGGTACGAGAAGTACGAGCACCCCTTGTGGAAGTCCGAGCGCGTGAAGCACGCCACCGCGGGGCACGGCGGCATGGATTTCCTCGAGGATTGGCGCCTGATCGAATGCCTGCGCAAGGGCCTCCCCACCGACCAGAACGTCTACGACGCGGCGGCCTGGAGCTCGATCGTCCAGCTCACCGAGCGCTCCGTCGCGAGTCGCGGGAAGCCGCAGGACGTACCCGACTTCACTCGGGGTAAGTGGCAGACGACGGCGCCGCTGGGGATCGTCGAAGGCTAGCTCCCGTCGAGCAGATCCCGCACCCACGCGCTCGTGGTGATCGAGCTCCGCAGCGGCATGAAATCCGCCCCGGAACGAGGCGCGGGCTGAAGCTGCCCGTCGTCACCGCCCGGTGGCAGGACCGAGAGGGGGTTGCCCACCCGCTGGCTCTGCAGGTCGTACACTCCCCAGGCGACATCGAGATGGCGGAGCCCGGCGTGGTCTAGCTCTTCTTGGAGGTGGAATGCTGCGAGCGCGGCCTGCGTGACGACCCCCAGCTCGATCAGGGCCGCGCGGTAACCCGGCCGCTCGCGGACGCCGGGGCCGAATGCCTGCGCCAGTGCGCCGGCAGCCGCGTGAACGGGAAGCAGCAACCGGTGCACGAGGGAGCGGACGGATCGCGAATCGATGTTCTCTTCGATGTTGATCGGCTTCAAGTACACATCGACGGCGGCGGTGATCGCCCCGCAGCCGGAGTGGCCCAGGACGACCACGAGGCGCAGACTCTCTTCCAGATGGTGGATGGCGTAGTCGAGACTCCCCAGCACATCCTCACCCAGGACGTTTCCGGCCACCCGCACCACGAACAGCTCGTTGGGTGAGCGCTGAAACAGGATCTCCGGAGGCACACGGGCATCCGAGCATCCGACGATCGCCGCGAAGGGGCGTTGCGCCTCAGCTTCACGCGCACCCGCGTCCGTCGTGCGCCGGAACGCTCTATGGCCTTCCGCGAGAAGCTCTCGGGCCGCACGTCCGTCCACTGGCATGTTCATGTTCCTCCACGGTCCCACAATCGAGGCTGCCACAATAGCCGATTTCGGGTTCAAGTGCGATTATCTCCTCATGGCGACCTTCTCACGGCAATCTCCGTACGACGTCTGCATCGTCGGCTCGGGCGCTGGAGGCGGAATGGCGGCGTATGCGCTCACACAGGCCGGCGCCAACGTCGTCTTGATCGAGGCAGGACCTCTCTGGTACGCCACCGAGAACTCCAAGATGCTGATGTGGCCGTACCAATCGCCCCGGCGGGGGGCTTCCACCAAGGATCATGGGTTCGGTGAGTTCGATGCCGCGATCGGGGGATTCTCGATCGAAGGGGAGCCATACACGCGCGCGCCCGGCACGCGGTTCGATTGGTTCCGCAGCCGGATGCTGGGCGGCCGGACCAATCACTGGGGGAGGATTTCGCTGCGGTTCGGCCCCTATGACTTCCGGCGGAAATCGCTCGACGGTCTCGGGGACGACTGGCCGATTCGATACGAGGACGTCAAGCCCTACTACGACAAGGTCGATCGGCTGATCGGGCTGTTCGGCAGCAAGGAGAACCTCCCGAACGAGCCGGACGGCCTGTTCCAACCGCCGCCTCGGCCGCGTTGCTATGAGCTGGTGGTGAAACAGGCGGCGGACAAGCTGAACATCACCTGCATCCCCTCCCGGCTGTCCATCATCACGAAGCCGACCAACGGCCGCCCGGCCTGCCACTACTGCGGCCAGTGCTATCGCGGGTGCCTCACCAACTCGAACTTCTCGTCCCCATCCGTCCTGATCAAGCCGGCGCTGGCGACGGGCAAGCTCACGATTCTCGCGAACGCCATGGCGCGCGAAGTGACGGTCGACGCCAAGGGGCTCGCCACCGGCGTGAGCTACATCGACAAGGCCACGGGTGAGGACCGCCGCATCCCGGCGCGCATCGTCGTGGTGGCCGCCAGCGCCCTCGAATCGGCGCGGCTGTTGCTCAACTCCAAGTCGGCTCTCTTCCCCAACGGGCTCGCCAACTCGAGTGGGGTCTTGGGCAAGTACATCACCGACACCACCGGGAGCGATCTCGCGGGGTTCATCCCCAGGCTTGCCGATGGATTGCCGCACAACGAGGACGGCGTCGGCGGGATGCACCTCTACATGCCGTGGTGGCTCGACAACAAGAAGCTCGACTTCCCGCGCGGCTACCATATCGAGGTCTGGGGCGGCCGGGGAGTGCCGAGCTACGGTTTCGGTGGGGGGATCCAGAGCTACCCCGGCGGCGGGGGCTACGGAAAGGACCTCAAAGCCCTGTATCGACACACCTACGGCGCGATGGTCGGCTTCTCCGGCCGTGGCGAGATGATCCCGAACGACGACTCCTACTGCGAGATCGACCCCGACACGGTGGACCGCTGGGGCATTCCGGTCCTGCGGTTCCACTGGAAGTGGTCGGAGCACGAGATCAAACAGGTGAAGCACATGCAGGACACCTTCGAGGCGCTGATCCTGCAGATGGGCGGCACCCTCTTGTGGAAGAAGGGAGCGCCGGAAAACGACTACGGCATCGCTCCGGGCGGCCGCATCATCCACGAGCTCGGCGCCACCCGCATGGGGGCCGACCCCAAGAAGTCGGTGCTCAATGCCCACTGCCAGGCCTGGGATGTGAAGAACCTCTTCGTTGCCGACGGCGGGCCGTTCGTGTCACAGGCGGACAAGAACCCCACCTGGACGATCCTCGCGCTGTCGCTGCGCACGAGCGAATACATCGCCGATCAGATGAAGCAGGGGGCGCTATGAGCGAGGCCGTTACCCGGCGCGAGGTCGTGGAGCTGCTCGCGGCCGTTCCCTTCGTGGGGGCGCTCGGTCTCCACCCCATCGCTTTGCAACGGGCGGCCCGTCAGGCACGACAAGCGCTGACCGGCCCGTACGAGCCCAAGTTCTTCACCTCTCATGAATGGGATACCGTGCGCGTGCTCGTGGATCTCGTTGTCCCGAAGGACGAGCGCTCGGGGAGCGCGACCGACGCCGGGGTCCCTGAGTTCATGGACTTCATTCTGATGGAGAATCCGGACGAGCAGCTGTGGATGCGCGGCGGGCTCGCGTGGCTCGACACCGACTGCCGGGAGCGATTCTCGAAGGACTTCCTCACCGCCGATGCCGCTCAGCGCACAGCCGTCCTCGACGACATCTCCTGGCCCGCGAAGGCCAAGCCTGCGGTGAGTCAGGGCGTGGCCTTCTTCAACCGGTTCCGTGACTTTACCGCCTCGGGGTTCTATTCGAGCGAGATGGGAGTGAAGGATCTGCAGTACCAGGGCAACGTCTTCCTCACCGAATGGACCGGCTGCCCCCCGGAGCAGCTCAAGAAACTCGGCGTGAGCTACCCATGAGCGAGAAGCGCCTCGGGATCGGGTTCGTCGGCAGCGGGTTCAACGCGCGGTTCCATCTGCAGGCCTTCCAGGGCGTCCGCGAAGCGGACGTGCTCGCCGTGTGGAGCCCCAACAAGAAACACGCCGAGGACACAGCTGCGTTCGCCCGCCGGCTCGACGTCGGA
Source organism: Gemmatimonadales bacterium (assembly GCA_035500495.1). Taxonomy (GTDB): domain Bacteria; phylum Gemmatimonadota; class Gemmatimonadetes; order Gemmatimonadales; family GWC2-71-9; genus DASTHG01. The sequence goes on from DATJXC010000013.1 coordinate 35,636, forward strand.
CAGGCGAGCGCCTATCGCTCCATCGCCGACATGGTGGCGGATCCCGCCATCGACGCGATCTGGCTCACCGGGCCGAACTTCGCGCGCATCGAGAACGTCGAGGAAATCGTCCATACCGTGGAGCACGGCAAGGGCGGCCTGGTCGGCATCGCCTGTGAGAAGCCGCTCGCCCGCAACGTCGGCGAAGCGAAGACCGTTCTCGGCCTGGTGCAGCGTGCCGGACTCCAACACGGTTATCTCGAGAACCAGGCGTTCGCTCCGCAGATCGAGCACGGCCGGGCCATCATCTGGGCCCGCGGCGCAGCGCTCACCGGCCGCCCCTACCTGGCGCGGGCGGCGGAGGAGCACAGTGGGCCCCACATGCCGTGGTTCTGGCGAGGAGAGCTGCAGGGCGGCGGCGTGCTGAACGACATGATGTGTCATTCGGCACTGGTCGTCCGGCACCTGTTGACCCGGCCCGGCGATTCCCTCTCCACCGTCAAGCCGGTGCGGATCACCGGCCACATCGCCAGCCTCAAGTGGTCCCAGCCCGATTACGCGAAGCGGCTGCAGAAGACGATGGGCAAGGACGTGGACTACGCCAAGTCGCCCGCCGAGGATTGGGCGAGCGTGATGATCGAGTTCGAGACGCCTGATGGCCAGCGCGTGTTGGGCGAAGCGACGACCTCGTGGAGCTACGTCGGCGCCGGACTCCGGTTGAGCGCCGAGCTGCTGGGCCCGGAGTACTCGCTTTCCTGGAACACGCTCGATGCGGGGTTGAAACTGTTCTTCTCCCGTGAGGTGCGCGGGCATTCTGGCGAGGACCTCGTGGAAAAGCAGAACGCCGAAATCGGCCTGATGCCGGTGGTCGCGAACGAACCGGCGGCCTATGGCTACGAGGCCGAGGACCGCCATTTCGCCCGCGCCTTCCTCGGGAAGGAGCAGCCTCGCCTCACCTTCGACGACGGCCTGGAAGTCGTCAAAATGTTGATGACCGCCTATCAAAGCGCCGAGCAGGGGAAGACGCTCGCCTTCCCGCCTCCGGACATCGAGAACTTCGTGCCGGCGGTGGCCAAGGGGACATGGCGGGGGTAGGACCGACGATCGCTAAGGGGCCTTCACCGCCTCCACCCAAATCCCGCCTATTGCTCCGCTGGCAATGACCGCCCGGCCCCTGGACCGGCAGCCGGCAGAATCGGACGGCAGGCTTCGCAAAGCGGAACTCTGCCCGCGGTCCAAGTACAGCGCCGCTGGAATCACCTCCACCACGGCTGGGTACAGCAGCCCCTTCGAGGGACGCCTCCCCATTGCCGCATGATCGTGACCTTCCGCGGCCGTGGGACCGGCCGGCGGTGGGCTGTACCGCGCGAAGACGCCGATGCGACCACGGACCACCAGAGATGTCGAGTCCGCTGGCAGCAGCTCGCGGCGCGCCGCGACGGCGACGACTTCGAAACGCCCCAGCGAATCACTGCGCTGGCGCAGGCGCACCCACCCCGGCCGTTCTCGCGGCCGACGGAACGTGGAGTCGGGCGGCCGGCCGACGCCGGCGATGACGACCTCGGGGAACCCGAGGGCCCGAAGGCCCGCCGCGTCGAGTCCTGTCGGGACCGGGACGGAGTCCGGCGCGATCCGGAGCAGCAAAGCCGGAGGCTCCTCCGAGCGGCCCCCGCCGACCAGGTTCCCGCTACAGACGTCGATCGAGCTCAGGGTGGCGGGCGCGGCACGCTCCCGGGCCACGGAAACGAGCGCGATGGCGTTCGCCGTGACCACCAACGCGCCCGCGATGAGCGCCCACTTCATCGGGCCGCCATCCGCCGATGCAGGCGCCGCAGGACGAACAGAACGGCGAGCGCGAATGCCCCGACGATCAGGAAGAAGAGCCACTGCGGGACCCAGTCCCAGAACCAGTCCACGAGCCGCAGGAACAAATAGAGCACCGCCCCGGCCGTGCCGATCTGCATCACGATGCGCTGATCGCGCCGGATTCCCCACGCGATGAGCGCCGACAGTGCTACAGCGCCGACGATCTTGTAGACGATCTCGATCGTATGGACGCCGCCGGCGAACATGCTGAGCTGACCGTTGCTCCCCAGGATCAGCAGCCCGAGGATCAGAGCAGCGCCGCCGGTCCCACGCCACCACGGGGCGAAGCCGGCCGTGCCGCGCACCCAGGCCGGCACCGTCATCGCCGCGACGCCCACGCCGAGGAGCGGTTCGATCACCAGGAATCCGTCTCTCCACCAGAGGCCGAGCGGGATCGCCCCGAGGCTCCAGAGCCAACCACCCACGCCCCCGATCCCGGGGAGCAACGGGAGCGTGAGACCGTAGCGATACGCCAGCAACAGTCCCAAGAGACCCACGGCGAGGAGGGCGTTGCGGGAATCGGGAAGATTGAACAACGCGCCGAGCGTACCGAGGTTCACCGCAAACGCGATGACCGCCACCGTCGCGAGCAGGGAGGCCACGTAACCACTGGTCTCGTGCTGCGCGGCGACATGGGTCAGCGCGATGAGCAGCAGTGGCGGGGCGATGACGAGCGCGAGCTGCAGCCCGAGCCCGAGCCTCCCCCAGTGTGAGCTGACAAAGAGCGCGTACGCGGCCGACAGGGCAATCGTGCCGAGCAGGGTGGCGATCCGCATCCCCATGGAGAGCCGCGCGGCGCCGGGGACCAGGTCCACGTCGCCGCGGGACGCCAGGGTCTCGAGCAGGGCGTCGTGATGTGCCTGGATGCGCGACTTGGTCGCGGCGTCGAGGACCACACCCTCCGCTTCGAGCCGCGCTAGCTCTTCGCGAAAGGCGAGAATCGCGGAGGCGCGACGTTGGTCAGGGGTCACGGTCCAATGCCGAGAGCATCTCGTCCACCCGCGTGTACTTGAGCCGTGGCCGGCCCAGCGCCTTCCCGCGCTCGCCCTCGAGCTTGTCGAGCCGCTGCCAATCCTGAAACGTGACGAGCTTGGGCTGAGCCCGGCGGATCACGGCGAGGACGTCGTCTCCCAGGACCGGGGCTGGGGCGCTCGGCGCGTCGGCGAGCATCGCCGCCGCCGTTTCGGCCGCGTCCGGCTTGTTCGTCCCGATCACCCCCGACGGCCCGCGCTTGATCCACCCCGCCACATACACTCCGGGGAGCGGCTGTCGCGACGCCGGGTCCAGGACCCTGCCCTGGTCGTTCGGGACCACGCCCGCCTTCTCATCGAACGGCAGGCCCGGAATCGCCACACCGCGGTAGCCCACCGACCGAAACACGAGCCCCACCGGCAGCTCTTCGAACTGATCGGTCGCTTCGGCCCGGGGTGAGCCGTCCTTCCCCGCCACGAGCCGGTTCTTCACCAGACGCATCCCCCGCACCCGCCCGCGGGGATCCCCGAGCAGCTCGACCGGGGAGACGAGGAACCGGATCGTGAGCCGTCGCGGTTTCCCCGATGCCGGCCGACGCGAGAACTCCTGGAGAATCTCGATCTTCTTCTTGGCGCCGTGGTCCTCCCCCGATTCGAGCTCGGCCGTACTCAGAGGATCGAGTACGACCTCCTCGGGGAGCACACGGACGTCGGCCCCGTCCAGCTCTCCCAGCTCCTTCACCTCGGGATTGGTGAACGCCGCTTGCACCGGTCCCCGCCGGCCTATCAGGTAGACCTCCTTCACCCGCGAGGCGCGCAACGCCTCCAGCGCGTAGTCGGCGGTGTCGGTGGTCGCGAGCTCCTCGGGGGTGCGGCAGAGGATCCGCGCGACGTCCACCGCTACGTTGCCGACGCCCACGACCGCCACCCGCTCCGCCGAGAGATCGAACTTGAACTCCCGGTACTCGGGATGGCCGTTGTACCAGGCGACGAATTCGGTCGCCGGATGGCTCCCCGCCAGGTCCTCACCCGGGATCCCCATGCGCCGGTCGGTCTGCGCGCCGGTGGTAAACGCCACCTGATGGTAATGACACCGCAGATCGTCGAGTGTGACGTGGCGACCGACGTCCACGTTCCCGAAGAACCGGAATCCGGGGCGTGCCGCGACCTTGTCGAACGAGCGGGTGACGTTCTTGATCTTCTCGTGATCGGGGGCGACGCCGAAGCGGACGAGCCCGTAGGGAGTGGGAAGACGCTCATAGAGGTCGACCGCGACCGGGACGTCACTCTGGCCGAGCAGCTTTTCCGCCAGGAAGAACCCCGCCGGGCCGGCGCCGACGATGGCGATACGCAAGGGCGCGGTGGTCATCGTGCCAAGAATCTACATGGTGCGCCGGGATCCCAATCCACCCCCAGTGCCCTCGGGATTGGGGCGATCCCTCACTTCTGCACGTTGAACCGGATATGGAGGATGTCGCCGTCGCGGACGACGTAGTCCTTCCCCTCGATCTGCAGCCGGCCGGCATCCTTCACCGCCTGCTCGGTGCCGTATTCCATGAACACAGCGTACGGGACGACCTCGGCCCGGATAAAACCGCGCTCCAGGTCAGAGTGGATGCGACCTGCCGCCAGCCGAGCCACGGTGCCGCGCCGGATCGGCCAGGCGCGCACCTCGTCGGCCCCCACCGTAAAGAAGGAGATCAGCTCGAGCAGCTCGTACGCGGTCCGGATGAACCGGGTCAGCGCCGACTCCTTGAGCCCCAAATCCTCGAGGAACGCCGCGCGATCGGCCGGCTCCATCTGGGCGATCTCCGCCTCCACGCTGGCGGAGAGCACGAGGCCGGCCGCGTGGAGCTCTTTGAGCCGTGCCACGATCGCCGGGGGAAGCGGCTCGCCCGCCTCTTGCTCGCTGCGGTTCAGAGCGACCAGCAGTGGACGATCGGTGAGCATCTCGTAACCCTTGAGGAAATCCCGGTTCAACGCGGCGGGGGGAAGCATCCGTAGCGGCAGGTCCCGCTCCAGGGTCTGTTTCATCAGCTGGAACGCGGCCAGCTCGAGCGGATCGGGTTTGTCCTTCTTGGCCCGGTCCAACCGGCGCTCGACGATATCGAGATCGGCCAGCAGACACTCGGTATGAAATGCCTCGAGCTCCGCTTCCGGATCCGGGGGCGTCTCGAGCGCGGGATTGGGGAATGCCCGCAAGACGAGGCACAGCACGTCCTGGTCGCGGATCTGCTGCAGGGCCTTGCGCGACAGTCCCTTGTGCTCCGCCCCGTGCTCGCCGGGGACGTCGCAGAAGACGATTTCGGCGTAGGTGGTCTTCTTGGGCGAGAAGATCTTGCTCAGCGCATCGATCCGCTCGTCGGGCACCTTCACGGTGCCGAGGTGGATGTCGCCACCGAACCCGGTGGGGACCGCCAGGCCGGTCATCGTGTTGAATACCGTCGTCTTGCCGGAGCCGGCAAAGCCTACCAGCCCGACCTTCATGCGCCTTCGCTCACTGACCGATCTCGACCGGCCCTGCAAGCTCCACGGTTACGACGGAGCAAGCGGGATCGGGCGCCTGCGGCGGCAAGGTGAGGGTCGTGCCGGCCGGGGACTGCTGCACGGGCAGCGACGTCTTGCTCGCGTCCGCCAGGAGATAGGCTCGGCGCACCGAGGTTTTGAGTCCCGGCAGGACCACGGAGCTGGCCCAGTTCGTGAGGAAGAGGTTGAGACGGTTCGGCTGGGCCGTGACCCGAAACGGCAGCCCCGTGAACGGCGAGGCGGTGCTGCCATAAATGGCCGGGCCGTTCACCGCCATCCAGCGGCTCATGCCTTCCAGGCGCTCCAAGCTCTCGTCCGGGAAGCTGCCGTCGGCCTTGGGGCCAACGTTCAGCAGGAGGTTACCGCCTTTCGATGCGGTTTCCACCAGCATCCCGATGAGCTGGGGGACCGACTTGAAATCATGGTCGTGGCTGTTGTATCCCCAGTTCCGATTCATCGTGATGCACGATTCCCAGTCCACGCCGGGGAGCCCGGTCTCCGGGATCCGCTGCTCAGGCGTGCCGAAATCCCCCAGGTGATCGGCGATCGGTGTCGGCGACCATCCTTCCACCCGGTTGTTCACGATCACCCCAGGCTGCAGGGCCCGGCACTTGTCGTACAGCGCCCGGCCCATCTCATGGGTCCAGGTCTCTTCCCAGTTGCCGTCGAACCACATGACGCCGATGTCGCCGTAGTTCGTGAGTAGCTCCGTCACCTGTCTGTGCAGGTGATCGACGTAGCGGGCGAAACGCGCGTCGCCCACCACGCGGGTTTCCGCCTCCCAGTCGCGGCGTGGCAGGTAGTCGGGATGGTGCCAGTCCATGATCGAGTGATACCAGCAGATGCGCAGTCCGTGCCGGCGGCAGGCGTCCGCCATCTCCCGCATGATGTCGCGCTTGAACGGCGTGGAGCGGATACAGAAGTCGGTCTGCTTCGAGTCGAACAAACAGAAGCCATCGTGATGCTTGCTCGTGATCGTCACGTAGCGCATCCCGGCGGCCTTGGCGAGCGAGACCCAGCGATCGGCATCGAACACGGTGGGATTGAACCGAGCGACGAGCTTGTCGTATTCCGTGAGCGGGATGTGGGCGCTGTTGCGGATCCACTCGGCGTAATCGGCGCGGCCGCCCCATTCCCCGGCGAGGATCGAATAGAGGCCCCAATGGATGAACATCCCGAACCGCGCCTCGCGCCACCACGCGAGGCGGTCCTCGCTGGCGTCGCTGACGATCCAGAGCCCGGCCTGCGGCCAGGGGTGCACAGGTAAAGCGATTGCGCCGAGCGCCGCGGCGCCGGTTCGCAGGAACGCGCGTCGATCCGTCGGAGGCGCCTTCACCGTGGTTCCAGGTCCGCGATCCAGATGTCGCTTTGATGGTCGGCGATGGTGAAGAAGAACCGGTGCCCGTCGGTGTCGAACGTCGCCCGCGCCGATTGCCGGCTGGCATCATCGAACGTCACGACCACTCGGGGAGCTGCCCGCCCCGGCTCCAGCGCGAGGATCTGCCAGTGACCCGCGGCATCCTGACCTCGGAAATAGATCGCGTTCGACCCGGGCGGGTTGCACACGCTCGCGTACAACCGCCCCGGGGTGACCGATGTCTGGACGGTCGGCCCACCGTCCAGGGGAGTGCGCCAGAGGATGCCGGAATGGAAAGTCAGCAACGCTTTGCCGTCATTCGACCAGGCCGCTGTGCCAGCGGCGGTGACACGCTGGCGCTTGCCCCAAGGAGCCCCTTTGGCGGAACGTCGGATGACGTAGATGATGCCGGTCTCGGCGGAGTCCTGTCGATAGGCAAGGAGATTCGGGTCCCGGCCCCAGTAAGGGCTGCGTTCCTGCGCCGTATCCGACGTGACCCGGGTGAGCCCGCTGCCATCCGCATTCACGGTGAAGATGTCCCGGTTGCCGCTCCGGAATGAATGGAACGCGATCTCCGAGCCATCCGAGGACCAGCTCGGGGCGAGGTCGTCGGCGGGGTCATCGGTCACCTGCCGTGCCGTCCCGCCATCCGCGGGAATCACGAAGATGTCCGCATTGCCGTTCAAGTCGGAGTCGTACACCAACCACTTGCCGTCGGGGGAGAGCGCCATCTGCTCGATCGCCTGATTGCCCCGGGTGATCTGCACGGCAGTGCTGGCGCTCGCCGTACCCCCTTTGGGAACCCGCACCATCCAGATGTTCACGTCCCGCGTGTACTTCGAGTACGCCAGGCGCTTGCCGTCGCGCGACAACGCAATCGACTGCGCATCGAGCCCGGTAGAGAGGCGCTGCGGCGTACCTCGGGCATGTCCATCCCCGGCCAACCGCACCTCGTAGATGTCGCGACCACCACCGCCACTGGACACGTACAGCAACCCACGGCCGTGAGACAGCCAGACCGGCGACAGGTTCAGCGTCGTGGAGTCGCTCACGTAGATCGGTGCCCCGCCGGCGGACGGCACGATGAATAGGGTGCTCGCCGCCAGGTTGCCATAACTGCTCCCGGGGTAAGGAAACCAGGCGTTCCCCCGCACCCCGGCGAGCCATTTCCCATCCGGCGACCAGCTGAGGGAGTGCGGGAGCTGAACGGCCGCCACCAGCCGCACGCCGGAGCCGTCAGCGTTCATGACCATGACGCTGTCCCCTTGCTCGAAAGCGATCCGGGCTCCATCGGGCGACCACCGCGGGGCCAGGGGACCGCGCAGGTTGGACGTCCGATACAGAAAGCGCGCCGTGCCGCCGGTGGGAGGCATCGTCACGATCCCGGGCCCGAGCGAGTCCTCGGACACGAACAGCAGCGCGTTGCCGTCGGGCGACCAGTCCGGCGAATACTGGTTGCCGGGGAGGCTGTCGGTGACCGAAATGGCACGGCCGCCGCCGATCGGCTGGAGAAACACCTCGACCTGATCTTTCGTCCCTCCGGTGTAGGCCACAAACTTTCCGTCGGGCGAGATCGCCGGCGTGATTTCAAGCCCCGGAGCACTCGTCAGCCGCGATGTCTTCGTCAGGGCCAACGTGGGACCGCTCGCTCCGCGCCGGGACACCAGGACGGCGCCAAACCCCAGGATCACGACGCCGGCGCCGATCACCGCCCACGGCGCGCGCCGCGCCGCCACCGCCGTGAGCGGCTGGGTGTGGGTCGGGGTAATCCCGCCGGACGGCGTCGCCAGGGGCTCGAGCGCCGTGACCACTTCGTCCGCCGTCTGGAACCGGTCGGCCGGCCGCTTCTCGAGGCAACGCGCGATCAAGCTCGCGAGCGCCGGCGGGCAACCGGGGCGATGCATCGTGAGCGGCTCCGGCGCACGCGTCATGTGCGCCGCCAGTGTCTGCTGCGGTGTCAGGCCGTGGAACGGCGGCTGCCCGGTGAGCATCTCGTAGCCCAGAATGCCCAGGGCATAGATGTCCACCCGACCGTCGAGATGCGGGTCGGCGGTGGCCTGCTCGGGGGCCATGTAGGCCGGTGTGCCGAGTGCCACGCCGGCGGTCGTGAGCTGCTGTCGCCCCGTGGCTTCGGTCACCGCTTTGGCGACCCCGAAATCCATGACCATCGCGTGCCGGCCCGAAAGCAGCACATTCTCCGGCTTGATGTCGCGATGCACGACGCCCTGCCGGTGCGCCACCGCCAGGGCGTCGGCGATCTCGGTCAGGAGTCGCACCGCTTCCGTCACCGGCATCTCTCCGTGCTTCGCCAGGCGGTCGCGGAGCGTCTCCCCCTCGACGTACGGCATCACATAGTAGAAGAACCCGTCGGCGTCGCCGGAATCGAGCAGACCCAGAATGTGGGGATGCTGGAGCCGGGCGGCGACCTCGATCTCCCGGGAGAAGCGGTCGGGGCCGAGGGTCGCGCCGAGCTCAGGGCGCAGCACCTTGACCGCCAC
>DATJXC010000014.1:0-60396 GCA_035500495.1 Gemmatimonadales bacterium
GCTCCTCGTCGCGGGGCTGTTCAACGAGGCCCAGACTGCACGCAAAGCGGGCCGCAAGGACGAGGCCGCTCGGCTGACGACGGAGCTGGTGGCCCATATGCCCGGGGACCCGGCCGCGACCCTCATCGCGGCTCAGTCACAACTACAGGACAAGAACGACGCCCGCGGCGCCCTCGCGACGCTCGCAGCGCTACAGGTCCCCGATTCGAACTTCCGCCTGGTGATGGGAAAAGGCCTCGCAATTGCCCAGGCCTACCAATCCCTGGGGCTCAAGGACTCGGCGCGATTCGTGCTAGAGGGGCTGAAACAGAAGTTTCCGCAATCGCGCCGGATCCAGGAGGCGCTGGACAAGCTCCGCTAGAGCGGGTCGCAACACCGTGACGCAGGGGGCAGGGCAAGGGCGTGCCACGCGACTGCGCCCGGCGGGCACAGAGGGCTGACCTGACGCCGGCCCTACGGGCGGCGTCGAGCGAGCATTACTCCATCACCGATCGACACGAGACACGCATCCACTCGCGTGTCATCGCGAATCTTCTGGTTCAAGCTCCGGATCGCCAACGTGTCAGGGTCCTGCCGGGTTGGATCCACCACCGCGCCACTCCACAACATGTTGTCGATCGCGATGAGCCCGCCCGGCCGCACGAGACGGAGACAGGCCTCGTAATAGGCGTCGTAGGCGGGCTTGTCGGCATCGATGAAGACGAAGTCGAACGACCCCGCGGCTCCCTCCCGCTCGAGCGCGGCCAGCGTCGCTAACGCCGGGGCGATGCGGAGGTCGATCCGGTCCGCCACTCCGGCCTGCGCCCAGTAACGCCGCGCGATGGCGGTCCACTCCTCGCTGACGTCGCAGGCGATCAAACGGCCATCGGGCGGCAACGCACCCGCGATGGCGAGGGCGCTGTACCCGGTAAACGTGCCGATCTCGAGCGCCCGCCGCGCACCCAGCAGGCGGACCAGCAGCGCGAAGAAGGCCGCCTGGTCGGCCCCGATCTGCATCCCGGCGTCCCTCTCGGGCAACGCCGCGGTCTCGGCGCGAAGCCGCGCCTGGAGCGGCGACTCCCGCACCATGAAGTCGGTGAGATACTCCTCGACCTTCTCCGGGAGCAACGACCGCCGGGACATGGCGTCGCTACTCCGCCTTGCGCGCCGTGGGCAACTCGGGGATCGCCATCGCGGCGACGGTGTCCCCCCGCCCCGTGACAATGCGGCGATGGTAGTCGACCTGGCCGACGTGATACCCGAGGTGGGCCGCGAAATGAATCAGCAGCTCCCCGGCCTTCACCCGGTGGCCGGCGAGAGGAACCGGGAACTCCGCGGCGAGGACGGCATCGGTGATCCTGGGACGCGCCCGCTGGAGCTCCGCCACCGCGGCATCGATGCCCGCCACGAGCTCGGCACGGGGAACGTCGCGCTTGGCGAATTCGGCGTTGCGATCGCGCACGTATCCGCTGCCACCCAGCACGTCGCCGATCAGGTAGCGCAGACTGCCGGCGAGATGCAGCGCCAGCGTCCCGGCGGAGTTTGCAATCCCCGGCGGCAGGCGCCAGATGTCTTTCTCGTCGGGATACGCCTCCAGCTCCCGCCGCAGCGCCTTCAGGTCACGGACGTAGATCCCGATGATGTGATCGGCTTGCATGACGTACACACTCCTTGACGGTTAGCCCCTCGGATGGAACTGGCGGTGCACGCTTCGAAGGTAGTCACGATCGACATGGGTGTAGAGCTGGGTGGTCGAGAGATCGGCGTGGCCCAGCATCTCCTGCACCGCCCGGAGATCGGCGCCACCCTCCAGCAGATGGGTGGCAAAGGTATGACGCAGCGTGTGGGGGGTGACCCGCTTGGCCACGCCGGCCGAGCGCGCCGCCGCCTTGATGATCCCCCAGGCACCCACCCGGCTGAGCGGCGTGCCTCGCGCGTTCAGGAACAGAATCCCCCGCCCCCCCCCGCGATCCAAGGTGGGCCGGATCTCCCGCGCATACAGCGCCACCGCCCCGAGCGCTCGGCGCCCGACCGGGACGAGACGCTCCTTCTTGCCTTTGCCGAAGAGACGGGCCACGCCCTCGTCGAACGAGAGATCGTGCAACGTGACGCCGATCAGCTCGGAGACGCGCGCACCGGTGGCATACGCCAGCTCGAGCAGGGCGCGGTCGCGGATGCCGAGACGCTCATCGGGGGTCGGGGCGGACAGCAGGCGATCCACCTCGGCCACCGTGAGCACCGTCGGCAAGGTCCGCCACCGCTTGGGGGATTCGAGCCGCTCGCTGGGATTGCGCGTGGCATATCCCTCGCCCACGAGGAATCGGAAGTAGCTGCGAATGGCGGAGATCTGGCGATGGATCGTCGCGGGGCTGAGTCCCAGGTCCTTCAGCTCGTAGACGAACTCGCGCAGCTGGGCCGCGGTGAGATCGGTGGGCGCGCGGACCCCTCGCGGCACCGCATGCGACACGAGACGGTTCACGTCGCGGAGATAGTTCGAGACCGTGTGCGCGCTGTGCCCCGCTTCCAGGGCGAGGTAGTCCCGGAACTGCTCCAGGCGGAACGCGCCTGCTACCGCTTCGCGCGACGGTAGATCCATACACCGAGGGCGACGAGGATCACGACGGCGAACACGGCCAGCACGGCGTTCACTCGGCTCATGGCCCGCAACACCGATTCGAAGTTGCTGCCGAAGGTGGCGACCAGATAGGTGAGTGCCCCGTACCAGAGGCCCGAGGCGAGCACCATGGGGACGAGCGCGCGGCGGGCCGGCACCCGCGCGACCCCGGCGAACGGCGGCACCAGCGCCCGCCACACCGGGAGCAACCGGGAGACGAAGATCCCGTAGGATCCGTGTCGCTCGTAGGCGCGCTCCACGTGCGCCAGCGCCTCGGGCGACACCATGCGCCGGCCGATCGGCCCGTCCAGGAACGGCCGGCCGTAGTGCCGCCCCAGCAGGTACATCCCCGCCGCCGAGCCGGTGTTGGCTACCCAGGTGAGACCGAACACCACCCAGGCGTCGAGGGTCCCTCGGCCGGCGAGAAACGCCCCGAATGCCACCACCGTGTCGGCCGGCACCGGAGGAAACACATTCTCCACCGCGGCGAACACGGCTATGGCGATGTACAGGGGAACGGCGGGTAGCCCTTCGACGAATGCTAAGAGGTGAGCCAATTCACGTCCCTACACTTCGCACTTCGCACTTCGCATTTCGCACTCGAATCATCCCAGCACACACACCGCGATCGCCGCCACCCCCTCCCCGCGCCCGATCCACCCCATCCCCTCGTTGGTCTTGGCCTTCACCGACACCTCCATCGCGCCCACGATGATCGCCTCGGCCAGGCGCGCCTCCATCGCCGCGATGTGGGGGGCCAGCTTGGGCCGCTCCACGATCACCGTGATGTCGGCCTGCTGGGGAGGATGCCCGGCCTCGATCGCCTTCACGGTCGCCTTGCTCAACAGCTCGATCGAGTTGGCGCCGCGGTACCGCGGATCGTGGGGGGGGAACAGGCGCCCGATGTCGCCCAGCCCGGCGCCGCCCAGGATGGCATCGGTGAGCGCATGGGCCACCACGTCGGCGTCGGACCAGCCGTCCAGGCCTTTGTCGTGCGGGATCGTGATGCCGCCCAGAATGAGCGGCCGGCCCGCGACAAAGCGGTGTGAGTCGTAGCCGATGCCGACGCGCACCTCAGGGCCGCTTCAGGATGCGAATGGCGAGATGCGCGGCGTTCTTGGCGTTGTCGATCCCGACCGTGGCGACGGGGACTCCGGGGGGCACCTGCACCGTCGCGAGCAAGGCGTCGAGCCCGTTCAGCGCTCCCACGGCGAACGGGACACCGATGACCGGCAGATCGGTGAGCGAGGCGGCGAACCCGGGGAGCGCGGCGGAGAGCCCCGCCCCGCAGATCACGACCTTCACCCCTTTGGCCTTGGCGCCCTTCACGAGCTCGGCGGTCTGATCGGGCTGGCGATGGGCGGAGGAGGCGTGGAACTCGAACGCTACCCCGGCCTGCTTCAGCACCTCGAACGCGGGCTCGATGCGGGCTTTGTCGTTCTCGGAGCCGACGAGGATGAGCACTTCGGGCATGGCGGCTTCCCTCACCTGATGCGGTCGGCTGTCAGCGGTCAGCCTTCAGCTGTCAGCTTTACACTTCGCATTTCGCACTTCGCACTTCGCACTGTTTCAGGCGGCGTCCTCCAGCAGCCGATAATCCTGCCGTCTTTTCTTCGGCACGTACCCGGCGTCTGTAATCAGGCGTTGCATTTCATCCAGGGAAGTGCGCCACGTCGTTCCCGCCGCGCTGACGACGTTCTCTTCCATCATGAGCGAGCCGAAGTCGTTGGCCCCGAAGCGCAGCGCCACCTGCCCCACCTTGACCCCCATCGTCACCCACGACGCCTGGATGTTCGGCACGTTGCCCAGGACGATGCGCGCCAGCGCCTGGGTACGCAGATAGGTGACGGCGTCGGTCTTGCCGAGGTGCTCGAGCTGGGTGTGCTCGGGTTGCAGCGGCCAGCAAATGAACGCGGTGAACCCGCCGGTCCGGGCCTGGACCTCCCGCACGCGGAACAGATGCTCCAGCCGGTCGGCGTGGGATTCCCCGAGCCCGTACATCATCGTTACGCTCGTCTTCAACCCCTGGCGATGCGCCGCTTCCATGACCTCGAGCCAGCGGTCGGCCCCGGCTTTCTTCTTGGCGACGCGGTCGCGCACCTCCTGGACCAGAATCTCGCCGCCCCCTCCCGGGATCGAGTCGAGCCCCGCCTTCACGAGCTCGCGCAGCACCTCGTCGATCGTCATCCCGAACCGGCCGGCGAAGAAGTCCACCTCCGAGGGCGAGAAGGCATGGATGTGAATCGGATGATGCCGCTTGATGTAGCGCAGCAGGTCGAGGTACCACTCGAACGGGATGTAGGGGTTGTGCCCGCCCTGCATCAGGATCTGGATCCCCCCCAACGCCTTCAGCTCCTCGATCTTCCGTCCGATCTCCTCGAACGAGAGCACGTAGCCCTCGTTGTGCTTGGGGCGCCGGTAGAACGCGCAGAACTTGCAGTCGGCGACGCAGACGTTGGTGTAGTTGATGTTGCGGTCGATGATGTAGGTGACCACGTTCTCCGGATGCAGCCGCCAGCGCTGGGCGTCGGCCAGGCTGCCCAGCTCGAGCAGCGGGGCCCGGTCGTAGAGGTCCAGGTAACTCTGGAATTCGCTTGTAGTGCGGTCCACCATCGTCACGCCACCTGCAGAAATTGGAACGAGCCGTCGGGGATGATCCCGAGGTTCGCGAGCCGCCGGAAGAACTGGGTCAGGCCGGCCATGTGGCGCGGCGTGAGCGCATAGTCGATCCCTTCGAAGTACTCCCGGCAGGCCTGGCTCGGCACGCGGGTGGCGGCGCTGGCCGCCGCGGCCAGCTCGTCCAGATGGGCGAGGCCCCAGTCCCGGGAGGCGAGGAGCCCTTCATGGACGCGCCGCACCGCAGCGGCGTCCGCCGAGCGACGCGCGGCCCACACCGCAAAGACGAACGGGAGGCCGGTCCACCGCTTCCACTCGAGGCCCAGGTCGATCTGGTAGGGATAGTCGCCGCGACCGGCCAGCAGCAACGCCGGATCGCCGATCACGAGGACCGCCTCGTGGGGGAGACCGGCCAGTCCCTCCAGATCGGTCGCCTCGGCGCGAGCCTGGGCAAAGCGCGGCTGGATCCGCCACACTTCGCGGCAGAGCAGCTCGAGCAACGCGACTGAAGTCCGGGATGACGCGGTCTGGAGCACCGTCCGGCCGTCCAGCTCTCCAACCGGGCGGCGACTCATCAGCATCACGCTGCGCACCGGGCCATCGCAGGAGATCGCGAGATCGGGGAGGAGCACCAGGTCCTTGGCGTGGCGGGCGTACTCGACGGCGCTGATCACCGACAGGTCCAGCTCTCCCGCCACGAGCAGGTCATTCAGCTCGGCCGGGGTCCCAGTCACGATCTCGGCCGGGACGCGCACCGCCCCCCGGTCGATCGCGCCGTAGACCGGATAGCAGTTGATGTAGCCGATGCGTCCCAGTTTCATTCGGCCACGCTCACGGGCAGTACCTCACCCCCCGGCCCCCTCTCCCTAACGGGAGAGGGGGAGTCCAGCCCCGTCTCGCTGACTATGGGGAGCGTACGCTTGCGTGCCGCGGCCTGGTCGCGGTGCTTCAAGTCGAAGGTCGGTCCCTCGGGGCCCTGCGGCCGCACGGTGCTCTCCCCCGGCACCCAGCTCTCGAAGGTGCGGACCGTCTGGTAGAGCGAATCGCGCTCCACCGGGACCTTCCCCGCCCCCTGGATCAGCCCCACGATCTGGTCGTAGGAGAGCCACATCGGCGTCCCCGCCCCGGCCTCGTGATAGACGCGCTCGTAGACCACCGTCCCCTCGAGGTCGTCGCACCCGAAGCCGAGCGAGATCTGGGAGATGAACGGGGTGACCATCGGCCAGTGGGTCTTCACGTGGGGGATGTTGTCCAGGAACAGGCGTCCCACGGCGATGTTCTTGAGGTCGTCGAATCCCGTCGTCGCCGTACCGGTGCGGTGCAGTGCCTCGCCCAGCTCGTTGTGGTCGGGGTGATAGGCGAGCGGGATATAGGTCAGGAAGCCGTGCGT
Organism: Gemmatimonadales bacterium; assembly: GCA_035500495.1. GTDB lineage: Bacteria > Gemmatimonadota > Gemmatimonadetes > Gemmatimonadales > GWC2-71-9 > DASTHG01. Next base: position 6,600 of record DATJXC010000014.1, read on the forward strand.
TTCGTCCTGCAGATCGCGCAGCGCCAGGAGGTGGTCCACCCGGTCCTCGAGCGTCTCCACGTGGCCGTAGAGCATGGTGCAGTTGGACGGCAGGCCCAGCTGGTGCGCTTCCCGATGCACCCGCAGCCATTCTTCCCCGGTGAGCTTGCGGTCGGCGATCGTCGCCCGCGCGGCCGGGGAGAAGATCTCGGCGCCGCCGCCCGGGAGACTCGTCACCCCGGCCTCCTTCATGGCGGCGAGCACCTGGAGCGTCGTCATCCCCTCGATCCGGGCCAGATGGGCCACCTCGACCGCGGTCAGCGCCTTGATCTGCACCTCGGGGTGACGCTGTTTCAGGCCGCGGAACATGTCGAGGTAGTACTCGAGCGACAACTTGGGATGCAAGCCCCCCACGATGTGGAACTCGCGGGTGGGATTGTCGTGGGCCGCATCCGCTTCGGCGAAGACCTCCTCGAGGCTCCGCGTGTAGGCGCCATCTTCCTGCGGCATCCGGGCGAAGGAGCAGAAGACGCAGGTGTTGCGCAGGATGCAGACGTTGGTGGGATTCAGGTGCTGGTTGGCGGCGAAATAGACCCGGTCACCGTTCCGGCGCTGATTCGCGAGGTCCGCCAGGCGCCCGATCGTGAGAAGGTCGTGCGAGCGGAACAGGGCGAGGGCATCCGCGGGGGCGAGCCGTTCGGAGCGCTGGACCTTGTCCGCGATGGCGGTGAGGGAGGGATCGCGGATCATCATCAATTGCGGATTGCGGATTGTCGATTGCGGATTCTAAAGGCGAGGTCGAACCCTGGTACGAACACACGGATCTTCCATGGACAATCCGCAATCCGCAATCCGCAATCCCCAATGGAATTGATCCGCAATCCGCAATCCGCAATCCGCAATCTCACTTTCACGCTCTCCTCACCGCCAACGTCACATTATGCCCCCCGAACCCGAACGAGTTGGAGAGCGCCACGTCGACCGTGCGCTTCACCGACTTGTTGGGCGCGGAGTCGAGGTCGCAGCCGGGATCGGGGGTGAACTGGTTGATGGTGGGCGGAATCACCCCTTCGGTGAGCACCAGCACGCACACGCCGAACTCGAGGGCGCCGGCGGCGCCGAGGAGGTGTCCGGTCATCGATTTGGTGGACCCGAAGACGAGCTTCTTCGCCCGGTCGCCGAACACGGCCTTCACGGCGTTCGTCTCGGCCACGTCGCCGTGCGGGGTGGAGGTGCCGTGCGCGTTGATGTAGCCCACGTCCTCGGGCCGGATCCCGCCGTCGGCGAGGCAGAAGCGCATGGCGTCCTGCGCCCCCGAGCCGTCGGGCGCCGGCGCGGTGATGTGATAGGCATCCGCCGTCATCCCGTATCCTACTACCTCGGCGTAGATCTTCGCGCCCCGCTTCTTGGCGTGGTCCCAGTCCTCGAGGATGACCGTGGCCGCGCCGCTCCCCATCACGAAGCCGTCGCGATCCTTGTCGAAGGGACGGCTCGCGGTCTTGGGGTCGTCGTTGCGCTCGGACAGGGCTTTCATGTTGGCGAACGAGGCGATGGCGAGCGGGGTGATCGCCGCCTCGCTGCCGCCCGCCACCATCAGGTCCACCTGCCCCGACTGGATCAGCCGGAAGGCGTCGCCCACGGCGTGGGCCGACGAGGCGCAGGCGGAGACGGTGCCGTAGTTCGGTCCCTGCAGTCCGTAGCGCATCGAGACGAGCGCCGCCGCCACGTTGGGCATGTACATCGGAATGAAGAACGGGGAGACCCGGTTGGGGCCCTTCTCGATGTACGTGCGGCAGTTCTCCTCGAAGGTCTGGATCCCGCCGGTGCCCGTGCCGATCAACACGCCGATCCGCTTGCGATCGGCCTTCTCCCACCATTGCTCGAGCCCGGCGTCCTGCACCGCCTGGACGGAGGCCGCCATGGCGTATTGGGCGAACGGATCCCAGCGCCGGGCTTCTTTCTTGTCCATGAAGCGGGCGGGATCGAATCCTTTCACCTCGCAGGCGAATCGGACGGACAGCGCGGCGGGGTCGAATTCAGTGATGGGCCCGGCGCCCGATTGACCGGCGACGAGCCCATCCCAGGTTTCACGCACCGTAAGCCCGAGCGGCGTCACGAGGCCGAGCCCCGTGACCGCCACACGTCGCTTCACTACTTCCCCATCTTGTCGTGGAGGTACTTCATGGCATCGCCGACGGTGCGGAGCTTCTCCGCCTCCTCGTCGGGGATGTCGATGTCGAATTCCTTCTCGAAGGCCATCACCAGCTCGACCGTGTCGAGGCTGTCGGCGCCGAGGTCTTCCATAAAGCTGGCTTCGGGTTTGAGCTTGTCGCGCTCGACCCCCAGCTCCTCGACGATGATGTCCTTGACCTTCTCCTCGAGCTGCTTCATGTCCATTGCCATGGGACCCTCAGACGAAGGAAAGGGGGTTCGTGATCACATCACCATCCCGCCATCGACGACGAGCACCTGACCCGTAATGTAGCTCGCGAAGTCGGAGGCGAGAAAGAGCACCGCGCCCGCCACGTCGGCGCCTTCCCCCAGCCGGCCCAGGGGAATCGCGGCCCGCAGCGCCTGCTTGGCCTCGTCGGATATGCCGCGCGTCAACTCGGTATCGATGTAGCCCGGGGCGACCGCGTTGACCAGGACGTTCCGGGAGGCCAGCTCCCGGGCCACCGACTTGGTGAACCCGACCAGCCCCGCCTTGGAGGCCGAGTAATTGGCCTGGCCCTTGTTGCCGGTCAGCCCGACGACGCTCGTGATGTTGACGATGCGGCCCCAGCGCCGCTTGATCATCCCCCGGGCCACCAGTTTGGTCACGAGAAACGGGCCCTTCAGATTCGTGTCGATCACCGAGTCCCAGTCGCTCTCGCCGATGCGGAACAGCAGGTTGTCCTTGGTGAACCCGGCGTTGTTGACCAGCACGTCGATCGGGCCCAGATCGCCCTCCGCCGCCGTCACCGCCTGCTCCACCTCGGGCGCCACCGCCACGTCGCAGTGGTAGCCGCGCGCCCGGTCGCCGAACGCCTTGGCGGCGGCCTCCGCCTTGGCCCCGTCGCGCCCGAGAATCGCCACCTTCGCCCCGGCGCGATACAGCCCCGCGGCGATGGCGTTGCCGATGCCGCGGCTTCCACCCGTCACCAACGCAACTCTGGCGCCCAGGTCGATATTCAATTCGCCCGCCGAGATACGATTGCGGATTGCGGATTGCGAATTGCGGAATGGAATTGGAGGGTCGGACTGGTGACCGACCTTCCCCTGTTAATCCGCAATCCACAATCCGCAATCCGCAATTGCCAACAGTTCACAAACCGCAATCGTCTATCCAGCATCCAGAAACCTCCCCACCTCATCCGCGCTTCCCAGCGACACCACGCTGCCCGCGGGGAGGATCCGTCGCATCAGCCCCGCCAGCACTTGCCCCGGGCCGATCTCGATGAAGCGCACCTCGGGCCCGGCGAGCTTGGCGGCGGCCTGCATGCATTCGACCCAGCGCACCGGGGCCGTGAGCTGGTCGGTGAGCAGGCGGCGCGCCCGGTCGGCGTCGCGCACCGGCTCGGCGGTGGCGTTGGCGATCACCGGGATCGCCGGTTCCGCGAACGGGGCGCGGTTCAACGCCAGGCGCAGCTTGTCGGCCGCGGGGGCCATGAGCGGCGAGTGAAAGGCGCCGCTCACGTTCAAGGGGATCACCCGCTTCGCCCCCTTCGCCTTGCACGCCTCACCGGCCTTGGCCACCGCTTCGGGGTCACCCGAGATGACGGTTTGATCGCTGGTGTTCAGGTTCGCCGCGACCGCGAGCGACCCGGCGGACGACGCCGTCTTGCAGCAAGCCTCGACGTCGGCGGTCGGGAGTCCCATGATGGCCGCCATGGTGCCGGGGCGTTCGGCGGCTGCTTTGGACATCAGCTCGCCGCGGCGTCGCACCAGCTTCGCCGCTTCCGGCGCGGAGAGGGACCCGGCGCAGATGTACGCCGAATACTCTCCCAACGAGTGTCCCGCGGCCCCGACGGCGTCCTTCACCCGCTCCTTGACGACGGCGTACACTGCCGCCGAGTGCGCGAGGATCGCGGGCTGGGCGTTCTCGGTTTGGGTGAGCGCGTCCTCCGGCCCCTCGAACATGAGCCGCGAGAGCGGGGTGCCGAGCGCGGCGTCGATCGCGTCGAAGGTGGCGCGGGCGGCGGGAAACCGCTCCGCCAGATCCTTCCCCATGCCCACCTTCTGCGCGCCTTGGCCCGGACAGAGCCAGATCGCTACCATTTCACCACCATGCTCGCCCAGGTGAACCCCGCGCCGAAGGCGACGAGGAGGACCCGCATCCCGGGGGTGATGCGCTGCGACTGTACCGCCTCATCGAGGGCGATGGCGATCGAGGCCGCCGACGTGTTGCCGAAGCGGTCGACGTTGACGTAGACCTTGTCCATCGGCATCCCGGCGTGCTTGGCCGTGGCCTCGATGATCCGGATGTTCGCCTGGTGCGGGATCATCAGGTCGATGTCTTTCCCCTCGAGCCCGGCGCGCTGCAGCGCCTGATCGCAGGCATCCGCCATGGAGAGGACGGCCGCCTTGAACACCTCGCGGCCCGCCATCTTGATGAAATAGCTGTGGTCCTTCAGGAGCTCGGCATCGGGGGGATGAATGGCGCCGCCCCCGGGCCGGTACAACAGCTCGGCCAGGGTCCCGTCGGACTTCATGTAGGTGGAGAGGATCCCCCGCTTCCCGTCGCTTTGCTGCACGATCGTGGCGCCGGCCCCGTCGCCGAACAACACCGCGGTGGCGCGGTCGGTCCAGTCCATGATCCGCGTCAGCCGCTCGGCGGCCACGACGAGCACGGTCTTCGCCTGTTCCGTTCCGATCAGCCCTTCGGCCACGTTGATGGCGTAAAGAAATCCCGAGCAGGCGGCGCCGACGTCGAAGGCCGCGGCGTTCTTGGCGCCGAGGATCGCCTGGAGGTCGCAGGCCTGCGAGGGGAGCAATCGGTCGGGGGAGGCGGTGGCGTAGACGATCGCGTCGAGATCGAGCGGCTTGAGCCCCACCCGGCCGAGCACCTGTTCGGCGGCGAGCTTGCCCATCGCCGCGTTGGTCTCGGCGTCGGTCGCGACCCGCCGCTCGCGGATCCCGGTGCGGTCGCGGATCCATTCGTCGGAGGTATCGAGGATCTTGGAGAACTCGTCGTTCGCCATGGTCCGGGCCGGGACGTAATGCCCGGTCCCGCGCAGCTCGGCGATCGGCCGTTTCACGCTCCGGTCACTCCGCCCGATTCACCCTGCGCCATCTCCGCGCCGATGTCCTGACTCAGGTGATTCTGGACGGCCAAGGCCGCCCCGCGGATCGCCTGCTTGATCGCCCGCGCCGGCGACGAGCCATGGCAGATGAGGGAGACGCCCTGCACGCCCAGCAGCGGCGCGCCACCGTAGGTGGCGTAATCGAGGACCTTCAGGACGTTTCCCATCTCGGGGCGCTTCAAGACGTCGGGGGCGTCCCGGTTGATGAAGGCGACGAAGACCTGAGCGGCGGACTCGTAGAACTTGAGGACCACGTTGCCGGTGAAGCCGTCGCACACCACGACGTCGATCTGCTGGCCGCGGGCGGCGCCCACGGGAATGTCCCGTCCCTCGATGTTGCCGATGTAGTGGAACCCGGTCGCCTGTTGCAGCAGCTGGTGCGCTTCCTTGACGACGGCATTCCCCTTCTCGTCCTCCTCCCCGATGTTCAGAAGGCCGACGTTGGGCGTCGCGCGCCCCAGCATGTCCCGGGCGTAGACCGCGCCCAGATGGGCGAAGCCCACCAGCTCGCGCGCGTCGCAATCGACGTTGGCGCCGGCGTCGATCAGCAGCACCGCCTGACCGCCGGTGGGCATCACAGTGCCGATCGCCGCGCGCTGGACTCCCTTGTGCAACCGCAGGGTCAGGGTGGACGCGGCCATCACCGCCCCGGTATTCCCGGCGGAGATGAAGGCGTCGGAGAGACCCTTCTTCTGCAGGCCGAGTCCGACCATGATGGAGGAGCGGGGTTTGCCCTTGATGGCCGCGAGGGGCTTCTCGCCCATTCCCACGACCTCCGGCGCGTCGATGATCTCCACCCGCGCGCGGTCCAGATCGCTGTGCTTCGCCAGCTCAGCCGTGATGTCGGCGGTGCGTCCCACCAGCTGGATCACAACACCCGGCGGCAGATCGCGCAGCGCCAGCGCGACCCCTTCGATCTCCACGCGCGGCGCGTTGTCTCCGCCCATCGCGTCCAGCGCGATGCGGATCACCGTCAAACGTCCTCGACCTCGATCCGCTTCTCGCCCGCGTAAAAGCCGCAGGTCGGGCACACCCGGTGCGCGAGTTTCAGGTCCCCGCACCGCGGACACGGCTGCAGCGTGGGCATCGTCGCCTTGTAGTGGGTCCGGCGGGCCCGCTTTTTCCGTTTGGAAGTTCTACGTTTCGGTACGGCCATCGTCGATCCTCGTCAGTCGCGGAGCTTGGCCTTCAGGTCGGCCAGCGCTTGCCACCGGGGGTCCTTCCCCTCGGGCGGACAGCCGCAGGGCCCCGCGTTCAGGTCCTTGCCACACCGCGGGCAGAGCCCGCGGCAATCCTCACGACACAGTACGTACGCGGGAACCGCCAGCAACACCTCTTCACGCACCGCCGGCCGGAGGTCCACCACCGTGGGATGCGGAGGAAGCGGATAGGCGTCCGGGTCCGCTTGAGACTCGGGATCCTCGGCGAACAGGGCTCCGATGTCCGCCGCGACCGGCAGGGTCACCGGATTGAGGCAGCGGCGACAGTCGGCCCGAATCTCCAGGGCGAGGGTCCCATGCCAGTAATAACGCCCCTCACCGGTTCCCTGCAGCCGTCCGTCCACCCGTACAGGGCTCGCCAACGTGACCGGCAGACCCTCGAACAGGGGGTCATCCGGGGCCAACTCGGCCTGCGTCTGGACCGCTCCTTTGGCGAGCTCCCGCAGGTCGACTTGCAGCATGGCGGGCGAAGCTAACCCGTTGTGGCACTTGGGTCAAGCTAATTGCGTCGAAGCCCTACTAAAGCCCCGCCAACTCCCCCTCCGAGAAGAAAAATCCAACCTCCCGAGCCGCATTCTCCGGCGAATCGGAGGCGTGGATCGCGTTCCGCTCCTTGGACTGCGCGTAGAGCTTCCGCACCGTGCCCGGCTTGGCCTCGGCGGGATCGGTCGCCCCGATCACTTCGCGGAGCTTGGTCACGGCCTCGCCCCGCTCCAGCGCGAGCGGGATACACGGGCCGGAGGTCATGAAGGTGACGAGGGGGCGGAAGAACGGGCGCTCCTTGTGCACGGCGTAGAACGCCTCCGCCTGCGGAGTGGTGAGACGCACCATCCGGGCCGCCCGCACCACGAACCCCTGCCCTTCGAGGTGAGCGAGCACCTTGCCGGCATTGCCGGAGGAGACGGCGTCGGGCTTGATAATGGCCAGGGTCAGCATGGCTGAGTGCTGACCGCTGATAGCTGATCGCGCATCAGGTAGTCCTCACAGTGCGATGAGTCGTCGAACCAGGTCGGCACGCGTCAGGAATCCGACCACGATTCCCTCACGGACGACCGGAAAGCGATCCACGTCTTTGGTCTGCATCAGGCTCGCCACGTCGGCCAACGTCTGGTCCTCGTTGAGGCAGAGCACCGAGCGGGCCATGGCGTCCTTGAGGGGCATCGACCGGGGATCGGCGGGGCTCCCGGCGCCGCCCTTGATCTCCCCTTTGGTGGGGGCGCGAAACTCGCCGGTCTTGGCCCGCTGCACGAACCCCGGCACCAGGTGGCGCAACAGCTCGCGGTGCGTGACCATCCCGATGAACCCACCCGCTTCGTTCACGACCGGGAGGGCCCGGATGTCCTTTTCGAACATCAGCCGCGCGGCTTCGCCGAGGGTCTTCTCGGCGGTGATCGTCACGACATTCGGGGTCATCACATCTCGCACGGTGAGCTGCGGCGGCAGCTCGATGGCGTCGAGCAAGGGCAGCGCGACCACATCCTCCGGGCGCTTGGCGGCGAGCAGCGCTCCGACCGCGGCTTGGTCCGCCAGTACCCGGGCGAACGCCCCCATGACTTGTAGATACCGGGCGGCCTCGCGCGGTGGCGCGGCGACGAAGATGATGATGCGCGCGTCGCGGCGCGGCTCCTCTTCCCAGCGGATGCCACCGGGCGCCACGCCCAACCCGGCCACGATGCGCGTGACCGCGTCGGTGCGCACGTGCGCGACCAGAGCGACCTCGCCCACCGCCACGACGGCGTCAGGCCAGGCGCGATCCACCGCCGCGCGGAGCTTGGCGGCGTCCCCGGCTCCTCCGGCCGCGATCCGGGCGACCAGCTGCTCCGCCGCCTCCCGCACGGTCTTGGCCGCGAGCGGGGCGATGACGTGGGCCTCCGGGAGAAAGTCGCGCAGGTTCACAGGCGTTGCTTCAGGAGCGGGACGACATCCGCGGGCCGCTTCATCACGCTGATCCCGGCCCGCTCGAACGCCTGCATCTTCTCGGCCGCGGTCCCCCCCGCCCCGGAGATGATGGCGCCGGCGTGACCCATGCGCCGTCCCGGGGGCGCGGTCTGTCCCGCGATGAATCCGACCACCGGCTTCTTCATCTTGCTGCGCACGAAGTCGGCCGCCTGCTGCTCGTCCGAGCCGCCGATCTCGCCGATCATCACGACCGCGGCGGTTTCGGGATCCTGCTCGAACGCCTGGAGACAGTCGATGAAGTTGGTCCCGATGATCGGATCGCCCCCGATCCCCACGCAGGTCGATTGCCCGTGCCCGTTGGTCGAGAGCTGATGGATGATCTCATAGGTGAGGGTGCCGCTGCGGCTCACGACGCCGATCTTGCCGGGCTTGCAGATGTTGCCCGGGATGATCCCGACCTTGCTCTGCCCCGGCGAGATCAGCCCCGGACAGTTGGGGCCGATGAGCCGCGCCCCCCGCTCCCGGACGAACGGCATCGCCTTGGTCATGTCCAGCACCGGGACGCCTTCCGTGATGCAGATGATCAGCTTGATCCCCGCATCCGCCGCCTCGTAGATCGCCGAGGCGGCAAAGGCGGCCGGGACGTAGATGACGCTCGTGCCGGCATTGGTGGCGGCCACGGCATCGGCCATGGTGTTGAACACCGGGACCTTTGCTTCGAACTTCTGGCCGCCCTTTCCCGGGGTGACGCCGGCGACGACCTGAGTGCCGTACTCGAGCATCTGCTTCGTGTGAAACGAGCCGTCCCGCCCGGTGATCCCCTGGACCACGAGCCGCGTCTGCTTGTTGATGAAGATGCTCACGCGGCCGCCCCCCCCTTCGACTTCGCGACGGCCTGTTTTACCGCCTCGTCCATGTCGGTGAGGGCCTGAAACCCGGCTTTCGTCAGGATCTGCACCGCTTCCTTCTCGTTCGTCCCGGTCAGCCGGATCACGATCGGCACCTTGAGCGGGAAGGCCTGCGTCGCCTGGACGATCCCGTTGGCCACGTCGTCGCAGCGGGTGATTCCCCCGAAGATGTTGAAGAGGATCGCTCGGACGGCGGGCTCGGCGGTGATGATCTGGAGGGCGGCCACGACCTTCTGGGGGTTGGAGCTGCCGCCGATATCGAGGAAGTTGGCCGGCTCTCCGCCATAGAACTTCACGAGATCCATCGTCGCCATGGCGAGCCCGGCGCCGTTCACGCAACAGCCGACCTTCCCCTCGAGCTTGATGAAGGTGAGCCCGGCTTCGCGGGCCCGCACCTCGGAGGGGTCTTCGGCCGTGGCGTCGCGCAGCGCGGCGATCTCTTCGTGCCGATCCAGCTCGTTGTCGTCCACCACGAGCTTGGCGTCGAGCGCCACGACCGCCCCCGCGGAGTTCGTGATCAGCGGATTGATCTCGACGAGCGACGCCCCGACCCCGTACACCGTCGCATAGAGGCGCTGCATGACCTCCGCCGCGGCGCGCGCCTGCGCGACGTCGGCATACAGCTTGAACCCCATCGCCAGCGCCTGATGGGGCAACAGGCCGAAGCGGGGATCGATCGCCAGCTGGTGGATCTTGTCCGGAGTCTTGGCGGCGACCTCTTCGATGTCGATCCCGCCGGCCGGACTCACCATCAACACCGGTCGCTGGGTCACCCGGTCCACGATGAACCCGACGTAGCTCTCCGTCTTGATCTCGGCCGCGGGTGCCACGAGCACCAGGTGCACCGTGAGCCCCTTGATCTGCATGCCGAGGATCTTGGCCGCGACCGCTTCCGCTTCGTCCGGGCTCTTGGCGAGCTTGACGCCCCCCGCCTTGCCCCGGCCACCCGCGTGCACCTGGGCCTTGATCACGACCCCGCTCGCGCCCGCGCGCGCCAGCTTCTCGGCGATGGTCCGAACCTCCGCCGGGGTCTTCGCCACCTCCCCTTCAGGGACCGGGATCCCGTAGCGGCGCAGAATGTCGCGTGCCTGATACTCGTGCAGATTCACGCCTGTGCTCCTGCCCTGGTGATGGTCGTGCCGACCTCGCCCTGCAGCGCGGCGACCCCCTGCGCCAGCTCCGCGATGATCGCGCGCTCTCCCCCCGAGCGGACGAAGTCCGCCGCGGCCTCGACTTTAGGGCGCATGCTGCCTTTGGCCAGCTCCGGGCCCGCCAGCAGGGCGTCCGCCGCGGCCAGATCGAGCCGGCGCACCGGACGCTGGGCGGGGGTGCCGTAGCCCGTGTAGACCGCATCCACGTTGGTCAGGATCAGGAGAACGCTCGCTCCGATGTCATGGCCCAGGATTGCCGCGACGCGGTCCTTGTCGGCGACCGCGTCGATCCCCTCCAGCCGCAGCTTGGGATCGTCATACACCGGCGGCCCGCCACCGCCGCAGGCGATCACGATGTGCCCCGCCAGCACGAGCTGCTGCACCATCTCGCGCTCCACGATCCCGCGCGGCTTGGGGCTCGGCGCCAGCCGGCGCCACTGGCCTCCCCCGGGCCGGTCCTCCCGCATCGGCACGCCGAGCCGCGTCAGCGTGTCACGGCGGGCCGGATCGAGCGGCTGCCCGATCGGCTTCGACGGATTGGCCAGCTCGGGATCGTCCGCGTCGCAGCGCGTCTGCGTGATGAGGGTCACGACCTGACGCGCGACGCCGGCCCGGGCCAGCGCGTTCTGGAGCGATTGCTGGATCATGTAGCCCATCCACCCCGCCGTCCCGGCGACCAGAACGCCCAGCGGCAGCGGCTCCACCTGTTGGGCCGAGATCTCGTTGCGCGCCAGCTCGTCGCCCACCTGAGGGCCGTTGCCGTGGACCAGCGCGATGTTCCACCCGGCCCGCGCCAGCTCGACGATGGGCGCGAGACTCGCGCGGGTGTGGCGGAACTGGTTGGCGATCGTGGGACGCTCGCCGGGTGGCGCGACGGCGTTTCCGCCCAGCGCGACGACGATAGTCCCTCCCGCCGGTGGCATCGGCGGGGCAACCTAGCGGGGGGTCGGAGCCGGAGCAAGCGCGGGCCGGCGATGCCCCAACAACTGCGTCAACGCGCGATACCAGCGACCGAACTCCTCGAGATTCCCCGCCACGAGGGCGGAATCGGCCTTGGCCGCGAGCCCCTGCGCCTCGCGCCACCTCCCGGCGAGACTCGTGTCGGAGGCGTTGCCGAACGAGCCGGAGGAAACGAGCGACCGCAACGCGAGCGAGCGCTCGGGTGCGTCTCCGGTCCGGTCCGCCCAGGAGAGGAACACCCGCTCGAGCGACGGCGCGGCGGTCGGCTCGGTCCCCGACCGCTCGAACCGTCCCTGCGCCGCGGCGATATGTCCCTGCGTGGGCCAGAGCCGCAACACCCCCGGCATCGTTTCCGCCGCGCCGACGACGGGTCCCGGTGCGGGCTCCGCACTCGGCGGACTAAAGAAAAGAACCGCAGGACCGTCCGGGGTCATCTGGCCGGCGAGGAATCCGACGTAATGGCCCGGAGTCCCGGTGGCAAACGCCTGTGCTATCCAGGGACGCGATTGCGCCGGCGCGCCTGGAGAGATCGCGGACGCGGGGGATGGGGGGAGGAGCGGCTCCGGGATTTCGAATGGATCGGGAGCGACCCGGCGCCATTTGCCCGAGTCGGGCTGCTCTGCCAGCATGCTTCGCTCGGCCTGACGAAACGCTTCGTGCGGCATCGGCAGGACACGCCGCAGCGAAGGCGGCAAACTCTCGGCGGGCTGCACCAGGGGCGCGAAGAGCCGTGCCCAGGCGGCGGCAAGCGGGTCGCCACCGGGAACCATCCAGAACCGCGTTTCTCCGGTGCCGGCCCGCACCGCGCCGATCAGTCCCGCGCGGAGGTAGCGCACTTCGGCGTTCCGCCACCGCGTGGACCCGACCAGCGGAAACAGCTCCGACCCCACATAGCCGTAGGCCACCCACCAGAGCGCGCCGTCGGCGACGAGCGGGACCGGGGTGTCGAAATCGGCGAACGGGGCGAGCCGCTCGAAGCGATCGCTCGCCCCGCGCCGCCACAGCAGCAGCTGGTCGACCGTCGTGCCGCGCGCCAGCTCCGGGCTCTGCAGCGTCCAGGCGAGCGCCAGGCGGCGCCATCCACCGGTGATCCGCACGCCCGCCGGCGCCAGGTCGGGGTGGCGCTCCGCGTCCACCACGGCGTACTGGGCCACCAATGGTCCGAACCACTGCACCGTGTCCGCCGATGGTGGCGCGGCCAGCACGAGACCGGAGTCCGATTCGAGCAGTCGCAGCGGGGCGCCGGCCGCGCTCCACGACCCACGGTGAATCTCTTCCCAGGTGGGGCTGCTCGGCGAGCGGGACAGCGCCGTATCGTCGGGCGTCGGAGCCACGAGCCATTCCGGTCCGTTGCCCATGGTCACGCCACCCACGGTCTGATGAGCGCCGACCCAGCGATGCGCCACGGCCGCGACGCGGGATTCATCCCACAGCGGCACCCGGGCGATGAAGTCCGCGAGGGTCACGAATTGGGGCAGCGCGGCGGCCGCGAGGTCCGGCCCTCCGAAGGCGCGACGCGTGAAGTCGCGTCGGGCGAGCGCGAGCGATGAATCGCGGCCCGTCCCCCGTGAGGAGCGGGCGAGCGGAGGGGCGACGGCGTATACGCCAAGCATCGCCGCGAGGGCTACTCCCCACCCCGCCGCGAGCCACCCCGGCCGGCCCCACCAGGTCCAGATCAAGGTGGCGACGGCGGTAAACCCTCCGGCCAGCGCCACCAGGCTCGCCCCCGGAATCCGGATGCCCACCATCGCGCCGTCCACCGCTCCGTGCAGCCCGGCCACGACCTCGGCGGGGTCGAGCACGGCGCCCCAGACGAGGGCCAGCGCCAACCCGGCGAGCAGGACGCCCAGGTGCGCCCGGGCATGCGGGCTCGCGACCGGCTTGCGGCGCTCGAACCGCAGGCTCCCGATCGCGGTGTAGAGAATCCCGATCACGATGCTGGCCGTCAGGGTGGCGAGCAGGAAAAACCGCTGGCGGGTCAGCTCCCACGGCAGCGTACCGATGTAATAGCCGAGGTCGCGATGCAGCACCGGATCGACGCGACCGAAGACCGGCGGGCCGGAAGCGAGGAGGATCTCGAGCCACCAATCCTCGGTGCCCCAGGCGAGGCCGATCCCGAAGACGAGGCCCACGACGAGGGCGAGACCGAGCAGGAATCGCTGCGGGACCGCTTCGACGATTTCCAGGTTGCCCACCTGGCGGGGCATCTGGACCGAGCCGATGGCGCGGTACACGATGTAGAAGTTGGCGACACCCCAGAAGCAGGCGAGCAGGAAGGTGGCGACGCGGACCAGCCGGGCGAGGGTGCGGGCGTCCAGGTAGACGTTCCCCGCGGCGATCGTCGCCGCCCAGGCGCGCTCCGCGGTTTCGATGGCGACGAACCGGCCGCCTGCGAGCACCAGGACGAGCGCCGCGCCGGCCGCGAACAGCCAGCGGCCCCGCGAACTGCGCGCGGGTCCTGAGGGTGCTAGCTCCGCGCCTCGCGCGCCAGCCATCCCTCCACCTCGTTCCGGTAGGCGGCCAGCTCCTCCGGCGTGGACGCCTCGAACCGGAGCACGAGCACCGGCTGGGTGTTCGAGGCGCGCAACAACCCCCACCCGTGGGCGAACGTGATGCGGACCCCGTCGAGGGTGGAAACCGGATAGCGCGCGGCGAAGTAGCGGGCGGCCTTCTCCACGATGGCGAACTTCACGTCGTCCGGGCAGTCCACCCGCAGCTCCGGCGTCGCCACGGTCTTCGGGATATCGGCGAGCAGGCGCGACAGCGGCCCCCCCTCGCGCGCCACGTAGTGCAGCAGCCGGGCGGCCGCGAACAGGGCGTCGTCGAACCCGTACCAGTCTCCGCCGAAGAACATGTGTCCGCTCATCTCGCCCGCGAGCGGGGCGTGCAGCTCCTTCATCTTCTGCTTGATGAGCGAGTGGCCGGTCTTCCACATGGTGGGCGCGAGTCCCGCGCGCTTCAGCTCCTGCGCCAGGACCTCGGAGGACTTGACGTCGAAGATCACCGCGTGACCCTTGCCCATCCGGTGCACCAGATCGCGCCCGAACAGCACCAGCAGCTGGTCGCCGAACACCGGAGTGCCGTCCTCGGTCACCGCTCCGATCCGGTCGCCGTCGCCGTCGAAGGCGATGCCCAGCTCCGCGCCCTCACGCCGTACGGCGGCCTGCAGGTCGCGCAGGTTCTCGAGCACCGTGGGATCGGGATGGTGATTGGGGAAGGTGCCGTCCGATTCGGCGAACAGGGGCACGATCTCGGCGCCCAAGGCCCGCAGCGTCTCGATGGCGATGAGACTCGTCACGCCGTTGCCGCAGTCCACGACCGCCTTGAGCCGGCGCGCGAGCGGCGCGTTGCGGGTCACGATGGCGTCGCGGTACTCGCCAAGCAGCGTGGTGTGGGTCGAGCGGGTTCCCCCGCTCCGGCTTGCCAGCCGATCCTCGTTGATGAGCCGGCCCATGAGCAGGATGTCGTCCCCGAAAATGGCCGAGTTGGAGACGACCATCTTGAACCCGTTGAACTCCGGCGGGTTGTGCGAGCCGGTGACTTGTAGACCGCCGTCCACCTTGAGGGTGTGAGTCGCGAAGTAGAGCGCCGGCGTCGGACAGGCGCCGACGTCCACCGCCGACCCGCCCGCCGCCAGGATCCCCTTGATCACCCCATCCGCGAGATCGGGACCGGAGGGACGGTTGTCCCGCCCCACGGCGAGCTTCGGGGGACGGCCGAGACGCTCGGTCGCGAGAGTCGCCAGCGCCTGGCCGACGGCGCGGGCGAGATCCGGAGTGAGCTGATCGCCCACGGTGCCGCGGATGTCGTATTGGCGGAGAATCGACTCGGGGATGCGCACGGGATTCAGTTGCCGGAAGAGACGGCAGCCCCTGTTTCACCCGGACCGCCGATGCTCGCGGGGTGCACCGCCGCGCCGCTCGTGCGGGTGAGCTCGAACAACCGGTTGGGCCGGACGCCGAAGTACAAGAGCCCCGCGATGGCGACGATCAACGCGGTGCGGGCCCAGCGCCCCACGCCGGCCGCGGCATGGGCGCCGGCATACGGCTCGGGCCGCATATACATCGCCATGATCACCGGGAGATAGTAGCCCGCCGAGACCACGCTGGTGAGCACCAGAATGACTGCCAGGGTAGCGTGTCCGGACTGGACCGCCGCGACCAGGATGTACCACTTCCCGATGAACCCCGCGGTGCCCGGAAAGCCGAGCAACGACAGCATCACCACCGCCATTGCGAACGCCAGCCAGGGCCGCTCGCTGGCGAAGCCGGCGAGGTCGTCGATCAGCACGTCGTGCTCGCCGTGACGGCCCTTGGCGGCGAGAATCGCGAACCCGGCGAGGGTCGTTGCGGCGTACGCCGCGAGATAGAGCAGCGCCGCCGACCCGCCGGCGGCCGTCCCGGTGCGCACCGCCACGAGCAGATAGCCGGCGTGGGCGACCGACGAATAGGCGAGCATCCGCTTCACGGAGCGCTGGCTCAGGGCCACGAGGTTGCCGACCACCATCGTCGCCACGGCGAGCCCGGCCACCACGGTGCCCCACTCCGGGACCGCGGAAAAGGCTTCGACCAGCACGCGGAACAGCGCCGCCACGGCGGCGGCCTTCACGGCGGTGGCCATGAAGCCGGTGACCGGCGTCGGCGCGCCATCGTAGGCGTCGGGCGCCCACATATGGAACGGCACCGCGGCCACCTTGAAGGCGAAGCCGACCAGCAACAGCCCGAGCCCCACCAGCAGCAGCGGGTGCCCGGCGATCCCGAGCGTTGCGACCTGCAGCCCGATGATCTTGAGGTTGGTCGTCCCGGTCGCTCCATAGATGAACGCGATCCCGTACACCAGGAACGCCGACGCGAAGGCCCCGAGCAGGAAGTACTTGATCCCCGCCTCGGCGGACTTGGCGCTGCGCCGGTTGAAGGCGGCCAGCACATAGACCGAGACCGAGAGCAGCTCGAGACCGAGGAAGATCACCATCAGATCCTCCCCGGCCACCATCAGCAGAAGCCCGAGGACGGCGTAGACCAGGAGGACGTAGTACTCAGGGGTTACCATCCCCTCGCGCTCCAGGTAATCGAACGAGAAGAACACCGTCCCCGCCGCGGCGCCGAGGATGATGAAGCCGGCGACGAAGCGGAAATCGTCGGCGCCGATCATCAGGGGGATGCCGCTGACGGTCGTCACGTTCCACCACAGCCACCAGACGGCGCCCGCGGTGGTCACGAAGGCGGCGAGGGTCACGATCCCGGCCAGGCGGAGGTCGCGCACCGAGTGATGTCGCCAGGCCACGAGCAAGAGCAGCACCAGGCTCCACCCCGTCAGCACAATCTCCGGGAGCAGCGCGAGCATCAGCGCGGGGGTGTTCGAGAGATCGAGCCTCATCGCTTCACCGTGTCGATGAAGTGTCGCGCCGCGGGCTCCATCCGGGAGAGGATCGGCTTGGGATAGATCCCGATCCAGAAGATCCCGACCAAGAGGGGGACGAGGACGGCCAGCTCCCGCAGGGAGAGATCCGGGAGCTTCTCGTTCTCCGCCTTGTCCAGCTTGTTGTAGATCACCCGCTGCAGCGCCGGGAGGAGGTACATGGCGGCCACGATCACCCCGGTGGTGGCGACGAGCGTGGCCAGGGGATAGGTCTGGAAGGCGCCGACCAGCACCAGGAATTCGCCCACGAAGCCGTTCGTTCCCGGCAACCCGATCGACGACAGCGAGACGATGGTCAGCACCGCGGCGAACATCGGGAGCACGCGGGCGAGTCCCCCGAACGCTTCGATCAGCCGCGTATGCCGCCGCTCGTAGAGCATCCCGGCGAGGAAGAAGAGGGCGCCGGTCGAGAGGCCGTGATTGATCATCACGAGCAGGGCGCCCTGGACGCTCTGCAGCGTGAGCGCCCAGATCCCGAGCATCACGAATCCGAGGTGGGCCACCGAGCTGTAGGCGATCAGTTTCTTGAAGTCGGGCTGGACCATCGCCACGAGCCCGCCGTAGATGATCCCGATCAGCGCCAAGGCGACGACGATCGCCTGCACCGTCGGATGCAGCGCCACCCCGGGGAAGAACGGCAGCGCGAACCGGATGAACCCGTACGTCCCCATCTTCAGGAGCACCGCCGCGAGCAGCACCGAGCCCGGCGTGGGGGCCTCGACGTGGGCATCGGGGAGCCAGGTGTGGAACGGGAAGATCGGGACCTTAATGGCGAACGCCAGCGCGAACGCGCCGAAATACCACCACGACTTGGTACCCAGGACCCCGACGCTTGCCAGGACCTGCGCGTAGTCGAAGGTCAGCCTGCCGGAGCTCTGGGCGGTGGAGAAGACGAGGCCCAGGATCGCCACGAGCATCAGCAGTGACCCGAGCATCGTATAGACGAAGAATTTGATCGCCGCGTAGAGCCGGCGCTGCCCGCCCCAGACCCCGATGATGAAGTACATCGGGATCAGCATCACCTCCCACATCACGTAGAACAGGAACAGGTCGAGGGCGACGAACACCCCGATCATCCCCGTCGTCAGCACGAGCAGCAGGGCGTAGAAGCCGCGCTCGCGGGCCGTGATGTAGTGGTAGCTCCCGAGCACCGTGAGCGGCACGAGGAAGGTGGTGAGCAGCACGAGGAACAGCGAGATCCCGTCCAGGCCGACGGTGTAGCGGATCCCCCAGGCCGGAATCCACGGCAGCGACTGCACGAATTGCATCCCGGCGTCGGGGAGGAACCGCCACCACAGCGGCACCGAAAGCGCGAACTCGATGAGGCTCGCGATCAGGGCCAAGTACTTGGCGCGAGCCTCCGGGGCGAGCAGGACGACCAGCGCCGCCACGAGAGGCCACGCGAGCAGCGCGGTGAGGATCCAGGCGCCGTACATCGTCAGCGCACCATCCGATAGAGCACGGCGATGACCCCGGCCACGAAGACGACCACATAGAACCCGACCTGACCGGTCTGCAGCTTGCTCCCGAACCAGCCGAGCGCCCGCGCGAGCACCGCGGAGCCGTTGACCCCCACCCCGTCGATCACCCCGGCGTCGACCACCTTCCAGAGGACCTTCCGGGACAGCCATTGAATCGGACGGACGATGGCGGCGTCATACAGCTCGTCCACGTACCATTTGCGGTACAAGAGCTTTCCCCATCCCGTCTCGGGGGCCGCCTGCGCCGCCGGCACGAGTGACTCCGGTGAGAGGAGGCGGAACGCGGCCACGATCCCGACCACGGCGATCGCCACCGCGGCGATGAGCAGCGTCCATTCGGTCCCGTGCGCCAGCTCTTCCGCCGGCAGCAACGCCGCGCCCGCGCGGGTCACCGGCTCCATCCAGCGGTGCAGCCATTCGCTGCCGCCGAGGAGCGCGGGCACGTTCAACACCCCACCGATCGCCGCCAAGAGACCCAGCACCACCAGGGGGCCCGTCATGACCCAGGGCGCCTCGTGCAGATGGTCCTGCTCTTTGGCGCCGGTCCGGTTCGGTCCGTGGAAGGTGTAAAGCATCATCCGGGTCATGTAGAACGCCGTGAGCAGCGCCGCCGCGACCCCCAAGCCCCAGAAGAGGTACCACACGGGCGCGGTCGCCCCGTGGGCGAACGCCGCGGCGAGGATCCCGTCCTTGGAGAAGAATCCGGAGAACGGTGGAATCCCGGCGATGGCGAGCGTGGCGATCCACATCAACACCCAGGTCCACGGCAGGTGGGTCTTCAACCCGCCCATGTTGCGCATGTCCTGGGCGTCGCCATGGGCGTGCGTGGCGTGGTAGGCGTGATGCATGGCGTGGATCACGCTGCCGGAGCCGAGGAAGAGCAGCGCCTTGAAGAAGGCGTGGGTGGTGAGGTGAAAGATCCCCGCCGCCATGGCGCCGGTGCCGACTCCCAGGAACATGTACCCGAGCTGGGAGACCGTCGAATAGGCGAGCACCTTCTTGATATCCCACTGCTTCAGGGCGATGGTCGCGGCGAACAGCGCCGTCACCGCTCCCACGCCCGCCACGACCGCCGACGAAACCGGGGCCATCGCGAACAGCAGGTTCGTCCGGGCGACGAGATACACCCCGGCCGTCACCATCGTGGCCGCATGGATCAGGGCCGACACCGGCGTCGGGCCGGCCATGGCATCGGGGAGCCAGGTGTAGAGGGGGATCTGTGCCGACTTCCCGGTGCACCCGAGGAACAGGAACAGGGTCACGACGGTGATCGCCCCGCCGCCGGCCAGGAACGACGTCGGGGCCCGGGTGAACACCTCGGCGAAATCGAGCGAGCCGGTACGCTGGAAGATCAGGAACATCGCGGCCAGGAACCCGGCGTCCCCGATCCGGTTCATGATGAACGCCTTCTTCCCCGCGTCGGCGTTGGCCTGCTCGGTGAACCAGAACCCGATCAACAAATAGGAGCAGAGCCCCACGCCCTCCCAGCCCACGAACAGGACCGGGAAACTCGCGCCCAGAACCAGCGTGAGCATGAAGAAGACGAACAGGTTCAGGTAGGCGAAGTAGCGGGCGTAGCCGGGGTCCTCGCCCATGTAGCCGACGCTGAAGATGTGGATCAGGGTCCCCACCCCCGTCACGACCATCAGCATGACGGCGGACAGCTGATCCACCTGCAGCGCGTAGTCGACGCGCAGCGAGCCGACCGAGAGCCATTCCCAGTAGCGGAACACGACCGGCGCCTCGGGATGGGCCGCCGCCAGAGCGAGCACCACGCCGACCGCCACGACGAAGGAGGCGACGAGAACGCCGACGCCGATGAGCGTGACCGCTCGCTTCGCCGTCGGGCGCGCCAGCGACAGGGCGCCGTTCAGAAGGAAGCCCAGGAGCGGCAGTGCCGGCACCAGCCAGACCCGGTCCATGGAGAGCACCGCGCTCAACCTTTGAGCAGGTTGATTTGGGACAGATCGACGCTCTGGGCGTGGCGGTAAATCGCGAGAATGATGGCGAGGCCGACCGCGGCTTCGGCGGCGGCGACGGCCATCACGAACAGCACGAAGATCTGTCCCCCGACCCCGAGCTGCTGGGCGAACGCCACGAACGCGAGGTTCGCGGCGTTGAGCATCAGCTCGATGCACATGAAGATGACGATGGCGTTGCGGCGCAGCAGCACGCCGGCCACGCCGATGGCGAACAGGACCACGGAGACCGCGAGCGCCGGACCGAGGAACACGGGGCTACAACCTCCGCTTGGCGAGCACGACCGCCCCGACCGCCGCGGCGAGGAGCAGGAGGCTCGTGATCTCGAACGGGATCAGGTAGGTCTCGAAGAGGGGCTGGGCGACGACCGCGATGAGCCCCTGCTGCGCCTGCGCCGCCGCGGTGGTGCCCGGAGGCAGCCGGATCGCGTCGGGGGGCGTGGCGTCGGTGACCCGGGCGAGCAGGAACAGGAGGCCGGTGGCGAGGGTGACCGCGACGGCCGCGCCGAACAGGCCTTTCAGGTCGCCGGGGCCGCTGCGGCCGACGTTCAGGAGCATGATCACGAACAGGAACAGCACCATGATGGCGCCCGCGTAGACCAGCACCTGGAGCACCGCGATGAACTGCGCGTCGAGCATCACGAACAGCGCCGCGAGCGAGAACAGGGTGACCACCAGCCACAGCGCGCTCGCCACGGCGTTGCGCCGGGTGACGCAGAGCGTGGCCGCGACGATCGACAGGATCGCGAACGCCCAGAAGTTGAACTCGAGAAACGTCATGGGATCACTCGCCCTGGGGATCGGCCGGGTCCCACAGGGTCGATACGGGGTGCGTCTGGGCGCAAAGCCGCTCCAGGTCGTAGACGAAGCGGTCCCGTGAATACTCGGCGTTCTCGTAGTGCACGCCGACGTGGATCGCCTCCTCGGGGCAGACCTCCTGGCAGTACCCGCAGAAGACGCAGCGGAACTCGTCGATCTCGTAGATCAGCGGGTAGCGGTTCCCCGCTTCGTCCTCCCCGGGGACCAGCTTGATGCAGTTGGCGGGGCAGATCTGCGGGCACAGGCCGCAGGCCACGCACTTGGCCCGTCCCTGCTCGTCGGTGAGCATGCGATGCGTGCCGCGCCAGCGGGAGGCGATCGACCAATCCGCCGAGCCCTTTTCCTCGGGGTACTGCATCGTGACCTTGGGGCGGAAGATGTGCTGGAAAGTCAGCGCCATCCCCCGCAGCATCGAGCGCACGTACGACGTCTGCCCGGTCGGCCGGTGCATCACCTTCACCGTGATCGCCATCAGGCGTGCTCCCGCTGGACCGAGCCCGAGATCAAGCGGCCGCGATCGAGCACCCAGAAGAGCGGCACCGCGAGCACGACGTTCATGGCGAACAGCGCCCCCGCGAGGCGGGGGCCGCTCTCCCAACCCAGGACGTCGTGCAGCACCCAGAGCGCGGTGGCGAGCACCGACAGGTAGGCGAGCGCGAGCGGGAGCATCACCTTCCACCCCAGCGCCATCAGTTGATCGTAGCGGAACCGCGGCATCGTCCAGCGCACCCACACGTAGAGGAACAGGAAGAACCCGGTCTTGGCGAGGAACGCCACGAGCGTCGCGAGTGTCTTCCAGATCGTGAACGGCGGAGTCTGGTCCCAGGTGGTGAACGGCACGTCCCAGCCGCCGAAGAAGAAGGTGGTCATCAGCGCCGACGCGGTGACCATGTTCGAGTATTCGGCGATGTAGAACATCGAGAACTTCATCGCGCTGTACTCGGTGTGGTAACCCGCGACGAGCTCGCTCTCCCCCTCGGGGAGATCGAAGGGAATGCGGTTAGTCTCGGCGAACGCCGCCACGGTGAAGATGAAGTAGGCGAGGACGAGCGGCAGCACGAACCAGGTCTGTTGCTGCTGCTGGGCCACGATCGTGCCGAGCGAGACGTTCCCCGCGACGAGCAACACCGCCACGGTGCTCATCCCCATCGCGATCTCGTAAGAGATCATCTGGGCCGAGGCGCGCATGCTTCCCAGGAGCGCGTACTTGTTGTTCGAGGACCACCCGGCGAGCACGATCCCATACACGCCGAGCGAGCTGATCGCGAGGATGTAGAGGTATCCCACCGGCAGCTCGGCGACCACCATCGGGACGTCGCCCCACGGCGTGTGGAGCGGTGCTGCGAAGGGAATGACCGCGAAGGTGAGCAGCGCGGGCACGAACGATAGCGCGGGAGCGAGCACGAACATCGTGCGGTCCGCCTGGGCCGGATACGTCTCTTCCTTGAGGATGTTCTTCAGGCCGTCGGCGGCGGGTTGCAGGATCCCCGCCGGCCCGACGCGATTCGGGCCCAGCCGGTCCTGGATGAACGCGCACACCCGCCGCTCGAACCAGGTGAGCAGCGCCACGCCCGTCATCACCATCGTGAAGACGAACACGACCTTCACGATCGACGCGATGACGAAGAAGATCATGCGCTCACCCCAGCGCCGAGGCTGATGGTCCGGCCGGTGGCGCCGAGGGAGCTGTAGCTGAGCCCGGCAAAGGGCTCGACCGCGGCGGCGAGCTGATCGAACACCTCCGCGGCGCTCGCGAGATGCGGCGTGCCGCTCGTCGCCGCGAGGATCTCGCTCAACACCCACCACGCCGGCTGCGTCATCCCGGGCGCGGATTTGGCGGGCCAGTAGCGCTGCACTCGGCCGTCGCGGTTGACGAACGTGCCCTCTTCCTCCGCCACGTTGGCGATCGGCAGCACGACGGCCGCGTCGCGGGCCCCGTCGGGAAGCACGGTTCCGGCGTAAACAAGCGTACCGGCGGTCTTCGCGGCCACGTCGGACTCATCGAGCGACAGCACCACCCCCGCCGTGGCCGCGGCGGCGATGGCGGCGTCGTAATCCTTCCCATATCCGAGCAGCTCCGCGGCCGTCCCGTTCGGCGCCCGCTCGGCGCGGAGGGCGAGCCCCGGCACGCCGGGGAGCGGCGCCGCTTCCCCCATCACTACCTGGAACCCGCCGGTCCACTCGCGCCCCTCGAACAGGCGCCGTGCGAGGAACAACGCCTCGGTGGAGACCCCCGGCGAGGCGAGGGTGACGGCCGGGCCGCCCGCTCCGCGGAGCAGGCTCTTGACCCGGTCGATCGCGGTGTCCCAATCGACGGCGTGGAGATCCCCGCCGTCGCGCACCAGCGGCGCCTCGATCCGGTCTCCGCGATTCATCCAGCGGTAGTTCATCCGGCCATGGTCGCAGATGAAGTAGCGGTTCACCTCGAGGTTGGGTCGAGGGCGGACGCGGACGACCACGTCCTCACGCACGTCGAGCGTGACGCTGCACCCTTGCGAGCAGCCGGTGCAGACCGAGGCGGCCTTGTCCAGCTCCCAGGCGCGCGCCTTGTGGAGGAAGTCCTTTGAAAGCAGCGATCCGACTGGGCAGAGATCGACCACGTTCCCCGCCCACGGGTGGTCGAGACGGCCTTCGGGGTGCACCCCGATGAACGCCCGGTCGCCCCGCTCCGAGACGTTCAACACCGGCTCCTGGGCGACGTCCTCCATGAACCGCACGCAGCGGGTGCAAAGGATGCAGCGGTTGGGGACATACAGCACGTCGGGGCCGAAGTCCTCGACGGGATTGAACCGCTTGGGGTAGTCGGTGTAGCGCGTGCCGGCGCGGCCTTCCTGAAAGGTGAAATCCTGCAGCTCGCACTCGCCGGCCTGATCGCAGATCGGGCAGTCGAGGGGATGGTTGATGAGCAACAGCTCGAGCACCCCCTGGCGCCCCTTCTTGGCCTCGGCCGCCTGGGTGTTCACGACCATGCCTTCGGCGACCTGCGTCGCGCAGGCGATTGTGAGCTTGGGCTGCTTCTCGATGTGCACGAGGCACATCCGGCACACCCCGGCGACGGGGAGTCCCGGGTGATAGCAATAGTGCGGCACCAGGACGCCGGCCTGCTTGGCGGCCTCGATGACGAGCGTCCCGGGCGGCACGCTCACCGCCACGCCGTCGATCGTGAGAGTGATCAACTGCTCGGGCATTCCCTCTCCCGTCTCCCCTCTCCCATCTCCCGGTCTCTCACGCCGCCACCACCCGTTTCTTCTTCCCGGACAGATAGTCTTCGAATTCACTGCGGAACTTCTTGATTCCCGAGACCACGGGGACGGCGCAGGAGTCGGAGAGCACGCAGATCGTCTTTCCGGTCATGTTGTCGGCGAGATCGAGGAGCAGGTCCAGGTCTTTGGCGCTGCCCTGCCCCGCGAGGATCCGCTCCATGATCTTCACCGTCCACGCGGTCCCTTCGCGGCACTGGGTGCACTGGGCGCAGGATTCGTGGGCGTAGAATTTGGCGAGCCGCATGATCTGGTAGACCATGTCCGCCGAGTCGTCGAAGACGATCACGCCTCCCGAACCGAGCATGGTCCCCGCCGCCACGCAGCCCTCGTAGTCCAAGAGGCAGCGTTCGGTCTCCTCGCGGTTCAGGATCGGCACCGAGGAGCCGCCGGGGATGCACGCCTTGAGCGTCCGCCCCGGCCGCATGCCGCCCGCCATGTCATACACGAGGTCCTTCAGGGGGAACCCCATCGTGACCTCGTAATTCCCTGGCTTCTGCACGTTGCCGCACACCGAGAAGAGTTTCGTCCCGGAGCTCTTTTCGGACGACAGCGAAAGTCCTTTGTACCAGGCGGCGCCGCGCTTCAGGATGTGCGGCACCGCCGCGATCGTCTCGACGTTGTTGATCGTCGTCGGCATGCCGAAGACGCCCTGCGCCGCCGGGAACGGGGGGCGGATCCGGGGGTTGCCGCGCTTCCCCTCGATCGAGTTCATCAGCGCGGTCTCTTCGCCGCAGATGTAGGCGCCGGCACCGCGATGCAGGTGGATCGTGACCGGGGCGAGGACCCCCGCCGCGTTTGCCTCAGCCAGGGCCGCTTCCATGATCCGCAGGGGCTCGGTGAACTCGCCGCGGATGTAGATGTAGGCCACCTCGGCCCGGATCGCGTACGCCGCGATCGCCGTCGCCTCGAGCAGGGCGTGCGGCGTCCAGCGCATGATCTCCCGGTCCTTGAAGGTCCCCGGCTCCGATTCGTCGGCGTTCACGCAGAGGTAATGCGGCTTCTTCTTTTCCTTGGGCATGAACGACCACTTGAGCCCGGTCGGGAACCCGGCGCCGCCGCGCCCCCTGAGCCCCGACGCTTTCACTTCCTCCACGAGGGCGCCCGGCTCCATCGTGAAGGCTTTGGCGCTCATCTCGTAGCCGCCGCGCTTCTTCCAGCCTTTCAGCGTGCGTGCCTCCGCGTCGCCGAAGTACTGGCTCAATACCACCGTCTCGCGCGAGTGAGGTTTGTGAGGGTAGCCCATTACTCCTCCCCTCCCCGACCCACTTTATTGCGGATTGCGAATTGGCGATTGCGGATTGAACCGGTCGAGCGTAGGGCTCCGTGACCAGCCCCGAGGATCGAACCTCCAACCACGAATCCGCAATCCGCAATCCGCAATCCGCAATTGTCTCTCATTTGTACTTCCTCACCAGCTCCGCCACTTTCTCCGGCGTGACGGATTCAATGAAGCCCTCGTTCACCATGATCGGTGTGGCGAAGCCGCAGGCGCCCAGGCACTCGACTTCGATCACGGTCCACTTGCCGTCGGGACTGGTGGCGCCCAGCTCTCCCGCACCGGTCTCTTTCAACAAGGCCTTCACGACCTCCTCGGCGCCGCAGAGGTTGCAGGGCGAGGTGGTGCACACCTGGACAAAATTCCGGCCCACCGGATGCTGGTGGTACATGGTGTAGAAGGTGACGACGCCCTTCACGTACGCGGGTGTGAGCCCCAGGACCTCGCCGACTTCGGCCATGGTGCGGTCCGAGATCCACCCC
This sequence comes from Gemmatimonadales bacterium, assembly GCA_035500495.1. GTDB lineage: Bacteria > Gemmatimonadota > Gemmatimonadetes > Gemmatimonadales > GWC2-71-9 > DASTHG01. Next base: position 32,717 of record DATJXC010000014.1, read on the forward strand.
CGCTCCTGCTGGGCGATCCACAGCGCCGGAAGAAGAGCGGCCTGCCTGTTCGGATAGCGGGTGAAAATTGTCTCGAGCTCCGCCATGACCTTCCCGGCGAAGACGGGCTGGTACTCCTCGGTTCCCGGCGGGGCGGGTACGTGCTTGACGTCGCTCACCGGTCGATCTCTCCCATCACGATGTCCACCGACGCGTTGATCGCGATCAGGTCGGAGAGCAGGTGGCCCTCCGCCATCTTCGAGATCGCGGCGAGATTGATGAACGACGGAGGCCGGATCCGCCAGCGCACCGGCTTGGCGGTGCCGTCGGAGACGAAGTAGTAGCCCAGCTCGCCCTTGGGGTTCTCGATCCCGCAGTAGGTCTCCCCCACCGGCGCCTTGACCCCCTCCATCACCTGCTTGAAGTGATAGATCATCGCCTCCATGTCGCTCATGGCGCGCGACTTGGGCGGGAGAATGACGCGGGGGTCGTCCACGTTGATCGGGCCGTCGGGAAGCCGGTCCAGCGCCTGGGCGAGGATCCGGTTGGCCTGGTGGCACTCCTCGAGCCGCACCAGATAGCGATCGAACACGTCGCCGTGCTCCCCCACCGGGACCTCGAAGTCGTAGGTCTCGTAGCCCAGGTAGGGTTGGTCCTTGCGGAGGTCCCAGGGCACGCCGCTGGCGCGCAGCATCGGGCCCGAGAGCGAGTAGTTGATCGCCTCCTCGGCCGTCATCACCCCGATCCCCTGCGTGCGGCCGGCCCACACGGCGTTACGGGTGAGGACGCGGTCGATCTCTTCGAGGGTCTTCGGGAATGTGCGGGTGAACTCCCGCAAATTCTCGACGAAGCCGTTGGGAATGTCGGCCAGCATCCCGCCCACCCGGGTGAGGCTCGTGGTGAGCCGGGCGCCGGTCCACTGTTCCTGCAGGTTGTAGATCCGCTCGCGCTCCTGGAACGCCCACAGGAACGGCGTGAACGCGCCCAGGTCGATCGACGTGGTGCCGAGCCAGACCAGGTGCGAGATGATCCGGCTCATCTCGCAGGCGATCACGCGCAGCACGGTGCAGCGCGGCGTGATGGTGATCCCCATCAGCTGCTCGACCGCCATCGCGAGGCAGACGTTGTTCGCCATCGGCGACAGGTAGTCGGTGCGGTCGGTGAGCGGAATGATCTGGTTGTAGTGGCGGTACTCGCCCAGCTTTTCGAATCCGGAGTGGAGGTAGCCGATGTGCGGGATGACGCGGATCACCGTCTCGCCGTCCAGCTCGACCACGAGGCGCAGCACGCCGTGGGTGGCCGGGTGCTGGGGCCCGAGGTTCACGAGAAGGTGCTCGCCTCCCAGGTCGGGCTCCGCGGGCAGCCCCGCCGGTGCCGGAACCGGGACCCGGACGGGTCGTCCCTGGGCATCGACGCCGGGGGTCGCGACCTCGAGCTCGATCGTGCGCGGGTGCTGGGCGCTCATTCCACCCCTCCCACGTCGCCCCGCTCGCCGCGGCGCAACCGGTCGCGCATGTCGGAGGGGATCTCGCCGTAGGCTTCGGCGATCGACAGCTCTTCCAGGGAGTAGTTCGCTTCGGGGTTGGCGTTCAGCGCCTGGCGCACCTGCTCCGACCGGCTGAACCGGCCGCGCAGCGGGAAATCCTTGCGGAGGGGGTGGCCTTCCGCGTAGGTCTCCCACATCAGGATGCGGCGCAGGTCGGGATGGCCGGCGAAGACGATCCCGAACATGTCGTAGACCTCGCGCTCCAGCCAGTTGGCGCCGGCCCACAACGGCGTGACCGAATCGACCGCCAGCTCGCCGCGGGGGTCCAGCTCGACCTTCACCCGCAGGTTGGCCCGGCGCGACAGCGAGCGCAGCTGGTAGACGACCTCGAGCGGCCGCTCGCGGTCGCGGTACTCCACCGCGGTCACGTCCACGAGGTAGTTGTAGAGCTGGTCCGGAGCGGTCTGCAGCCACCGCATGATGTCGAGCAGGCGGGCGGCGGCGACGAACACGGTGGTTTCGCCGCGCGCCTCGACCACGCGGCCGATGGCGTCACCGAAGGTCGCGCGCAGCCCTTCCGCGGAAGGATTCACGCCGAGCGGGTCTGGTGGACGGAGTTGCCGAACGGCTCGGACAACTCGTCGATCTCCCGCGGGGGCAAGCGCAACCCGGTGGGGCCGAGCGACTGCTCGTCGCGCAGCCCCGGGATGACGAGCGATTCCCCCTTGATCTTCTTGTGCAGGAGCAGGATCCCGTAGAGCAGGCCTTCGGGGCGCGGCGGGCATCCCGGGACGTAGACGTCCACCGGGACGATCGTGTCGATCCCCTGCACCATCGCATAGTTGTCGAAGATCCCGCCGCTCGAGGCACAGGCTCCCATCGAGATCACCCATTTGGGCTGGGGCATCTGGTCGTAGATGCGGCGAATCACCGGGGCGAGCTTGAAGGGGAGGCGACCCGCGCAGATCAGCACGTCGGCCTGGCGGGGGGAGAACGACTGCCGCTCCATCCCGAACCGGGCGAGGTCGTAGCGGCTGGCGGCGGTGGCCATGAACTCGATCGCGCAGCAGGCCGTCCCGAACGGCATCGGCCACAGCGAATTGGCCCGGGCCCAGTTGACCAGATCGTCGAAGCGGGTGAGGAGCCAGTTCGGGCTCTCGCCGGCGATCTCTTTCGTCTCGAGCACTCGCTTCACAGCTGGGGCTCCTCTTTAGTTCTACGCCTTTTCCCCTACGCTTCTCTTCGACGCTTCTCTTCGACGCTTCTACGCCTTTTTCTCTTTTCCCTCAGTCCCACTGAAACGCCCCTCTTTTCCAGACATAGATGTATCCCACGAACAGAATCGCGAGAAACACCAACATCTCCACGAGCAGGAACCCGGTGGTCACGGTGCCGCTCCCGCCGACCCCGCTGGAGCGGAAGATCGCCGCCCAGGGGATCAGGAACACCGTTTCGATGTCGAACACGATGAACAGCATCGCCACGAGATAGAACTTCACCGAGAAGCGCTCGTGGGCGCTCCCGATCGGGGGCATTCCGCTCTCGTAGGGCAGCTCTTTGATGGCCGTAGGCCGGCGCGGCGCCGCATAGTGCGACAACACCAGCATCAGCACCGCCGTGAACACAGCGATACTGAAGAGCACGAGGAACGGGAAGTAGGGCTGCAGCATGGTGGCGATTTGGCCGGCGCTCAGGCGTCGGTCGGTGGTGAAGCTACCCCGCGCGCCGGGGCGTTGTCAACGGGATCGGGTGGCGTAAGTCTCGATGGGGCCGTTAGATTGGCCCGCCATGTCCATCAAGTCCGATCGCTGGATCCGCCGCATGGTGCGCGAGCGGAAGATGATCGACCCGTTCGCCGACGAGCAGGTCCGCACGGGCGTGATCTCCTACGGCGTCTCCTCCTACGGCTACGACATGCGCGTGGCGCCGGAGTTCAAGATCTTCACCAACGCGCTCTCGGCGATCGTGGATCCCAAGCAATTCGATCCCAAATCGTTCGTCGAATTCGAGGGCGATGTCTGCGTGGTGCCGCCCAACTCGTTCGCGCTGGCGCGCTCGGTCGAGTACTTCCGCATTCCCCGCAATGTGCTGACCATTTGCGTCGGCAAGAGCACCTACGCCCGCTGCGGGATCATCACGAACGTGACGCCGTTCGAGCCCGAGTGGGAAGGCTTCGTCACGCTCGAAATCTCCAACACCACGCCGCTCCCGGCCCGTATCTATGCGAACGAAGGGATCGCCCAGGTGCTGTTCTTCACGGCCGACGAAGGGGATGAATGCGAGACGAGCTACGCCGACAAGAAGGGGAAATACCAGGCGCAGCGCGGGATTACACTGCCTCAACTGTAAAACAACATCCAAACGTCGAAAAACTCCGTATGAAAACGGCGTAGGAAATGAGCGTACGTCTCCTTCTTACGCCTCTTTCCTACGCTTTTCTTCGACGTCTTTTTTATCCGTTATGACTCGTATCGCCCTGTCGTAGAAGAAGTAATCCCAGGCCCAGTTTACCAGCACGAACAGCTTGTTGCGGAACCCGATCAGCTGGATCAGGTGAATCACAAGCCACACCACCCAGGCCGGAAATCCCTTGAACGACACGCGCCCGAACTGCGCCACCGCGGCGTTGCGCCCGATCGTCGCGAGCGACCCGGGATCCTTGTACCGGAAAGCCTCCGCCGGTTGGCCTCGCAACTGATTGGCGATGTTGCGCGCCGCCGTGTCGGCCATTTGAAGGGCCACGGGGGCCATCATCGGCAACGGCCGGCCGTCGGACTCGAGGTAGGCTGAGTCGCCGATGACGAACACCTCCGGATGGTCCGGCAGGTTCAGGGTCGGCCGCACCACCACCCGGCCCAGACGGGCGGTCGGGCTCGCCAGCTGCCCGGCCAGGTCCGCCGCGCGGGCCCCTGCCGCCCAGATTACGGTCCGCGCCGGAATCAGTTCCCCGCTCTTCAACCGGATCGTCTGGCCGTCATACTCCATGACGGAGGCGCCATGGCGCACTTCGACGTGTTTGTTCCAGAGGGTCTGCTCGGTCACCTCGGACGAGCGGGGCGACATGCCGGTGAGGAGCCGGTCAGCGGCCTCGAGGATCAGCACCCGCACGTCCTTCACGTTCAGCCGCGGATAGTCCTTCACCAGCACCAGGCGGGTGAGCTCGGCCAGGGAACCGGCCATTTCCACCCCGGTGGGCCCACCCCCCACCACCGCGAATGTCAGCAGGGCACGCCGGCGCTCGGAGTCAGCCTCCTGGACCGCCTGCTCGAAGCAACGCAGCACGTGATTGCGGATGTTGACCGCGTCCGCGATGTCCTTCAAGCCGAAAGCATGCTGCCGGACCTGGTCGAGGCCGAAGTAATTGGTCTCGGCGCCGATCGAGAGGACGAGGAAATCGTAGGGGATCGGCCCATCGTTGGTGCGCAGCGCTCGGTTGGCGAGGTCCACCCCGGTCACTTCGGCCATGTGGAAGTCGAAGTTCTCCTGGCCCCGCAGGATCGCCCGCACCGGCTTGGCGATCTGCTCCGGCTCGAGCCCGGCCGTCGCCACCTGGTACAGGAGCGGCTGGAACAGATGGTAGTTGTTCCGGTCAACGAGCAGCACGTCCACCGGGACCCGTCGCAGCGCCCGGACGGCCCGGAGCCCGCCGAAGCCGGCACCGACGATGACGACCCGCGGACGCCGGTCAGCCATCTACTCGAGGACTACGGCGGTGCCGTAGCATAGCACCTCGGTGGCCGCCGTGCGACGGTCGCCGACGTCGGAGGCATCGTAGCGCATCCCGAGCACCGCGTTAGCCCCGAGCGCTCGCGCGTGCTGGACCATCAGGTCGTAGGCGGTTTGCCGCGCCTGCTCGCACATCTCGCTATAGGCACCGATCTGGCCGCCCACGATGGACTTGAGCCCGCCCAGAATGCCCTGCGAAATGGTCGGTGCACGGACAGTGATGCCGCGCACCATTCCCTTGTACTCGCGGATGCCGCGGCCCTGCACATCGAACGTGGTGGTGACGAGCATCGACCCGGTAATCGCCATGGAGCCTCCCTGGGTACGCATTTCTCTCGACGTATTTGACTCGACGGATCTCTCTTGACGCCTTCTTCCATACGCCTTTCGTCAATCAACATATCTCCCGATTCACCTTTACGACGCCCCGCCTGCCGATGTATCATCCGTCCGTTCGTTCCCTCCTTTCGGAGACGCGATGGCCCGGGTGCAGACCCTGACGCACTCACTGGTCGGCAAGAAGATCCTCATGGCCGTGACCGGGATCGTGCTTCTCCTCTTCGTGATCGGGCACATGATCGGCAATCTCAAGGTGTTCATGGGCCCGGAGCACTTCAACGCCTACGCCGAAGGGTTGCGGACCGTGGGGGCGCCGTTCTTCGCCCGCGGCCAGCTGCTCTGGCTGGTGCGTCTCGTCCTGATCGCCGCGGTCTTGCTGCACATCTGGTCGGCGCTCGTCGTCACCCGGGCGAGCTGGGCGGCCCGCCCCACGGGGTACCGCTCGCTCGCCCTCGTGGAAACGACCTTCGCCGCTCGCACGATTCGCCTCTTCGCCATTCTCTTCTTCCTGTACGTCGTCTATCACCTGCTCGACCTGACCTTCGGCTCCGCCAACCCCGCCTTCGTCCCGGGCGATGCCTACCACAACCTCGTGACCAGCTTCCAGCGAGTCCCCGTCGCGGTGACGTATGAGGCGGCGATGGTCATCCTCGGCCTGCACCTGTATCACGGCTTGTGGAGCGCCTGCCAGACGCTCGGGTTCAACCACCCCCGCTACAACCACTATCGCCGGGGTGCGGCGCTCGGCCTGGCGCTCTTGATCAGCATCGGGTTTGGGATCGTCCCGCTCGCCGTTCTCGCGGGGATCGTGAGGTGACCGTGGATCTGCGTGCCAGAATCCCCGAGGGACCGATCCAGCAGAAGTGGGATCAGCACCGCTTCGAGATGAAGCTGGTGAACCCGGCCAACAAGCGGAAATACCAGGTGATCGTGGTGGGGTCTGGACTCGCCGGAGCGTCCGCCGCGGCTTCGCTGGCCGAGCTCGGCTACCAGGTCTCCTGCTTCTGCTTCCAGGATTCTCCCCGGCGTGCCCACTCGATCGCGGCCCAGGGCGGGATCAACGCGGCCAAGAACTACCAGAACGACGGCGACTCGATCTGGCGCCTGTTTTACGACACCGTGAAAGGCGGCGACTTCCGCGCCCGCGAAGCGAACGTGTACCGCCTGGCCCAGATCAGCGTCAACATCATCGACCAGTGCGCCGCCCAGGGGGTCCCGTTCGCCCGGGAATACGGCGGCCTGCTCGCCAACCGCTCGTTCGGCGGCGCCCAGGTCTCCCGGACCTTTTACGCCCGCGGCCAGACCGGCCAGCAGCTGCTGCTGGGGGCCTACCAGGCGTTGGAGAAGCAGATCGGGCTCGGCAACGTGCGCATGTATCCGCGCGCCGAGATGCTCGACCTCGTGGTCATCGATGGTCAGGCGCGGGGAATCGTGGTGCGCGACCTCGTCACCGGGGCCGTGACCTCCCACGTCGCGCATGCGGTCGTGCTGGCCACCGGCGGCTACGCGAACGTCTATTTCCTCTCGACCAACGCCAAGGGCTGCAACGTCACCGCCACCTGGCGGGCCCACAAGCGCGGGGCGCTGTTCGCGAACCCCTGCTTCACCCAGATCCACCCCACCTGTATCCCGGCGGCCGGCGAGCATCAGTCGAAGCTCACCTTGATGAGCGAGTCGCTCAGGAACGACGGCCGGATCTGGGTCCCCAAACGGAAGGGCGACGAGCGGCGCCCCAGCGACATTCCCGACGCCGAGCGCGACTACTACCTCGAGCGCCTGTATCCGGCCTTCGGGAATCTGGTCCCCCGCGACGTCGCCTCCCGCCGCGCCAAGGACATGTGTGACGACGGCCTGGGGGTCGGCCCCGGTGGTCGAGGGGTCTACCTCGATTTCCGGGACGCGATCGGACGGCTGGGCCAGACGGCGATCGCCGAGCGCTACGGGAACTTGTTCGAGATGTACGAGCGGATCACCGGCGAGGATCCCTTCGCCGTCCCGATGCGGATCTATCCGGCCCCCCACTACACCATGGGCGGGCTGTGGGTGGACTACAACCTGATGTCGAACGTCGCCGGCCTGCACGTGGTCGGCGAGGCCAACTTCTCCGACCACGGCGCCAACCGCCTCGGTGCCTCGGCGCTGATGCAGGGCCTGGCCGACGGGTATTTCATCCTTCCGTATACCATCGGCGACTACATCGCCCAGGCCAAGTTCGCGACGGTCGACGCTTCCCATCCGGCGTTCCGGCAGGTGGAATCGGACGTCGCCGACCGGACCAAGCGCTTGCTCGGCGTCAACGGCTCCCGGAGCGTCGACAGCCTCCATCGCGAGCTGGGCCACTTGATGTGGGAGCACTGCGGGATGACCCGCACGCGGCCCGGGCTGGAAGAGGCGATCACGAAGATCCAGAATCTGCGGGGCCGCTTCTGGCGCGAGGTGTTCGTGGGCGGCCGGGGCGAGGACCTGAATCAGTCGCTCGAGAAAGCGGGCCGGCTCGCCGACTTCCTCGAGTTCGCCGAGCTGATGTGCGAGGACGCGTTGCACCGCGAGGAATCGTGCGGCGGTCATTTCCGCGAGGAGTTTCAGACGCCGGACGGAGAAGCCAGGCGGGACGATCATCGCTTCTCGTACGTGGCGGCCTGGGAATACCAGGGCGCCGATCAGCCCCCCGCGCTGCACAAGGAGCCCCTCACCTTCGAGTCGGTGCACCTGGCCCAACGGAGTTACAAGTGATGCGGCTCATTCTCCACGTCTGGCGCCAGGCAGGACCGGCCGAGCGGGGCGGTTTCGTGCGCTATGAGATGCCCGACTGCTCGCCGGACATGTCGTTCCTCGAGCTGCTCGACGTCCTGAACGAACGGCTGATCGCGAAGCGTGAGGAGCCGATCGCGTTCGACCACGACTGCCGCGAGGGGATCTGTGGCTCGTGCGGCGTCGTGATCAACGGCCGGCCGCACGGTCCCCGCCGCGCCACCACCGCCTGTCAGCTGCACCTGCGCCAGTTCCAGGACGGCGCAGAGATCTGGGTGGAACCCTGGCGCGCCAGGGCGTTCCCGATCCTCAAGGATCTCGTGGTGGATCGCGGGGCATTCGACCGCATCATCCAGGCGGGGGGGTTCATCACGGCGCGCACCGGGAGCGCCCCGGAGGCCAACGCCGTCCTCGTCCCCAAACGGGATGCCGATCGCGCGATGGACGCCGCGGCCTGCATCGGGTGCGGGGCGTGCGTGGCCGCCTGCCCCAACGCCAGCGCCATGCTGTTCGTCGCCGCCAAGGTGAGCCACCTGGGCGCCCTGCCCCAGGGGCAGCCGGAGCGCTACGACCGGGTGGTGAAGATGGTGGATGTGATGGACGCGGAGGGATTCGGTGCGTGCACCAACCACGGCGAATGCATGGCGGCGTGCCCCAAGGAGATCTCGATCGACGTCATCGCGCAGCTGAACCGCGATCTGATGAAAGCGACCATCGCCCCGCCCCGTGAGGGTCGGGCCTGGTCGGGAGCGGCCTAGAGCTTCACCGCCGCCATCGTCTCCTTCACCGCCCCCGCCGATTTCGCGAGCGCGGCCTTCTCATCGGCGGTGAGCTGCACCTGGACGATCTGCTCCAGCCCGCCCCGGCCGAGCTTGCACGGCACACCGCAGTAGATCCCGGACAACCCGTATTCTCCTTCCAGCCAGGCCGCGCAGGGCAGGATCCGCTTCTTGTCCAGCACGATCGCTTCGGCCATCTGCACCGCGGCCGCGGAGGGCGCGTAATAGGCCGACCCGGTCTTCAGGAAATTGACGATCTCCGCGCCACCGTTCCGGGTCCGATCGACGATCTTCGTGAGCGTCGCCTGGTCCAAGAGCTGCGAGACCGGGATCCCGGAGACCGTGGTGTAGGAGACGAGCGGGACCATCGTGTCCCCGTGTCCCCCCAGGACCATCGCCTGGATGTCCTCCACCGAGACCTTCAGGGCCTCAGCCAGGAACGAGCGATAACGCGCCGTGTCCAGCACGCCCGCCATCCCGAGCACCCGCTCGCGCGGGAATCCGGTGACCTGTTTCGTGACCCAGCACATCACGTCGAGGGGATTCGAAACGACGATGACGATCGCCTGGGGCGAGGTCTCTTTGATCTTCTGGGATACCTGCTTCACGATGTCGGCGTTGGTACGCACCAGATCGTCCCGGCTCATCCCCGGCTTGCGGGCGATCCCTGCGGTGACGATGAACAACTCGCTGCCAGCGGCGGAGCCGTAGTCGTTGGCGCCGATGACGCGGGAATCGAACCCTTCGATCGGGGCCGATTCCCACTGGTCGAGGCCCTTCCCCTGGGGCACGCCCTCGATGACGTCCACCAGAACCACGGTGCGGGCCAGAGACTTCTCGGCCAGGCGTTGTGCGGCGGTGGCGCCGACGTTGCCGGCTCCGACGACAGTGATTTTTTCGAACATGGGGATGAAAGTAACGGGCGGGCGAGGACGGGCAAAGACGGGCAAGGGCGGGCGAGATTACCCCCCTCTGGTGTGCATCTCCCGATGTGGATCAGCCCGGAGCCCATCCACTGGATACAACGGCGCCCGTTCCGAAACACGGAGCCGGTCCTCGGCCCCTCGATCATCCCGAGCCGTCCATGCCGAGCGGATTATTCCCGTTAGTTCCGCGTCACTGGCTCCGCTGCGCAGCGGCTCGCGGAGGTCAATTCCCCGCCCCGCGTAGAGACAGAGGAACCACTGCCCGTCGGCGGTCAGGCGGCTGCGGTCGCAGGCGGCACAGAAGGGCGCCGTCGTCGAGGCGACGATCCCGAAGGTGGTTCCGTCGGGGAGGGAGAACCGCTCGGCCGGTGCGTGGGGGTCGTCGCCGGTGATCGGGGTGATCGCTCCAAAGTGATGGCCGAGGCGATCCAGCATCTCCTGCTGCGACACCACCCGATCGATCGCCCACTGCGTGGCGCCGCCGACGTCCATGTACTCGATGAAGCGCAGCTCGGCGTCGTGGTCGTGCGCGAAGGCGAGGAGATCGACCAGCTCGTCGTCGTTATAGCCGCGCACGATCACGCTGTTCAGCTTCAGCCGCTCGAACCCCACCGCCTGCGCCGCGCCGATCCCGGCGAGCACGTCGGCGTGACGCGGACTGCGGGCGAATCCCTGCATCCGGTCTGCGCGGAGGGTATCGAGGCTCACCGTGACGCGGCGCAGCCCCGCGTCACGCAGCGCCGCCGCATGTCGGGCGAGCAGGATGCCGTTCGTGGTCAAGGCCAGGTCCCGGATGCGCTCGTCGGCCCGCAGCAGCCGGACCAGAGTCGGCAGGTCGTGCCGGAGCAACGGCTCGCCACCCGTCAGCCGGAGCTTCGTCACCCCCAACTCGGCGAAGACCCGCGCCAGGCGGGCGATCTCCTCGAAGGTCAAGATCTGGTCCCGCGGCAGCCACACATACTCCGCCTCCGGCATGCAGTAGCGGCATCGCATGTTGCAGCGGTCGGTGACGCTGATCCGCATGCTCTGGAGCGGCCGGTGCAACCGGTCGCGGACAGTCGTGTCGCGGGAACCGGTCATCGCTGGGATTCGGGACCGACCATGGCGGGGCGGCCCTGGGGATCGACCCAAGTGGCGGTGCCGTCGGCCCGCAGCTCCTTCTTCCAGATCGGGAGCCGCTGCTTGACCTCCTCGATCACGTAGCGGCAGGCCGCAAACGCCTCGCCCCGGTGGGGAGCGGCGGCGGCGATCCCGATACTGGCCTCTTCGGTGGGGACGAGCCCGAGCCGGTGCCGCACCGCTACCCGGCAGTCCGGCCACTGTTTCCGGGCCTCTCCGAGGATGCGGTCGAATTCGGCCGTCGCCATCTCCTCGTAGGCGGAATACTCGATTCCGGTCACGCCCCCGTCCTTCGGACCATCCCGGACCGTGCCGAGAAAGACGCAGGTGGCGCCACAATGCGGAGCGGCCACCTCGGCGATCAGCCTGCCTGGAGAAATGGGGTCGCGCGTCAGGTACACGGCTAGCCCCCGGACATCGGCGGCAGGAGGGCGATTTCGTCTCCCGCGGAGACCGGAGCATCCCAACGGGCTTGTCGCAGGTTGACGGCCACGAGGGGCCGCTCGGGGATGTCCTTGCCGCCTGGCAATGCTCGAACCCGGGCGACGACATCCCCCACCTTTGCAGGGGAAGCGACTGTCACGGTCGCTTCGTCCGTTCCGACGAACTCCGCGTAGCGCGCGAACAATTTCACACGAATGGTTGCGGCCATAGTCGTCTTGAAAGCGCGACTAAAGTCGCGGCTCGGCATCTCCCGCCTAAGCGGGGGCTAGGAGCCCCTTCAGGGGCAGCTGCCGAGCCGCGGCTTCAGCCGCGCCACAAGGGGGCATCTTCCATTCTCGATCTTGCGTTCTCTTCCCCGATTCCCGTCTCTACTGACCGATCGTCCCACTCGCGAGCCCCTTCCAGATCCGTGTGGCCTTGGCGGTGGGGTTGTCCGCCTTGGTCACATGATAGCTCGAGACGGTGCGCTCCTTCACCTGCGTGTGCAACGTCACCACTTGGCCCTTGCGCCGCACCACGACGTCGATCGGTTGTCCCGCCTTCCCCTTGTATTGGGTCCGGTAGGCCTGACCCCAGTCGGTTCCCACCTGCCCCGCGACCTGTACGGAGCCGATCGAAATGAGAGTGTCGCCCACCTGCAGCCCGGCCGCCTCCGCCGCCCCGCCCGGGACCAGCCCCGCCACCGCCGCGCCATCGCCGGTCGTCTGCACGCCCAGGAACGGCGAAGTGTTCTCGATCTTCTTCGCGACGAGCCCGGCGAGCGGGAACACCTGCTCGTAGGGCAGCGCGTCCCGGCCGTTGATGAATTTCTGGTAGAACCCATCCACGTCGGGGAGCCCGAACTCGCGCAGCAAGGCGAGCAGGTCGCCGGTGCGGAATCCTTTCCCCTGCTTGTAGTAGCGCTCGAACAGCACCCGGGTCACCTCGTCCAGGCTGTGCGCATTGTTGGTGGCGTCCCGGATCGAGATGTCGAGCAGCAGCCCCGTGAGTGAGCCTTTGGGATAGTAGAGCTGGGAGCTGTTCACGTAGACCTCGTTGATCCACGTGGCCTCGCTGCCGTCCTCCTCACTCCACGGCTCGGGCGCCGACTCGACCTGCTGGATGTTCTGCATCACGTTGCCGAGGAAGGCATTGTCGTCCCAGATTCCGGCCCGCCAGTTCGTGAGATCGGCGTAGTAGTCGGTGACCCCCTCCGACCACCACAACAGCGGCGTGAACTGCTCGGCGTGATAGTCGTACGGCCACATTTCGGCGGGGCGCATCCGCTTCACGTTCCACAGGTGGAACATCTCGTGGGACAGGAGCGGATTCATGAAGTCCCCGAGCTGCCCGCTCTGCGGGTCGGCAAAGGCGTTGGCCGGCATGATGTCGAACTGCGAATAGCTGTGCTCCAGGCCGCCGCCGAAGTTCACCGGCTCATGGATGACGTTGAAGAAGATCGTGTACGCGTCATAGGGCGGCCCGCCCATCTCCTTGTTCTCTTCCGTGGCGATCCGCGTGACGCTCTCGCGGAGGCTCTTGGCCACCGGGGCGGTGTAATCGGCCGCGGGCCACACGGCGATGCGGACCGGCTTTCCATCGACCACCACGGAATCGAGGCTGAACGAGCCGAGGAAGGTCACCGCGTCGACCAGCTCGTGATAGTTGGGCGCCTGGTAGGTGCCGTCGGCCCCGCCCTTCAGCGCCGTGGCGAGCTTCCATCCGGCCGGCAGCGTGAACCGCACCTCCGCCGGACGGTCGAGCTTTCCCTCTTCGTAGAGGAACACGTTGGTGCCGAGGATCTCGGCGAAGTCGGGCAGGACGCGCGCCATCGAGAGATCGATCGAATCGGCGAAGTAGTCGAACTCGACCTGCACCCGGTCACTCTTTCCCGTCACCACCCGCCAGGTGTCCTTGTCGAACCGGTCCCAGAAGAGCGACGCGCCGGCGGCGGTCTTCGCGCCGAAGCCGCGCACGTACCGCGCGTAATTCTGGATCTCGTAGTTCCCAGGGCTCCACGCCGGCAGCGAGAGATACAGCGTGTCCTTCCCGCCGGAGGGGAAGTCCGCCTTCACGTGCAGCAGGTGCAGCGCCGGGGTCGGCACCGAGACCTCATAGCGCACCGCTTGGGCCGACACCGCGACGGGTGGAATAGCGAGGAACAGGAAGAGAGAAACCGGCAACCGCATGCGTGCTCCAGGTTAGGTGAGAGTCAACGTGAACTGGCGTCGAATGATACCCAGACGGCGGCACGAGGTCCTGCTCCCGAAAACACGACGGCCCCGCTCGCCTGCCAATGCGGGGCCGCTCAACTCATGACCTGACTAGGGGTTACTGCGGAACCTCGGCGTTGTGATCCGCCACCATCGCGCGCAACTCCTTGCTGGGCTTGAACACCGGCACGGGGCGCGCCGCGACTTCGACTGGATCCCCGGTCCTCGGGTTCCGCGCCATGCGCGTCTTCCGCTGGCGGATCTTGAAGGTCCCAAACCCGCGTATCTCAATGTTATGCTGCTCGGCGAGGGCCGCTTTCACCGCATCCAGGAACGAGTCGACCACCCGCGCGCAGTCCTTTTTGGAAATCAAAGGACCAGCCGTGCGAGCGATTTGAGCGGTGACCTTCTCGACCAGATCGGCCTTCGTCATCCGTACCCCCCGAATGGCCCCAGGGAATAGCACGACCGGCCGCCAACATAGGAGCTTACCTATTGACTGTCAAGAGCTTGGAGGAACTCCCGGAAGTGTTCTTGGGCATCATGGGGACCCGGGGAGGCCTCCGGATGGTACTGGACAGCGAAGATGGGATACTCCCGGTGCCTGACACCTTCTACAGTGCCATCATTGAGGTTAAGGTGCGTCACCTCAAGTGATTTCGCGCCAGGAACACCCCCCGTATCGCCCTGCACTGCGAATCCATGGTTTTGTGATGTGATAAGTACTTGGCCACTATGCAGATCACGCACCGGGTGGTTTCCCCCTCGATGACCGTACGGGAGCTTCACCGTTTCCCCCCCGAATGCGAGACCCAGCAGCTGATGTCCGAGACAGATTCCGAAAATCGGGATGCGACCGTCGGCCAGCTCCCGGATGGTGGTGATCGCGTACCCCACCGCCGCGGGATCGCCGGGACCGTTGGAGAGAAAGATCCCGTCGGGCTCGAGCTCGCGTACCCGCGCCGCCCTCGTGCTGGCCGGCACCACCGTCACCCGGCAGCCGTGTTGGTTGAACAGCCGCACAATGTTGCGCTTCATCCCGAAATCGAACGCCACCACGTGGTGCGCGGCGTCCGCCGGACCGGCGACGTACTCGGTGGCAATCGTGGCCCGTGAAGCGAGGTCGAGGCCGTCCATCTTCGGTGACCCGAACAACGCCTTGCGCACCGGCTCGGACGGCTCAGCGCCCAGGGCCAGGGCGCCGCGCATCGCTCCCTTGGAGCGGATATGTCGCGTGAGTTGCCGGGTGTCGACGTCGGAGATGATCGGCACATGGGCGGCCGCCAGCCAATCCACCAGGTTGCCGGTCGAGCGCCAGTTGGACGCGTGCCCCGACAGCTCGCGCACGATCACGCCGGCGACCCGGGGGTGGTCCGATTCGATGTCGTCGGGATTGATCCCGTAGTTGCCGATCATCGGGGCGGTCATCACCACCAGCTGGCCCAGGTACGAGGGGTCGGTGAAGACCTCCTGGTATCCGCTCAGATTGGTGGTGAAAACGACCTCCGCGCAAGCCGGCTCGAAGGAGAGCGGCGCGGTCCCCGGGAACCAGGCGCCATCTTCCAGGAGCACGTACGCGGGGGCGAGGTCAGCGATTGGGCTGGGATCCCTGCGGTTGCGGCGCCGGAGCGGCGGGCGCTGCCTGTTGACCCGTGGCCGGCGTCGATTGCAGCGGCAACGGCACCGGCTGAACCGGCGCCGGGGCTTCCTGCGCCGGCTGCTGGAGAATCGATTGGGGCGCGGCGCTGCGCGACGACATGATCGCGAGGATGAGCGCCAGGAACAGGAAGATCCCCGAGCACCACCAGGTGATGGTATGGAGCAGCGTGGTCGCCTGCCGCCCGCCCATCACCATCTCGGTCCCCGACCCGCCGCCCAGCGACGCCAGGCCCCCGCCCTGACCCGCCTGCAACAACACGGCGGAGGTCAGGATAAGAGAGTCGAGCAGCAGCAGAATCAGGAGAGCGGTATACATCGCGCGCGGGATTATACCTAGGTCGCGTGGGCCTGCACAAGTTGGGCCCATTGCGCGGGATCGAGGGAGGCCCCGCCGACGAGCACGCCGTCCAGCTCGGATTCGGCCAGGAGGTCCGCGATGTTCTTGAGGTTGACGCTCCCCCCATACAGAACCCGCGGAGACGGCACGCCTAGCTTCCGCAGTCGCGCCCGGATCTCCCGGTGCACGGCGGCCGCGTCCTGGGGGGTGGCGTTCTTGCCCGTGCCGATTGCCCAGACCGGCTCGTAGGCCACGACCAGCTGCGCCAGTCCCGCCCGGTCCAGCCCCTCGAGCGCCGCGTCGAGCTGGCGTTGCACCACCGTGAGCGTCGCCCCCGCTTCCCGTTCCGACAGCAGCTCGCCGACGCACAGCACCGGGAGGAGACCCGCCGCGAGGACCGCGCGGACCTTCCTGGCGGTGTCGGCGTCCGATTCATTGAAGACGTGACGCCGCTCCGAATGGCCGATCAGCGCCGCCGTGGCCCCGGCCTGAGCCGCGAGCGGAGCTGAAACCGCTCCGGTGAACGCCCCCTTCGACTCCCAATACACATCCTGCACCCCGGCGCGCAGATCGGAGCGGCCCCGTGTCGCTTGGGCGACTGTTTCGAGGGAGACGGCGGGCGGGAAGAACCACACCTCCCGCCCTGCCTGGGGGCCGGCGGCGGCGAGGAACGTCTGGCAATAGGTCCGCGCTTCAGCGGGCCCGAGGTTCATCTTCCAGTTCGCCGCGAAGAGCAGGGGTCTCACGCGTCGTCCAGTGCCATGACGCCGGGGAGCGGCTTCCCCTCCAGGAATTCGAGGGAGGCTCCACCCCCCGTCGAGACGTGCGACAGCTTGTCCTCGAACCCCGCCACCGCGGCGGCGGAATCCCCACCGCCCACGACGGTGGTGGCACCTTTGGCCGTCGCTTCGACCAGGGCCTGAGCGAGGCTCCGCGTCCCGGCGTCGAACGGCGGCGTCTCGAACACTCCCATGGGCCCATTCCACACGACCGTCTTGGCCCGGAGTACCCGGGCGCGGAAATCGGCCTGCGTGGCCCCGTCGATGTCGTACATCGCCATGTCGGCTGGGATCTTGTCGCTCGGCACTTCCCGCCGGTCTCCCGGACGCTCCAGGGATGGGGCGACGACGGCGCCTCGCGGCAGGATGAGCTTCGGTCCGCTCTTGGTGAGGAGGCTTTTGGCGACGTCGATCCGGTCCCGTTCCACCAGGGATTTTCCCACCTCGAGCCCCAGGGCGGCGAAGAAGGTGCAAGCCATGGCACCGCCGATGAGGATCTCGTCCACCTTGGGGAGCACAGCTTCGATGACGTCGATCTTCCCTGAGATTTTGGCGCCACCCAGGATGGCGACGAACGGCCGCCGCGGCTGTTGCAGCGCATCCCCCAGGTATTTCAGCTCCTTCACCATCAGGAACCCCGCCACGGCGGGCTTCAGGAGGTGGGCCACCGCCTCGGTCGAGGCATGGGCGCGGTGCGCCGAGCCGAAGGCGTCGTTCACGTAGAGGTCGCCCAGGGCGGCGAATTGCTTGGCCAGCTCGGGGTCGTTCTTCTCTTCACCAGGCCAGAACCGGGTGTTCTCCACCAGCGCCACGCCGCCGCGCGGCAGCCGACGGGAGACCGCGACCCCGGCCGAGAGGTCGGTGATGAACTCCACCGGCGCCCCCAGCAGCCGTTCCAGAGTGCCGACCACCTGACGCAGCGAGAACTGCGGATCAGGGCCGCCTTTGGGGCGGCCGAGGTGCGACAGAATCACCACGCGGGCACCGCGCTCACGCAGGTAGGTGATCGTCGGCAGCGCGGCCCGCAGTCGCGTGTCGTCCGAGACCGCCCCGCCCTTCAACGGCACGTTGAAGTCTTCCCGCACCAGCACCCGCTTCCCGTCGAGTGCGGCGGCGGGGAGGTCGCCCAGCCCCCGCTTGCTCACAATCCGGTTCCGACGAGCGCCAGCAGATCCACGCAGCGCGCCGAGTACCCCATCTCGTTGTCGTACCAGGAGGAGACGTGCACCAGGGTGCCGTCGATCACGTTCGTGGACTGTGCGTCCACCACGCTCGAGAAGTGACTGCCGATGTAGTCCACCGACACGAGCGGCTCGTCGGAGACGTCGAGGATCCCCTGCAACTCGCCCTGCGCCGCCTGCTTGAACGCGGCGTTCACTTCCTCGATGGTCGTCCGCTTGGACACTTCGGTCGTGAGGTCCACGAGCGATACATCGGGGGTCGGGACCCGCAAGGCGATGCCGTCGATCTTCCCCTTCACCTCGGGGATCACGAGACTCGTCGCTTTGGCCGCGCCCGTGGTGGTCGGAATGATCGAAAGGGCGGCCGCCCGGGCGCGCCGCAGGTCCTTGTGCGGCAGATCGAGAATCTGCTGGTCGTTGGTATAGCTGTGCACGGTGGTCATGAAGCCGTGCACGAACCCCCAGTGCTCCAGCACGACCTTGACCACCGGGACGAGGCAGTTGGTCGTGCACGACGCGTTGGAGATCACATGGTGCTTGGCGGCGTCGTACTTCTTGTGATTGACTCCCATCACGATGGTGATGTCCTCGCCCTTGGCGGGCGCGGAGATGATCACCTTCTTGGCCCCCGCGGTGAGGTGCTTGGCGGCATCTTCGCGGTTCGTGAAGCGGCCGGTGCTCTCGAGCACGACCTGCACCCCGAGGTCCTTCCAGGGGAGCTTCTCCGGCTCCTTGATGGCGGTGACCTTGATCGGCTTGCCGTTCACCACCAGGCCGTCGCCCTTGGCCTCGACCGTGCCGGGGAATCGCCCGTGGACCGAGTCGTACTTCAAGAGATGGGCGAGAGTCTTGGGGTCGGTGATGTCGTTGACGGCCACGAACTCGAGCCCGGTCTGCTTGCCCGTGACTGCCGCCCGGAGCACGTTGCGCCCGATCCGGCCGAACCCATTGATGCCGATACGCACCGCCATGTGAGCTCCCTAGCTGAAATCCGGTATGCTCGCCCGTCCGAAGGTGACGGCCGAGACTGTGTTGAATCCGGCGGCCGCGAGCGCCCGCGCGGCTTCCGCGAGCGTGGCCCCGGTGGTGAAAACGTCGTCGACCAAAACGATTGCGGATTGCGAATTGCGGATTGCGGATTCTAGCGGATGTGGCCCGCGCCGCACGGGGCTTCCACTGAGATTCCGCAATCCGCAATCTGCAATCCGCAATCGGAAGGCCCCCGCCACGTTCGCTAGGCGCGCGGTCGGTGTCAACGCCGTCTGCGATGCGGTATCCCGTTGGCGAACGAGGAGTTCGGGATACAATGGTCGCCCCCAGACACGCGCCAGCGCCTGCGCCAGCCAGAGACTCTGGTTGTAGCCGCGCCGCCGCAGCCGCTCGGCGCTCAAGGGAATGGGGACGATGGCCGTCCCCGGCGACGGGGGCTGAAGGTGACGGACCATGACGTCCGCCAGGTCCTGGGCGATTCGGGGGAGCGCGCGGTACTTGAGCGCGTGGACCGCCTGTCGGGCGGCCTCATCGAGCCACACCGCCGACCGGGCACGGACAAAATTCTCCGGCCAGGGCCGGCACAGCCGGCAGGGCCCGAAGTGCGGCTCGGGCTGACCGCAGCGCTCGCACCAGGGCGGCCGCACGGCCCGGAACCGGCTGCGGCAGACGCGGCAGATCACTTCATCGGAGTTCGCGAACGGCAGCAGACGGTGGCAGCGGAGGCACTCGGCGGGAAGCAGCAGCTGCGCGAGCGCGCTAGGCACGGAGCTGGCGCTCCACGGCGGCGCGCATGACCTCCACCGGAGCAGCCGCGCCGGGGAAGAACCGGCCGAAGGCGAGGGCCGCCTGGCGGACCAGAATCCCTCTCCCATCCACGGCCCGGACGCCGCCACCCCGTTTGCGCCAGGCGCGCACCCACGCGGTTTCTCCCGGGGCGTACACGAGGTCGACGACGGCTCGCACACCCTGAACCGCCGCGGGTTGGACCGGGAGTGGGTCGCCGGGGGAGAGGCCGAGCGGGGTGGTATTGATGACGACGTCGGCTTCGAGGGCCTCCGCAACCTTCGCGCGAGTTCCCCGCCCTTCGGCCCACTGCACGAAGGTCCTGGCCCGGTCGGCGTCGCGGGAGCGGACCGACAGCTCGATCCCCGCGTCCGCCGCGGCGACCGCCACGGCACGGGCCGTCCCCCCCGTCCCCAGCACCAGCCAACGAGAGGCTCCGGGAGCGATCTCGGCAATGGCGGCCGCGATCGCGGGTACGTCGGTGTTGTCTCCTACGAGCACACGGTCCCGGCCCTCCTGCTCCAGCCAGAACGTATTGCACGCTCCGGCCCGGAGACACAGATCCGTTTTACGCATCACGCATCGTTCCGCTGCTTCCTTGTGGGGCACCGTGATGTTGCCGGAGACTCCGGCGACGGCGAGGGCCGGCAGTACGATCGAGAAGTCATCGGCCGGCACGCGGAGCGCGACGTAGACCGCATCGAGCCCCAGCGCGCGAATCGCGGCGTTGTGCAGCGCGGGAGAGAGCGAATGGGCGACCGGATCGCCCACCACGGCGAGAACGCGGGTCTTAGCGCCGATCTCCACCGGCGGTCTCGCGCGCCAGGCGCTCTGCGATGACCGCGATGAGACCGTCCAGCTCGCGGTAGGTTTCGCGGTACAGCTCGATATCCCCGCCGAAGGGATCGGCCACCTCGGCGGCGTCACCGCGCTTCCCGGCATACTCGCCGAGGATCTGGACCTTCCCTTCGCCACCCAGCTCGTAGACGCGCGCGCGGTGATGGCGAGCCATCGTGAGGATCAGGTCGGCGTCCTGGACCAGGTCGCGGGTGAGGAGGCGTGCCCGGTGCGAGGACAGATCGAGCCCCGATTCGACTCCGACGAGATACGCCCCCTCCGAGGCCGGCGCGCCGTCCCAGGCGCCGGTCCCCGCGGAGGAGACGGCGATCCCGTCCACGCTCCGTTCGGCCAGCGCCTGACGCAACAACGCTTCGGCCAGCGGGCTGCGGCAGATGTTGCCGGTGCAGACGAACAGGACGTGACGGATCACGGCGCGAGAATCCCGGCGGCGCGGCGCAGCGCCGCCACCGAAATGGCGCCCGGGCGCACCAGCCGCGCCTCCAGGCCGGTACAATCGACCACCGTGGAGGGCGGCCGGTTACCGAGGACTCCGCCGTCGAGCACGAGGAGTGTCCCTCCCTGCACGGCGGTGGTGAAGTCCCGCACGATCGCTTCCGCGCCAGGGGCCGGCATGCCCCCCGGCAGGTTGGCCGACGTCGACGTCAGCGGTTCCCCCATGGCCGCCACCAGCCGTGCGATCTGCCGGTGCGACGTCCATCGCACGGCGATCCCCCCCTCGGGGCCTCGCAACAGGTCAGGCAACCGGCCGCTTCCGCCCGGCAAAACTAACGTGAGGGGCCCGGGCCAGAATGCCCGCGCCAGCGCCTGCGCCGACTCGTTGAACGCCAGGCCATGCGCTTCCGCCATTTCCCGCCCGGTAATGAGCAGGAGAAACGGCTTCCCTGCCGCCCGGCCCTTCAAGGCCGCCAGGGCACGGACGTCGGGGTCGCGGGCTCGCGACCCGAGGCCATACACGGTCTCGGTCGGATAGGCGAGCAGCCGCCCGCCTTCCAGGTGGGCCAGAACCTTGGGGATCGCGATCGCGACTTCCCCATCCGTCTGGAACGGCAGCACGCTCACCGGAACTCGCGGGCCAGGGCTTCGGCCAGGCGGAAATCGTCGGCCGTCGTGACCTTGATGTTGTACGGGGAATCGGGAACGACTTCCACGGGGAGCCCCGCCCGCTCGTACACTTCCGCGTCATCGGTCGGTGCCTCGCTCCCCGTCCACTGGTCGTAGGCCTGCGCCAGCAGGGTGCGGGGGAATCCCTGCGGTGTCTGGGCCCGCCATAGCGACCCGCGCGGGACGGTGTGGACGACCCGAGCGGCATCACCCACTTCCTTCACCGTATCTCCCATCGGAATCGCGGCCGCCGCGCCCAC
Source organism: Gemmatimonadales bacterium (assembly GCA_035500495.1). Lineage (GTDB taxonomy): Bacteria > Gemmatimonadota > Gemmatimonadetes > Gemmatimonadales > GWC2-71-9 > DASTHG01. The sequence goes on from DATJXC010000014.1 coordinate 54,412, forward strand.
ACCGCTCCGGGCCCGACCGATCACCGCATCGACCGTCTCCCGGGTCACGAATGGCCGGGCGGCGTCGTGCACCAGTACGACGGGCAGCGTCTTCAGGAGAGCGGCCATCCCGGCCCGCACCGATTGCGCGCGAGTCTCGCCACCCGGCACCAGCTTGAGCCGTTCTTCCCCGCCGAGCAGGCGGCCCAGCCACTCCGGGGGGTGCTCGACGTGGCCGGAGGGGATCGCCACGACCACCTGGGCCACTGCGGGGTGCGAGGTGAACTGCCGGAGGGAGCGCAGCAGCATCGGCACGCCAAGGATCGGGCGGAACTGCTTCGGCTCGCCCGGGCCGGCGCGCACACCGGCCCCAGCCGCCACGATTACGACGCCGACGTCAGGCGGCGAGGCGACGGGCAAGCTCACCGACGTGATCGATCCGCACCAGCTCGAGGCCGCTCGTGAGGCGAGACCGGGCGGAGAGGAACACGCGCCGGAATCCCTGCCGCTCGGCCTCCGCGAGCCGCCGTTCCGCCGCGGCCACGGGACGGACTTCGCCGCCCAGGCCGACCTCGCCGAGGAACAGCGCGTCGGCCGGCACCGGCTGGTCGTGCACGCTCGAGACGAGCGCGGCGAGCACCGCGAGATCGGTGGACGGCTCGAGCAGGCGCACGCCGCCGGTCACGTTCACGAACACATCGAGCGCTCCGACTGGCAGGCCGCCGCGGCGCTCCAGCACGGCGAGCAGCACGGCCAGGCGGCGTGCATCCAGCCCCGTCGCTACGCGCTGCGGGGTCCCGAACCCCGCCTTGGAGGCGAGCGCCTGTACTTCCACCAGTACCGGGCGCGTTCCCTCGAGCAGCGCCGTCACCGCCGAGCCCGACACGCCGGCATGACGACCGGCCAGGAAGGCGGCGGCGGGATCCGCGACGGGGACGAGTCCCGCGCCGGTCATCTCGAACACTCCGATCTCGTCCACCGAGCCGAAGCGGTTCTTCACTGCGCGGAGAATCCGGTGGTCGAGCGTCGCTTCGCCCTCGAAGTAGAGCACGGTGTCGACGATATGCTCCAGCGTGCGTGGCCCGGCGATTCCGCCGCCCTTGGTCACGTGTCCCACCAGGAACACCGCGGGACCCGCCTCCTTGGCGAAGCGCATCAGGCGCGCGGCGCACTCCCGCACCTGCCCCACGTTGCCGGGGGCTCCCTCCAGGTCGTCGGTGTAGGTCGTCTGAATCGAATCGACGAAGACGACGCGCGCCCCCAGCGCCTCCGCGTGGTGCTGGATCGCTTCCAGGCGGGTTTCTCCCAGGACGTGCACGCCGCTGGCGTCGTCGGCCAGCCGCTCGGCGCGCATCCGCAGCTGCCCGGGGGATTCCTCTCCCGATACGTAGAGCGTCGCGACCCCGGCCTGCTCGAGCCGGGCGGCCGTCTGCAACAGCAACGTAGACTTCCCGATTCCCGGCTCCCCGCCGACCAGCACCAGCGACCCCGGGACGACGCCACCGCCCAGCACGAAGTCGAGCTCGGCGAGCCCCGTCTTCCACCTCCCGACCGGCACGGTACTGAGCTCGGACAGACGGACCGGCGCCTGGGATGACAACGCGGCGGCTGCCTTGCGGTCCGACCGTCCGGTGGCCCGAGTGACGGGCTCTTCCACCAGGGTGTTCCAGGTCCCGCAGGCGTCGCATCGCCCCGCCCATTTCGGCTGCTCGGCCCCGCATTCGGAGCAACGAAACACCGAGGTGGGTTTAGCCACCGATGGCCTCCGCGGGTGGCTCGCGCAGCGACCGGTTGTCGAAGCGGGTGTATTCCTTCTTGAAATAGAGCGGGATCGTCCCGGTCGGTCCGTTGCGCTGCTTGCCGACGATCAGCTCGCCCAGGCCCTCGATGCTGTTCCCGTCCTTGTCGGTCGGTCCGTCGTAGAACTCCTGACGGTAGATGAACATGACGAGATCGGCGTCCTGCTCGATCGCGCCCGACTCGCGCAGGTCCGAGAGCTGCGGCCGCCGCCCTTCTCCGGTCCGCTGCTCCGGGGCCCGCGACAGCTGCGATAGCGCGACCACGGGAACGTCCAGCTCCTTGGCCAGCGCCTTCAACGAGCGGGAGATGTAGGAGATCTCCTGCTGCCGGTTCTCGATGTCGGAGGGCCCCTGCATCAGCTGGAGGTAATCCACCACCACCAGCCCGATCTCGTGCTCGGCCTTGAGGCGGCGGGCCTTGGAGCGCACCGCCAGCGGCGTCAACGCCGCGCTGTCGTCGATCCAGATCGGCGCCGTGGAGAGCAGGCCGGCCGCCCGGGCCAGTTTGGGGTAGTCGTCATCGCGCAGGGCGCCGCGCCGCAGCCGTTGCGCGTCCACCAGGCCCTCGGCGCAGAGCAGCCGTTGCACCAGGGCGTCCTTGGACATTTCGAGCGAGAAGATCCCGACGCCGACCTTGCCCTCGATCGCCGCGTGCTGCACGCAATTCAGCGCGAACGCGGTCTTCCCCATGGACGGCCGCCCGGCGATGATCACGAGATCGCCGCGCTGAAAGCCCGCCGTGAGGCGGTCCAGGTCCACGAAGCCGCTCGGCACCCCCGTGACGTTCCCCTGGCCCCCCTGGAGCTGCTCGATCCGCTCCATGGTCGGCCAGATCAGCTCTTTCAGCCGGGAGAAGTCCTCGGCCCGGCGGTACTGCACGACCTGGAAGATCCGGTGCTCGGCGTTGTCGAGCACCTCGCTCGATTCGGTGCGGCTCTCGTACACGTCCTGGATGATGGCGGTGGCCGACTCGACCAGGCGGCGCAGCACCGCCCGGTCGCGCACGATCTTGGCGTGGTACTCGATGTTGGCCGCGGTGGGAACGACGTCGATCAGCGAGCCGACGTACTCGAGGCCTCCCGCCCGGTCCAGCTCCCCGCGGCGCACCAGCTCTTCACGCAGGGTGACCGGGTCGATCGCGTCGCCGCGCTCGGTGAGCGCCCGCATCGACCGGAACAGGATGCGGTGCCCTTCCTTGTAGAACATCGTCTCGTCCAGGACTTCGACCGCTTTGAGCGCGGCATCCTGGTCGAGCAGCATTGCCCCGAGCACGGCCTGCTCGGCTTCGTTGCTCCAGGGCGGTCGGCGGCCGGTGAGTTCCTGCTCAGGCGTCGAGGAGACGGCGGGCGATACGAACGTCATCCCAGGTCGGCTTCTTCCAGTTCGGGTTACGCAGCAGGGCGGCGGGGTGGTAGGTGACGATCACCGGAATGTTCCGGAACCGGTGCACCTTGGTCCGCAGCGCGCCCAGCGACTGCTTCGTGTTCAACAGCGTCTGCGCCGCCGTGTTTCCCATCGCCAGGATCACCGTCGGGGCGAGCAGCTCGATCTGGCGGAACAGGTACGGCACGCAGGCCGCGATTTCGTCGTACAGCGGCGTCCGGTTTTCCGGAGGCCGGCACTTCACCACGTTGCAGATGTACACCTGCTCGCGCGGCAGCTCGATCGCCGCGAGGATCTTGTTCAAGAGCTCGCCGGCCTGCCCCACGAACGGGCGGCCGGTCTCGTCTTCGCGCTTCCCCGGTCCTTCGCCCACCACCACGAGCCGGGCGTCCCGCGGACCTTCTCCCGGCACGGTGGTCGATCGACCCTCGCACAAACGGCACCGCGTGCAACCGGCTACGAGCTGGACGATATCGTCCAGCGCGCGGGTCTGCTGGATCGGATCGGTGCTGAAGAGATCGCCCCCAGGTGGATCATAGGTTAGCCCGGGAGGCGGAAGTGCGGTAGAGACGGTGGGGGCAACCTCGGGAGAGGGGAGAGGGGAGAGGGGAGTCGTCTCTGGCGTCGGTTTCGGTGTCACGCTTCGCTCCGCCGCTTCGGACTTGATGACGATCTCGCCGCCGAGCACGCGTTGCTGCTCGAGATACTGGCGGGCGAGCGCCGCGGGATCGGTCACGCGAGCGCGGGCTCGACCAGATCGAGCAGCCGGTCGGCGACGGCCCGTTTGTCCAGTAGCGGCAGCTCCACCGGCGGAGCGGAGCGCGATATCACCGTCACGCGATTGGTGCGCACCTCGAACCCCGCGCCGGGCTCCGCGGCATCGTTGAGCACGATGAAATCCAATCGCTTGGCCTGCAGCTTTTCTTTCGCCCGCGCCAGTCCGGCGGTTTTCCCCTTGGCGCCGGTACCGCCCGATTCGAGCGCGAATCCCACGGCGACGAGCCCGCGGGGACGCTTGAGGGCGGCCAGGATATCCGGGGTCGGCTTCAAGGCGGCGGTGAAGCCGCGCGCCGATCTCGCGCGTTTGGCCGCGGCGGATTGGGCGGGGCGATAGTCGGCCGGGGCCGCGGCCATGAACAGGGCGTCGGCGTCGGCGACCGCCTGCTGCACGGCGCGCTGCATTTCCTCGGTAGTTTCGACGCGAACGGCGCGAACGCCGGCCGGGACTTCCAGGGCCGTCGGGCCCGCCACCAGCACCACGCTGGCACCGCGGTCCCGGGCGGCTTCGGCCAGGGCAAAGCCCATCCGGCCGCTCGAGGGATTGGTGATTACCCGGACGGGATCGAAGTGCTCCCGTGTCGGGCCGGCGCTCACCACCACCCGCCGGCCGCTCCAGCGGCTCTGGACCCCGAGCAGTCGCTCCGCGGCCGCCAGGATGGCCTCGGGCTCGCTCATCCGGCCCGGGCGCTCGCTCGGTCCTTCGGCCAGCGCTCCCACTTCGGGGCCGACGAAGGTCCAGCCTCGGCCGGCGAGGATCGCCAGGTTTGCCTGGGTGGCGGGATGGGCGTACATCGCGTCGTTCATCGCGGGCGCGCACAGCACCGCGCCGGTGCGCGCCAGCAGGATCGCGGTCAGGAGGTCATCGGCCATCCCCTGGGCGGCCCGCGCCAGCAGTTGCGCCGTGGCAGGGGCGAGGATGATCAGATCGGGTTGTTTGGCGAGGGCGATGTGGGCGAGGGCCCGGCTGCGCTCCCACAACGAGGTCAGCACGGGGCGCCCGGTGAGCGCTTCGAAGGTCACCGGCCGCACGAACTCGCCGGCGGACGCGGTGAGCACCACGTCCACGGTAGCTCCGCCCTCGGTGAGCCGCCGCGCCAGCGTGCAGCTCTTGTAGCAGGCGATTCCGCCCGACACGCCGAGGACGACGTGACGGCCGGCGAGCGGCATCAGCTCTCCGACCGCCGCCGCCGGATGAGCCGGTATTCGAGGTTCCCCGCCACGAGCTCGCCCAGGGCTCGGGTCGTGAGCTTCTCTTCGAAGTCCACGCTGCGATCGCGGGGGAACTCGTTCACAAAGCGCGCAAACCGGGAGGCGACGAGCACGCCCAGGTACTTGTTCTGGGTGCGCGAGGCCACTTCCGTCGGGGTGATGATCCGCATTCAGTCTCCTAGGTATCGAGGCGCAGGCCGTCGGCCGCCGACACCAGCTCTCCCACAAGGCTCGTGAGACGGGACGGGCGATGTGGGACCGCACCGTCCTCGTCGATGATTCGGCTCACTTCAGCGACTGCCGCGTCCAGCTCGTCGTTGACGACGACGTGAGTCCACTCGGGCGCCTCCCGGATCTCCGCCACCGCCTGCCGCAGCCGCGGCGCCAGAGTTTCCGGGCTCTCGGTCCGACGGTCCAGCAGCCGGCGCAGCCACTCCTTCCCCGAAGGGGGGAGGATGAAGATCTCGATCGACCGCGGCTTCGGGTACGTCCGTAACACCTGCCGCGCCCCCTGCACTTCGATATCGAGCAGCACGTGGCGGCCCGCCGCCAGTACGCGATCGACCTCCCGTTTCAGCGTGCCGTACAGGTTCCCGGCATACTCCGCCCACTCGAGAAACTCGCCGGCGGCCACCCGACGCTCGAACTCCGCGCGCGTCAGAAAGTGGTAGTCCACCCCGTCCCGTTCATTGGACCGCGGCTGGCGCGTCGTCGCGCTCACCGAGAATCCCACGTCCCGCCGCCGGCCGATCAGCTCGTGCGCGATCGTCGTCTTGCCGCCGCCCGAGGGCGCGGCAAGGATGACGACCCGCGGAGTCACTCGAGATTCTCCAGC
>DATJXC010000015.1:0-81071 GCA_035500495.1 Gemmatimonadales bacterium
CCATCCTTCACCTCGAGGTCGGCGATGTCCACCTGCAGCCGCTCGGCCGCCATCTGCGTCAGCACCGCTCGGGCCTCGGCGGCCGCCGCGCGCAGCACCGGCCCCAGCGACCGGACGCTGAGCGACCCGAACGTCCCCCGGTCGAACGGACAGAGATCGGTGTCGCCCAGCACGACGTCCACGCTCGCGAGGGGCACGTTCAGCTCTTCAGCCGCGAGCTGCGGCAGCGACGTCATCACCCCCTGCCCCATCTCGATCTTCCCGACCAGCACGGTCACGCGCCCGTCGGCGCCGATGTGCAGGAAGGCGTTCCAGTCCGAGGCCGCTTCCTGCATCCCGGCGGGATTCCACTTGGCCTGCACCATGTTCGCCGTGGGCTTGACGCCGCACATCACGAGCAGCCCCACGCTCGTGAGGGTCACGAATTCGCGCCGGTCCATGGTGGTGGCAAATCCCCAACCTTCGGGGACGATCATCTCGTCCAGGTCAGGTCTCATCGGGCGGCTCCGGCCGCGGCAAGGACGGCGGCGATGATGCGGACGTGCGCACCGCAACGACACAGATGCCCCTCCAGGCCCTCCACGATCTGGTCCCGCGTCGGTGTGGGGTTGGCGTCGAGCAGCGCCTGGGCGCCGACGATCATCCCTGAGGTGCAGAAGCCGCACTGGTAGCCCGCGTGATCCATGAACGCCCGCTGGATCGGCTGCAGCTGCTCGCCCGTGGCGAGGCCTTCGATGGTCGTGACGCGCCTCCCCTCCACCGCTTGGAGGGAGGTGATGCAGGAGCGGGCCGCCTTTCCGTCGATGAGCACGGTACACGCCCCGCACGCGGCGATCCCGCAGCCGTACTTGGTCCCGGTGAGACCGAGGTCGTCGCGCAGCACCCACAGCAAGCGGCGATTGGCGTCGGTGGTGAGCGTCCGGTCGACACCATTCAGGGTGAACGTGATAGCGGGCATGGGCTGGTTACCTCTTCACCACCGTGATCGTGAGCGCGGATGGATACTTGGCGGAGTGGTGAATCACGTTGTGCGCCACCAGCGGCGCCGTCTCGTCGTAGTTGTGGCCGCCGGTGTTCAGGTTACGGTCGAAGCGCGGGAAGTTGGAGCTCGATACCTCGATGCGGATGCGGTGCCCCGCCGCGAAGTAGTTGCTGGTCTGCATCGGCTGCATCGTCACCTTGACCACCTGGCCCGGCGTCATGAAGACGGGCGGCTTGTCGTACCCCTCGCGATAGCGCAGCCGCTGGATGGTTTCGTCGAGGTTGTAAGCGTGACCGTCGGGGTAGACGTCGATCACCTTGACCGTGATGTCGGTGTCCTTGCGGTCCGACGAGACGTAGACGGTGAACGTCATCGGGCCGCTCACCTCCACCCCCTCTTTGAGCGGATCGGACGAGTAGACGAGGATGTCGGGCTGCTCCTCCATCTGCGACTGATCCATCGCCCCACCGACCAGGCCCGGCTGGCAGCAGACGTTGCCGCCGTGGGACATCACCGGATGCAGCGGGTCGTAGGTGAAGGCGTCCGGGACGTCGCTCTTCGGCGGCTTCAGGGCCAGGCCACCGTCGCCGGTCCGCGTATTCGCCTTGCCGTTGCTCGTGAGGAAATACGTCATCGCCTGGGCGCCCTTGGGCGGCCAGGTGTCGGACGATTGCCACTTGTTGATGCCCATCGTGTAGAAGCGGACCCGGGGAAGCGTGTCGAGCAGGCCGTTGTTCGCGCCCTTCAAAAAGTGGTCGAACCAGGCGTAGGTGAGCCCGGCGTAGTCGTAGCGCGCGTCCCCCATGCTGCGCTCACCGACCACCGTGTTCTCGGTCGCGCGCGTGTAGCTGCAATGCAGCACCGGCGCGATGATGACGTACTGCTCCCGGCGTATGGCGGAGTCCGCCGTTGCCCGGACGTGGTTGTACTGGGCCAGGTTCGGCCCGACGGATACGTCGTACCAGGTCATGAAGTAGAGACCCGGCACGTTGATTTTCATGTTGTCGTGCCAGAGGCCGCCGCGATACCACGCCGAATCGTTCGGCGTCCGCTTGATCATCGCGCCGCCCGTCGCGATCCCCGGCATCGAGTCGGCGAAGATGCCGTGCGGCCCGTCCACCGCCTTGAAGAGGTCCTGCTCCGGCAGGTGCCAGAACGCCTGCGCCCAGTCGACCGGCGGAAGCTGCTGCGCCAGGTCGAACGCTTTCGACGCGCGGATCAAGTCCTCCTGGGATGTGTTCGGCGGGAACATGGGGCGCACCTGGTTCTGCTCCCCGTAGAGCCAGTCGATGAACAGCATCTGCACCGCGCCGCCGCGGTACCAGTTCCCCTGCTCATAGTAGGGGCCCACGCGACCGACGCCCGCGCCGAAGCTCTCCGGAATGATCGTCGCCAGACCGGGCGGAGCCGTGGCCGCGACCGCCGACTGCCATTCCGCGGTCGAGGAGCAGCCGATGAGACCGACCTTGCCGTTCGACCACGACTGGGAGGAGATCCACTGGATCGCGTCGTATCCATCGGTGACTGGAGGCCCGAGGATGTCGTAGTGGCCCTCCGAGAAGAAGTGTCCGCGCTCGTTCTGCCCGACATAGGCGTAGCCGCGCTGCACCGCGTCGAGGATCGAGGTCATGTCGGCGGGCACGCCGTTGCGCACGTCCCAGTAGTTGAAGTTGTACGGCGTCCGTACGAAGATCGCCGGCACTTTGCCGCCGGCGTGTTTGGGATAGTAGACGTCCGTGGCGAGGCGCACCCCGTCGCGCATCGGCAGCATCACTTTGCGGTCGATGACGGCGAGCGACTCGAGCTGGGCCTCCATCGCCAAGCGGCGCGCCTTCACCGAATCGGGCAGCGGTCCGCCACGTTGGGCGAGGGCCAGCGGCCCGAGGGCGAAGAGTCCCAAAACGGCGAGGAGGAGACTACGGAGGGCTCTGACCATACGTGCCCCTGATGTGTGGGTTCCGACCACGCCCAAGCCTCGGCGTTGTGGCAACACAGACGAATATGGCGACGGCGACAGTTGCAGCGGAATGGGTTGTGGCGGGAGCGTGTGGGAATCGAACCCACCGAGGCCCTTGCGAGCCCCAGCTGGTTTTGAAGACCAGTCCGACCACCAGATCAGAGCCGCCCCCACAAGAGGTCTCTCGTACCGCGAGGCACGAATGTACCCCCGTTTGCTCCTGCACGTCACCGCTGACAGGTCTTCAGGACCAAGGTTGGCAACTCCAAGAGTCAGGGTTTGATCCACGCGGCCCCATGCTCGAATCGGGCCACCTCCCGGAGGCCAAGCAGCCGGGCCAACGTGTCGGGGGAGGCCACCGGCGCGAACGGGCTGTCGAAGCCCAGCAGCACGGAGGGCACGGCAAAGAACCGCGCCGAGAATTCGCGCAACGTGTCGGGGTCGATCCTGTGGGGAATGATTCGCACGGGCCGATGCGTCACGTGCCACACGCCGGCGGGATCGTTCGAGTACGCGATGCGCCCCGTCCCTTCTCCCCTCAGCCAGTTCGCCACGTCCGAGGTCTGCCAGTCAGGGGACTCGTAACCCAGGCCGTACTCGCGCGTGGTCCCGATCTCGCCCGCGTCCCAGCGCCCCGCCCCTACCAGCCATGCCACAACGACCAAGCCCAGGACTCCCTTCGCGGCAGGTGGCCAGGTGCCGGCCTGTGTCACGACCACGGTCGCGATTCCCAGGGCGAGGAGCATGAACAGCGGACCGAGAATGCGTGAGTCGAAGGGAATTTCGGCGCCCACATGGAGGCGGGCGAAGATCACGACGCCCACGTAACAGCTGGAGAGCAGTCCCACGGCGGCGAGCAGCCGCCGCACCCCGGGCTCGGCGGATCTGACGGCACGGCAGGTCAGCGCTGCGAGCCCCAGGATGACCACCAGGGTCAGAGCCACCCGCCATGGGCCGCCGGGGACGGAGGGGACCAGCCAGTCCTGCACCGTGCTCCAGCCCTCCCTCAGGGTCGCGCCCTGCCCCGCGTAGGTCTTGAGATGAGGGGCGACACCGCGGACTACCCACCACGCCTGCAACGTCGCGCCCGGAAGGGCGGCGAGCGCTCCGCGGCGGGTCCGAACGCGCCACGAGCCGGCGGGCAGGGCGATCGCCCACAGCATCACGGCGCCGACCAGGAACACGCCGGCGAACCGAACCAGATTGGCGAGAAATGCCAGCACACCAGCCAGGAGGGGACGGTCCGGCCGGCGCAGCAGGGCCGCGAGGGTCAGCGCCATCATGGCCAGAAACATCGGCTCGCTCATGATCCAGAGGTGGATCTCGACCGCCGCCGGCATCGCGAGGAGCAGGACTCCGCCGAGCCCGGCTGCCCATGGGCCTGCGACCTCCAGAAGCAAAGCGACGAACGTGCCGAAGGCCACACCAGCCGCGATGGCCTGAATCCCGCGCGCGGCGTGCACCGGGCTGAGGCCCGCCGCGATCGGTCCGGCAAGGGTGACGGGGTAGCCGGGGGGAAAGGTCGTGAGCGGCGCGGTGCTATCCGCATCGTTCCACCACACACAGGGCACCCGCAACGTGCCGTCGCGCACCAGCGACTGGGCGGCGCCGAGGTAGGACATCGAATCGGGCTCGAGCGCGGGGCCGTTCGGCGTGGTCATCACCAGCACTAGGGCGGCGGTGAGCACACCGGCGGCGATGGGGACGAGCGGTGCGGGACGCATGCCGGAGATGAATCTACAACCCGTCGCGCCGTCGATCTGTTGGGGGTCCCGCTCCCGATCCGCCCCCAGGCACCACCTGACCGATTACGAGAACTCCGTGTCGCGCCACAGCCGGATCCCGGCGGCGAAAAGCAGGATGACGAGCGCGACGGCGAGCACGCCGACCCAGACCCACGCCACTCGAATCGCGGGAGCGCGAGCCACGAGGGCCGCGGCCCCGAAGACCAGGGTCGCCACGACCAGAAACAGCCAGTCGAGCGGGCGGCGCTGACGCGGACCGGGACCCGCCGCGTCCCCCAAGAGCCGCGCCTGCACCCAGGCGGGATCAATGCCGTAACGCTGGCTCTCGCGCTCCGCGGCCACCCGCCACCACTCGTGCTCCCGCTCACTGGCCGATGCGAACGCGATGGCTCCTGCCCCCAACGCCATGAGCAGCGACCCGCCGATCACCCGCGCATACCCCGCCCCGCCGATGCCGTGCAGCTCCCCGAAGACGAGGATCCCCCACGCCAGGCCCCACAGCTGATTCGTATTGGAAAGCGGAATCCCTCGGCTGATCCCGGCATATTTCGCCGCGAACTGCTGCAACAGATCACCCACGACCCAAATGAAGCCACCGACCAGGAGCCAGAACAGCGCCGGTCGCGCCAGCTCGAGCTCGTGCCACAACGCGGATCCACCGCCCGTCACCGCCAGCGCCAGGATCGACATCATTCCCAGCTCACCGACGGTGAAAAAGGTGACGAACGACAGGGGATTCATCCCGGTGAGGTAGGCCTTGCGGTACGGGATGTACATCGTGCCCCAGAGCATCCCCGCCATCAGCGCCGCGGCAATCCCGTGGCGGGGATTGCCGCCCGATCCCGCGCTGCCCGCCGCGGCCGCGGAAGCGAGCGCCAGCAAGGTCGCCCCGCCGAACATCAGGGCGGCGCCGCCCAGCACGCCCAGCCACCGGGAGCGCCCGGCCCCGCGCAGCTCGTTGAAGAACACCACGCCCCAGAGAATTCCCAGGAGGCTGTTGGAGTTCCACAACGGGAAGGCGATCGACAGTCCGATATCGCGGATGGCGTACACGGTCAGCGTGTTCGCCACCGCCCAGAGGCACCCGGCGAGGATCGCCCAGACCACGAGATGCGGCGTGCGCCGCAGATCCGCGCCGATCGACGCCGTTCCGTGAATCAAAGCTGGAATCGTCCAGCGGGCAAAGAACACTCCGACCACCATCGCCAGCGAAACGACCACGGGCGCCAGGCCGACGACCACAAGCTTGGTCGGCGCTTCGGCGGCGCCGAGCCAGGCGCCCGCGGCGAACCCGCAGAGGATCCCGAGCCCTTCGAGACGGGCCAGCCGACCCGTCTTCACCGCACCCACCGCAGCACGAGGAGTCCCAGAACGAGGACGGCGACGGGCACCCAGAAGTGCACGTCGCCGAGCATCGCACGCCACCACGAGCCGCGGGGAGTCATGTCATCCCTGCAACGCGATCACGTCGATCTCGACACGGGCGCCCTTGGGGAGCCCCGCCGCCTGCACCGTCGAGCGCGCCGGTTTGTGCCCGCCGAAGTGCTTGGCGTACACCTCGTTCATGCTCGTGAAATCGGCCATGTCGGCCAGGTAGACGGTGGTCTTCACCACCTGTCCGAGGGACGTGCCGGCCGCGGCCAGCACGGCGGTGAGGTTCTGCATCACCTGTTCGGTCTGCTCCCCGATCGTCTTGCCGACCAGATCACCGGTCTTGGGATCGAGGGCGACCTGGCCCGCGGTGAACACCATCCCGCCGCCGCTGATCGCCTGGCTGTAGGGTCCGATCGCCTTCGGTGCCTTATCGGTCGCGACTACGCTCGGTGCTTTCATTAGAAGAGTCCCTCGATCAGGCCGCTGTCCAGCATGCGAATTTTTTCCGCCGCGGGCGACTTGGACAGCCCCGGCATCGTCATGATGTCCCCCGCCAGCGCCACCACGAACCCGGCGCCCGCCGACGGATAGACGTCGCGCACCGTGATGCGGAACCCCGTCGGCGCGCACAGCTTCGTGGGATCGTCGGTAAAGGAGTACTGGGTCTTGGCCATGCACACGGGCGTCTGGCCCTGTCCCGTCGCCTCGAGCAGCTCGATGCTCTTCGTCGCGACGGGGGTGAACGTGACCCCGTCGGCGCGGTAGATCGCCTTCGCGATCGTTTCGATCTTCTCCTTGATCGGCGCCAATACGTCGTAGAGCGGCTTGAACGAGCTGCCGCCCTTCGCCAGCACCTGCAGCACCGCCTCGGCCACCGCCTTGCCCCCCTCGCCGCCTTTCGCCCACACCTCGCTCAATGCGACCGGCACCCCCAGCTTGGCCGCGAGGGTCAGCACCGTGTCCAGCTCCTCTTCGCTGTCCGAGGTGAACCGGTTGAGAGCGACGACCGGCGGGACGCCGAACTTCCGGACGTTCTCGACATGCCGGGCGAGGTTGGCGAACCCCTTCTCCACCTGCTCCGGGCTCGGCACCGCGAGACTTTTCTTGTCCGCCCCGCCGTGCATCTTGAGCGCGCGCACGGTCGCGACGATGACGCAGGCTTCGGGATTCAAGCCCGCCATCCGGCACTTGATGTCGAAGAACTTCTCCGCCCCAAGGTCCGCTCCGAACCCCGCTTCGGTGACCACATAGTCCGCGACCCGCAGGCCGAACCGGGTCGCCATCACCGTGTTGCAACCGTGGGCGATGTTGGCGAACGGTCCGCCGTGCACGATGGCCGGCCCCCCCTCCAGGGTCTGCACCAGGTTCGGCTGCAGCGCGTCCTTGAGCAGCAGGGCCATCGCCCCGGTGCCTTTCAGGTCCCCACCACGGATCGGATGCTTGCCCGCCGTCGACCCGATGATGATCCGAGCCAACCGCTCCTCCAGGTCCTTGCGGTCGTTCGCGAGACAGAGAATCGCCATGATCTCGCTGGCCGGGGTGATGACGAAGCGCTCCTCGCGCGTCGGCCCGTTTGTAGCTCCGCCGAGCCCGACGACGATATGCCGCAGCGCCCGGTCGTTCATGTCCATGGTGCGCGGCCAGTTGATGCGCCGGGTGTCGATCCCGAGCGCGTTGCCCTGATGGATGTGGTTGTCGATCAGCGCGGACAGCAGATTGTGCGCGGAGCTGATAGCGTGGAAGTCGCCCGTGAAGTGCAGGTTGATGTCCTCCATGGGCACCACCTGCGCGTACCCGCCGCCGGCCGCGCCCCCCTTCACCCCGAACACCGGGCCGAGCGACGGCTCGCGCAGGCACACGATGGCGTTCTTGCCGAGGCGGCGCAGCGCCTGGACCAGGCCGACGGAAACGGTGGATTTCCCCTCCCCCGCCGCGGTCGGCGTGATCCCGCTCACCAGGATCAGCCGTCCCCGCGCCGCCCGCTTTTCGATCGCCTCGAGCCGGATCTTCGCTTTGTAGCGGCCGTACAGCTCGACTTCGTCGTCGGCGAGCCCGATCTCGTGCGCCACGTCGGCGACGGGCCGGAGCTTCGCGGCCTGGGCGATGGCGATGTCACTCGGCACCTTCACGGTCGTCGTCACGCCTGCTCCTTGGACTCAAGTACGGTCTCGAGACGCGGGCCGAACACTCGCCGCGCGTTGTCGGTCAGCTGCGCCGCCAAGGGGTCCGGCGACGCGCCGCGGGCCCGGGCGAGGGCCGACACCACCTCCCGCACGAACGCCGGTTCGTTGCGCGCGCCACGGTGCGGGACCGGCGCCAGATAGGGAGCGTCGGTTTCAACCAGGAGACGGTCGGACGGGCAATCGGTCAGGTACTGGGGAAACGCCCACCGCCGAAACGTGATCATCCCGCTGAAGGAAAAGTACGCTCCGGCCAGCATTCCCGCCGCGAACAATTCCGACCCCGAACTGAACGAATGCAGAATGACGGCGGGGAGACGTGGCGCCCATTCCCGCAGCGCCGCCGCGACGTCGGCGTCGGCTTCCCGGGCGTGGACCACGACCGGCAGGCGCCGCTCCGCCGCGAGCTCCAGATGGGCCTCGAACACCTCGCGCTGCGTGGAGCGCGGCGAGTGGTCGTAATGGTAGTCGAGCCCGGTTTCACCCACGCCGACCGTGCACGGCTGGTCCAAGAGGCTGCGGATCCGGGCGGCCACCTCGGGAGTCCAATGGCGCGCCTCGTGCGGGTGGACACCCGCGGTGGCCGAGAGCCCCGGGGTACCGCTCGCGAGGGCTACGGCCTGCTCACTGCCGGCGAGTGATTCTCCGATGACGACGACGTGGGCGACGCCCGCCGCGCAGGCCCGCTCGAGCACCGCCTCCCGGTCCGGGTCGAACACTCCGTCGGCGAGATGGCAGTGGGTGTCGACCAGCACGTCAGACGGCGGCTTTGGCCCGCCCGCCACTCCCACCGAGCCCCGCCCCGCCGCCGGTCGGCGCGGGGGTGGGCACGTCCGGCACCGCTCGGCCCGTGAAGGCCCGAGCTCCCCGCTCGTCCTGCCCCGGCCACCGCTTCTCGATGTACATGAGGATCGGGGCCGCGATGTAGATCGAGGAGAAGGTGCCGGTGAAAATCGCGAACGTCATGACGAGCGCGAACGGCCGGATCACTTCCCCGCCCAGCAGCACCAGGGCCAAGGTCGTGGACATGGTGGTGCCATGGGTCAGGATCGAGCGCGGCAGCGTCTCGTTGATCGAGAGGTTGAGAATGGCGTAGAGATTCTGGCGCCGGAACTTGCGCAGGTTCTCGCGCACCCGGTCGAAGATGATGATGGTGTCGTTCAGCGAATACCCCACCATGGTGAGGACCGCGCCCACCACCACGAGGCTCACCTCGAGGTTCAGATAGCGGATGAATGCCACGGTGGTGAGGATGTCGTGGACGGTGGCCAGGACCGCGGCCGTGCCGAACCGCCACTCGAATCGGTACGCCAGGTAGAGCAATGTCACGATGAACGAGAGCAGGATTGCGAGCCCCGCCTTCCCCTGCAGCTCGCGCCCCACTTTGGGTCCGACCGCCTCGAAACGTACGATAGTGAATTGTCCGGCGCCCAACTTGGCCGTAAGGGCCTGCGATACCGCCCGTGCCACTTCCTGGGTGCCGCCTTCCTGGCTGTCGGTCGCCTGCCGGATGCCGGCCAGGCGGGCGCGAATGACGAACTCGTTCGGCGCACCGAAGTTCTGGATTTCGGCACCCTTCAGACCGGTCGCGTCGAGCGCCGTGCGCAGGTCCTCGGTGCTCACCGTCTGCACCGTCCGCACCTGCACGACGGTCCCGCCGGTGAACTCGATGGAGTAGTTCAGGCCCCGCATCGCCAGAAGAATCAGCCCCGGGATGATGAGGATGGCCGACAGGACGTAGGCGTAGCGCCGGAAGGCGATAAAGTCGTAGTTCGCGTTGGCGAAGAGTCGGATCATCAGATGCTCAGGGTGACCATGTCGGGCCGCCGCTGCAGCCAGATCATGTAGAAGGTCCGCACGACGAACACCGCGGTAAGGAACGACGCCCCAATGCCGATGATGAGCGTGATCGCGAAGCCCTGCACGGGCCCGGTGCCCACCTCGTAGAGGATGAACGCCGTGAGCGCGGTGGCCGCGTTGGAGTCGATGATCGCGCTCATGGCGTGCCGGAATCCTTCATCCACCGACGTCCGCAGCGTCTTGCCGTGCTGCAGCTCCTCGCGGATGCGCTCGAAGATCAGCACGTTGGAATCCACCGCCATGCCGATCGACAGCACGAACCCGGCCATCCCCGGCAAGGTGAGCGTGAACCCGAACCCCGACAGTCCGGCGAGAGTGAACAGGACGTAGAGGGTGAGCGCGGAGACCGCGAGCACCCCGGAGAGCCGGTAGTACCCCACCATGATCAGCACGACGAGCACGACCCCCGCGATGCCGGCCTTGATCCCGTCGTGGATCGAGTCGGCACCGAGCGACGGACCGATTGTCTTCTCGTCGACGATGGCGAGCGGCGCGGGGAGGGCTCCCGCCCGGAGCACGAGAGCCAGATCCTGCGCTTCGGTCAACGGCTTGCTCTGCAGGTCGATCTGGCCGGTGCCGCAGATCTGATCGTTGATGATCGGGGGCTGGCCTACCACCTTGCCGTCGAGCATGATCGCCATGTAGTCGCGCACGTGCTGCCCGGTGGCGTCGCAGAATTTGCGGCTGCCACGGCGGGTGAGATCGAAGACCACGACCGAGTGATTGTTCAGCTGGTCACGCCGAGCCGTCGCCTTGGTCAGCTCTTCCCCCGTGATGATCGGCTTGTCTTCCACCGCATAGAGCGCGCGGTACAGCCGCGCTCCGCGGGATTGCACGTCGGTGCCCCACTTCAGGTCCAGCCCGCGGGGGATCAGGGCCTTCGCCTCCGGATGCGCGAGGAGACTGTCGGCGCGGGCGACCTGCTCGTCGGGTACCAGGAACTCACCCGGGAGCTGGCCCTGGAACAGCAGTGAGGACAGGGCGTTGGCGTTCGCCGTGTCGACCGCCGGCGCCGGGGTCTTGCCCTTGGGCTTCGCGCCTTTCGGGGTCTTCGCGGTATCGCCGCCCAGGAGCTGCGCCACAGAGCTGACGGGCGCCGTCCCGCGCACACCGGCCAGAGCCAGCGCCCGGTCGATCCCCGGCAAGGCGTCGCGGAACAGATTCTTCATGTCGGTGATGCGGAACTCGAGGAACGCGGTCCGCTGCACGATGGACGTGGCGCGCGCCGGATCTTTCTCGCCGGCCAGCTCCACCACCAGGCGGCAGCGCCCCACGATCTGGACGACGGGCTCGGTGGTGCCGAATTCGTCGATCCGGGCGCGCACCACGCGCTCGGCGCGCTGGATCGCGTCCGCGCAATCGGGCACCGGCCCCTTGGTCTGGTCGACCTCCAGCGCGAGGTGCACCCCGCCCTGCAGGTCGAGGCCGAGATGGATCGGGACGCGCCGCACCGTCGTGTCCTTCATCCGGCCGGTCACCGCGTCCGGAACGCGCTGCGTCTCGTTGCGCGGCAACAGCGCGAGGATGGCGACGACCGTGAGGATGGCGATCAGGATCAACCGTGAACGAATCGTGCTCATCCGACTCCCGTAAGGTTGAGGCTGTCCAACGCTGCCGCCCGATCTTTGGCTAACTGGGCGACCAGCTCATCGCGCGAAGCGAAGGTCCGTACCTCCCGCAGGCGGCGGACCCACTCGACCTGCACCGTCTCCCCGTACAGCTCACCGTCGAACCCGAACAGATGGATCTCGAGACCGCGCGCCGACACGCCGAACGTGGGCCGGGGTCCCTGGTTCATCATCCCCCCGAATCGCCGGGCCGCCTTCCCCGACCACTGACCCGCGGCCCCTGGCCCCTGGATCTCCACCCATACCGCGTACACGCCATCGGGCGGCAACAGCTTGCGCGGATCCGGAATCGGCAGATTCACGGTCGGGACGCCGATCGATTTGCCGCGCCCCGCTCCGCGTTCCACCGTGCCAAGCGCGCTATACCGGCGCCCCAGCCACCGCTCGGCGGCGCCGAGATCGCCGTGGGCGACCGCGGTCCGGATCAGCGACGAGGAGATCGGCCGGCCGTGCTCCAGCACCGGCTCGACCACATCTACGGCAAATCCGTCCGCCGCCCCGATGCGCCGCACCGTATCCACGTCGCCCGAGCGGCCGCGGCCAAACCCATGGTCATACCCCAGCACCAGCTCCTGCATCCCGAACCGCGCCCGCAACAGGTCCCGGATGAACTGCTCCGGCTCGAGGGCCGCCAACGCCTGCGTGAACGCCAGTGCTTCCACTCGGTCCACGCCGGCCCGGGTGAGCAGCGCCCGTTTCTCCTGCTCCAGGGTCAGGAGCGGCGGGGCCGCCTGCGGATTCACCACCGCGAGCGGATGCGGCTCGAAGGTGACGACCAGACTCTCGCCGGCCCGCGCCCGCGCCCGCCGCACGATCTCACCGACCACCGCCTGGTGGCCAAGGTGCACGCCGTCAAAGGTCCCGACGGTGACGACCGTCCCGGGCATCTAGTCGCTCACCACCACGCGCGGCTTTAGCGTCGCACCCTCACGCTCAGCCACGGCCACGAGCTCGCCATCGGCAAAGAGCGCCACCCGTCCCTCGTCCCGGGTCCCGCTTCCCTGATCTGGAAGCGGCCGTCCATGAACCACCGCTTCGCGCTGCAGCGCATCGAGGTCCCGACGCGGGAGATCCTGGACGAGCACCGCGGCATCCCGCACATCCGCCGCGGTCACCGACTCGGGGGACCTGGCGTCGGCCAGCGTGAAAGGCCCGGCCGCCGTCCGCACCAGGGCCGCGAGGTGCGCGCCGCACCCCAGACGCTCGCCGACATCGCGCGCGAGACTGCGCAGGTACGTTCCCGCTCCGACCTCGGCCCGAAACCGCACGTCTGGCGGTGCGAACTCGAGCAGCGCCAGCTCCCGGATTTCCACCGGACGCTCCGCCAGCGTTACCGCTTCGCCGCGCCGGGCCCGGCGGTAGGCCCGCTCTCCTCCGACGCTCACCGCCGAATGGGCGGGTGGGCGCTGCGCGATCCGCCCCGTGAACTGCCGCAGCGTCCCCTCGACCGCGGCTCGGTCGAGTTCACGCCAGGCCTCACTCGTTTGCAGCACCGCGCCCGTCGGGTCGTCGGTGTCGGTGACCGTGCCGAGGCGGATCGTCCCGGTGTAGGTCTTGGCCCACCCCGCCGCGTACGGCGCCAACCGGGTCGCCCGGCCGATCACCAGCACCAGCAGGCCTTGGGCGAACGGGTCGAGCGTTCCCAGATGTCCCACCCGCCGGATTCCCAGCACGCGCCGTACCTGATCCACCACGTCGTGCGAGGTGGGTCCGACCGGCTTCGCCACCGGGAGCACGCCGTCGGTCAGTCCTCGCTCTCCTTCAGTTCCTTCAAGACCCGGTCGATGCGCTGCGCGTGCTCCAGACCGCGATCGAGCCGGAAGTGCAGCTCCGGACTGGTGCGCAGCGGCAACTCGCGCGACAGCTGGCTCCGCAAGAACTTGGCGGCGCTGGCGAGCCCTTCCAGGGACCGCTCCTTTTCCGCCTCCTCGCCCATGACGCTCACGCTCACGTTGGCGTGCGACAGGTCGGCCGAGACGTCCACCCCGGTCACCGTGACGAACCCGATTCGCGGATCGCGCACGTTGCTGGTGAGGAACTCGGCGACGGTCTGCCGGATCAGCTCGCCGACACGCTCGGGACGGTGACTGGGACGTCGCATGGGTTACAGGTAGCTCGTACTCGTGTCTACGATCCGTGCGCCCGGTGCGCCTTCCACCAGCCGGTCGGCCTCGCGCAAGACTTCCTCGGCGTGACGGCGGTCGGTGCTGACCACGCACGCGGACAGCTCGGCGCGCTGCCAGAGGTCATGATGCCCGGTCTCCGCGGCCGAAACGTTGAAGCGCTGATGCAGCCGGTCCTTCAAGCTCTTGAGCACGTGACGCTTGTCCTTCAGGGAGTGGCACGCGGCGAGGTGCAGCTCCCAGGTGATCAACCCCACGATCATCTCAGGCGCCCCGTGCCGCGCCTCCCGGCGCGAGGGAGCGGGCGATCTCCTCGATCTTGTACGACTCGATCAGGTCCCCGACCTTCAAGTCGTTGTAATTCTCCACGCCGATCCCGCACTCGAATCCTTCGCGGACCTCGCGGACGTCGTCCTTGAACCGCTTGAGCGAGGACAGGGACCCGTCGTAGACCTCGACGCCGTTGCGGATCACCCGCACCTTCCCGGTGCGCGGGATAATGCCGCTCCGCACGAAGCTGCCCCCGATGGTTCCCACCTTGGCGATCTTGAAGATTTGCCGGACTTCCGCCTCGCCGAGCACGACTTCCTTCTCTTCGGGCTTGAGCAGGCCTTCCATGGCCGCCTTCACCTCGTCCACCGCCTCGTAGATGATGCGGTAGGTCCGGATCTCGACATGCTCGCGCTCCGCCGAGGCCCGCGCATTCGAATCGGGGCGGACGTGGAAGCCGATGATGATCGCCCCCGACGCTTTGCCGAGCAGCACGTCCGAGTCGGTGATCGCCCCGACTCCCCGGTGCACCACTTCCACGCGGACCTCTGGAGTCGACAACTGCCCCAGCGCGTCGGCCAGCGCCTCGGCCGGCCCGCCCTGGTCCGCCTTGATGATCACTCGCAGGGTGGCGACCCCGCTCGCCGCCCGCTCCGCCATGAAGTCCTCGAGCGTTTTCACCCGACCCGAGCGGCGCATCTGCGCCTCGCGTTCCAACCGCTGGCGCTTCTGAGCGATATCGCGGGCCTGCGCGGGGTCAGAGACCGCGGTGAAGTGATCACCCGCTTCCGGGACGCCCTCGAATCCGAGGATCTGCACTGGAATGGACGGGCCCGCAGCCGCCACGGTCGCCCCCCGCTCGTCGAACATGGCGCGCACGCGGCCCGAGTACATCCCGCAGATGAAATCGTCGCCGACGTGCAACGTGCCGTTCTGCACCAGAATCGTCGCCACCGGACCCTTGCCGGGATCGA
This sequence comes from Gemmatimonadales bacterium, assembly GCA_035500495.1. GTDB lineage: Bacteria > Gemmatimonadota > Gemmatimonadetes > Gemmatimonadales > GWC2-71-9 > DASTHG01. The sequence continues at coordinate 15,094 of DATJXC010000015.1, forward strand.
GGGTGGCTTCGAGCACGGCGCCCTGCGCGATGCGATCCGGGTTCGCCTTGAGATCGAGGAGCTCCGCCTGGAGCAGGATCTGGTCGAGCAGCGCTTCGACGTTCGTCCCCTTCTTGGCGGAGATCGGGGTGGCGAGTACCGTGCCCCCGAAGTCCTCGAGCACCACCCCCTGCGCCAGCAGATCCTGCTTCACCTTCTGCACGTTGGCGGTGGGCAGATCGATCTTGTTGATGGCGACGATGAGCGGGACGCCCGCGTTCTTGGCATGGGAGATCGCCTCGACCGTCTGCGGCATGATGGCATCGTCCGCCGCGACGACGAGCACGACAAGATCGGTGACCTGAGCCCCGCGCGCCCGCATGGCCGTGAAGGCCTCGTGGCCCGGGGTGTCGACGAACGTGATGGCCCGGCCGTCCTTGAGCGACACCGCGTACGCCCCGATGTGCTGCGTGATCCCGCCGGCTTCCCCGGCGACGACGTTGGCCTTGCGGATGTAGTCAAGCAGCGACGTCTTCCCATGGTCCACGTGGCCCATCACGGTCACGATCGGCGGCCGGGGCTTCAGCTGCTCCGGCGTGTCTTCCGCCACCTCGCCCGCCGCGACCTCATACTCCTCTTCGCGCACCGCCTGAAAGTCGAACGCCGAGGCGATCAGCTCGATCAGGTCGAAGTCGAGACGCTGGTTGATCGTCACCATCTGCCCCAGCTCCTTGAAGGCAAAGGTCACGATCTGGGTGGGCGGCACCTTCAGGATGTTGGCGAGCTCGCTGACGGTGATGAACTCCGTCACGCGGACGCGGGTCTTTTCCTTTTCGGCCTCCTCGCGGCGCTGGGCTTCCTGGAGATCACGGAAGCTGGGGCCTTCATCGCGCGGCCGGACGCCCTTCTTGGCCACCGGTCCTTTGATGGAAGCAAGCGTGCGCGAAATGTTCTGGGCCACCGCTTCCTGGTCGACGAGCGACTTCTTGCCCTTCTTGCGCTTCTTGCCCGCCTTGTCGCGGCGTCGCTCTTCCAGCGCGCCGGCGCCGGGAGCGGCCGAGGCGACGGGGCGCGGCGGCACGGCGCCCCCCGGGACCCCGCTCGCGACCGGCCGCGGCCGGACCGGCGTGGGAATGAACGGACGCGGGGCCCCCGGAATCACCGGCGGCGCGGGGGCCGGGGCCGCCTCCAGCACGGCGGCGGCGGTGGTTTCAGCCGCGGGCGCCGGGGAAGGCGGCGGAGGCGGAAGGTCCTTGAACAGCGCCGCCGCTCGCTCTTCGAGGGATGGCGCGGGTTTCTCCTCTTCGATGGCGCGACTCGCCTCGAGGGCCTGGCGCGCCTTCAATTCGACTTCGGCCTCGCGATCGGCGACGGCCTGGGCCTCGGCCTCCGCCGCGGCGACTTCGGCCGCCGTGCGCCGCCGCCGTTTGGGCCGAGCCTCCTCGGTCACGGGCGCCGGCTCCACGGGCTTGGTGGCCCGGCGCCGCTTGGTCGGGGCCGCCGGCTCCTTCTGACGGCGCTTCTCGCGCTCCCAGCGCGCCCGCATCATCGAGACTTGCTCGTCCTTGAGCGGGGTCAGATGGCTGCGCACGAAGATGTCCATCTCCTTGAGCATGGTCATCACCTGCTCGCTGGAGATGCCGAACTCCGCCGCCAAATCATGAATCCGTGTCGCCACTTACTCCTCCGAAAGCCGTACCAGACCGCGCGCCAGCGCGGGATCACTCACGCCGACCGCCTGCACCGACGGGCGCCCCAACCCCGCGCCCATTCGTTCCGCCGAAGGCCCCCGTAGCACGGGGACGCCCCGTGCCGCGGCCAGCCGTCCCACCTTTTCCTGCGTGCGCAGGCTCGCGTCCGCCGCCAGGACGACACAGGCGAGCCCGCTCCCGACCCCCTCCTGCAACTTCGCCCGTACGCCGGTCACTCCGATGACGACGCGGCGTGCCCTGGCGCCGAGGCCCAGAAGGCGCAGCCGCGCGTCCTCGTTCACGCGGCCGGCGGCGCGGGTGGCGCCTCGGGCGCCTCATCTGGTCCGGGCGCCGGCGGCTGTTCCGCGTCGGCCGCCTCCCCGCCCTCCTCAGTCAGCTCGTTCAGGAACGCCATCAGGCGATCGGCGAGCTCGGGCGTCATTCCTTCGAGCCGCTCCACGTCCTCGCGCTCGAGATCGAGGATGTCCTTCAAGGTCTTCCTTCCGTTCTGCTCCAGCACCGCGACGAGCTCCGGCGAGAGGTCCTTCAACTCCCCGAGCGGCACCTTGACCGCCTGCTCCTCGTCCGGTGGGAGCGGCGCGAACAGCGGACCTTCGCCGCCGCGCTCCAACCACTCACGCGAGGAGTAGAGATCGATCTTCCACCCGGTGAGCTCCGAGGCGAGACGCACATTCTGCCCGTTGCGTCCGATGGCGAGCGACAGCTGATCCTCGTCCACGATCGCCTGAATGGTGCGGTTGTCGGGATCCGAGAACACCTTGGCCACCCGCGCCGGCGCCAAGGCCAGCTTGGCGAAGCGTTCGGGATCGGGCGACCACGGCACGATGTCGATCCGCTCGCCGCCCAGCTCGTTCACGACCGCCTGCACCCGCGAGCCTTTGAGCCCCACGCAGGCGCCGACCGGGTCGATCCCGTCGTCGCGCGAGATCACGGCGATCTTGGTGCGGCTCCCCGCCTCGCGGGCGGTGGCGCGAATGTCGACGATCTGCTGCTGAATCTCCGGCACCTCGAGCTTGAACAGGGCCTTCACGAACAGCGGGTCCGCCCGCGACAGAATCAGGCGTGGCCCCTTGGGCGTTTCTTCGATGCGCTTCAGCACCGCGCGGATCGTGTCGCCCTGATGAAAGTGCTCCCGGTGGTTCTGCTCGCGGTACGGGATGATCGCTTCGGCCTCACGGAACTTGTTCAGCATCACCACGATCTTGCCGCGCTCGATCTGTTGCACTTCGCCGGAGAGCAGCTCGCCGACTTTCCCGGAGAACTCCTCCCGGATCCGCGTGCGCTCCCCTTCGCGAACCCGTTGGATGATGCGCTGCTTGGCGGCCTGAACGGCGGTCCGTCCGAACTCGGCGAACGGCACCTCCTCCTCCAGCACGTCGCCGGGCTGGAACTCGGGATCCTCGAACCGCGCCTCCTCCAGGGAGACCTGGGTGCCCGGATCCTCGACCGCTTCCACCACGGTCTTGAGCACGATGATCCGGATCGTCCCCTTGAGCTCGTCGATACCGATCTCGGAGCGCACATTGGGGCCGAAGCGCTTCACCAGCGCCGCGTGCAGTCCGTCCTTGAGGAGTTCGATCATGCTCCCGCGATCGAGCTGCTTGGTCGAAGTCAGCTCACGAATCGCGGTCACGACATCGGTTGCATTGGCCATCAGTCTTTCCCAGTCGTTAGTCGTCAGCCGTCGGTCGCCGGTCCCAATCCACAGCCAGTCGAGCGTCCCGGATCTCGGCCAGCGGCACGGAGCGCGGCGCCCCCCCCTCCGGCTGCAGGACCACCGTCGTCTCGTCCGGCACCGCCACGATGCGGGCACGGATCCGGCCCAACCCTGCCAGCTTCGCGGTCACTTGACACCCCACGAACCGCACCCAGTGACGGTGCCACTTGAGCGGGCGCTCCATCCCGGGGCTGGACACCTCGAGGATGTAGCGGGCGCCTCCCCCAAGGGGGTGGTCGACATCGAGCCAGGCCTCCAGCGCACGGCTCGCCCGGGCACAATCGTCCACGGTTACCCGCCGCACCGGATCACTGGGCGGCCAATCGATGCGCGCTTGGACGAGCGGCCGGTTCGGTGTGCCACCGAGGCGCAGGTCGGCCAGATCGAACCCCAACTCCGCGAGCCGGGCCCGAAAGGCCTCGATCAGACTGTCGGTGAGCATAGGAAAAGCCAGCGATACAAAAAAAAGCGCGGGCAGAACTTCGCCCGCTTCGGAACTGAATGTACCCCAGGTAGTTGGAGGGGGCAAGCCTACTTGGGGCGCCCCAGAAAGGCCACCATGCGCCCGTCCCGGCCTTTGGAGGCTCGGTGAGAGTAGAAGAGGTCTCGGTGGTGGGCCGAGCAATGTGGAGACAGGGAGACCGCCGCGATCCCGAGCTCAGCCGCCTGACGGGCCAGAACGGCTCGCAAATCGACATGAGTCGCCCCGTTCCCAGCCTCACCGGTCAGGCGGGCGCTGACTTCAGAACCTACTTCATAGCACGTGCCGCAAATGCCTACGCCACAATGCATTACAAGCTCATCTGGTCGGACAAGCGCGTGCTGCGTGAGCGCGTGAACTCCCCGCGCGAGGATGCGGTCAGCGGTGCCCCGCCACCCGGCGTGGAGCAGCGCCACGGCGCCACTGCCGGGCGCGGCGAGATAGACCGGGATGCAGTCGGCAACAGTGACCGTCAGGAGTAGCCCCTTGCGGTCGGTGGCGTGGCCGTCCACTTCCCCGACCTGGAGCCATCCCTCCACCCCGCGGTCATACCACCGCACGGTGGTCCCGTGGCATTGGTAGCCCGTGACGACCCCGGGGAAACGGCCCGCGAAGGCCCCTCGGAATGCCCGCCAGCGGGCCGATACGTTGCCCGCCGGCTCCTCGCTCGACAGACCCAGGTTGAAACCGTTTTCCCGGGTCGTGATTCCCGCCACGAGGCCGTACCTGGTCGCCCATTCGGTCAATTCCAAGCGTGGGGCAGCCGCGTCGCCGACTGAGATTTCGGAGAGGTCGGCGGTGTGGGTCGCGGTCGCTTTCGAAGCAACCACTAACGACCACCCTCCCCACGCTCGATCTGCGCGCCGAGGGCTCGGAGCCGATCATCGATATGCTCGTAGCCCCGCTCGATCTGCCCCACGTTGTGGATGATTGATTCCCCCTGCGCCGCGAGGGCGGCCAGGAGCACGCCCATCCCTGCCCGGATGTCGGGGCTTTCTACCACCCCTCCATGGAGCGGCGATGGGCCGGCGACGACCGCTCGGTGCGGATCGCACAGCACGATCCGCGCCCCCATCCCGATCAGCTTGTCGACGAAGAACAGTCGCGACTCGAACATCTTCTCGAAGACGAGCAGCAATCCCTCGCACTGTGTCGCGACGACGAGAGCGATGGAGATCAGGTCCGCGGGAAAAGCCGGCCAGGGTCCATCCTCCAGCTTGGGAACATGACCGCCGAGATCCGGCCGGATGCGGCGCTCCTGATGGGGATCGACGATCAGGCGGTCGCCTTCCAGCCTCGGTTTCACGCCGAGCCGCTCGAATCCGAACAGCGTCGCGCGAAGGTCCTCGCCACGAACACCCTCGATCGTGATGTCGCCGTTGGTGACCGCCGCGAGGCCGATGAACGACCCGACCTCGATGTGATCGGGGCCGATGCTGAATGGGGCGGTGGGGGCCGCCAACGGTCCCCCGCCGTGGACGGTCAGGGTGTTGGTCCCGATCCCCTCGATGCCGGCGCCGAGGCTCTGAAGAAACCGCGCCAGATCCTGCACGTGCGGCTCGCTGGCCGCGTTACGAAGGGTGGTCGTCCCCTTGGCCGCGACCGCGGCCATCAACGCGTTCTCCGTTCCCGTGACGCTCGGCTCGTCGAGGAACAGATCGGTTCCGGTGAGCTTCTTCCCTTCCACCACGTAGTGGTCACCCACCGTCACGGTGGCGCCGAGACTCTCAAGCGCCAGGAAATGCGTATCGATGCGGCGGCGGCCGATCACGTCCCCGCCAGGTGGCGGCAGGGCGACGCGTCCGAAGCGCGCCAGCATCGGCCCGGCGAACAGGATCGAGGCCCGGATGCGCGCGCACAGTGCGGGATCCAGCTCGCGCGCCTGTGCCTCGCGCGTGTCGACGCGGACCGCGTTCTCCCCGGTCCACTCGACGCTCGCGCCGAGGTGAGCGAGCAGGGCGACCATGGTTTCGACGTCCCGGATGTGAGGGACGTTCTCGAGCTGGCAGGGGCCGTCGGCGAGCAGCGTCGCCGCGAGGATGGGAAGGGCCGCGTTCTTGTTACCGGCCGGCCGGATCGTGCCCTTCAGCGCGCGCCCGCCCGACACCCGGAACGATGAGGCCATGTGAGTGCCCCAATGCTACGCCGCGGCTTGCGGGCCCGTCAAGCGCGCGCGATTGTTTGCAGCCGTGATCCACCTGCTGTTGTTCGCTCTGGGAGTGCTCCTCGGCCCGGCCACGGGCATCCTCCACTGGCCCGACGCGACCGCCGCCGAGCCGTTCATCGCGATCTGTTGTGGCGTCGCCGGTGCGGGGCTCGCGGCACGCCTCGATGCCCGGGCGTTTACCGCGCCCGCGCTCGCGGCGGGCATGCTCGGCGCTGGCGCCGTGGCGGTGACGGCGGGACTCCTGCTCCGGTTCCAGCCCGCGGTGGCCGCCGATCTGGGTGGCACCGCGGCGTTCGCGCTGGCGCTCGCCGGCATCGCGGTGGCGCCGCGGAGCGTCCTCGCACCGGCGCTGCTCGCCGCGGCGATCGCCCTCTCTCCCGCCCGACGGCCGCCGTTCGGGCTGGGGCTCTGGGCGCTCCTGCTCGTGCTCGCCGCCGCCTTGACCGCCCTCGCCTATCGCGCGCTCGCCGCGCGGCCCCCCACGGTCCTGCCTCCGGCCGCCGCGTTCACGGCCCTGCTCGTCGGCGCGGGGCTCGGAACGGCCACCGGGACGTCCCCGCTCCTCGTTTGCTGGGGCGCGGCCCTGGCGCTCGGCGCCGCCTCGCCCGGACGCAGCGCGTTGCGAGTCCTCGTCCTCGACGCCGAGCGTGCGACGACCGCGGTGCTGTGGTTCTGCGCCGGGATGATCGCGAACATGCCCTCCTGGCGGTTCATCCTTGTCGCCCTGGCACTCGCCATGGTGCCGCTGCTCGTCGCCCGAGTCGGGCGGTGGTCAGGGGTGGCGGGGGTTCGGCCTCCCGAGCCAGTGGCGCTCGCCCTCGCCTGGGCTCTGGCCCTCGTGAACGGGCGCGGCTTGGGCCCCGCCGCCCCGCTCGTCACGACCGCCGCATTGGGGCTGCTGAGCTTCCTGGCCGCCCCGGCGCTGGCGTCGTTCGTGGAGAGGTTGACACGGAGACGCGGACCCGTGGAGGTTACGGCATGATCCCCACCTGGACCGCCGTCGTCGGCGCGCTCTCCCTCGTCATTGTCGCCCTGTGCGGAATCGCCGTAGCGGTCGCGACCGCGGGCGCGGTCGTGGGGTTCCGGGCCTTCCTGCGAGCGTTCGAGCACGTCGTGGGTCCGGCGGTCGACGACGTCCGTCAGCTGGTCGGCAACATCCGGCGCGAAGCCGATTCGCTGGTCGGCACCTCGCGCGACATCCGCCTGCGGATCGTCCGGGCCGCGGACGCGGCGGAGCAGCGTCTGCAGGATCTCGATGCCCTGGTGGATGTGGTGCAGGAAGAGGTCGAGGACGCCGCGCTCGACGTGGCCGCGACCGTGCGCAACGTGCGCCGTGGGTTCTCCATCTGGCGCGTCGGCAGCCGCGTGCTGCGACGCCGCCGCGGAGCCACGGGAGAGCGGGCAGCGGTGCGGAGGGGCGAGGAGGGAGAGGCCGACTGAAGGGGCTCGTGCTGGTTGCCGTGGGCACGTTGCTGCTGCTCGTGCTGCTCCCTGCCCCGGCCTTCGCCTGGACGCCGGCGACGCACATCTACTTGGGCGAGTCCGTGCTCGCCAATCTCCCCGCTCTCCCGGCCAGCGTCGCGGACCTGTTGCGGGCGTTCCCCTACGACTTCCTGTACGGCAACATCGCGGCCGACACCTCGATCGCCAAGAAGTACGCCCCGGTGGGGCGACACTGCCACGCCTGGCATGTGGGGCGCGAGATCTTCGACCTCGCCCACACCGATGCGCTGCGCGCGTTCGGGTTGGGATACCTCTCGCACCTCGCGGCCGACACGATCGCGCACAACTTCTACGTGCCCCGCCAGCTCGTGCTGACCAGCAGCACCGCCTCCCTCGGCCACAGTTACTGGGAGAGCCGCTTCGAGACGCATCTCGGCGAGACCTACTCGCGGACCGCCAAGGACGTCATCCTCCGCGATCACGCGGACAGCGACACGCACCTGGACGGGATCCTGTCGCCGACCCTGTTCAGCGTCCGCACCAGCCGTCGCCTGTTTCGCGGGATGGTGCATCTGACCGAAACCCAAAGCTGGCAATGGGCGTTTCAGGTGCTCTCCGAGCGGAGCCGTTGGGATTTGCCGACCGACGACGTGGAGCGCCACATGGCCGTGGCGTTCGATTACGTCATGGAGGCGCTCGCGGAGAAACAGGCGTCGGCGCACCGTCTCGATCCGGCCGGCGAGCAAGCGCTCGGTCTCGCCAAGCAGATGCGGCGCCGCACGCTTCAGGAAGGCGCGCGCCGCGAACCCGAGCGGATCCGGGAGGCCGCCGAGGAGCATTTCGGCCTCCCCGAATCGACCCTCGGCTTCTGGGCGGCGTCGCAGTCGCACCGGCCCTGGCGCGATCCCAACGGAACGCCCACCGAGTGACCAACTGCCCGAGGTGCGGGATGACCGTGGAACCCGGCTGGAGGTATTGCCCCAAGGACGGCACGGACCTCGAGTCGCCCCTCAAGGGCACGGTGCCGTTGATCCAGAACAAGGTCTGTCCCAAGTGCGGCCGGAAGTATGACTCGCGGGCCAAGTTCTGCGAGAAGGATGGGTCGACACTGGAAGGCGCGACCGGCCCCCGGCATCTGACCTGAATTCAGCGGGAGAGCTTCTCCTGCAGGACGGCGGGGATGAGCTTGGGATCCGCCTTGCCCCGCGATGCTTTCATTACCTGCCCCACGAAGAAGGCCAGTAATTTCGTTTCGCCGGCCCGGTAGCGCGACACCTCGGCCGGGCTTGCCGCCAGGGCTTGGTCCACCCAGGCCGACAGGGCGCCGGCATCGGCGACCTGAATCAGCCCCAGCGCTTCCGCGATGACCCGCGGATCTCCCCCCTTCGCCGCGATCTCGCCGAACACTTTCTTGGCCGCCTGGTGGGACAGCGTCCCGCCTTTCACGAGCGCGATCAATTCGGCGAGCGTTGCGGCCGGGACGCGCAGCGTGTCGTGGTGGTCCTTGGCGTCCGCCAGCGCTTCCCCCATGACCCAGTTGGCCGCCGGCTTGGGGTCCGCCCCCGCGTGCACCACCCCCTCGTAGTAGTCGGCCACCGCCCGCGTGTGGGTCAAGACCGCCGCGTCCTGACGCGGCAGCCCATACTGGGCCACGAACCGCTCGCGCTTCGCGGCCGGTAGCTCCGGGAGCGTGGCCCGCTGCTCGTCGATCCACTCCGCCGGGAGCACCAGTGGGGGCAGATCGGGGTCCGGGAAGTAGCGGTAGTCGTGGCTGTGCTCCTTGGTGCGTTGATGCCGCACGGCATTGGCCTTGGAGTCGTAAAGCATGGTGGCCTGGACGATGGGGCGGCCGCCTTCGAGCTCGGCGATTTGGCGGTCGCGCTCCAGGCCCAGCGCCTTTTCGACGAAGGCGAAGGAGTTGATGTTCTTCACTTCGGTTTTCGTCCCGAGGGGATCGCCGGCCGTCCGTCGCACCGACACGTTGGCGTCGACGCGCAGGCTCCCCTTCTCGAGGTCGCAATCGGAAATCCTGGCATACTCGAGGAGGTGCTTCAGCTCGAGCAGATAGGCCCGCGCCTCCCCGGGGGAGCGGAAATCCGGTCCCGTGACGATCTCGACGAGGGGCACACCCGAGCGGTTCAGGTCCACCGCCGTCGTGCGAGGGTAGCGATCGTGCAACGACTTGCCGGCGTCCTCCTCCACGTGCAGCCGGACGATCGATGCCATCACGAACCCCCGCTCGGGAGAGAAGAATCCGAGCGTCCCCCCGGTGGCCAGCGGCTCCTCGAACTGCGAGATCTGGTAGCCCTTGGGGAGGTCGGGATAGAAGTAGTTCTTCCGGGCGAACACGCTGCGGGCGTGCACCGTGCACTGCAACGCCAGGGCGCCGCGGAGGGCGAGCTTCAGAGCCTGCTCGTTGGGGACCGGGAGCGCGCCGGGGAGTCCCAGGCAGACGGGGCAGACGTTGGTGTTTGGCGGGTCGCCGAAGGCCGCCGAGCAGCCGCAGAACATCTTGGTCCGAGTGGACAGCTGCACGTGGGTCTCGAGTCCGATGACGGTCTCCCACCCGCTGGGCGAGGCGGTCACGCCTCCTCCGTCGCGGGGACCGCCCGCTCGAGGGCATAGGCCGCTTCGAGCATCTCGTCCTCGAGAAAGTGGGGCCCCATGAGCTGCCCGCCGATCGGCAGTCCCTTCACCCGACCGATGGGAAGGGAAAGCGCCGGCAGCCCGGCGAGATTCGCCGTGCACACGAAGATGTCCGAGAGGTACATCTGCACCGGATCGGCGAGCTTGGCGCCCGCCTTGAAGGCGGGCGTCGGCGTCGTCGGGGTGAACAAGAGGTCGACGCCGCGATCGAACACATTCCGGAAATCCTGCGCGATCAACGCGCGCACCTGCTGGGCCTTGCGGTAATAGGCGTCGTAGTAACCGGACGAGAGCACATACGTCCCGATGAGAATCCGCCGCCGCACCTCCGCCCCGAAGCCCGCGCCCCGCGTCTCCCGGTACAACGCCCGGACGTCGGGCAGCGGCCCTTCGGCGCGCACCCCGTACCGCACCCCGTCGAAGCGGGCCAGGTTGGACGACGCCTCCGCGGGGGCGATGATGTAGTAGGTCGGTACCGCATACGGAGTGTGCGGGAGCGACACCTCACGCACCGCGGCCCCGAGCTCCCGGAGAATCCGGATCGCGCGGTCGCACGCGCGCCGCACCCCGGGGTCCAGATCGGGCGGGAAGTACTCTTTGGGCACACCGATCACAAACCCGTCGAGGTTTTCCGGAACGGTGGGCAGGCGCAGGGGGTCGCGGTCCTCGCAGGTGTTGTCGCGGGGATCCCGACCCGAAATCACCGACAGGACTCGCGCGGCGTCATGGACACTGCGTCCGAACACCCCGATCTGGTCGAGCGAGGATCCGAACGCCACCAGCCCGTACCGCGACACACGCCCATACGTAGGCTTGATCCCCACGACGCCGCAGAACGAGGCCGGCTGGCGTACCGATCCGCCCGTCTCGGATCCGAGTGCCGCGGGCACTGCTCCGGCCGCCACGAGAGCCGCGGACCCGCCCGAGGAGCCTCCAGGCACGCGGGTCTTGTCGATCGGGTGGATGGTGCGGCCGAACGCCGAGTGCTCGGTGGAGGAGCCCATCGCGAATTCGTCGCAGTTGGTGGCGCCGGCGATCAAAGCGCCGGCCTCCTTGAGGCGGGCGACGGCGGTCGCATCGTAGGGAGACCGGTAGTCTTCGAGGATGCGCGATCCGCACGAGGTCTGAAACTCGAGGGTACAGATGTTGGCCTTCACGGCTACCGGCATCCCGTACAGGACACCGGTCGGGCGGGCGGCGTCGGCCTGGGCCACGAGCGCCTTGCGCAGCTCGGTCTGCTTGGTCAGGACCGCATTCAGCCGCCGCAGTTTGGAGATTCGGTCGGCGGCCGATCGCGCGCCCGCGACGGCGTCGCTCACGCCTCCTCTCCCGCTTCACCCTCGTCGCCGAAGGCCCCGAGCCGCGGCACCAGGAAGAAGCCGCCCTTGAAGGCGGGAGCCATCTTGTCGGGCCCGAACGCGAGCGGCCAGGGGTTCACCTCGTCGGGCCGGAACCGGATCGTGTCGGGGCCGGGGATGAACGGCTTCACGTGCTCGGCGGGACCGACGGCACGGAGCTGGGCGACGTAGTCGAGAATGCGCGACATCTGAGCGACCAGCTCCGGTAGTGATTCCTCGTCCACGTGCAGCTCGGCGAGCTGCGCGATGCGCAGGACCTCTTCACTCGACACGCTCACGCGCTCTCTCCCTCCCACTCCCGCTCGAGGCCAGCGTAGGCGACGAGCAGTTGCTTGGTGCCGATTTCGGTATCCTCGAACTCGACGGTCACCTTGAGGCCGCGGCCGAATCCGGATACCTCCCGCACGACCCCGCTCCCGAACTTGCGGTGACGCACCCGTTCTCCGGTGACGTAGCGCGGAACATCCTGCGATTCCTCATCGGGCTCCGGGGCGAACACCGGCTCCTCGACGCGGCTCCTCCCCCGCCAGCTGGCTCCGCGTCCCGCCGCCCAGGGCGTGGTGCTGCGCTCCTCGACCACCGAGGCCGGCACCGCATCGAGGAATCGCGATGCCTCGGCCAACTCCAGCCGCCCGTTGCGATAGCGGGTCCGAGCCCAGGAGAGATACAGCCTCTCGCGCGCGCGCGTGAGACCTACGTAGCACAAGCGGCGCTCCTCCTCCAACCCGCCAGGCTCCCCGGCCGTCCGCCCGAGCGGGAAGAGCCCGTCCTCCAGCCCCGCCAGGGTCACCACCGGCCATTCGAGACCTTTCGCCATGTGCACGGTCAGGAGCGTGACGCCGGCCGCCCCGGGGCCCCCATCCTCATCCGTCGGAGTCGCCAGCGCCGCCTGGGTGAGGTATTGCTCGATGCGCGACACACCCGGCTCCTCGGGCGACGCCTCGGCGACTTCGGCCCACTCCGCCGCTCCCGCCAGGAGCTCCCGCACGTTCTCGATCCGCTCGACCCCCTCCACCCCCTCCTCGGCGAGATACTCCTCGTAGCCGGTCACCGCGATGATGGTCTCGAGCGCCATCGCCGGGTCGGCGGCCGCGCTGGACTCGCGCAGCCGGTCGATCAGCGACGCGAACCCGGTGAAGGCGGCGCGGAGGTTGGGGCGGAGGCCCTCCACCCGGTCGGCCTGCCGCGCCACTTCGAGGAGGGGACGCCCCCAGCGCGTGGCGGTGGCCGCGATGATCGCGAGCGACGCATCGCCGATCCCCCGGCGGGGGGTGTTCACCACTCGCGCGAACGCCTGGTCGTCGGCGGGATTGGCGAGCAGGCGGAGGTAGGCGAGCATGTCTTTCACCTCGCGACGCTCGTAGAAGCTCACCGCCCCGACCAGGCGGTACGGGATTCCACGGAACCGGAACGCCTCTTCCATGGCGCGGGACTGGGAATTGGTCCGGTACATCACCGCCATCGATTCGTACGGCTGATCGCTCTCCGCGGCCAGGCGCGCGTACTCCCGGGCGATCCATTCCGCCTCGTCGCGCTCGTCCGCGGCGGTGAGCAGCACGATCGGATCGCCCCCCTGCCGCGTCGTGAACAACGTCTTGCCGAGCCGATCGCGATTCTCGGCGATCACGCCGTTCGCGGCGTCGAGAATCACCTGGGTGGAGCGGTAGTTCTGCTCCAGCCGCACCAGCGTCGCGCCCGGCAGGTCGCGCTCGAAGGCGAGCATGTGCCGCACGTCGGCACCCCGCCACCCGTAGATCGCCTGATCGTCGTCCCCCACCGCGCAGAGATTGCGGTGCCGCTCGGCCAGGGCCCGCACGAGGAGGCTTTGGGCGGTGTTGGTGTCCTGGAACTCGTCCACCAGGACATGATCGAAACGCCGCTGCCAGTAGTCGAGCCGCTCCGGATGCTCGCGGAACAGCCGCAGCGGAAACAGCAGCAGGTCGTCGAAATCCATCGCGTTGGCGCGCTGCAACGCCGGCCCGAGGTCGCGATACAGCTCCGCCGCCATCCGGGCCAGCGGGCTCTCGGCCTGGGCCAGCAGCTCCTCGGGTGCCTGCATCCGGTTCTTGGCGCCGGAAATGATCGCGTGCATCGCCCGCGGGGGGTACGCCTTGGCCCCGACCCCGCGTTGCTCGAGCAGCCGTTTGAGCAGCGCCTCCGAGTCATCCGAGTCGTAGATGGTGAAGTTCGGACCGAATCCGAGCAGGGCGGCCTCGCGGCGTAACAAGCGGGCGGACAGCGAGTGGAAGGTCCCGATCCACAGCCCTCGCGGGTCGGCGCCGAGCAGTGCCGCGACCCGCTCCCGCATTTCGCCGGCCGCCTTGTTCGTGAAGGTCACGGCGAAAATGCGATCGGGCCGGATACCGCGCTGCTCGATCAGGTGGGCGATGCGGGCCGTCAGGACCCGGGTCTTCCCCGACCCCGCGCCGGCGAGCACCAACAACGGTCCCGTTCCATGCTCGACCGCCGCCCGCTGTGCGTCGTTGAGCGGCAGATTCACGCGCGCTTGCCTGCGCCGTCCGCCGCACCGGGGGCCGGCAACGGGAACTCGAGGACGAACTCGGCACCCGGACCCGCCCCGCGGTGGTAGATGCGACCGTCGTGCTGATCCTTGACGATGCGTCGGGCGAGCGCCAGGCCGATGCCCCAGCCGCCGGTCTTGCTCGTGACGCCCGGCTCGAACAGACGGGAGCGCACCTCCGCCGGAACCCCGGGGCCGTCGTCCCGCACGACGACGCGGGCGATCCGGCCGGCTTCCTCGACGACCACCACCACCCGGCCACCGCGGCCCGACAGAGCGTCGATCGCGTTCTTGACCAACGCCTCGATCGCCCACTCGACCAGGACCGGATCACCGTGGATCGTCGGTCCCACGCCCGCCGCCATCAGGCTCAAGTGCACCGGCGTCGCCCGAGTGGGTAAGCGGGGCTCGAAGTACCGGACCACGCGCTCGGCGATCGCGCCGAGGTGGACGGGTTCGCGCCGCGCCGGGCGGCCGATCCGTTCGAAGCGCCGGGCCACGCGCTCCAGGCGCTCGACATCCGCTTCGAGATGCGCGGCGACATCCGTCCCACCGCCACCGGTCTGCTCGCGCAGCTGCGCCACCCATCCGGTGAGACTCATGAGCGGCGTGCCGAGCTGGTGCGCCGATTCCCGCGCCATCGCCACCCAGAGCCGGTCCCGCGTGGCGGCGAGCCGCGTGCGATAAGCCAGCGCTGCGAGGCCCACGAGAAACGCCAGCACGATCGCCTGGAATACGGCGAGCAGCGTCAGGCGGCGCGCGATCGGGAGCGCCCCGTAGTGGACGGTGCCGTTCCCCGGCTGGACAATGGGCGGGTTCGCGCGATCGAGCGTCGCCGCCCACGCCCGCAGGCGCTGGGGGTCGCGCGCGACCTCGTCGGGCGCATTCTCGCTCGCGACGACGCTCCCGGTCGTGTCGGTGATGGCGATTGGAATCCCGAAGGCGTGGACCTGGGCGGCCAAGTCGAGGAGCGCCCCGGTTGCCGCGTCGGTGCGGGGATCGGACAGGCCGGCGATCACCCGGCCGAACAACTGGCTGGTCTCGCGGGCGTCTTCCCGCAGGTGGCGGGAGACCACCCAGGCGGTGCCGACGGACAATCCTCCGAAGCAGAACGCCAGCGCCACCAGGGCCGTCGGGCCCGCGCGGCGCAGCCGTCGACTAAGGTGCACCGGAAGGGGCGAGCCGGTCCGTGCCGACGTAGGGGACGAGCGCGGGCGGAAGCGTCACCGATCCGTCAGCCTGTTGCCGGCTTTCCAGCAGCGCCGCTATGGTGCGCGGGAGTGCGACCCCCGAGGCATTCAAGGTGTGGACGAATTCCGGCTTTTCCCCCGGCCGCGGTCGGAACCGGATGCCGGCCCGGCGTGCCTGGAAATCGGTGAAGTTGCTCGACGAAGACACCTCGAGCCATGCGCCGACCCCCGGCGCCCACGCTTCGAGGTCGTAGGTCTTGGCCGAGGCAAACCCCAGGTCTCCCGCGGCGAGGGCGACGACCCGGTACGGGATCTCGAGTCGCTGTAACACCGCCTCGGCGTGCTGCGTCAACAACTCGTGCTCCGCGGTGGACTGGTCGGGACGGGCGAACCGGACCAGCTCCACCTTGTCGAACTGGTGCACGCGCAGCAAGCCTCTGGTGTCCTTCCCGGCCGCACCCGCTTCGCGGCGGAAGCACGGCGTGTAGGCCGTCAGCCCGAGTGGGAGGCGGCCGGAATCGAGGATTTCGTCGCGGTACAGATTGGTCAGCGGGACTTCGGCCGTGGGAACGAGGAACATTTCGTCGGTCGTCTTGTAGGCGTCGTCCTCGAACTTGGGCAGCTGGCCGGTCCCCTGCATGATGTCGCGACGGACCAGGAGCGGCGGCTCCACCTCGATGTAGCCCTGTTCGCGCGTGTGCAGGTCGAGCATGAAGCTGATCAGCCCGCGAGCCAGACGCGCCCCCGCCCCGACCAACACCGGGAAACCCGAGCCCGACAATTTGGCGCCTCGGCGCAGGTCGAGGATCCCGAGCCGCTCGCCCAGCTCCCAATGCGGCTTGAGCTCGGGGCCGGCCGGCCTCACCTCACCCCACGAGCGCACGACAGTGTTGCCGGTTGCATCGCCCTCCGGAACATCGGGCAGAGGCAGGTTCGGCACGTACAGCACTTTGCCCTCCTGCTCGGCCTCGAGGACCCGCAGCTCTTCTTCCGCGGCGGCGATCTTCGCTCCGTGGGCGCGGCGCAGAGCGATCGTCTCCGCGGGTAATGCGCCGTGCAGCTTGACATGCTGCGCATCGGCCCGGGCCGACTCGTTCTTGTCCGCCTTGAGCTGATCGAGCTGCCCTGTCAGGGCCCGCCGGCGGCCATCGAGGGAGGCCAGCTCGTCGAGCAGGCCCAGCACCCCGGCGTCACGCCGCCGCGCCAGGGCCGCCCGCACCTGCTCGGGCGCTTGTCGCAGGAGCTTGACGTCGATCATCGGATCAGCTGTTCGGAATCCCGGGAAGGAGGCTGTGGTAACCGCAGTTCCGGTCGACCAGCACTTCCAGATCGAGCCGACGCGCCGTGGTATCGATCGCCAGGACGTGCAGCTTTCCGTAGTAATAGAGCACGGTGCCGGTGATGCAGACCACCGGACGCGAGCGCATGATCGCCACCCCGCCCGAATCGAGCACCGTGGGCAGCGAATCCTGATAACCACCCAGGGGAGCGTTGGTGAGGAGGGAAAACTGACTCGAACTGGGGATGAAGCCGCTGCCGCGGGCGAGCCCCAGAACGTACGTCGGCAAGAAAATCGCCTTGCCGTCCGCCGTCAGATTGAAGGCGAAATCGAAACTGGTAGTGCGGTCGGTTCGCACGACCAGGTTCGAAAACAGATCGAACCCCGCCGGACGGTCCAACGGGAAGGTGTCGCCGTTCAGTGTATAGAGCGACACCGTATCCACGGTGTTGGCTTGAGTCGCCGCCGGCAGGCCGGTCGACGAACTGCAGGCCGCGGCGGCGACGAGAAGCAGGACGGCCGCCCGCTGCCCGCGGAGCACGATCGGCGACGAGGATCGCATGGAGTGGCGCAAGATACCGAACCGCTCGCAAGTGGGTCAACCCACGGTGGCTGCTTGACTTCCACTCCAGCGAGTCCTACCTTCGCGCCCGTATGCCGACCATCCGCGACCTGATCCAGGCGCTCGGTGCACGTGACGGCGTGGATGCCGTCGTAGTCGCGGGGCGCGACGGCCTACCGATCGACTCGCATGCCGCCAACGGGATCGATCCCGAGAACCTGGCCGCCGTGCTGCCGGCCGTGATCAAAGGGATGCAGGAGCTCGGCTCGGCCGGTGCCCGCGGCGACTTCGGGACCGCCGTGCTGGAGTTCGGTCGCGGCCTCGCCGTCGTGTCCGTGCTCTCCGCCGATGCCCTGCTGATCATCCTGGTTCGGCCGTCCACCAACGTCGGGAGTCTGCTCTTCGATCTGCACCGCCATCGCTCGGCCATCGCCGGCCTGCTGTGACGGACCGGGATCGTGCCTCCCCCGGGTCCCCTGCCTTTGCGTCAGATTCTTATCGTCGATGACGAGCCGCACATCGGGATGCTGTTGCGCCTGCAACTCGAGCAGCGTGGCTATACGCTTCGGCTCGCCCGCACCCTCGCGGAAGCCCGCGCCGCGCTGACCACCCCGCCCGATGCGCTGCTGCTCGACCTGCACCTGCCCGACGGCTCCGGTGTGGATCTGCTGCGCGAGCTGCGACAGGCACCGGCCACGCGGACTCTCCCGATCATGGTGCTGACCGCCGAGGGAGAGGAGCGCGTGCTCGACGAGGCGCGCGGGCTGGGAGCATCGCTCGTGACCAAGCCGTTCAGCCCGACCAAGCTCACCCTCCAGATCCAAGCCTTGTTGGGGGACGCGCCGGAGGACGACCAGTGAACACCTGGGCCGCCATTCTCGCCGGCGGGTCCGGGACGCGGTTCTGGCCGCTTTCGACGCCCCAACGCCCGAAGCAGTTCTTGCCGCTCGCCGGGGACCGTCCGCTGCTGGTGCAAGCCGTGCAACGCCTCCAGGGCCTCGTGCCCCCCGAACGCGTGCTCATCCTTACCGGGCCGTTTCTGGTGGAGCAGGTCGCGGCACTCCTCCCCGAAGTGCCGCGCGCCCAGATCCTGGCCGAGCCTCGCGCCGCTTCGACGGCCCCCGCCCTGGCCTGGGCGGCACAGTGGATTGCGAAACGTGACCCCGGCGCGGCGCTGCTTTCGCTCCATGCCGATTGGGCCGTGCCGGACGGACCGGCGTTCCGCGCCTCCGCCGGCCGCGCCCTCCAGGTCGCGATGACGAGCGACGTCCTCGTGACGGTCGGGGTACGTCCCACGCGGAACGAAACCGGGTACGGCTACATCGTTCCGGGGACCAGGCTAGGGCGAGCCCGTCGGGTGGCGCGGTTCGTTGAGAAACCCAGTCCCGCGAGAGCGTCGCAGCTGCGACGGCGCGGTGCGCTGTGGAATACCGGGTTGTTCGCCTGGGGGGTAGACCGGTTCCTCACCGAAGTCCATGAACACGCCCGCGAGCTGCGGCCCGGCTGGGCCGCGCTGCAGGGGGGAGATGCGGCCACCTTCTTCGCCGCGGTCAAGCCGGCGGCCGTGGACATCGCCGTCCTCGAGCGCACTCGCCGGCTGGCGGTCCTCTCCGGGACCTTCCGGTGGGACGACATCGGCTCCTGGGATGCGTTGTTGCGGATCCGCCGTGCGGACAGCCGGGGCAACGTGGTGGTCGGCAACGTGACCCTGGCGGACGACGTGCAGCGCTGCGTGCTGTGGGCGGAAGACGAGCATCTGGCGGTCACCGGCATTTCGGATACGATCGTCGTGCGCTCCGGCGGGCACACCCTCGTCATGCCGCTGGGCAACGCCGAGCGGCTCAAAGCGCTGGTGCAGCGGCTGTGAGCCTAGCCTTGTATCTCCTCGACCCCGACCCGGCCCCCGCGTGGGCGCCATTCTATGGCGTGCGACCCTTGTGCGAGCTGCGGGCCGGCGCGCACCTCGTGCGGGAGCGGTGGGAGACGTTCATCGGCGCCGAGGTCCGCGAGATCTTCGCCCCCGCGCACCTCAGCGGATTCGCGGAGCCGGGGACGCCGCCCGTGACCGGCCGGCATGCCGTCTCCGGTCCGGCGGTCATCGGCTCGGCGACCTTCGCCCCGCGAGGCCTGGCGCCGGCCTTCCCCGCCGGCGTGCCCGTTCGACTCACCTGCCAGGGGATCACCGTCGGGTGGGCGGTGCCGGCAGGCGTGACGTGGGACGGCCCGACCGCCCAGGCCCAGATGGTTGAAGTCGCCGGTGTGGTGATGCACGGTGTGTTCGACCTGATCCCGGCCCTCGAGAAACTGCTGTTGGACGACGTGCGCGGGCTGCTTGGCGACAGCGATCCCGTACCCGAGGGTTGTACGCTGCTCGGGGATGCCTCATGGCTTGCCTTGCACGAAGCGGCGATCGAGCCGGGGGTCGTGTTCGACGTGAGGCACGGGCCGATCGTGTTGGACAGCGGAGTGGAAGTGCGGGCCGGGACTCGGCTCGAGGGGCCGCTCTGGGTGGGGGCGAACTCGAGAATCCTGGGTGGCGACATCCGCATCAGCGCCATCGGCCCGCGTTGCAACGTGCGCGGCGAGGTGGCCTCCTCGGTCTTCCTGGGCTATGCCAACAAAGGCCATGACGGCTTCGTCGGCCACTCAGTCATCGGCCGCTGGGCAAATCTGGGCGCGGGGACCGTGACCTCGGACCTCAAGAACACCTATGGGACGGTCCGACTCGACATCGCGGGCAAATCGATCGAGACCGGCCTCCAGTTCCTCGGCAGTCTCGTGGGCGATCACGTCAAGACGGCGATCGGGACATTGCTCGGGACCGGCACGGTGCTCGGTGCCGGGGCGAACGTGTTCGACGGCGTGCGGGCGCCCAAGTTTGTCCCCCCCTTCGCCTGGGGAGGCATTGCGGGGACCGCTCGCATGGCGAAGGACGGGTTCCTGAAGACCGCGGCCCGGGTGATGCCGCGGCGAGACGAGGATCTGACGGAGGCGATGCGGGCCGTGCTCGGCCGGGTCTACGACTGGGCGACGCGGTGAGCGGCGCTACCACGCCCGCGCGTTAGGGGGCGGCGGTTCCGGCACCTTCAGCGTGTCGGGTTTGGGGGTCGGCGGCCCGACCCGATGGAGCGTGACCGGTTTGTCGAGATCCCCGCCGGAGATGGTCAACTTGTCGCCGGTGACCTTCATCCCATAGACGTTCCACACGCCGTCGCCGACGGTGAACCAGACGCTGTCGCCAACGATGCGCCACCGGGCCACCTGCTCGCCGAATTGCGCCGAGCTGTCGGCCCGGACCACGATCAAGCGCGGCCCGTCTTCGGTCTTCGCCTCCCATTTGCCTTCGAGCTTCGGCGGGACGGATCGCGATTGCGCCGGGAGCGCACCCGCCCACAGCCCGAACCCCAGCGCCACAGTGACCCGTGTGTTCATGAGCATCAATGAGAACGTGATAGCCGCAATCTAAGCGGAGGGCACGCCGGAGGGCGCCGGATCGGACGGGGCCAGCGTCGAGGGGAGCGGCACCGCTGCCTGCTCATCCTGGAGCACGGCAACCTGGGATTCCCACTTCCGCATCATCTCGACGAATGGTCGCACCAGCTCCGGATCGAACTCCATTCCCGCCCGGCCCTCGAGATACGGGAGCACCTGCTCCACGGGCCAGGCATCGCGATACGGGCGCCGCGTGCGCAGCGCATCGTACACGTCGCAGACGTGGACCAGGTTGCTCGCGTGGTGACAGGAGCGCTGGAACATCAGTCGCGGGTAACCACCACCATTCAGCATGATGTGGTGCTCGTAGGCCACCACGGCCGCAAGATCCAGTTCTTCCTCGCTCTCCAGAATGATGCGCGCTCCCTCCGCCGGGTGGCGGTTCATCATGACCCGCTCGTCGGGCGTCAGTTTGCCCGACTTCGTAAGCACCTCGATCGGAATCCGGACCTTGCCGAGGTCGTGCAGGAGACCCGCGACCCCGAACGCCCGCGCGTCGGCGGCGCCCATGCCGACGTACTCGGCGAGCGCCATCGAGAGCACCGACACGTTGAGCGAATGCGTCGTGGTGTACTGGTCGAATTCCTTGAGCTGCAGCAACGGCATGATCATCTGCCGGTCGCTGTGCATGGCGACCGAAAGCGAGCGGACGACCGCCTCGGCCTCGGCGAGCGGGAGTGTGGTTCGCGCCTTCACCTCTTCGTGCATCCAGCGGATCGTCTCCGCTTCCTCTCCCAGGGAGAAGCTGATCGTCGCGGTAGGCAATGCGCCGCCTTCCCCCAGCTGGGAATCACCCTTCACCCCGACGGGGCCGAATTTGATGCTGGTGCGCTTGAATTGCCGGGCCTCCGACGTGTCGACCCCGGCGATCGTGAGCATGGCCAGGGCATGCTCCAGGAACTCCTCGAAATCCTCGCGCGTCACGTTTTCTTCGAACTCGAGCCGCTGAATCCCCGCGTTGGCGAGGCGGCCGGACCAGTCCCACGCGCGCAGCTCGCGCAACGGTACTTTGCCGAACACGACCTCGTCTCCGAGGAATGTGAAACTGGGACTGGCGGTGTGCTTCTGCAGCTCGGTCAGGTCCTGGTATGCGGCGTCGATGGCGCGACCCCGCGCCGGGTGCCCGTCCCGATACAACGACATCGCGGACAGGGCCTGCGCGAAGCTCGACAGGAACCGGATCGGTTCGCTCATTTCTGGCGGCTCCCCGGATCCGTCGCGGCGCGAATGTCCGCGTCATTGGATACCGCAGCCCGCGCCAGGATGGCCGTGGCGCGCGGCTCGTCCCCCCACCCCGACGCCAGCGCCGAAAGCGCCGCCACCAGGATCGCGGACTTGGCTGGGAACTTGTGGCGCCCGAAGAAGGTGCGCCCGCCGTCGGTCAACCTGAGCAGGAGCTCGAGGGCCTCCGGAGGGCGGGCCTCGGCCGCGCCGAGCACGCGGATGGCCTGGAGCCGGACGTCCTGCGCCACACGCGGATTCTGGACCAATCTCAGCACGAGCGGCACGGCATCCGCCGGCAGGCTGCGCCCTGAGGCGATGAGCGCCGTCCGCACCAATCGCCCGTCGGTATCACCCAGGGCCTTGGCGATGCCCGCGTCCCGCTCGGCCGGCAGTTTCAGCGCCAGCTTGAACGCCTCGAGCCGCACCCGCACATCAGGATCGGACAGGTGTGGAAGGGCTGAAAATTCGTCCGGCAACTCGGGGAAGGCGTCGAGCAGGGCCAACAGGTTGCGCCGGACGTACCACCGCTCATCGGCCAGCCGGGCGGCGATGAAGGGTCCGATCCCCGTGCCCAGACGCAGCAACCGCTCGAGCGCCGCCCGCCGCGTGGTGCGCGATTCGGCATCGGCCAAGGCATCGAGCAAGGGATCGGCGACCGCCTGGCCCACGCGTGGCAGCAGCCGATCGAACAGCGCGAAATCCACGGGCTCGACGGCCAACACCCACCGTGCGGTGTCCGGGCTCGCGGCCCGCTCCCACAATGCCCGCAGGGTGTCGGTTTCCGTCGGCACGTTCTCCAGTAGATCCAACAACTGGCTCAGCCGTCCCGTATCGACCAGCTGGGCGCAGGCCCGCCACACGTTGGGTCCGACGGCGTCCACCTCGAGACTCATCTGCACCACGCGCTCAGGCTCAAGCGGATGTTGCTGGTCGGCAGCCACGGCGAACATGGGAGCCGCGCGCGACATCCGGCGCAGCGCGCCCCCATACCCGGTGGGGTTCGGATCCTCGAGATTCCACCCCGACAGAAGCGCTTTCACCTGGTCGCGCAGCGCCACGTCCGCCAGCGGTCGCGCCATCGGGGCCCCCTGCTCCGCATGGGCCGCCATCTTGGACAGCATCCGCATCAGGGAATGGGACACCGAGTTCTCGGTCGATTCCGAGACGGCCTTCACCACCTCGAGGACGGCGTCTACGGCCATCCCGCTCGCCGCGTCGAACGCAAACTTGCGACGCTGCGCAGCATCCCCACCCATGTCGAGCAGACGCTTGAGCGTTTCCTCACGCATTCCGGCGAGCAGGCGTGACGTGCGTCGGCGCAGCTCGAGCGCCTCGGCCCCTCCCGCGGTCTTCAGCTCCTCCGCGATCTGCAGCAGGTATCCGACGATCACCTGGTCGTATGCTTCGCCGCGCGCATGGGCGTCGATCGCCTGCGCGATCACCGCCGGAGTGGAGGGTGGATCCTCGTCCTCCTTGATCTGTCCGGCCAAGGCGGCCCGAGCGAGTCCGACCCACAACCGGGCCCCGCGGACGCGTTCGTCGGTCATCGGATCGCCTTCCGGGCCCTTCTCGCCCCGCTCGTTGAGCATCTCGAGCCGGTCGTACGACAGCGAGTGGAGCCGGATGTGCTCCCAAGCCTCGAGCTGTGCCTTGGGCCCCAACCCGAGCGGCTGCCCGCTGCGGTCGGCCTCCTGCGCCAAGACCCGCAGGGCATCCAGCACCTCCGCGACTCCGAGACCCCGCGAGAAGGTGATGGCGGCGAGATGGTGACGGTGCAGACGCCCCGCGAGCTCGCTCAGCACGGGGTGTTTGGGGTCGGTCGCGACACCCTCGATGACCAGCTGATCCCGCGCCACACCGAGGGAGACGGTGGGGCGATCTTGCAGCAGCCGGGCCGCTCGACGCACGACCCCCCCGGCCGCTGGGGCGAGGGAGGGGTGCCCATCGGGATACATGGAGTGCTTGTGCAATGCGATGGAGAGCTCAATCAGGAATTCACTGAGCTCTCGGGAAAGGGCGGCACGCTCGGGAACCACAGGCGTGGTCACGGTCCTAACATACTATGGGATTGGGGGATAACCCGAAAGACACCCGCTCCGGGACCGGGCCCCGCGAGGGTGAAAAAGGCCCCCCGGAACCCTCCCGGGGGGCCTTCTTCATAATTCAGAACGACTATTGGGCGTCTGGCTGCTTAGTACATCCCGCCCATACCGCCGCCACCCGGCATCGGTGGGGCCTTTTCCTTCTCCCGCTTCTCCACCACAACGCACTCGGTCGTGAGGAGCAGCCCCGCGATCGACGCGGCGTTCTGCAGCGCGGTCCGCGTCACCTTGGTGGGATCGATCACGCCCGCCGCGACCAGATCCTCGTACTCATCGGTCTGGGCGTTGAAGCCGTAGTTCAGCTTTCCGGCCTCTTTCACTTTGCCGACGATAATCGCACCTTCGGCGCCGGCGTTCTGGACGATCATCCGCACCGGCTCCTCGAGCGAGCGCCGGACGATCTCGATGCCGATCTTCTCGTCGTCATCGGATCCCTTCACCTTGTCGAGCGCCTTCTGCGTCCACAGCAGAGCCACGCCGCCGCCCGGCACGATGCCTTCCTCGACCGCCGCGCGGGTGGCATGCAGCGCGTCCTCGACCCGGGCCTTCTTTTCCTTCATTTCGGTCTCGGTGGCCGCGCCGACGTTGATCACCGCGACGCCACCGGCCAGCTTGGCCAGCCGCTCCTGCAGCTTCTCTTTGTCGTAATCCGACGTCGACTTCTCGATCGCCGAGCGGATCTGGTTGATGCGACCCTGGATGTCGGTGTGTTTCCCCTTGCCACCGATCAGCGTGGTGTTGTCCTTGTCCACGACGATCCGCTTGGCCTGGCCGAGGTCGCCCAGAACGGTGTTCTCGAGCTTGAATCCCAGCTCCTCGGAGACCACCTTGGCCGCCGACAGGATCGAAATATCCGTCAGCATCTCCTTGCGCCGATCCCCGAAGCCGGGGGCCTTCACGGCGCACACCTTCAAGGTGCCGCGCAGCTTGTTGACCACGAGCGTGGCCAGCGCTTCGCCCTCGACGTCCTCGGCGATGATGAGCAGCGGCTTGCCCGACTGCGCCACCTTCTCGAGCACCGGGAGCAGGTCTTTCATGGCCGAGATCTTCTTGTCGTGCACCAGGATGTACGCATCCTCGAGCACGGTTTCCATCTTTTCCGGATCGGTGATGAAGTAAGGGGACAGGTAGCCGCGGTCGAACTGCATCCCGTCCACAGTCTCCAGCGTGGTCTCGAGGCCCTTGGCCTCTTCGACGGTGATGACCCCGTCCTTCCCGACCTTTTCCATCGCGTCGGCGATCTTGTCGCCGATCTCCTTGTCGCCGTTGGCGGAGATCGTCCCCACCTGGGCGATTTCCTTGCGGCCCTTGGTGGGCACGGAGATCTTCTTCAGCTCCTCGACCACCGCGTCGACCGCCTTGTCGATCCCGCGCTTCAACGACATCGGATTAGCGCCCGCCGTGACGGACTTCAGACCCTCACGGAACAGCGCCTGCGCGAGCACCGTGGCCGTCGTCGTGCCGTCGCCGGCGAGATCGGAGGTCTTGGTCGCCACTTCCTTCACCATCTGGGCGCCCATGTTCTCGATCTCGTCCTCGAGCTCGATCTCCTTGGCCACCGTGACGCCGTCCTTGGTCACGGTCGGATTCCCAAACTTCTTGTCGATGACGACGTTCCGGCCCTTGGGGCCCAACGTCACCTTCACCGCTTCGGCCAGCTGGTCCACGCCCTTCTTGAGACGGGCCCGGGCCTCGGTGTTGAACTCCAGGAACTTCGCAGCCATCTATGCCTCCCTCGCTCAGCTGAGCTTCGCGATGACGTCGGATTCTTTGATCAGGATGATCTCTTCCCCGTCCAGCTCGACCTGCGTGCCGCTGTATTTGCCGTACACCACGCGGTCGCCCACCTTGAGCTCCATCGGCACCAAATCCTGCTTCTCCCGGCGGCCGGGGCCCACGGCGATCACTTCGCCCTGGATCGGCTTCTCTTTGGCGGTATCCGGGATGTACAGCCCGCCCTTCATCGTCTCGGTCTCCTCCATCGGCCGGATCGCCACGCGATCCGCCAACGGCATGACCTTGACCTTTGCCTTTGTCGCCGTCGCCATGTGCTACCTCCACTCCTGGTCGTAGAGCCTAAGTCGTTACAGACAAATGGTATTAGCACTCTAGAATGATGAGTGCCAGAAACTGCCCAAATGTGTCCAGGCCTGGCAGGCAAGTCAAGGGGTCGTCTAGGGGGAGCGCAGACCGAGAGAATCGAGCAGGGCCCGGGCGCGCACCGAGGCTCCCGGCCCAATCGAATCGAGGGCAAGACGGGCTTCCCCCACCACCCCCACCCGGCGGGTATCGGTCAGCTGCACCAGGAGGTACCCGGCTCCGCCCGAGGTCCCGGGCGCAGCGGCCTCGTGAAAGTGCATGACGACGAGGGTCGGTGTTTCTCCGCCCCGAACCTGCCGGCGGACCGTGAGGTGCGCCTCCCGCAACGCTACCGCCAGCGCCTCGTCGAGCGAATCCGAGCCCAGGATCAGGTACTCGTAGTCACGCAGAGACGACGGGGCGCGCACCATCCCGGCGGTGGAGCAGGCCATCCAAGTTCCAGCCACCAGCGCCAGCATGATTCGCCCCGGCCAGCGGATCACGGGATGATCCGCCGAGCCCCGACCCAGCGCGGGATCCAGTAACTACCCTCCGGGTCGCTCGCCTCCAGACGCGAAATCCTGACGCCGGTCGAGGAGCTGTGGATGAACTTCCCTTCTCCGACATACATCCCGACGTGCGTGACGCCGGCGCCCGGCTGGGCGGAGAAGAGCAGCACGTCCCCGGGGACGAGGGCGTCGATCACCGGGGTTACCTCGGTGCCAGCCTTGGCCTGGTCGCGGCTCATCCGGGGTAACCGGATGCCGTGCTGCCCATACGCGTATTGCACGAGCCCCGAGCAGTCGAACCCGTTCTCCGCCGTCCCGCCCCATTGATACGGCGTACCCAGCGCCACCAGGGCCGTCTGCACGACGTCCGCCGCATTACCGGTGATCGTGACCGGCGGCTCCGCCGGTAGGGGCGTGGTCTTGGGGGCCGCCGAGGCGGAGGTCGTGCCATGCTTCCACCAGATCGTGAGGCCGACAGTCGCACCGACACCCCGTGGCCCGTCCATCGAATTCCAGAAGCCCTTGGGGCCACGATCCACCGCCCGGTAGGCGACCTCCACGTTCAACGAAGCGACCGAGAACGGATGCCATTCGAGTCCCCCGCCGGCAGTCCACAGCGCCGCGAGTTTCTCCGCCGTCGTGTCGGTGGACATCCCGATGCCCGCGCCCAGCACGGCGTAAGGACCGAAGGTCCGGGGTTCCCGGCGCAGCAGCTGCAGGTCGTACCCGACCCCGTAGTAGGCAGCGCGGCGGCCCAGCGAATCGCCCACAAGGGCATCTACGGCAAAGCCGTTGCGGAACGGACCGGCCAGGACGGAGCCGAATCGGATGGCATAAGAGCGGGAGTTTCCGTTCCCTTCCCACTCGCCATAGCGCAGATCCAGACTCCGGCGCTGCGCTGCGAGTGTGGCTGGGGCCAGCGCCAAGACGACCGCCAGAGCGGTCCTACCCGGCAGGCTGCTGGCTCTCGATCTCAAGAGATTTTCGCTGGGCCATCCGGTGAGACAGAAGATGCGGCATGCGGCGCATCAGCCGCACCCAGATCCAGAGCGCGCCAAAGCCGAAGACCAGCATGCCGATCGCGACCGGCAGCAACATGCCCCCCGGTGAGTGGAACCGGAGACCCGCCAATGCGCCCAGCCACACCCCTAACGACGAGGCTCCCCACGCCACGAGAGGTGTGAGGAGCCAGCCGACGACGACGATGAGATGCGCAAGCCAGCGGGGCCAACCGCCCGCCCCTCCCACTCAAGCCTCTTGGCGCACGAGCGAAATCAGAGCCAGCACGGTGAGGGTCAGCACCAACCCTGCACCGCTCGTCACGGGGAGTCCTTCCGGACATCCCAACACCCGGGCGAGGATGCCAACGACCAGTGCTCCGATCACGACCGGTGCGGCGATCTGGACGAAGGAGGTCCGTTGGCGCGCGTTGCGTCCCGCGACGAGCATCCCCCCCATCCAAGCGAGGTAGGTGCCGAGCATCCACCAGATCGGGAGATACCACCAGGTGCTGTTGCCCCCAATCGCGTCCCATGTCCAGGGGAAGGCTTTGAACGGGCGCAGCAGCACGATGTCGAAGGCGCTGAAGACGACCGTGCCCCAGAGACCGATGGCGGCGGCACCCGCGACGCCCTCGGTCTCACGCGCCACCGCCCACTCCCCAGGGAGCAGGCTCGCCGCCACACCCCCCGCGAGGACGATCAGCGTCTGCACGGCGGCCAAGCCGGTCCCCGCCGGCATCATGCGGGAAACCGCCAAGAAGGCCACGACCAGTACGCCGACGCAGAGACCCACCTTGGTCCCGTTCGCCAGAACGGAGCTGAAGTTCGAGCGGTCGGTGGTCGCGGGAGCGCTAGAGGTCATCGCTGAACAGGTCCGGTGTGGGAGGCGCCGATAATCTAGCGTGCCCGGATAGGGGGGCCAACAGCGGTCACCAGACGAGCCCGAGGGCCCCGGCCGCAAGCCGTAAACCGATCAGCGTCAGATCGGGATGCACCGACTCGATCTCCTTGGACAGCGGGGCGACGAGTCCCGCCAGTCCCCCGGTGGCGACGGTGAGCGGGCGACGCGACTCCGGCCACTCCCCTTTGATGCGACGAACCACACCGTCCACGGCATCCACGGTACCCCAGAGGACTCCCGCCCGGATGCAGTCCTCGGTACGGCGGCCGATCACGCGGGGCGGAGGGGTAAGCTCGGTGGCGGGGAGTTTGGCGGTGCGCCGCACCAGCTCGTCGGCCGCCGTGCGAATGCCCGGCATGATCACCCCTCCGATGAACCGCCCGTCGGCGGTGATGCAATCGAAGGTGGTTGCCGTACCGAAATCGACGACGATGGTATCGCGGTGAAACAGATGCACCGCGGCCAAGGTGTTCACTACCCGATCCGCCCCGACGGTCAGGGGCTCATCGACGTCGAGCCGGATGGGAAGAGGGCTGGCGGGACCCACCATGACCGCCTCCTGCGCGGTGGCGACCCGGACCCCTTCGGCAAGACTCTGCGTGACCAGCGGAGCGACCGAGGCCACGACGGCGGCGCGGACCCCGGTCGGCGAGTGGCCCGCATTCACCAGGTAGGCGGACAGCAATGCCGCCCACTCGTCCGGAGTGCGCTGAGCGGTAGTCGTAATCCGCCAGTGACCTTCGAGAGTCTCGCCGCGGAACAGGCCGACGGTAGTCTCGGTATTTCCGACGTCGAGCGTCAGCAGCATGGGGGGAAGATACGGTCGGCGCGGAGGGGGCCGCCACACAGACTCACGCGAGCGTCACCGACCCCTCGCGCACCGCCAGCACACCCGCGCCTTTCCCGGTCTCGATGCGCAGGGCGCCATCATCATCGATCCCCCCGGCCTTCCCCTCGCGCGGTCGGGCGAGCGCCCGGCCGTGCAGCCAGTCGCGCGCGGCGAACCGCTCGCACTCGAGTGCCGTGAGGCGCGGCGAGTCCGGCAGTCGCAGCAGTAAGGGTATGAGGCGGTCGAGTACGTCGATCCGCCGCACCCCCGGGACCACTTCCGCGAGCGCGATCGCGGTCCGGCGCAGGGTTTCGGGGATCGGGTTGGCAACGTTGATGCCGATTCCCGCCGCGAGCCATTGCAGCGTTTCGCCCTGCCACCGCGCCTCGCCCAGGACTCCGGCGAGTTTGCGCCCATGCAGCAGGACGTCGTTGGGCCATTTCAACGACATCACCGGCGCTCCCACGACGGCGTCGACCGCGTCCGCCACCGCCAATCCCAAGCGGATCGATTCGACGCCGGGCGGGGCGTTGCCGGCGCGAGGACGATACAGCACACCGAGCCAGACGCCCCCCGACGGGGAGAACCACGTGCGGCCTTCACGTCCCCGCCCCGCGGTCTGCGTGTCGGCCAGCACGACCGTTCCGGCGGGTGCCCCCCGGGCGGCGAGCTCGTGCAACAGATCGAAAGTGGAGGTGACTTCGGACCGCCAGTGACACGCCGGTACCCCCCAGCGTTCCGCGAGCGCGGCGGGGGAGACTCCGTCAACGCTCAGCTCGGCCACGCCGTGATCCTCCCGACGACGAGCGCCGCCAGGCCGACTGCCATCGCCGCTTTCAACGACCGGCTCGCCGTGGTGAAGCGATCCTGCTGCAACCGCAGGGCGGCCAGCAGCACGAGCACCTGGGCGAGCGCCGCGATCGCGAAGTAGGCGGTGCCGTATCCCCCCGCCAGCGGCAGGAGCACGCTCACCGGCACAAAGGCGATGCACGTCCACATGGCAATGCGCCGAGCCGTCTCACGACCGACGCGAACGGGGAGCGTGCGGCGACCGACCGTGCGATCCCCCGCTTCGTCCGCCAGGTCCTTCACCAGCTCGCGCCCGAAGTGGATCCAGGCGGCGAGCATCCACGGCACCATCCCCGCCCCGAATCCTCCGACCGCCATGGCACCGAAGGCGAGCGGGAACCCCGCTACGAGGGCGACGGTGAGATTCCCCGTCGGGCCGAGGCGCTTCAGCCAGGGAGAGTAGGCGAACATGAGCGCCAGGACGAGCAGGGCCGCCACCACTTGCGAGCCTCCTACGAGCGCGGCGCCGCCCACCCCCAACAGTCCCCCGAGCCACATCACGAGATTCGCCGTATCGCGCGAGATGCGCCCGGCGGCGATCGGGCGCCCTCCGTGCGGATGGTTGATTCGATCCACCGGGGCATCCTGCACGTCGTTCCACACGTTGCCGGCAGCGCCGAGGCCGACGCTCGAGAGCGCGGCCCACCCAAGTAATGGGGGAACGGCAAGCGCCCCGAGCGCGATCCACCCGCCCGCGAGGACACCCGCCGCCGCGAGGACGAGGTTCGGCGCGCGAACCAGGCGCAGGACGTCACCCACCCAGCAACTCCTCGTAGACCGCCTCGTAGCGCGGCACGATGCGATCGGTGGAAAACTCGAGGGCCCGGGCCACGGCCTGTCGGCGAAACCGCAGGTGCAACGCCGTGTCCGTAAGGAGACGCATGGCCCGGTCGGTCATGGCAGCCACGTCGCCCACCGGTGTGAGGTATCCCGTGTCCCCCTCCACGACGACCTCCGAGAGTCCGCCGACCGCCGTCGCCAGCACCGGGACGCCGCACGCCATCGCCTCGAGGGCGGCCAGGCCGAACGATTCGGTCTCCGACGGCAAGAGAAACAGGTCCGCCTCCCGCAGCAGGTCGGCGACATCGTCCACGCGCCCGAAGAACCGCACGTCGCGGCGGACTCCGAGCCGCTGGGCCTCGTCCTGCACGAGATCACGGTCGGGGCCATCGCCCACGAGCACGAGGGTCGCCGGCACGGTCTTCCGCACGCCCGCGAACACGCGCACCACGTCGGCGACACGCTTGACGGGCCGGAAGTTGGACACGTGGATCAGGATGCGGTGCCCGGGAGGCGCGATCGCGTTGCGCAGGTGGCCTTCCGCCGCGGGATGGTACTCGGCGGGATTGATGAAGTTGGGAATGACGTCCACCTGGCAATTGACACACCCGAACGCCCGGTAGGTCTCCTGGCGGAGAAACTGCGACACCGCGGTCACCCGGTCCGACTTTTCGATCGAGAATCGGGTCAGGCTGAAATAGGAAGGATCCCGGCCCACCAGCGTGATGTCGGTGCCGTGCAATGTCGTGAGCAGCTGCATCTGCCGCCCTTCCTCCTCGAGCATCTGCTTGGCCAGCCACGCGGTGGCGGCGTGCGGAATGGCGTAGTGCACGTGCATGATCTGCAGGTTCTCGCGCAGGGCCACCTCGTGCTGTTTGACGGCCAACGCGAACGCATAGGGCGAGTGCTCGAACAGCGGATAATCGGTGGGCACCACTTCATGGAAGGTGACCCGCTCGGTGAACCCCCGCAGGCGAAACGGACTCGCGTACGAGATGAAGTGCACTTCGTGACCCCGCCGAGCCAACGCCAGCCCAAGCTCGGTCGCCACCGCGCCGGACCCGCCATAGGTGGGGTAGCAGGTGATGCCGATTCTCATGAGTGCGAAGCGCGAAGTGCGAAGTGCGAAGTGGTTCGCCAGCGTTCGAGAATCTGGCCGGCCATCTGCTCAGGGGAGGCGCTCGCGTCCAGCGACCAGACCGGCGCCCCCAGGAGCTGATGGCGCAGCCAGGTGTCCTGCCGCTTGGCGTATCGGCGGGTGGCCGTAATGATCGCCTCCCGCATCGCCGTGGGTTCGAGCCGCCCTTGGAGCATGGCCACGACCTCCCGATAACCGATGCCGTCGAGCCCCGCCGCGCTGGGCGCCGTGCCGCGCGCCAGCTCGCGCTGTACCTCGTCGACCCACCCGGCCGCCAGCATCCGATCCACCCGGTCCGCGATGCGTCGCCGCAGCACTTCGCGCGGCAAGGTCAGGACAATGTACCATGGCCGCATCACCCCGAACTCCCTCGCTTCCCGTTGCCACCAGGACAGCGGCCGTCCCGTCAGGAAGGCCACCTCCAGGGCCCGACTCCCCCGTTGCCGGCCGCCGCCCCGAAACCGTGGGTCCAGCCGCACGGCAAAGCGCGCCAAGGTGGCATCGGGCAGCCCCGCCGCCCAGGTCGAGAGCCGCTCGCGCCGTACGGGATCGAGCGGCGGCTCGCGGAACAGTCCTTCGGCCAGGGCCCGGACGTAAAACCCCGTGCCGCCCACGACCAGTGGCAGGCGGCCGGCCGCGCGGATTTCCGCGAGCCAAGCCGAGGCGTCCCGGGCGAACCGACCCGCGCTGTAGCGCTCGCCGGGGTCGATGAGATCGAGACCGTAATGCGGTACCTCGGCGCGCAGCGCGGGCTCGGGCTTGGCGGACCCGATGTCGAGCCGGCGGTACACTTGCCGCGCATCCGCGGACACCACGCTGAGTGGCACCAGCCGGGAGAGCGCCGTGGCGACCGCGGTCTTCCCGACCGCCGTGGGACCGAGCAGCACCGGAGTGAGAGGGCGAGCCGTCTCAGCTCCTCCCAAACCGCCGCTCCAGCTCGGAGCGCGGGAGCTGCACGATCGTCGGCCGGCCGTGCACGTCATGCGCGGGGAGCGTCGCGGTCAACAATCGCACGACTAGCTGGCGAGCTTCCGCCGGGTCGAGGTGGTGCCCCGCCTTGATCGCGGCCCGGCACGCATAGGTGGCGGCGAAGCGCTCGAGCCGGTTGGCCCATCCGCCGAAGCGGCCGCCGGCCAGGTCGACGACCAGCTCCTGCAGACAGCGCCCCGCCTCGAACCGCGGGTGCGGATTCGGCGCCGTATGCACCACGACCGTGCGCCCCGAAAACGGCTCGAGCTCGTATCCGACCCGGTGCAGCAGCTCGCGGTGCGCATCCACGGCCTCGAGCTCGGCCGGGGAGAACTCGAGCGTGAGGGGCAGCAACAGACGCTGCGCCGGCGCCCCATCCCCGTTCAGCTGTCGCATCACCTGCTCGTAGAGGACCCGCTCGTGCGCCGAGTGCTGATCGACGATGACGACGGCGTCATCGGTCTGAAACAGGAGATAGGTGTCGAACACCTGGATCAGGTCGGGCTCGGCTGGTCGGGCGCCGGAATCACCCGTGCCCGCTGACCCGGGGGCGAACAACTCCAGCACGGCGACATCGGGGAGCGGCTGTCCCAACCCCGCCCACGCGGGCGCCGACCCCGCGGCGGCGTCGAGCGGAACGAGCGCCGATCGCACCGCCTCACCCACCACTTTCTCGACGAAGTACTTGTCCTTGAACCGCGCTTCCAGCTTGGCCGGATGCACGTTCACGTCCACCACATCCCCCGGCAGGTCGAGGAAGAGCGCGAGGGTCGGCCGGTCCCCGGGGGCAATCGCGGAGCGATATCCCGCCTCCGCCGCTCGGATAATGAAGGGATCGCGGATGGGGCGCCCCCGCACGAAGACGTAGGCCTTCCGCCCGGCGGCTTTCGCCTGCGAGGGACGCTGCGCAAATCCCGTGACCTCCAGGTAGCCCTCCCGATGAGCAACGGGCAGCAGCGTATCGGCCAACCCTCGCCCCCACAGGGCGTAGATGCGATCGATGAGCCGGGTCGCCGGAGGCGCATCGAGCAGCACTCGACCCTCACTCGTCAGACCGAACGCGACGTCGGGGCGCGTCAAGGCGAGCAACGTCAGCGTCTCCACCGCCGCCCGCGTATCGCTGGCCGGCGAGCGCAGGAACTTGCGACGGGCGGGTGTATTGAAGAACAGCCCGCGCACGGTGACCGTCGTACCACGCTGCCGGACGGCGTTTTCCACCGCTTCGACCTTCCCGCCGACCACCCGGAGTCGCGTGCCGTGGACGGTATCCGGCGAGGTCTCGAGCTCGAATCGGGACACCGACGCGATCGCCGGGAGCGCTTCGCCGCGGAAGCCAAAGGTGGCGACGCCGATCAGGTCCGCCGCCTCGCGGATCTTGCTCGTGGCATGCCGTTGGATGGCCCGCTCGGCGTCGGCACGCGACATCCCCTCGCCGTCATCCGACACCCTGATGAGAGTGTGCCCCCCCGCTTCCAGTTCCACGCGGACGCTCGTCGCACCGGCGTCGAGGGCATTCTCCGCCAGCTCCTTCACGACCGAGGCGGGCCGCTCGACTACCTCGCCCGCCGCGATCTGGTCGGCGACGTGCGCGGGAAGCACGTGAATCTTCTCGGTCACAACCGTATGACCTGGGCGGCGAGCACCCACCCGGCGATTCCGTCGGCCCGCCACACCCGCAGCCAGCGACCTCCGGCGTACGAGTCCGCCACGAGGAGCGCGGCTCCTGGGTCGAGGGTGGCGCCCGCGGTGGCGGTCCCATACGGCGCCGCCCGAACCGGGGTCGCCGGCGCTACGACGACGACGAGCGGCGCGCGCCGGCGCCGCCACTCCTGCAATCCCGCTCCTGCCGCAACCACAGCGCCCACGCCGATCGCCAGAACGACCCAAATTCGCCGCCGGCGCCACGCCACCATCCAGCACAGCAGCCACAGCAGGGCGGCGACCAGCCACCATTCCGCCGGCGTCGCCGGTCCCACCGCGAGAAGGGGCTCGCTCGCCGCGTCCGGTGCCGGGAGCAGCCGGCGGGCACGGCTGATTGCGGAGTTCCGCGGTGCGAGCCGAGCGGCGATCGTCCAGGCCGCGGCGGCCTTCCCATCCTCGCCGGCGCGGTACAGCGTGGCGCCGAGGTTGTACCAGTGCGCCGCCACGAGAGTGTCAGCGGCCGCGCGCGCGGCGAACGAGTCCGCGGCCGCATGGAGCGCGCCGGCCTCGTAGAGCGCCTCGGGTCGCGCGCGCTGGGCTGAGAGCCCGCCGCCGAGAAGCCCCAGACCGGTCGCGAGCGCCACACCCACGAGGGTCGCTCGGCGATGCCGAGTGACGGCCGGCTCGGCGCCCAGCACTTTCAAGACCTGGTCGATCTCCGCCGACAGCTCGGCGGCATCGCCGACCCCGTGAGGACCGTAGCGGGTCGCGCGCAGCCGGTCGCGCAACCGCATTACGTGGTCGGCCACCGCACTCTCGGTTCCGGAGGCCCGCAGCGCCCGGGCGAGGTTGTCGCCGTCTCGCGCTTCGGCATCGGGTACGTGGCTCGCGAGCACGCGGTGGAATTCCAGCTCCAGCCGCGCCAGCCCATGGTGCTCCCGCGGCGCCGCCACGCCGACGGTCGGACGCGGCGGCCGATGCCGCCGCGCCAGTCCGAGGGCGAACGGAAGCGGCGGCAGGAGGATGAGGACGAGCCAACCCCACGGCGTGAGCCACGCTCCGACCTGGTTCAGGATGGCGACGCCACCGTCCTCGAGTAAGGGTGGAACGGTCCGGGCTGCCCGCGGTTCGGCGCCGGCCGCCACCGTCAGCGCACGAGGCGCTTCCCCTGCGACGCGATACGAACGGGTGCCGGGATCATAGTAGGGAAACCGGACCTCTGGGATCACGAAGGACCCGACCGAGTCGGGGACCAGGAGAGTGCGGAACAACTTCGTCCCCCCGATGCGGCCGCCCTCCGCGGTCAGCGAGACGGTGGTCTCTCCCGGATAACTTCGAAATGAAGCCGGCCAATGCATCGCGGGTGCGGGCCAAAGATCCACGTTGCCCCGCCCCTGCAGCGTGACCCGTGCTTCGAGCGGATCGCCCACGCGCCCGGAGGGCGGTGACAGCTCCACTCGGACGGTGAGGTCGCGGGCCACCACCCCCGCGTCACTCGGCCGGCCTGGAGCGGGAAGCGGAGGCGCGACCACGGTGACGATCACCGAGTCGCTCTCCAGGTCGTACCGCTCCTCCCGCGAGAAGAAGCTGAAGGACACCGGCAGGGCGTATTCGGCGCTGGCCGCCGGGATCACCACCTGACCGGGAGCGAGGGGAAACAGCACCTGGTGTACCGCGAACAGATCGAATGGGACGCCGCGCACCTTGCGGGACAGGGCGACGCCGGTCGGCGCGTTTTGCGGATAGGCCCACGCGCCGCGCGCCCCAGGCAGCGTGAGCACCGGAGGGCGCCGCAGGCGCGCCATCACCTCGTGCGGGAACCATGCGGCGACGACGACATCGAGCTGGTCACCGGCGACCGCCGTATCGTGCGGAACCAGAACCGTCAACGACACCCGATCGGTCCGCGGCGGAGGAGGCGCCGCCTCGAGCATCGCTCGAGCCAGCGGAGACAGCTCTCCAGTCGGAAGCGTGCTCGTGCTGTCCACGATGACCGTTATCGGATCGGTTTGAGCCCGCACACCCGCTTGGCGGACCCGGATCGGCCCGAGCGAGTACATGCCGGGGCGCTCGGCCCGGAGCACGAGCTGGCGTGTCACCGTCCGAATCACCGCCGGCCCCGACAACGACACCTCGGTTACTTCGTTCGTGCCGAGCACTGAGAAGCCGGCGGGCGCGGGCACGTCAATCCCCTCAAGCTGGCCAACCCGGGTGCGCACCCGGATCGTGAGCGTCAGCTGCTCACCAACCTGCAGACGGGCCCGATCGGTGCTCGCGGTGATGTCTGTCGGTGGACCCTGCAGCACCCCGAGCATGAGAAGGAGGGCGTTCACCAGTCCTTTACTCCGGGTGGGGCGCCACGACGGGTCCGTCCAACCTGCTGGCGTCGAGTGCGCAGCTCCTCCTGGCCGATGGAGCGGAGCACCTCCTCAGCCTGAGACTGGGACAGCCCGCCCGATTGAGGCCGTGGCTGTTGCTCCGATCCCTGGCTTTGTCCCTGCTGGTCCCGGGCTCCTCCACCGCCTCCATTGGAGGGTGGCGGCTGGGACTGTCCACCCCCGCCACCTGACTTGCGGCGCACGGCCAGCTCGAGGTTCCATTTGGCGGAAAGGCTGTGAGGCTTGAGCAGCAGGGCCTCCCGGTAGGCGCGCTCCGCGTCCGCCAGGTGCGCGTCACGATTCACCGTATCGGCGCCGGCCTCCCGCAACGCCAACCATCCCTGGTCGAACAGCGCCCGGAACCGTACCTCGGGGTCGAGTGACGCCGCGGCTCGCGCCAGCGCCGATTGCGCGGTCTCCCGATCACCCGCCGCGAGCGCGGCCGCTCCCGCATTGAACCAGGCGACGTCATCGGTGCGGCGTCGAACCAGCTCGGCCAGGTAAGCTCTGCGAGCGACGACGGTATCACCCCGATCCCAGGCTTTCTCCGCGGACGTGCGACGGTATGGCGTCTGGGCACGGGCCGGACGGCCGGTCAGGGCTGCCGCCAGGAGCAGCCCGACGAGCGCCGCGGTCCGACGGGAGAGTGCCTGCGCGAACAGGATCAGCAGTCCACCGAGGAGCGGCACCCAGGCTTGGGGCCGTCCGCGCTCCACGCGGGCCTCGGTTGAACGACTGCGCTTGTACGCCGCCACGAGGTCCCGAATCGCCCCGGCCTGATCCGGCAGTTCCGCCGCGACGACCGTACCCTGGGCGGCGTCCGCCACGGCATTGAGCACCGAATCACGCCGCCACGTCTCGATCACATTCCCATTCTCGTCCTGTTGCCAACCTTGGAGATGCCCCTGGTCATCGCGCACGGGGATGTGAGCCGCGGATTGCCCGCCTTCGCCGACCAGGATCACGTGCACTCCCCCCTGCCCGAGCGCCTCCGCGGCCTGCAATGACGGTCCCAGTGAGTCGTGCCCCTCGCCGTCCGTGAATACGACCAGCACTCGGTCCGCGAGCATGCTCCCCGCGTTCAGCAGCTCGCCACCGGTTCGCAGGGCGGGGGCGAGGGCCGTCCCACCCTCCGAAGCCACCTCCGGATCCAGCGCATCCAGATACAGCCCCAGCGCCGAGCCGTCGCTCGAGAGCGGGGACAGGATGTAGCTGGCGCCGGCAAAGGCGACGAGTCCTAACCGGTCCCCGTCCAAGTCCTGGGTCAACCGCCGCGCTTCCCGCAGCGCGCGCGCCAGCCGGCTGGCGCCACCGGCGTCCTCGGCGAGCATCGAGCGCGAAATGTCCACGACCATCACGAGTGAGAGCCCACGCGTTTCCGCCTCGATGCGCTCCTCCCCCCAGCGCGGCCCCGCCAACGCCACGGTCCCAAGGAAGGCGGCGACGCTTACCGCCGTCGGACCGAATCGCCCCGCCGCCCGCGCCGTCATCGCCGCCTCCGCCGACCAGCGCGCCGCCCGCGACAGACGCGCCCGGCGGGCCCACGCGGCGGCGAACCAGACCGCCCCGCCGACCAGGGGGGCCAGAAAGAGAACCAGCGGAGCGTCGAATTCCATCAGGGTACGCGCACCGCGTAAGTCGCCGCGAGGACCAGCTCCAGCGCGATCGCGCAGAGCCCGAGCCCCAACGGCCATTGATAGGCTTCGTCGAAGCGACGATAGATCACGTGTTGGACGGTGGTTTTCTCGAGCCGGTTGATCTCCTGAAACACGTGGCGCAGAGACTCCGAGTCGGTCGCCCGGAAGTACCGACCACCCGTCATCAGCGCCACGTCGGTCAGCAACCGCTCGTCAATCTCCACGGGCAGCGTCTGGTACCGGAGGCCCTGGCCGCCCTGACCGGTCGGCACCGGCGCTTCCCCCTGCGTCCCCACGCCGATCGTGTAGATCCGCACACCGAACGCCGCCGCCGCTTGGGCCGCCGTCCGCGGGTCGACGCTGCCGCGATTGTTCACCCCGTCGGTCAACAGGATGATCACCTTGCTCTTCCCGGGGGCGCGTCGCAGCCGGTTCGCCGCCGTCGCGATCGCGGTGCCGATTGCGGTCCCGTCCTCCAGGGCGCCAACGTGCAGCTGCTCGATGGCCGCCTGCAGCACATCGTAGTCGGTGGTGAGCGGTACCTGCGTCAACGCTTGCGCGGCGAACGCCACCACCCCGATGCGGTCCGAGGTCCGGGCCCGGACGAAGTCGATGGCCGTCCGCTTGGCTACGTCGATGCGGTTGTCGGGGGCGAAATCTTCCGAGAGCATGCTGCTCGAGATGTCCACCGCCAGGACGATCGAGATCCCCTCGCTCTTGATTTCGGCGCGGGCCGCCCCGATCCGCGGGCCCGCCAGAGCCAGCACCCAGGCGATCAGCGCCAGACTGCGGAACCCCACGGGGAGCCGGGCGACCCACAGTCGCTGCCCGGGACCGGCGAGCGCCGCGGGCCGGGTGTCGGACAGGGAGACGCCGGGGAGTCGGCTCAGACGGCGCCCCCGCAACCACCACCACAGGGGAGGCAACGCGAGGAGCAGGAGCAGCCACGGACGAGCGAAGCTCATCCCTGGATCGCCCGCGCCAGCGCCTCGGCACGACGGGATAGCGCACCCACGTCGGCGCTCGCGACCCCCGCAAACGCGACCAGCTCGAGGGCCTCGAGTGTGACCGCCAGCTCTCGCACCGGCGCTCCGGCTGCCTGCTGCTTCACCACGGCCAGGCATTCAGGCGTAGCCAGTCCCAAGTGGGCCTCGGGTATCGCGGTGGCGATGGCGGACCTGAGGCGAGCCGCCGCCCTTGCCGCCACTGCTCTGGGCTCACCGGCAGCGAGCCAGAGCACATCTGAGCCTTCAAGCTGTACTTGAGGTTTATGCTGTAACTGCAAGTTACGTGGCCTCTTACGGCGCAGCCTTACCAAACCTGAGAAGCCTGCGGCACCCCCCAACAGAGCCACCGCCACTGGCCAGGCGGTCGTCTCTTTCCGGCGCAACGGAACCAGGGCCGGTCGAGGAGCGGGCCGAGCAACGCTGTCGGGGATCACCGCCACGACGGCGAACGTCGCCACTCCACTCGGGAGAGAATCCGCTCGGCCGTCGGGACCGAGTCTCCAGGCGGGCGGCAGAGTGACCTGATGCCCCCCCGGAGTCCACGCCACGACGGCGTACCGCACCACCCAGGTATCGCCGTCGTGAAACACCGCGGGGTCGGCGAGCGGCTCGATATCTCCGCTTGGCTCCAACCGGCCCGGGCGCAGCCGCCAGCCCGCGCTCAACGGGACGGTCGCCTCGAGCCAGACCGTATCGCCGACCGTCGGGTGGACCGGGGTGACCGACCAGGTCCACCCCTGCAAGGCGAGAAGTAGTCCGATGCCCGGCATGGCCTACCGGCTCAGCCGCTTGGCCCTGGCGGCGAAGGCCCGTCGCAGCGGCACCGCGTAGGGGGTATCGGTCCGCAACGCGACCACATCCACCCCTGCTTGAACCAGCCTGCGGCTGCGCTCCAGCATCAGGCGTCCGGCGGCGACGTGCAGCCGATCGCGGGTGCCGGGGTGCGTCGTATCGAGGAGAACGCGACGCCCGGTTTCGGCATCGGTGAAGTCGATCCATCCCGCGTCGGGGAGCGCGATTTCGCGGGGGTCGTCGATCGTCACAGCCACGACGTCGTTATGGGCCGCCAGCCGCGCCAGCGGCTCCTCCCATCCCTCGGCGCGAAAATCGGACAGCACGACGGCGATGGCCCGATGGCGGAGCAGCTTGGCCGCGTAGCGCAGGCCCTCGGCGAGGTTGGTCCCCCGCCCCACCGGCGCGAACGCGATCAGGTCGCGGATGACGCGGAGCGCATGAGCGCGACCTTTGGCGGGCCGCACGACGTGTTCCACTTGATCGGCGAACAGCACCGCTCCCACGCGGTCGTTATGGCGGGCCGCCGCCAGCGCGAGAACGGCGCCGACCTCCACCGCCAGACCGGCCTTGGTCGCCGGCCGGCCGAAGTACTGCGAGCCCGACTGGTCCACCACGAGCAGCAGCGTCAGCTCACGCTCTTCCGCATAACTCTTGACGTAGGGGTGGCCGAAGCGCGCGGAGACGTTCCAATCGATCGCGCGGAAATCGTCGCCCTGCTGGTAGGCGCGGACCTCGGCGAACTCGATGCCCTGCCCCCGGAAGACCGACCGGTAACCGCCGGTGAAGAGGGTGTTGACCAGGGCGCGGGTCCTGAGCTCGATGCCCCGGACCTGCTTCAAGACCTCGGGCGTCACGGGACGCCCACAGCCTCCAGGATCTTCCCGATGATGCGGTCGGCGTCCATATCCTCGGCCTCCGCCTCGAACGTCAACAGGACCCGATGACGCAGCACGTCGTACGCCAGCGCCTGGACATCCTCCGGGACGACGTAGGCACGGCCCCGCAAATAAGCGTGGGCTCGCGCCGCCTGGGCGAGGTAGATGGAAGCCCGGGGGCTCGCGCCGAAGGCGATGAGCGCGCGCAGCTCGGGCACGCCCACGGTCTGCGGTTCCCGCGTCCCGCGGACGATGTCCACGATGTAGTCGACCACCTTCTGATCCATGTACAGATCGGCGATCGCGCTGCGGGCCGCGAGCACGTCCTCCGCCGTGGCGATGCGCAGGACTTCGATCGGCCGGCCACCGGCCATGCGCGCCACGATTTCCCGTTCCGCATCGCGCGAGGGGTAGCCCACCTTCACTTTGAGCATGAATCGATCGAGCTGGGCCTCGGGGAGCGGGTAGGTGCCTTCGTGCTCGATCGGATTCTGCGTCGCCAGCACGAGGAACGGCTCGCCGAGGAAGAACGTCTCCCCACCGATCGTCACCTGCTTCTCCTGCATCGCCTCCAGGAGTGCCGACTGCACCTTCGCCGGGGCGCGGTTGATCTCATCCGCCAGCACCAGATTGGCGAACAGCGGTCCTTTCTTCGCGTAGAACTCCTGGGTACGCTGGTCGAACACCATCGTCCCGATCACATCGGCGGGGAGCAGGTCCGGAGTGAACTGGATCCGTGAGAACCCGATGCGCAGGCACTCCGCCACCGTGCGCACCGCCAATGTCTTGGCGAGACCGGGAACTCCTTCCAGGAGGATGTGCCCGCCCGTCAACAAACCGACGAGCAGGCGCTCCACCATCTGCTCCTGTCCCACCACCCGCTTGGCGACCTCCTGGGTCAGCGTCTGATGGAGCAGCGCCTCGTTCACCACTGGTTGTTTGACCGTCATCCCAATGCCGCCTCCGCCGCTCGCTGCACGGTGGGCTCCTTGTCATGACTATAGAGTGCGAGCAATGCCCGCGCCTCCGGTGAGCTCAGATGCCCCATGCCGGCGATCGCCGCCGCTCGCAGGTGGACCGTCCGGCGCCGCATGAATCCGCCCGGCTCGGCGTGCTTTGCCAGCACCGTCAACGCCTCCGGCGACCCCAGGCGACCGATCGCCATGAGTAGCTCCGAGAGTACCCCTTCGTCCTCCTCCTGCTCCAGCCGCCGGATCAGGAGGGCCGTCGTGGACAGGTCGCCGCCCAGCCCGATCACCTTGGCGGCGGCCATCCGCACCGGGGCACTGCCATCCTTGAGCGCCGGAATGGCCGGCCGGGTAATCTCCCGACCCCCGAGCTCGGCCAGCGCATACAGGGCAGCCTCCCGCACCGGGTCGGCTTGGTGCTTGACCAGCTCGATGAGCAGCGGCACCGCCCGCGGGCTGCCGGTGAGACCCAACAGGTGCGCTGCCGCGGCGACCGCTGGGGCTTCCCCTTCCCGGCTCACCTCTGATAGCGGGTCAACCGCTCGATCGGCGGCGGCCCGGATCGCGGCACGATAACCTTCCCGCAGCTCCGCCGGGGCGGCCAGGTACCCCCGGATCAACGACGGGATCGCCACGCTGGCCAGGGCGCCGACCCCGGCGACGAGAGCCCCTCGCTCCTGGGGGGTCACCCGCGCCTCCCCCAACCGGGCAATCAACCGCTCGATGATGGGCGGGTCCGCCAACGCTCCCGCCAGAGCCCCGAACCGCTCGAGCAGATCGGGATCGTCGATCCGGTGCAGCGCGCGGTCCAGCGACATGATGACCTCGGCCACCACCGCGATGTCACCCAGAGCCAGCAGGTCCGGGACCAGCTGCTGCAAGCGCTCGGCGGCGCCATGCAACCCTTCCACGCTTTCGGCGGTGGCCAGCGTACCCACCAGCCGCCGGGTCTCGACATCCACCGGCAGCGCGTCAGCCCGATTTGCAGTGGGGCTCGGTCGCGCGCCCGTGCCCACGCGAGGCGGCGGCACCGGAGCTGGCGGTGGCGCCGCTGCGGTGGCAGCGGGGGTCGCGGCGG
Source organism: Gemmatimonadales bacterium (assembly GCA_035500495.1). Classification (GTDB taxonomy): domain Bacteria; phylum Gemmatimonadota; class Gemmatimonadetes; order Gemmatimonadales; family GWC2-71-9; genus DASTHG01. Next base: position 58,401 of record DATJXC010000015.1, read on the forward strand.
CCGGCGGCGCACCCGCGGCGACTGGCGCCGGCGGCTCGGAGGCTGGCAATGGTACCCGCAACGCCGTCTGGGTCGTGCGCCGACCATGCACGAGGGTGATGCGACCGAGGCTCGGGTCTCCCGGCGGGAGGTGGCCGGTGGCGACCGCGAACAGCGCGAGCACTTGCTCGGTCGTGACACCCGGACTGATCTGGACCGCCCGCACGCTACGCGCGTACAGCAGAGACGCGATCTCCGCGAGCTGCGCATTGCGCGGGAGCAGATGCTGCCGCTGCACGTGGAACCCGGTCACCCCCACCTTACACTCCACCGTGCCCAACTCGGCGATCGGAGGCAGCAATACCTCGACCTGACGCATGGCTTCCTGCACCGCCCGGTGGGAGGGCGGGTACAATCGATGGAGCCGGAACGCCGTTCCGATCGCCCCAAGGGCGCGCTCCAACGCGGACAAGTCGGGCATGATGGTTACCGCTTGATCCGTTCCCCTCGGTCCTCGTAGCGGAACACCCAGGTCGCGAACGCGGCGGGGTCGATCGCATCGCCGGCGGCGATCGCGGTCCAATCGACGTCGCTCCCCGACTCCGGATGGCCCGTGCCCGGGTGGCGATTGCGCTCGATCGCCTGGGCAACCATGCGCTGTGCCCGGGTGATCCACTGTCCAAAGGACGCGGGTCGGAGATCTACCCAGCCACGGGGTGCCACCGCCAGGGGATCTCGGCCCGTCGGTGGCACGATGATCACACTCCCACGGTACACCGCGCGCCCGTCCGGGGTAACGATCGGCAATCCGACCGACAGGATGTAGCGTCGCAGCGTCGCGTCCCGACGCACCAGGTCGTGCGCCGCCGCCGAGAACTGTTCCGGATCGGCGCTGGCCAGCGCCTCTACCGAAGGAACGAGCAGCGCACAGAGGTACGCCTCGAACAGCATCTTGGAGAGACGTGGGGGGCCCAGCATCTCGTAGGCGACCGATCGCGCCCCGCGTTCTTGCTCGATGCGCCGGAGCCGTTCCAACGCATGGCTCCGGAGAATCCCGGCGCGATACGTCGGTCCGGCGGTGGCCGCGTCCAGTGCCGCGACGATGTCCCGTCCGGTGGGCCGTCCCTCCAACTCGAAGATGACGTAGTCCGCCACTTCTTCGGGTGTGATGAACTCCATCTGCCCCAGGGCCGTCACCGTCGCGAATTCATCCCTCGCGAACAGGCCGTTCTCACCGGTGTTGATGAACGCCCCCTCGAGCGTCGCTCCCAGATCGGTCCAGGGCCGGCCTCCCTCCCGAAACGCCTCGGCCAGCGCGACGGGCTCCGCGCAGTCGACGAGGGGAATGGGCCGCCCTTTGCGATACACCGGCCCATAGCCGATTTCCCGCCAGGCGATGGTCGCCGTCGGCTTGATTTCGATCGTGGCCGGCGCGCCGGGCGTCCGGCCCATCAGGAAGAGCAACAGGGATTGGGCGCCGGCCACCGCCGACTTGGTCATGAGCGTGCGGCTGGGGCGCTCTTCCGAGTGGGTATAGGGAATGTTGAAGCCCATGCCGCCGGTGCCGCTCGTCCCCACTTTCACGTAGGCGCGCGCCCCCACCCGCCGTAACCCCTCGAGCATGATCTGGGTATGCCGGATGAGCTGCGGCATGGTGAGCGTCAACACATGCGCCTCGACCGCCGCCGCGTCCGCCCGTCCCTCCCGGGCCCGGCTCAGGAGCTCGCGGGCGCTCTGAAAAATGTCCTGGTAGGCGAACGCCGTCGCCGTATTGATCGAATCCACGACCGCATCGGGGTGATAGCGATGCAGGATCTGATACAGCAGGCTGCGCTCGAGGACCTCCTCGGTGAGGTCCCCGAGGAGGTCATCCAGCACCAGGGCGCGGTGCTTGGGATCGGCGAGAATCGCGCTGCGATCGAGGCGGGCGACGGGCGCCGGAAAGAACACATTGCCCCAATCGACGGCGATCTCGGTATCGCCCCGATACGGGTCCAGCGCCCGGGCCGCCGCCCGCACCTCCTCCTCGAACAGCGCCACCAGGACGAGGCGTTTCGGGACCCGCTCGAGGAGTCGCCGCGCCACGGCGTGGCCGACGAGCCCCGACCCCCCCAGCAACACCACCGTGGTGTCACGAATCTCCATCCAACCCCTCGATCGCCTCGATTTCGCGCCGGGTCAGGCGCCGATGCCGGCCTTCGGGCAGGTCCCCGAGGCGGACCGGGCCGTAACTCGTGCGGTGCAGCCATTCCACCTTGAGGCCGAGCGCTTCCGCCAGCCGCCGGACGATGCGGTGACGGCCCTCCGCGAGGGTGAGCTCGATCTCCACGCCTTTCCGAGCCGGGCGCACGAGCGCGCGCTGGACCTCGACGGGCCGTCCATCGATGACCGTCGCGCGCCGCAGCGCCCGTTGCACGGCGGCGGCGGAGAGACCGTGCGCCCCCAGCCGGTAGGTGCGCGGCACCGCGAACCGCGGATGCATCAACCGATGCGCGGCCGTGCCGTCCGTCGTGAGCAGCAACAACCCCGACGTCATCACGTCCAGCCGACCAACGTACGTGAGGCCAGGCACCTTGGGGAGGAGGTCGAACACCGTTCGGCGGCCTTCGGGGTCCCCGCGTGTTACGACGTAGCCGAGGGGCTTGTTCAACGCGTACCAGACGCCGGCGACCGCGGCCTGAACGGCTCGGCCGTCGACCGTCACCCGCTGGCGGTCGGGGTCGGCGCTGGTGCCGATGGTGGCGACGACCCCATCCACGCGGACCCGACCCGCGCGGATCAAATCCTCGGCCTTGCGCCGGGACGTGACGCCTGCGCGCGCCAGGGCGCGCTGCAGGCGCATCAAGGTCATTCGGGCTCGGCCTGGGCGGGCGGCCGGAGGGCCACCGACAGCTCTTCGAGCCGCGGCAGGTCATCCAGGCTCTTCAGGCCGAGTATCTCCAGAAACGGGGGCGTGGTGCCATACAGCAGCGGCCGGCCCAGGCCCTCCCCGCGGGATTGAATCTCTACCAGCCCACGTTCGACCAGTTTGTCGATCACGGCGCCGGAGTCCACCCCGCGGATCTCGTCCACCTCGATCCGGCCCACCGGCTGTCGATACGCGATGATCGCGAGCGTCTCGAGCGCCGCCGGCGACAGGCGGCGCGGCCGCAACGCGAACTGCGCCCGCTCGATCGCCTCGGCATATTCGGGCCGCGTGAGGAACTGCCATCCGTCGGCGATCTCGAGAAGCTCCACGCCGTGGTCGGCGCCGGCAAAGCTCGCCCGGAGCTCCTCCAGCGCCGCGCGCGTCCCCTCGAGGCCCGCCGACTCGTCGAGCGTCGCCAGCTCGTCCAGCGTGAGCGGGCGTGACGCTGCGAACAGGGCGGCCTCAAGCAGCTTCGCGAGGGGGCTCACGACGGATCACCAGAGGGGCGAAGGGCTCGGGCTGCAGGAGCAGCAACGCGCCGCGCTTGGCCAGCTCGAGCAGAGCGATGAACGCCGACAGCACATCCACGACGCCGGCGCGCTCGCCGACGACATCTTCCCATCGGAATTCCTCCCGACGGGCGAGCAGCGCCTGAATCCGCGCCGTCGCGCCCTCGACGTCGAGCGGGCGCGGCACGACCCGGTGCAACGTCGGCTCCGGGATCAGGGCGATGATCCGCTCCGCCGCGGCGAGGAGGTCGTTCAGCTCGATGGCGAGCGGCGCCGGCGGCAGATCGGGCGCGGGTTGTTCGTAGCCACGGCCGAATCGCTCGGCGCGGACGCCCGCGGCGTGGGCGAGCCAGTCCACCAGCTCGCGGATCTGCTGGTACTCCAACAGCCGCCGCACCAGCTCCGACCGCGGGTCCTCCCATTCGTCGTCACCCACCCGGCGCGGCAACAGCATCTGGGCCTTGATCCGCAGCAGCCGGGCGGCCATTTCCAAGTAGTCGGCGGCCTGGTTCAATCCCAAGTCGCCGATCACCGCGAGGAACTGATCGGCGATCCGGGAAATCGGGAGGTCGGTGATGTCGAGCTCGTCCTCACGGATCAGATGCAGCAGCAGATCCAACGGCCCGGAGAACTGCTCCAGCTCGACCACGAATCCGTTGCGGTCCTGCAACCCGAGGCTCGTCATGAGACGCCTCCTAGCGCGAACCCGCCCACGACGGCGAGCCCAAGGTCCATGAGTCGCTTCGCCGGCCAGAGAAAGACGTCGATGACCCCCGGCGCGAGATAGCTGATCAGGAGAATCGGCAGAAACCCGAACCGGTAGAGCTGGCGATACCGGAGTCCCACGGCCGGTGGCAGCAAGTGGTAGAGCACGTGGCTGCCGTCGAGTGGCGGTATGGGGATGACATTGAAGAAGGCCAGGACCAGGTTGAGCCACATCCCCAAATACGACATCCGCTGGAGAATACTGAGCGTGGGGGTGGCCGCCGCCCACGACTGACCGAGCATCCCAACGAGCGCGTACACCCCGGCGAACGCCACGAACAGCACCAGATTCGTCGCGATCCCCGCCAGCGAGACGATGACGTCCCCTTTCACGTATTCGCGATAGTTGCGTGGGTTCACCGGAACCGGCTTCGCGGCTCCGAAGGCGTATCTTCCGCCCGAGCCGACCCACAGCATGATCGGGAGCAGCACGGTCATGAATGGATCGATGTGTTTCAGGGGGTTCATCGTCAGCCGCCCGAGCATGTGGGCGGTGTCATCGCCTTGCCGATAGGCCGCCTCGGCATGAGCGTACTCGTGGGCCACCATCGAAAACAACAGAACCGGGGCCCACACGAGAAAGTCCAACGAGATAGGCCGGTCCGGGAGTGAAGGTGCTCTAAGATAGTGAACGGCGCGGTACCCGGTCAACGCCGTAGTGCCTTGACCCATCAGAACTTGCCGTCTATCTTCCGCCGCTCAATTGGGGAGACCTGAATCGTGCCGCGCATCAAGTCAGCGAAGAAAGCCCTGCGACAGTCCCGGACCCACGCCGCCCACAATCGGACGCTGCGCTCCAACCTCCGCTCCAGCATCAAGAAGGTGCGCAGCGCCGCCACCGCCGCCGAGGCCGCGTCGGCCTACGCCGCAGCCGTCCGCGTGCTCGATCGGGCCGCCCGGACCGGGATCATCCACCGCAACGCCGCGGCGCGGCAGAAGTCGCGGTTGGCGAGGGTCGCAAAAACCAAGACGGCGTAGGGAAAACCCCGGTAAGAAAAGAGACGTAGGGAGGAGGCGTTACGTCTCCATCCGTACGTCTTGCTTGCTTCCGTCGTTCTCCCTCCGCTCCTGCCCGTTACAGCGCCGCTAGCTCCGCCCCGCAATTCTCGCAGTACCACTCCGTCGGCAGGTTCATCGTCCCGCACTCTTTGCACTTGAGGGTGCGCACGGCTTCCTCGGTATCGGACGGGCGCGACATGGGACTCGCCGCGGGGGGAGCCGCGGGCGCGGGGCGCGCGGCCTCGACCGGCTGGAACTGGGCCCCGGACGCGCGCCGCGGGGGCGCCGCCCCGGACAGCCCCTTCTCGTCTTCGGTCACCGACTTGAGGAACGCGAGCTCGTCCACCTTGGAGGTCGCCGCCGGGGCTTTGCGCTCTTCCGGCGCTGGGGGCCTTGGCGGAGAGCCCACCTTCGGCATTGGCCTCGCGGGGGTGGTCGCCGTGGTGGGCGCCGGTGAGGGGGCCGGCGTTGGCGGCGGGGGGGGCGGCGTCGCCGGTTTCGCTCTCACCAGACGCTCGAGTTCTTCCAGCTGGGCGACGTCCTCTTCCACCGACTGCAGCTCTTCGCGTACCGACACCAGCTCCGCGAGGCAGTCCTTGTGCACCTGGGTCCATTGCGCTTCATCGTACTCACCGACGGCGTGGCGCAGCTCGGCTTCGGACAGTCGCTCGGCCGCGGCGCTTTCTTTCTTCTGTAACTCGCCGCGAAACTCGCGGCGTTGAGCGACCATCTGCCGCGCGGCATCGGCGTGGACCTTCAGCTCGTCGATCACCGCGCGCAGCCGCGCTTCATAGTCTCCGCGGACGCGCGAACGCACGCTGTTCGGCGTCGCGCCGCCCGCGGCGTCGATCCGGGCGATCCACGACTCGTACTGCCGCCGCTCCTCCAGGAGCCGCTGGATTCCGACAGTCGTGCTGCCCGGTCGCTTAGACATCGCTCCCCCGTCGCTCACGCAACCCCATCAGCTCTCCCACCGCCTCCGGCGCCAACTCGTTCACCTGCCCCAAGGAGCGCGCGACGGCGAGAATGCGCGCCGCATGCTCCAGACTTTCCATCCGGATCCAGGCCTCGTCCAGGGTCCGGCCCACCGTCACCGCCCCATGGTTCGCGAGCAGGAGCGCGTCGTGGTGGTCGATGAATCCTTCCACGCGTCCCCCCAATTCCTCGCTCCCCGGTGCGGCATAAGGGACCAATGGAACCGGGCCGACTAGCAAGATAAGCTCCGCCAGCGCAAAAGAGGTCAGATCGAGGCCCGCCACGGCAAAGGCGGTGGCGACCGGGGGATGGGCATGCACGACCGCCGCGACATCAGCGCGGCGACGCAAGATCCGAAGATGTAAGTCTAATTCAGAGGTAGGTTTGCGCCGCCCGCTGCGACGGGTCCCGGCCAGCGTCACCTCCACCATGTCGCCCGGCCCAACACACGACTTCACCATCCCGCTCGGAGTCACGAGAACCCGGTCTCGTCCCAGCCGCACCGACAGGTTCCCATCCTGCCCGGCGATCAACCCGCGCTCCGCCAGTTGCCGGCAGCACAGCGCCATCCGCCGGGCAGCGTCGCGCGCCGTCATCGCGCCGCGGCAGCCTCTCCCTCGTGGACCACCCGGCCTCCCGCGATCGTCAGCACGGCTCTCCCGGTGAACGTGCGCCCACCATACGGCGTGTTCCGACTCTTGGAATGGAACCGCGCGGGATCGACCGTCCACGGCGTGGTGACGTCGAGCACGCACACATCCGCCGACGCGCCCGGCCGCAGGCTCCCTCCCGGCAGGTGGAACACCTTCGCGGGGATCGTGCTCATCCGCGAGATCAGCTCGCCCAACGACAGGGCACCGCCCAGAACCAGGGTGGTATGAGCGACCGCGAAGGCCGTTTCCAGCCCGATGATGCCGAACGGCGCATGATCGAACGCCGCTTCTTTTTCGTCGTAGGCGTGCGGCGCATGGTCGGAGGCGATGCAGTCGATCACGCCCTCCCGCAGTCCCTGGCGCAACGCCTCGATGTCCGGCTGCTCCCGCAGCGGTGGATTCATCTTCGCGTTGGTGTTGTAGTGCTCGCAGGCCGTGTGATCGAGGGACAGATGATGCGGGGTGACTTCGGCGGTCACCCGGATGCCGCGCTCCTTGCCCCGGCGGATCAGGTCCACCGAGCCACGCGTGGACATGTGGCACAGGTGCACGTGGCCACCGCTCAGCTCGGCCAGAAGGATGTCCCGCGCCACCATGATCTCCTCGGCCGCCGCCGGAATCCCCTTCAGGCCGAGACGCGCCGACACCAGCCCTTCATGCATCGCGCCGCCGGCCGCGAGCGTCGGCTCCTCGCAGTGGTCGGCGACCGGGATATCGAACGTCCGCGCGTACTCGAGGGCCGTGCGCATGAGATGTCCGGAGACGACCGGCTTGCCGTCATCCGACACCGCGACCGCCCCTGCCCCGACCATCTCCCCCATCTCCGCCAGCTGCTCCCCGCGCTGCCCCACCGAGATGGCCCCAATCGGATACACCCGCGCGAGACCGGCGCGAACCGACTGCCGCACGATGAAGCCGACGGCCGCCTGGTTGTCGGTCACCGGATCGGTGTTGGGCATGGCGCACACGGCGGTGAACCCGCCCGCCACCGCGGCGCGGGCGGCCGTGGCGACTGTTTCCTCGTCTTCATTCCCCGGCTCGCGCACGTGCACATGGACGTCCACCAGTCCGGGCGCCACCACCAGGCCGCTGACGTCGCGCACGATGGACTCATCCGGCCCGCCGATCCCGCTCCCAACCGCCGTCACCTTACCGTCCTCGATCAGCACGTCGGCGACCGCGTCGGCGTTGCGGCTCGGGTCGATGACCCGGCCGCCCTTCAGGAGAATGGGGCGGCTCATTCGCTGGGTCCGCTCTTCGCGGCGTCGGCCAGCTCGGGCCGGCCGCCGGCCAGCAAGTAGAGCACCGCCATGCGCACCGCGACGCCGTTGGTGACCTGGTCCAGGATCACGCTATGGGGACCATCCGCGACCCGAGACTCGATCTCCACGCCACGGTTCATGGGCCCGGGATGCATGATGGTGAGCGGCCGCGGCGCCCGTTCCAGACGGTCCATGGTCACACCGAACACACGGAAGTACTCGCGCAGGCTCGGGATGAACCCTCCTTCCATCCGCTCCAGCTGCAACCGCAGCACGTTCAGCACGTCGGCCCACTCGATGGCCGCCTCGATGCGGGAGAACACGGTGACGCCGAAGTCCTCGATCCCCCTCGGCAACAGCGGGCGTGGCCCGCACACGGCCACCTGAGCGCCGAGCTTGGTGAGGCCCCACAGGTTCGACCGTGCCACGCGCGAATGCAGGATGTCGCCCACGAGGCAGACCTTGACGCCCTCGAGCGTGCCGTGATGGTCGCGGATCGTCAGCATGTCGAGCAGGCCCTGGGTGGGGTGCTCGTGCTTGCCGTCGCCCGCGTTGATCACGTTGGAGCGGATGCGGTCCCCCAGAAACTGCGCGGCCCCGGAGGCGCCGTGGCGCATCACCACCATGTCGATCCGCATCGCCTCGAGGTTCTTGGCGGTGTCGACCAGGGTCTCGCCCTTTGAAACCGAAGACCCGGAGGCGGCCACATTCACGGTATCCGCCGACAGGCGTTTCTCGGCGAATTCGAAGGAGATGCGGGTGCGAGTGGAGGCTTCGAAGAAGAGGTTGACGATGGTCTTGCCGCGCAGCGCGGGCACTTTCTTGATCTGCCGTTCCGACACCTCCTTGAACGGCTCCGCCGTGTCGAGAATCAGACGGATCTGATCGGCCGAGAGAAATTCCAGTCCGACGAGGTCTTTTCCCAGAGTCGGAGGGGCGGGTGTCATCGACGGCTCACGAGGTTCACCTCGTCCTTCCCGTCCAGCTCCGCGATCAGGACCTCGACGAACTCCTTCGCTCCCACCTTGGCCTGTTTCCCGACGATGTCGGCCTGAATCGGGAGCTCCCGGCCCCCGCGATCGATCAGCACGCAGAGCGAGATGCGCTTGGGTCGGCCGAAATCGGCCAATTCGTCCAGCGCCGCGCGTACCGTCCGGCCGGTATACAGCACGTCGTCGACGATGAAGACATGCTTCCCGGTGAGATCTTCCGGCAGACGCGTCTCGCCGATCACCGGGCGGGGGCCCACGACCTCCAGATCATCGCGGTAGAGCGTGATGTCGAGCGCTCCGCGCGGGACCCGCGCGCCTTCCTCCCGCTCGATGATGCCGGCGAGCCGCTCGGCCAGCTCCACGCCGCGCCGCTGGATCCCCACGAGTACCAGACCGTCGGTCCCGTGGGCCAATTCGGTGATCTCTACCGCCATACGCTGAAGCGCCCGCGCGAGCGCGCGGGCATCGAGGAGGGTCTGCTTTTCCGAGGCCCGGGTCATCTCCGGGGCTGAAGCTAACTAGCGGAACACCGGGGTCAACGGCGGCTTCCCCGCGAGTACCGCCTGCACGTTGGCCACCGCAAGACCCGCCATGGCCCGCCGCGTGTCGCGGGTCGCGCTCCCGATGTGTGGCAGCAAGACCGTCCGCGGGGCGGCGCGCAGGCGCGGCGCGATCTCCGGCTCGTCGACATAGACGTCCAACCCGGCGGCCCCGAGGTGACCGGACTCGAGGGCGGCCGCAAGCGCCTCTTCGCGCACCAGATCCCCACGTGACGTGTTGATGAGGATCGCGCCGGTTTTCATGCGGGCCAACGTTTCAGGGTTGATGATCCCTTGCAGCTCGGGGACAGCCGGGACGTGGAGCGACAGCACGTCGCTCTCGCGGAACAGCGCGCCGAGCTCGACGCGGTTGGCGCCGGTCTGTTGCTCGAACGCGGGTTTTGGGGTTCTGGTGGAGTAGAGGACTTCCATCCCGAACACGCGGGCCCGAAGGCCTACGGCCTGACCGATCCGACCCGCGCCGAGCAACCCCAGCCTCCGGCCCCGCAGCTCGAGCCCGAGCAGCTGCTCGGGATGCCATCCCAGCCACTGACCGCTTCGGACCAGCTCGACACCCTCCAGCAACCGACGGGCGCAGGCCAGGATCAGGGCCCAGGTCAGATCGGCGGTGGCGTCGGTGAGGACCTCGGGCGTGTTCGTGACGACCACCCTGCGGAGCTGGGCGGCGACGACGTCCACGTTGTTGAATCCGACCGCCACGTTTGCGACGATACGAAGCTGCGGCAGATTCTTGAGCTCCGTCCCCCCCACCCAGCGGGTCAGCAGCGGCACGAGAGCCACCCACTCGCCGCGTGGGGTCGGATCCCCGGCCGGGATCCAAGTCACGTCCAACCCCTCGACCTGGGACGAGTCGAGCAAGTTCCTCACCTCTGCCGCGATCAAGACCGGTTGGCCGCCCACGCTCCCATCACCCCTTCCTCAACTTCCCGCGATCCACCTTCCCCAGGTGCGTCCTGGGCAACGCATCCACAAACACGACTTCGCGGGGGGCCTTGTACGGCTCCAGCTGCTCGCGGACGAACGCCTTCAACTCATCCCCGAGCTGCGCGGAGCGCCGGTGCGGAATCACGTATGCATGCGGCTTGGTGAGCCCGTGGGCGTCGACCACCCCCACGACCGCCACCTCGCGGACATCGGGATGGCGCAACAGGCAATTCTCCACTTCCTGTGGAGACAGCCACTTTCCGTCCACCTTGAGCATCTCGTCCGCACGGCCGCAGTAGGTGAAGTACCCCTCGGCGTCCCGCCGGACGAGATCCCCGGACAGATACCATTCGCCCCGGAACGCCTGTTTCGTCTTGTCCATCAGCTGCCAATACGCAATCGCCCGCGAGTCGCCCCGAACCCAGAGGCCCCCTACCTCACCGTCCGGCAGGTCACGGCCGGCGTCGTCGCGCACCGCGACCTCGAAACCCGGGACGACCTGTCCGATCGTGCCAGGCTTCACTGCGCCGGGCCGATTGGAAATGAAAATGTGCCACATCTCGGCCGTGCCGAGCCCATCGAGGAGCTCCACGCCGAAGCACCGCTTCCATTTGTGGTACAGCTCCGCCGGCAGCGCCTCCCCGGCGGAAGTTGCGAGCCGCAGAGAAGAGAAGTCCTGGCGGAGGGCCTCGGGATGGGACACCATGTGGTTCACCATCGTCGGGACATTGACGAGGATGGTGGGCCGGAAGCGAGCGATCTTCTCGAAGATGACGTCCGCGGTGACGCGCTCCGGAAACAGCACGGCCGACGCGCCCACGGAGAACGGAAACAGCAGGTTCAGACCCATAGCGTATCCGAAAAACAGCTTCGGAACCGAGAGGGTGATATCTGACGGCCCGATCCCTAATACGCCCTTCCCATACAACTCCGTCGTGTTGGCATAGGAAGCGTGAGTCTGCAGCACCGCCTTCGGGAGCCCGGTCGTCCCGCCGGAAAACAGCCAGATCGCCGCATCGTCCCGGTGTGTCGGGAACAGGTCGAGGCCGGTCGGCGCCCGGGCGACCCGCTCGGCAAAGGCCGGCTCCCCGACCACCAGCAGGTCCCGAAACAGCGGCGAGCGCGCTCCGGCCGCTCGGAACGGTTCGGCCGAGTCACGGTGCACGACGGCGGCCGCCGCCCGTGAATACTCGAACATGTCCCCGAGGGCGTCGGCCCCAAGCTGCGGGTTGACCATGACAACGACGGCGCCAATCTTGAGGGTGCCGAACAGCGCCGCGACGAACTCCGGGCCGTCAGGCAGCGCGATGATGACGCGTTGTTCGGGCCGCACGTCCGCGTCCCGAAGCAGGTGGCCGAACCGATTGGATTCGGCCTGGACCTCCCCATAAGTGAGCGATCCCCGATCCGTGCGCAACGCCGTCCGACCCCCCAAACCCTCGCGCACGCGGGCATCGAGAAAGTGGTCGGCGATGTTGAAGCGTTCGGGTGGCCGGAACATGGATCAGAGAATGTCCCTGCGGACCGCCCACGGTCAATGACCGTCCACGACCTGACCGAGCTGACCTGGGAAGAGGTCGATGGTCTCGATCGCACCCGGGCCGTCGCTATTCTGCCGACCGGCGCGATCGAAGCCCACGGTCCGCATCTCCCCCTCCACACCGACGTGCTGATCGCCGAGGCGATGGCCCGCGCCGGAGCCGAGCGGTTGACGACCCACGGCTTGCTCCCGCTGTTGCTCCCGCCGCTCGTGTACACCACGGCCGGGTTCGCCGCCGATTTCGCCGGCACGCTTTCCCCCGACCCGGCCGCCGCCACCGCGACGATCCTGGGCATCGGCCGGAGCCTCGGGCTGCACGGGTTCCCACTCCTCGCCATCGCCAATGCGCACCTCGATCCCGGACATCTGGGGGCGATCGCTGCCGGCGTGGCCCGGATTCAAGAGGAAGGTCTCGTGCGGGTCGCCTTCCCCGATCTCACGCGCAAGCCCTGGGTCGGCCGTCTGAGCGAGGAGTTCCGCACCGGTGCCTGCCATGCAGGACGATTCGAAACGTCGCTCGTCCTGGCGATCCGCCCGGACCTGGTGCGCCGCGAGGTGCAGCATGAGCTTCCGGCCAATCCGAGCTCCTTATCCGTGGCGATCCGCGCCGGTCGCTCCACCTTCGAGGAGGCCGGCGGACCGCGCGCGTATTTCGGCTGGCCGGCCGACGCGACGCCCGAAGAAGGCCGCGAGTCGATCGCCACTTTGGCCGCGATCCTCGAGGAGGCCGTGATGCACGAGCGGCCGCGATGAGCCTGGTCGGGCGGACCGCCGTCGTCACCGGAGGGAGCCAGGGCCTCGGCGCCGTCGTGGCGAGGCTGCTCGCCGAGGCCGGGGTGGCCGTCGTCGTCGCGGCGCGTACCGAAGCGAGGTTGAACGCCGTCGCCGGTGACCTGCGGGCGGCCGGCCACAAGGCCTGGGGTGTCCGATGCGACGTCACCGATCCGGCCAGTGTCCGCGCGCTCGCTGAGGCGGCGATCGGCCACCTGGGTCGAGTGGACATCTTGGTCAACAATGCCGGTGCCGCGATGTCGGCGCCGGCACAGAAGACCCGGCTCGAAGACTGGAATCGCATGCTCGCCGTCAACGCCACCAGTACCTTCCTCTGTACCCAGGCCCTTCTCGGGGGCATGCTGGAACGGGGCTGGGGTCGCGTGGTGAACGTCGCCTCCGTCGCGGGAATTTCCGGCGACCGCTACATCTCGGCCTACAGCGCCGCGAAGCATGCGGTGGTGGGATTCACTCGATCGGTCGCGGCCGAGACGGCGGGCCACGGAGTGACCGTGAACGCCGTCTGCCCGGGGTACGTGGACACGCAGTTGACACAGGAAACGATCGAGCGGGTGGCCGCGCGGACCGGGAAAACCCATGCCGAGGCCCTGCAGGCCGTGCTACGGGCCTCGCAGCAGCCGCGCCTGATTGCGCCTGAAGAGGTCGCTCGAGTTATCGTCGCCCTCTGCACCGAGGACGGTGCGGCGCTCACGGGCCTGGCGATCGGGCTCGATGGAGGCTCGTTCCGACCATGAGCTTCGAGATCATCAACCCGGAGTCCCTCGGCCGGCCGAGCGGGTGGAACAACGGGATGTTGGCGAGGCCCGGCGGCCGCATCCTCTTCGTGGCGGGCCAGGCGGCCCCGCCGGGAACCCTGATCGACCAGTGGGACAGAGCCCTGGGGAAGATCCTCACCGTAGTGAAGCAAGCTGGCGGGCGCGCGGAGGACATCGGCCGTATGACGGTCTTCGTCACCGATCTCGCGACATACCTGGCAAGCCGCCAGGCGCTGGGCGAGGTCCACCGCAAGCATCTGGGCCGCCACTATCCCGCGATGGCGCTGGTCGAAGTGAGGGCCCTCGTCGATCCGCAGGCGTCCGTGGAAATCGAAGCGACCGCCGTCATCTAGGAGCTCCGTGCGATGCCGATCGCCGCCAAGTCATTCCTCTACGCGCACGACCCGAACAGCGCCGTCGCGACCATTACCCTGAACCGACCGGACCGCCTGAACGCCCTCACGTTCGAGGTGTACGCCGAGCTGCGCGATGCATTCCGGACCCTCTCCACCGAACCCGGAGTCCGGGCGGTGCTCATCACCGGGGCGGGCCGGGCGTTCTGTTCCGGTGGAGACGTGGAGGACATCATCGGCGCCCTGTTCGCCCGGGACGCCAAGGGCCTGCTCGAGTTCACCCGGTTGACCTGCGACCTGATCCTGGCGATCTGCCAGTGCCGCCGGCCGGTGGTGGCCGCCCTGAACGGAACGGTGGCTGGCGCGGGCGCCGTGATCGCGACCGCGTGTGATGTCCGCATCGCGGCCGAGTCCGCGAAGATCGCCTTCCTCTTTACCAAGGTCGGCCTTTCCGGAGCCGACATGGGGGCGGCGTGGCTGCTTCCGCGCATCGTGGGATTGGGACTCGCCACGGAGCTGCTCATGACCGGCGATTTCATTGATGCCCGCCGGGCCTACGAGATCGGGCTGTACAACCGGGTCGTGACCCAGGAGCGCCTCCTCCCGGAGGCCCGTGCCTGGGCCGAGCGCCTCGCCCGCGGACCTGCGGCGGCGCTCGCGGTCACCAAGGATGCCCTCCAGAAAGAAGCCGGAATGGACTTCGCGGCGGCGCTCGAAGCGGAGGCCCAGGCCCAGGCCGAGTGCATGCGGCATCCCAACTTCCGGGAGTCCTACGAGGCGTTCATGGCCAAGCGGGAAGCCAAGTTCACGTGACCTTCGTTCCGGAAGTCCGCAGCATCCGGGCGTACCTGGGCGGCTCCCACGCGGCGATGGCGACGGAGCTCGGCCGGTTCGCCATGCAGGCCATCGCGCCCTTGCCCGAGCCCCGGGATGACGATGCGGCGCGGGTGCAGGCCCGAGAGGTGCTCGCCCGGATCGGCGGCGCCGGCTGGTTCGCGCCGATTTTCCGGCGGGACTTCCGCGGCTGCTGCCTGGTGCGCGAAGCGCTCGCCGCGGTGTCGCCGCTGTCGGACGCGGTGTTCGCCCTCCAGGCCCTGGGCACGATGCCGATTCTCCTGGCGGGCACGCCCCCCCTCAAGGAACGCTGGCTCTCCGCCGCCGAGGCGGGCCGGGCGATGGCCGCGTTCGCCATGACGGAGCCCGACGCGGGATCGGACGTCGCGTCGCTCACAACCAGCGCGCGGCGGGACGGCGATGGCTGGGTGCTGAACGGCGCGAAGACGTTCATCTCGAACGCCGGGATCGCGGACTTCTATACCACATTCGCCACGACCGACCGGGCGCTCGGCCACCGGGGGATCGCCTGCTTCGTCGTGCCGGCCTCGACCCCGGGACTCCGTTTCGTACGGGCGCAGGTACTGTCCGCGCCTCACCCCCTGGGAGAGCTCGCGTTCACCGACTGTCGCGTCCCCGACGAATTCCTCCTGGCCGGCCCGGGACAGGGGTTCAAGCTGGGTCTCGCCACGCTGGACCGGCTCCGCGCCACCGTCGGCGCGGCCGCCTGCGGCATGGCTGCGCGCGCCCTGGCCGAAGCCGTCGCGCACGCCAGGTCGCGCCACCAGTTCGGAGAGCCGCTAGCCAAGTTCCAGCTGGTGCAGGACAAGATCGCCCGCATGGCGACCGAGTTGACCGCGGCGCGTCTCCTCGTGTATCGCGCCGCCTGGGAAGTGGATGGGGGGGCGGAGCGGGTCACCGTCGAGGCCGCCATGGCCAAGGCGTACGCCACCGAAGCAGCGCAGCGCATCGTTGACGACGCCGTGCAGATCCTGGGCGGTCGCGGCGTCATGGCGGATCATCCCGTCGAGGGCCTGTATCGGGCGGTGCGCACCCTCCGCATCTACGAGGGAACCACCGAGATTCAGCACCTCGTAATCGCCGGGCAGCTCCTGGCTGGGTCACCGTGAAGGTCGTGTCCATCGGGGGCGGCCCCGCGGGATTGTATTTCGCGATTCTCATCAAGAAAGCGGACCCGCAGGCCGAGGTGTTGGTCCTCGAGCGGAATCGCCTGGACGACACCTTCGGTTTCGGCGTCGTGTTTTCCGAGGCCACCCAGGAGAACCTGCAGGTCGCCGACCCCGAGACCTTCGAGGCGATGGCCAGGCAGTCGGCCCACTGGGACGACATCGAGATTCACTACCAGGGCGGGGTCCTCTCCTCGACCGGCCACGGATTCTCAGGACTGTCGCGCCAGGCGATGCTCGAGATCCTGGCCCGTCGCGCGACCGGGTTGGGGGTGGAGGTGCGGATCGGCACCGACGTGCAGGATCTCACGCCTTACCGGTCGGCGGACCTGATCCTGGCCGCCGACGGCGCCAACAGCGTGGTGCGGGAGCGCTGGGCCGAGCACTTTCGGCCGAGCGTCGACCTGCGGCCCAACCGGTTCGTCTGGCTCGGCACCACCCGCCCCTTCCCCGCGTTCACGTTCTACTTCCGCTACGACCAGCATGGTCTGTGGCGGGTGCATGCCTACCAGTACGAGCCGGGCCATTCGACGTTCATCGTCGAGGCAACCGAGCCGACCTGGCGCAAGGCGTGCCTCGATCGAGCCTCGGAGCAGGACACGATCGACTTCTGCGAGTCATTGTTTGCCGAGGAGCTCCAGGGACATCGCTTGGTCGGGAACCGCTCCATCTGGCGGCAGTTCGGAACCGTCCGGAACGCCTGCTGGCACCACGACAACGTGGTGCTGGTGGGTGACGCGGCGCACACCGCGCATTTCTCCGTGGGTTCCGGGACCAAGCTCGCCATGGAGGACGCCATCGTCCTGGCCCGCGCTCTGAAGGAGACCCGGGACATCCCCACTGCCCTGGCCGCCTACGAAACCGAACGGCGTCCGGTGGTCGAGAGCTTGCAGCGCGCGGCGCAGGTGAGTCTCGAGTACTTCGAGAACACCGAGCGCTACATGGAGATGGAACCGCTTCAGTTCGCGTTCAACCTGCTCACCCGTTCCCTTCGCATCACCCACGACAATCTGCGGGTGCGAGACCCCAGGTTCGTGGCGGCGGTCGACGCGTGGTTCGCCGAGACCGCGGAGGCCAAGTCCGGTGTGGCCGTGCCCCGCACCCCACCGCCACCGCCGATGTTCACGCCGTTCCGGATCCGGGACCTGCTCCTCGTCAATCGGGTCGTCGTGTCCCCGATGTGCCAGTACTCGGCGGAGGACGGGACACCGAACGACTGGCACCTGGTCCACCTCGGAGCCCGCGCGGTCGGTGGCGCCGGTCTCGTCATGACCGAGATGACCGATGTCAATCGAGAGGGCCGGATTTCGCCCGCCTGCACGGGGATGTACAAGCCCGAGCACGTGCCCGCGTGGCAGCGGATCGTCGACTTCGTCCACCACCACAGCTGGGCCAAGGTCGGCATGCAACTCGGCCACGCCGGTCGCAAGGGCGCCACCAAGGTGATGTGGGAAGGGGACAACGAGCCGCTCGAGCGGGGCGCTTGGCCCATCATTGCCGCCTCCCCGATTCCCTACTTGCCTCACAGCCAGGTGCCGCGCCAGGCGACCCGCGCCGAGATGGATCAGGTGCGGGACGACTTCGTCCGCGCGACGCGCATGGCCGACCAGGCTGGCTTCGATTTTCTGGAGCTGCATTTCGCGCACGGTTACCTGCTCGCGAGTTTCATCTCGCCGTTGACCAACCGTCGGAGCGACGAGTACGGCGGACCGCTGGAATGCCGCCTCCGTTTTCCGCTGGAGGTGTTCGACGCCGCCCGGGCAGTGTGGCCGGCGGCCAAGCCGATGTCGGTTCGCATCTCCGCGGTCGACTGGGCGCCGGGGGGGATGGAATCGGCCGATGCCGTGGCCGTCGCGAAGGCCCTCAAGGACCATGGCTGCGACCTGCTGGACGTGTCCGCCGGGCAGACGGTGGCGGACCAGCGACCGGTGTACGGCCGGTTGTTTCAGACTCCGTTCGCCGACCGGGTCCGGCATGAAGCGGGGATGCCGGTGATGACGGTCGGCAACATCTCCTCATTCACCGACGTCAATACGATCCTGGCGGCCGGCCGCGCCGACCTCTGCGTTCTGGCGCGGGCGCATCTGTGGGATCCGTACTGGACCCGGCACGCGGCGCGGGAGCTGGGGTTCGAGCTGCCGTGGCCCGATCAATACGAGACGCTCGCGAACTACAAACCGAGGTTTACGTGAAATGACCGTGACGTACGCGAGCTATTTGAAGCTCGACGAGCTGCTCTCGCTGCAGCAACCCCGGGAGGGGACGCTCGAGCATGACGAGACGCTGTTCATCGTGATCCACCAGGTGTACGAGCTGTGGTTCAAGGAAGTGCTGCACGAGCTGGACTATCTCGTCGGCCTGCTCCGTGCCAACGACACCCCCCGGGCCCTGCACACCCTGAAACGGGTCCTCACGATTCTCAAGGTGCTCGTGGCCCAGATCGATATCCTCGAGACGATGACGCCGCTCGAGTTCCTGGCGTTTCGCGATCGGCTGGAATCGGGAAGTGGGTTCCAATCGTTCCAGTTCCGCGAGCTGGAATCCCTGCTGGGGGTCAAGAGTCGCGCGGCGATCGAGCGCTACCCCGTCGGGAGCGAGCACCGGGCGCGGGTGGAGAGCCGGTTCGCCAAACCCACCTTGTGGGACGCGTTTCTTCAGTACCTCGCCGCCAACGATTACGACGTCCCAGAGCCGTCGCTGCGGCGCGACGTCACCCGGCCGATCGAGGCCGATCCACGGCTGCAGCAGCTCTTGATCCACGTCTATCGCTCCAATCCCGGCACCGCCCAGGTCTGCGAGCGTCTGGTGGACCTGGATGAGGGGTTCCAGGAGTGGCGGTATCGGCACGTCAAGATGGTGCAGCGCACGATCGGCACCAAGACGGGGACCGGGGGGTCAGCCGGGGCCGAATACCTCGCGACCACCATCAACAAGCCGGCGTTCCCCGACCTGTGGGCGATCCGGACGGAGATGTAAAGCGTGCCGTTCACCCCAGCGTCGCTCTATGGCTCTCCCAACGCGCTCTCCCCGCACTACTCGCGCTTCAAGGTCGCCGAACGAGTACTCCTGTCCGGCCACTCCCATCAGGCGTGGCCCGACAAGGCCTTCGATGGCCTGGTGCACGCCTGGCAGGATGCGGCCGACATGGTGGACGAGAAATGGGAATGCGCGATGTGCACGGCGGACGAGGTCCGGGCGGGCTATGCGCGTCTCCTCGACGACCCCGAGGCGGTCATCGCGTTGGGACCCGCCACGCACGATCTCTTGATCAAGCTGCTTTCCGCCTTGCCGCTGCGGCGGAGACCGAAGCTCATCACCACCACGGGAGAATTCCACGCCATGCGGCGGCAGCTCGACCGCCTCGCCGAGGAAGGCGTTGAGGTCGTCAAAGTCCCGCACACCCCGGCGGCGGACGTGGCCGAGCGCATCGCCCAGGCGGTGGACGACCGCACCGCCGCGGTCTTCGTCTCCGCGGTGTTCTACGAGAACGCCCACATCGTCCCGGGACTGTCGCGCGCACTGGCCGCCTGCACGCGCGTCGGCGCCGAGTTGATCGTCGACGTCTACCATGCGCTGAACGTGGTGCCCTTCTCGGTTCGCGAACAGCACCTCGATCAGGCCTATATCACAGGCGGTGGCTACAAGTACTGCCAGCTCGGCGAAGGCAACGGCTTCCTGCGAATCCCGGCCGGGCGGGAACTGCGCCCGGTGGTCACCGGATGGTTCAGCGAGTTCACCTCTCTGTACTCCGGTGGCCCCCGCACGCGGGTCGAATACGGCCCCGGACCGGAGGTGTTCGCCGGCGCCACCTACGACCCCACCAGCCATTACCGGGCGGCGGCTGTGTTCCAGTTCTTCAAGGAGCACGACCTCAAGCCGGTGTTCCTGCGCGAAGTGAGCCAGCACCAGGTCGGCCTGCTGATCGAGCGGTTCGACGATCTGGAGCTCGATCCTCGCCTGATCAGCCGTGACCGCTCCGTGCCACTCGAGAACCTGGGAGGGTTTCTCGCATTGCAGACCCCGCGGGCGGCGGCGCTGCACCAGGGGTTACGCGAGCGCGGCGTGTGGTCGGACTACCGAGGGGAAGTACTCCGACTCGGCCCGGCGCCCTACATCTCCGACGCCCAGATCGAGACCGCGATGGCCGCGCTGCGCGACGCCGTGCGGTCGCTGCCGCCGGCCCGTTGAATGGGGGGAAACGCGCGACTACCTTCCCCTTCCGCTGTTTTGGACAGGTGGCCGAGCGGCTGAAGGCACACGCCTGGAGAGCGTGTAAACGGGTAACCGTTTCGTGGGTTCGAATCCCACCCTGTCCGTGAAAGGCTGGTTGATAGGAGTGAGCAGCAGACGGATAGACGCCCAGCGGGTGACAGGGAGTAGGAAGTAGTTCACCTGACCCCTGCTGCCTCGTGCCCGCTAGGCGTCTAGGCGTCTCAGCCTTCTACTTATCATCCAGCCTCATCAGGACAGGTGCGTGAGCGGTTGAAACGGCCGGTCTCGAAAACCGGTGTGCCCGCAAGGGTACCGAGGGTTCGAATCCCTCCCTGTCCGTAACGCATATGCCGTCATTGCGTGAGCGAGTCGACCTCGCGTCGATCACCGTTACCTTGCTGCCTCTCCCCAAGGGCAAGAAACGCGGGAGCGGCGTGGGGTTCTGCGGCCAGGAGCCGGTGGCGCTCGTCGAGGGCGCCGCGGCCGCCCCGCCCTACCGTTGGGTCAATGGCAAGCCCGAGATCCTGACCTACCAGGACGTCAAGAAGATCGGGGCCTCGGGAACTTCCCGCTCGCAGATCGCCGGGCTCTGGTACACCCCCAAGCACGATGAACGCGCGCTGGTCTGGACCCGCGACGCCGCTGGCGAGATGACGGGCGTCGAGCTGCATCCGGCCAAGTGGCAGAAGAGCAATGCCCTCGCGTGCAGCGACACCCAACAGGTGGGATACGGCTACGAGAAGTTCGCCGAGGATCCCTGTCGCGCGCTGTTGTGGGAAGGCTCCCGCGAGAGCCTGGTCGTGCTGACCGGGCCTGATCCCGCCGTGGAGACCTACGGGAAAGGTGTCGCGGACGGCATCCAGGTTGGTTATGTCGGCGGAGCACGGCAGCGGCACGGATGCTTGTGGCGCGGGACGACGGAGAGTCATATCGATCTGCATCCACCGTCGGATCGGCTCGTCGGTTCGGACATCTTAGGCGCCGGCGACGGTCAACAAGTGGGCCACGTCTGGGACGAAGAGATGGCGAACGGCGCAGCCCTGTGGGACGGGAGCCCGGAGTCCTTCGTGTCCCTGGCGCCGGCGGGATTCGTGCGTTCGACCGCCTGGGCTTGTGCGCGCGGTTTCCAGGTGGGGTGGGCAGGCAAGGATGACCGGGGGATGCAAGTGCGCGCGATCCTGTGGAGCGGCTCGGCCGACGACTTCCTCGATCTCCAGGAGTTCCTCCCCGCCCCGTGGAACGTGTCCCAGGCGCTGGCGCTGCTCGTCGACGGCAATCGACTGCGCATCCTGGGCACGGCGCAACAGGCGGTCAAGTCGGGCGGCTACGAAATGAATGCCGGCGAGGTGCCGGTCATCTGGGAGATCGATCGAGCGGTGACCGCGGACACCTTCCGCCAATGGCTCTGTCTCGACTTCACCCCGGATCCCGACGCCGGCGCGGGCGTGGACTACTGCCTCCGGTTGTGGCTGATCATCGTCGAGATCGACGGAGTCATGAAGGTCGGGCATCTCGAGCCCGAGACTGACCCGCAGATCACGCTTCAGCTCGAAGAGGAGACCCAGGGTTCGAGTCCCTCTCCATCTGCAACGCTTTGTGAGTTATCGTTGGCAACAGCTGAAGAGCAGGTCGTCGATCCCGCTATCCTTCCTCGGAGCCGTGATGAGTCAGCGTGCTGAGCAGCTCGCGAAGCGAATCGAACAGGGGGCGGAGGCCGTCGCCACCTTTGCTGAGGGTCTTTCCGACCGCGATTGGAAGATCCCCGTGCCCCCCGACGGTCGGACCGTTGGCGTCATGGTGCATCATGTCGCCAGCATGTACCCCATCGAGCTGGATCTGGCCAAGAAGATGGCCTCGGGCGACGGCGTCTCCGGCCTCAGCTGGGATGACGTGGCAAAAGTCAACGCTGCCCACGCGCACGACCATGCCGCAGCGAACAGACAGGAAACCGTGGCGCTCCTGCGCGCCAACGCCAAGGCCGCTGCCGCCGCAGTTCGGGCATTTACTGACGCGCAGCTCGATACCGCGGCCCCTCTGTCGCTCGATGCCGACGCTCCTTTGACCGCTCAGTACTTCATCGAAGGACATCCGGTGCGCCACAGCTTCCACCATCTCTCCAAGATTCGGGCGGTCCTGCACCGGTAATGGAAGACCCCAGACCTCCACTCAGCGGCACTCTGCCGAGCCGGTTTGCGGTGGAGCGCGAGTTGGGGCGGGGCGGCATGGGCACCGTCCTCTTGGCCCGCGACTAGGCGCTCTCCCGCCACGTCGCCATCAAGGTGCTCACGCCCGAAATCTCGCAGGCCATCGGACCGGACCGTTTTGCCCGGGAGATCCGGCTCACCGCACAGCTCGTCCACCCCAACATCGTTCCGCTGTTCGATTCCGGCGAAAGCGATGGCGTGCTGTATTACGTGATGCCGTATATCGATGGGAGCACGCTCCGAGCCCGCGTGCGGCCCGAGGCCCTGA
>DATJXC010000016.1:0-13628 GCA_035500495.1 Gemmatimonadales bacterium
CGCTACATGGGGCTCCTGGGCGACAACCTCGCCGGGTACGACTCGAGCTCGACCATCAAGCACGCCGCCAAGCTCACCGGGCATCTGCTCCTGATTCACTCGATGATGGACGACAACGTGCATCCCCAGAACACGATGCAGCTCCTGACGGCGTTCACCGCGGCGGGGAAGGATGTCGACCTGCGCATCTATCCCCCGGGGCGGCACGGCGCGGCGTACGACTTCGCGAGTTTCACGCTGATGCTCAGGACCGAGGACCAATTCCTGAAGGACCATCTGCAGCCGGCGGCGGCGCAGCCCTAGCGCGCGTCACGGCGTCTCCGGGCCGGCCGCCCCGCCGTCGTTCCTCCGGTCCTGGTTGGCCAGGTACACCGTGCGGATCGGGAAGGGGATTTCGATTCCCTCCTCCCGATACCGCCGGTGCAGCCGTTTGATCAATCCGTGCTTGATGAGGTATTGCGCGACGTAATCCCTGCCCCGGAGGATTACGGTGAACTGAATGCTCGAGTCCCCGAACGTGTGGTACCGAACGAAGGGTGCGAACCCGGGGACCCCGCCGTCCTGGTTGGGGATCACCGTAACATCCGCCGGCTGTTATATTGAAATCAATATAATCGCACCGGGTGAGCGAGCATGGCGTCCCAGGGATCCGCGAAGCCGCGCGGCCGGAAACCCGCGGTCGACCATCGGGCCGATACGGCGCAGATCGTGCAAGGGCTCCGCCGGATCGTCAAAGCGCTGCACGGTTACTCGCAGGAGGTCCGCGCCGCCTACGGCCTGACTGGTCCTCAGTTGTGGGCGCTCAACGCGCTGCAGCGGGGACCGGCGACGGTGGGCCAGCTGGCCGTAGCGCTCGCCGTCCATCAAAGCAGCATTTCGATCCTGCTGGATCGGCTGGAGCGCCGCGGCCTGGTGCGACGGTTGCGTCGCGAGCCCGATCGCCGGGTCGTCGCCGTGGAGCTGACCAGGCGCGGCGCCGTCCTCGCCGCCGACGCGCCGGAGCCGGCGCAAGGCCGGCTGCTCCACGCGCTCGCTCGCATGCCCCACCAAGAAGTGCGCAAAGTCCGCCGCGTGGTGGATCGCCTGGTCCACGCCATGGAAGCCGAGGACGTGAAGGCGCGCTTCTTCTTTGCCGAGGGTTGACGTGCCGGCATCCCCATCGCTGAACCCCGTGGGTGCGCTGGTGCTGCGACTGGGGCGCCAGCAGCGACTGATCGTCGATGCCGTCGTGCTCGGCGCGGCCGGCGCCGTCACCGCCCAGATCTTCACGCTGTTGCTGCGTGGCGCCTCCTGGCTCCTGCTCGAGAGCCTCGCCGGCTACCGCCCTCCCGGCCTTCCCGACGAAGGGGGCGTGCTGCAGGAGATGGTGGGTCCGCACGGCCTCTGGCTCGTTCCCCTGGTCGCGGCGGGCGGCGGACTCCTCGTCGGCATCCTGGTCCAGCATCTCGCTCCCGAGACCGAAGGGCACGGCACGGATACCGTCGTCCAGGCGTTTCACCGCGCCGAAGGGGTGATCCGGGCGCGGGTCCCCCCCGTGAAGCTCCTGGCGTCGGCCCTCACGATCGGGTCGGGGGGGGCGGCCGGCCGCGAGGGTCCGATCGCCCAGACCGCCGCCGGCATCGGCTCGGTCTACGCGACCCTCACCGGACGCGCCGGGGCGGATCGCCGCCGCCTCCTGCTCGTCGGCACCGCCGCGGGCCTGGCAGCGATCTTCCGCTCGCCCATCGGCGCCGCGCTGTTCGCGATCGAAGTGCTCTACGCTGACATGGAGTTCGAATCCACGGCGCTGCTTCCCGCGATGCTCGCCTCGGTCATCGCGTACGCCCTGAACGGCTTCTTCGTGGGGTGGCGCCCGTTGTTTCGCGTTCCCACCGAGCTCACCCTCGTCAACGCGACCGACAACCTCTGGTATCTCGTGCTCGGGATCGGGGCCGGCATCGTCGCGACCGTCGTGCCGGAGTTGTTCTACGGGGTGCGGGACGCGTTTCGGAGCCTCCGCATCCGCCCGGAGCTCAAACCCGCCCTCGGCGGACTGCTGCTCGGCGGCCTGGCGCTCGTCTGGCCGCAGGTGATCGGGGGCGGGTACGGGTGGATGCAGGAAGCGATCGACGGCCGCCTGGCGACCGCCACGCTCGTGGCGCTCGTTTTTGCCAAACCCGTCGCGATGAGCCTGACCGTGTCTTCCGGCGGCTCGGGGGGCGTGTTCGCTCCGACCCTGTTCATCGGGTCGATGCTCGGCGGGCTGCTGGCCGCGCTCGCCCACCAGCCCGCTGCGCCCTTCGTCATCGTGGGAATGGCGGCGGTATTCGCGGGCGCCGCCCACGTCCCGGTCGCGACGCTCATGATGGTGACGGAAATGACGGGCGGCTACACGCTGCTCGTCCCCGCCGCCCTGGCGGTGATGATCAGCTATCTGGTCCAGCGCCGGCTGGCGGGGCGGCTGCGCTACCAGAGCCTCTACGAGGCGCAGGTGGCCACGCGGGCCGACTCACCGGCTCACCACGCCGAGCATCTCAAGATCGCCTTACGGATCCTGAAGGAGCGCCGGGTGCTCGACTCCGCCGGCGTCGGTGAGCTGGATCTGCTGTCCCTGTTGCGGGCCGGGATCCCGGTCGAGCTCCCGGATGGTGGGCGCCTCGTGATCGGCGTGCTGCGGGCGGACAGCCCGTATCGCGAACAGCCGTTGAGCGCCGTCGACGGCCGTCTCGGTGAGGACACCCGGATCTTCGCGATCATCCGCGGGGAGCACATGCTGGCCCCGCGACCCGACACCGTGCTCCAGAAGGGGGACCGGCTGATGCTCCTGACCACGGCCGCCACGTTGGTAGGATTGCAGCAGCATTTCGACAAGTGGTAGCGCGCCGTGATCACGAGGAGTGCGGTGCGCGGCGAGACCTTCGGACAAGGTCACCTGCACTCGGGAGGACGCATGCGACTCGACATTAAGGCACTGTCCCTCACCTCCGCGCTCCTCTGGGGCGGATGCCTCTGCGTCGTCGGGCTGGCCAACCTGGTCTTTCCCCCGTACGGGGACGCCTGGCTGCGGCTCGTCGCGTCGATCTACCCGGGTTATCACGGGCCTACCGGTCTGGGCTCCGTGCTGGTCGTGACGCTGTATGGCGTGGTGGATGGCGCCGCCGGGGGCGCGATCCTCGGCTGGGTCTACAATCGGGCGGTCGCGAGCGCGCGGACCTGAGCGCTCGCCTGTCCGACGTTATGTCAACACTTGGAACTTCCGGCCATGATACCCGGTAGAGCGTCGCAGGTTGATTGGGAGGAATGGACCGAAGGTCAGGAGACTCGTCGCTTGCCCGACCAGGGTTCCCCGGTGGCGCCGTCCAGCCAGTCGTCTCTCGTGGTCGTGAGCAACCGCCTGCCGTTTCGCGCGGAGCGGCGGGGGGCCGGGGTGCGTTTCACCCGCTCCCCGGGCGGGCTGGTGACGGCCCTCGAGCCGGTGCTGGCGCAGCGCGGGGGGACGTGGATCGGATGGACGGGGGTCCCCCGCGAGGACATGGATTCCGACGGCGGTCTGCCGCTTCCCGAGGCGGGGCCGGTGCGGTATCGCGCGGTCCCGTTGTCGGGGCACGAGGTCTCCCAGTACTACGGCGGATTCTCGAACCGCACGCTGTGGCCCCTGTTTCACTATTTCGTCGGCCAGACGGAGATCGAGAACACGACCTGGGAGACCTACGACCGGGTCAACGAATACTTCGCGCAGGTGGCGGCAGCGGCGAGTTCGCCCGGGACCCTGGTGTGGGTGCACGATTATCAGCTGCTGCGCGTGGCTCATCACCTGCGGCGGCTCGCCCCCGGACTCCGGCTCGCGTTCTTTCTCCATATACCGTTCCCCGCGGCGGATGTGTTTCGGGTGTTGCCGTGGTCGCGCAGCCTCCTGCGCGGCATGCTGGCCGCCGACCTCGTCGCCTTCCATGTCCCGAGTTACGCGGACCATTTCCTGACCTGTGCCGAGCGCCTGCTCGGGTGTGAAGTGGACCGTGGAGCCGGCCTGGTCCGGTTCGAGGGGCGCCAGGTGACGGTCCAGGCCCATCCCATCAGTATCGACGTGGCCCAAGTGGAGCGGTTGGCGCAGGGCGTGTCGCCCGGCCCTCGGGCGGAAGGGGTCCTGGAGGTGCTGGGGGTCGATCGCCTGGACTACACCAAAGGGTTGCATGGGCGGCTGCTGGCGATCGAGCGGTTGCTGGAGCGGTATCCGACCTACCACCGGCGGTTCGTGCTCACCCAGGTCCTGGTCCCGAGCCGGGAGCGGGTCGCCGCCTACACCCAGCTGAAACGCGAGATCGACGAAACCGTCGGCCGAATCAACGGGCGATTCGCGGAGCCGGGATGGAGCCCCATCCGCTACCTGGTGCGGGCGCTGCCGCCCGAAGAGCTGGTGCCGATGTACCGGCAGGCGGACGTCGCGCTCGTGACGCCGCTGCGCGACGGGATGAACCTCGTCGCCAAGGAGTATGTGGTCGCCCAGCTGGAGAACGACGGCGTCCTGGTGTTGTCCGAGCTGGCCGGAGCGGCCGAGGAGCTGCAGGAGGCGTTGATCGTCAATCCCTTCGACGTCGAGGCGGTGGCGGAGACCCTGCATCGCGCGTTCATCATGCCGGAAGACGAGCGGCACGCGCGCATGTCGGCGTTGCGCGACCGGGTGCGGGCCAACGACGTTCACGCGTGGGTGCAGCGGTTCCTGGGGGCGGCGGAGGAGGCGTCGGTCCGGGCGCAGTCGACGCAGGCCTCCCCGGCGGACGAAGTGGCGCGCCGGCTCAGCCGCTGGCTCACGCAGCGGCCGACCGTCGCGCTGTTTCTCGACTACGACGGCACACTGACCCCGATCGTCGCGCGACCGGAGGACGCCCGTCTGTCGGACGCGGCCAAGCAGGTGTTGGAGCAGGCGGCCCGGATGCCCGGGCTCGATACCGTGATCGTCTCGGGGCGCACGCTCGCGGACATTCAGGCGTTGGTGGGCATCAACGGGCTGACCTACGTGGCCAATCATGGTTTCGAAATCGAAGGGCCGGGGATCAGCTACCGCCACGAGGCGGCCGACGCGTTCCGCATCCCCCTGGAGACGGCGGCGCGAGAGCTGGAGGGCCTGGAGGTGGCGGGGGCGACGGTCGAACGCAAGGGTGCGACCCTGACCTATCATGTGCGGGGCGTGGCCGACCGCGAGCGGCGCCGGGCCGAGCGCCGCGCCGAAAAGATCATGCGGCGGCGCCGGCTGCGGGTGGTGGTGGGGAAGTGTGTGGTCGAGGGGCGTCCCCCGGCGGCGTGGCACAAGGGTCAGGCGGTGCTGTACGCGCTGGTACGGCGCCACGGCGCCGACTGGCCGTCCCGGGTGCGGGTCGTCTACATCGGCGATGATCAGACCGACGTGGACGCCTTCGGATCCCTCAAGGGCATCGGACGTTCCATCGGCGTGGGGGACGCGGGATGGGGACCGGCCCTGGCCGCGGACTTCCGCCTCCCCGATCCCGATGCCGTGCTGCAACTCCTGCGGTGGCTGGCCTCCGGTGCGTACGCGACCGGCGAGCCGGGCCGTCGCGTGTGACCGACTTCCTGCCCATCGGCGACCACGGGGTCATCGGCGACATGCGGACCGCTGCCCTGGTGGGACGCAACGGCGCGATGGACTGGTTCTGCGCGCCGCGGTTCGATTCCCCGAGTCTGTTCGCGGCGCTCTTGGACCCCGAGCGCGGCGGGGCTTGGCGCATCCAGCCGGTCGGCCACTGGACCAGCGAACAGCGCTATCTCCCGGCCACGAACATCCTGGTGACCGCGTTCCACGTCGATGGGGGCGGAGTCGTGCAGGTGACCGACTTCATGCCCGCCGGTCCGGCGCGCGGGGACCATGTGGAGGTCTACCGCCGAGTCGATTGCCCCCGTGGAGCGGTGGACGTGGAAACCGTCTTCCAGCCCCGGTTCGACTACGCGATTCGCGCGACCGTACTCGCCCGCCGCGCCGCCGGCGTCATCGCCACCGATCAGGACAATGACGCGGCGGGGCTCTCGACCTCGACGGTCCTGCCCTGGGAGGTGGCCGACGGCACCGCCACCGCCCGGTGGGGGATGACGGCGGAGCAGGCGGTCTGGTTCGTGCTGCGGTTCGACGAGGATGAGGTGCATCCGGTGAACGCGGAGGCGGCCCAGCGGGCGCTGGACGACACGGCCCACTGGTGGGATGGGTGGGCCTCGCAGATGGGGTATCGCGGTCCCTACGCGCTGGAGGTGCAACGCAGCGCCCTCGCTCTGCGGCTGTGTTGCTACGAGCCCTCGGGAGCGTTCGTGGCCGCCCCGACGACCTCGCTCCCGGAGGATCTGGACGGGGTCCGCAACTGGGACTATCGCTACAGCTGGCTGCGGGATTCGGCGTTCGTGTTCTATGCCCTGGATCGCGTGGGGTTTCGGGCCGCGGCCGAGCGGTTCCTCCGTTTTCTCAAGCGCGTCTGCCGCCGCGCCGACGGGCGGCACATCCAGATCATGTACACGGTGGATGGCGGTCGCCAGATGCCGGAGCAGGTGCTCGGGCACCTGCGGGGGTACCGCGGCGCGCAGCCCGTCCGGATCGGGAACGACGCCGCCGGACAGTTCCAGCTGGACGTATACGGCGAGCTGCTCGATACGGTGGCGCTGGCCCGCACCGGCCACGACGTGAGCGAGGGGTTGTGGAAGGTGATCCGGGACTTGGTCGACTGGACGGCCGCGCACTGGCGCGAACCGGATTTCAGCATCTGGGAAGCCCGTCAGGAGCTGAAGCAGTACGTCTTCAGCAAAGTCATGGCGTGGGTGGCGCTGGAGCGCGGCTGCCAGCTCGCCACGCTGTTACAGCAACCGGGTCCGGTGGATCGCTGGCGAGAGGAGGCGGAGGCGATTCACGCCGAGGTCCTGGAGCGGGGGTGGGACCCGGCGCGCAATACCTTCGTGCAGGCCTATGGGGAACCGCAGCTCGACGCCTCGTTGCTCATCATTCCGAAGGTCGGCTTCCTGAAGCACGATGATCCGCGCGTGCGGAGCACCCTCGCCGCGATCCGGCGGGAGCTCGCCACGTCCTGTGAGGAGCTGGTCTACCGGTATCGTTCGCCCGACGGCCTGAGCGGCGACGAGGGCGCGTTCGTGGCGTGCAGCTTCTGGATGGTGCAGAACCTGGCGATGATCGGCGAGTTCGCGGAAGCCGAGCGGCTCTTCAAGAACCAGCTGCGCCGCGCGAACCATCTCGGGCTCCTGGCCGAAGAGATCGACCCGGCCAGCGGGGAGCAGCTCGGGAACTTTCCGCTGGCGCTCTCGCATGCCGCGCTGATCAATACCGCGTACCTCCTCGAGGAGCTGCGCCCGCGGGCGCCCGGTTAGTGGCCCTCGACGAGGAGGGCCCGCTCGTAGGCCGCGAAAAGGTCCTCCCGGCTCACGAGGCCGACCAGCCGGCCCGCGTCCGCCCCCCCGGGCGCGACCACCGGCAGCGAGTGCACGTCCTGCTTTCCCAATAGCCGGAGCGCGGTCAGCACCGAATCGTCCTCGGTCACCGCGTGAGGACCCGGAACGGCGAGGTCCGACGCGAGGACGAGGCCGGGGTGATGCTGGCCGGCTTCGAGCGCCGCGCGCAACGCCTCCCGGGTGAGCATGCCCACGAGATGGTCGCCGTCGTCCACCACCGGAAAGTCGATCTGCCGGCTCTCGCCGGTGATCGCCACGATGCGACCGAGATCGGCATGCTCGGGGATCGTGCGGGGGGAGCGGTTCATGGCGTCGGCGACGGGGATCCGCGCCAGCACCGCCGCGTCGGCGCCGTGAGTCAGGACCACGCCGCGGCGGACCAGCCATTCGGTGTAGATCGACTCGGGGTGCAACCGCCGCGCGATCCCGAACGCGATGACGCTGGTGAGCATCAGCGGCATGATCAGCCCATAGTCACCCGTCATCTCGAACACCATCATGATGGCGGTCAGCGGGGCATGGGTGGCCCCGGCCACGAGCCCGGACATGCCCACCAGGGCGAGCGCCCCCGTGGTGACGTGCCAGCTGGGGGCGGCATCCTGAATGGCCACGCCGTAGGCGCCGCCGAGCGTCGCGCCGATGAACAACGCCGGCGTAAACACCCCGCCCGTCCCCCCCGCGCCGAAGGTGACGGCCGTCGCGACCAGTTTGGCGAGGGCGAGCCCCAGGAGAAACACCCCCGTTCGCGTTGAGAGGATGGCCAGGTTGATGCTCTCATGGCCGCGGCCCCAGAGGTCGGCCCGGAAGGCGAGATCGAGCCCCCCGATGATCGCCGCGCCGAGCAGGACCATCGCCCAGGGACGGCCGAGCCGGGCGAACCAGTCCTGGGTCTTCCAGACTCCCCGCGAGTAGATGACCGAAGCCACGCCGGTAATGACCCCGAGGCCGACGTACAGCAGCAGCTCCCAGGGTGACGCGAGGGAGAACTCGATCGGCAAGGTGAGCACCGGGTGGTTGCCGAAGGCGGCGCGGCTCACCGTGGCGGCGATGATGCTGGCGACGACGAACGGACCCAGCGCCAGGCCCCCCGCGGTGCCCAGGATCTTCTCGATGCCGAAGATCACCCCGGCGATCGGCGCGTTGAACGCGGCCGAAATCCCGGCGGCCGCCCCACAACCGGCCAGGGTGCGGAGGCGGTTGGGCGAGGCCTTGAGCCAGCGACCGATTCGCGATGCGGAAGCGGCGCCGAGCACCACGACGGGCCCCTCGGCTCCCACCGAGCCCCCGGTGCCGATCACCACGGCGGCCGCCAGCGTCTTGACGAGGGTCGGGGTGAAGCGGATGACCCCGCCCTTCACGGAGACGCGGTACATCACATCGGGGATGTTTTCTCCGGGAGAGTCCTTCGCGCCCCAGTGCACCAACGCGCGGCAGGCGGTGAGCCCCAGCGCCACGATGAGCGGGACGACGACCGGGGCCGGGAGGGAGGTTCGCAACGCGCCGCGCAGCACCAGATCCTGCACGATGTCGATCGTCTTGTAGAACGCCAGGACCGCCGCTCCCGCCGCCGCCCCGATCAGGACCGCGAGGGCGAGGAGCTGCGTGTGCTCGTCGCTCCCCAGAGCCGTGACCGTGGCCGAGACCAGCCGTGGAGCCTGCTGGAGCATGCGGACGGGACGCGCGAGAACCGCCTCGCGGACGGGAGCGGCTGTCTTGGGCACCCCGCAAGTTCAGCGGAGGGCCCCGCCTGCGCAACGACCCCTGGGCTACCGGGGCGAGCGCGCGGTCTTGCCGCCTGACGGCCGCGGCTTCTTCGGTCAGGTCACGCGGCCCCAGCTGCACGCCGCATTTCGCGAGAAATTCGTTGGGCGGTGTCCCTCCCGCGAAGATCCACACAAGGTCGTTCGCGATCTCTTGCCTTTGGGCCAGACCTCGATGACGACGGATTGCGGCCGGATCGATCTTCGACGCCGCGTTCCGGCAGGGCGAATGGGGCGGCGCCTCGGCGCGTCTGGGACGTCACGTGATGGTCGCGGCCGACGCCAGACTGTCGACCGGCGGCTCTTCCGGCAGACCCACGCGTACTCGTTCTCCTTGGCTGCCGATCGGTTGGCCGGCGTGGGTCTCAGCCTGCGATCCCGATCGACCTGGTACGGCAGTGTCGGAACGGATGGGTGGCTCGAGTCGCTCGCGTTGGGCATCCAGCCGGGCGGTTCCGGATGGGCGAGTCGGATGCATTTCGAGACGACCGGCGGATGGCGGAACGAACAGGATTCGGGGATCTTCGTGCCGCCCACCCACGTCACCTGGTTTGGTGCGGAGCTGGATATGAACGTGACCCGCCTCTGGTACCTCACGGCGTCGGCCACCCGGCAACGGGGGCCGCTCGAAAACTCCGATCTTCTCTACGCGGGGGCCTCCGTCCGGTTCTAGGCCTCGCGCGATACATTAGTCCCGATGCGATTCCTGCGAGTCAAAGAGGAAGGCGGAGCGTACCGGGCCGACCTGGTAGAAGGACCGAACCCGGAGCCCCGGCCGGGAGAGGTGCTGATCCGCGTCGCGGCGTCCGGGGTCAATCGCGCCGACCTGTCGCAGATCGCCGGCCGGTATCCGCCACCGGCCGGTGAGTCCCTGATCATCGGGCTCGAGGTTTCGGGGCGTCTGGTCGGCACGGACCAGCCGGTGTGCGCGCTGCTCGGCGGTGGTGGCCACGCCGAATGCGTCGCCGCTCCACAAGCCCAGGTATTCCCGGCGCCTTCCGGCGTCGACCTCGTGACGGCGGCGGCAATCCCCGAAGCCTTTCTCACCGCCTACGTGAATCTCGTGTTCGAGTGCGGCCTCGCGGCCGGCGATACGGTCCTGATCCATGCCGGGGCCTCGGGGGTCGGGCTCGCGGCGATTCAGCTCGCCAAGCTGCTGGGAGCCCGGGTGGCGGCGACGACGCGCACGCCGGAAAAGGTGCCCGCCCTCCAAACCGCGGGAGCCGACCTGGGTGTCGCAGGCGATGCGGAACATTGGGCGGGCGAGATCGAACGAACGTGGGGCCCCGGCGTGGTCGATATCGTGCTCGA
Source organism: Gemmatimonadales bacterium (assembly GCA_035500495.1). Classification (GTDB taxonomy): domain Bacteria; phylum Gemmatimonadota; class Gemmatimonadetes; order Gemmatimonadales; family GWC2-71-9; genus DASTHG01. The sequence continues at coordinate 10,506 of DATJXC010000016.1, forward strand.
CCCGGTCGGGGCCTCCACCTATGCCGACGATGTGCGACTGCTCGCGACCCGCGGCCGGATCGTCTGCATCGCCACGATGGGCGGCGCTCAGGTGCCGATTGACCTGGCGCTCCTGATGAAGAAGCGGGCCCGGCTGATCGGCTCCACGCTGCGGGCGCGGAGCCGGGAGGAGAAGGCGCGGCTCGTGGCCGAGTTCCGGGAGCGGGTGCTGCCCGCGTTCGGTCGGGAAGGGGGGCTGCGTCCGGTCGTGGACGCGGTGTTCCCCCCCGACCGCGCTGCGGAGGCGTTTCAGCGGATGCGCGAGAACCGCAATGTGGGGAAGATCCTCATCCGCTGGGAATGAACCCCCGTCAATTCACGATGATCGTTCCATGCATCCCGGCACCCGGACTGCCGTGGATGGTGCAGTAGTACTGGTAGGTCCCCGGCACCGTCAACTTCATGGAAGTGTTGGTTCCCGCCGCCACGGTGATACTCCAGTTCGACGCCGTGGCCGGGACGGAGCTGGATGTCGTGGTGTGGGTGATCCCGTCTCCATTGATCCAGGTGACCGTCGTCCCGGCCGCCACGGTGCGTGAGGTGGGACTGAACTGGGTCATCACCATGCAGACCTGGGAGGCGCTCGGGGTGCACCCGCTTCCGTTCGACCCATACGTACTGTTACTGCAGGCCAGGAGCGCTCCGAGGAGCGCCAGTGGTGCCATCCGCTTCAGCATGTTCATGGTCTTCTCCTTTGGCTTCGCCCCAAGCTCGGCTCGCCGTTCCACGGGGCTCACCCTACCTTACGTCTCCACCTCCACCACTGGATGAGGGCCTCGCCATGCGCCAGCCCGACCGCACGCTCGACCGCCGGTCCTTTATTCACTCCTCGGTGCTCGCCGGCCTCGCCACGGCGATTCCCCCGACGCGTGGCGGCCTCGTGCAGGCGGCGCCTGTGGCGCGGGGCCCTGCCGCTCCCGCCGCATTCGAGCTGGAGGAGATCACGATCGCTCAGCTGCAGGCTGGAATGACGTCGGGGCAGTACTCGGCGCGGGGGCTGGTCGAGCTGTACCGGGCCCGGATCGAGGCGCTGGACGAGCGGACCCGCTCGGTGATCGAGCTGAATCCCGAGGCCCCGGCGATCGCCGAGGCAATGGACGCGGAGCGACGACAGAAGAAAGGCGGCAAGTCGAAACTGCGGGGACCTTTGCACGGGATTCCGGTGGTGATCAAAGACAACATCGCGACGGCCGACAAGATGGAAACGACCGCCGGCTCGCTCGCGCTCGTCGGAGCGAAACCCGCCCACGACGCCGCCCTGGTGGCGCGGCTGCGCGCCGCCGGCGCGGTGATTCTCGGCAAGACCAACCTGTCGGAATGGGCGAACTACCGGTCCAGCCATTCCTCGAGCGGGTGGAGCGGGCGGGGGGGGCAGTGCCGCAATCCCTACGCCCTCGACCGAACCCCGTCGGGATCGAGCTCGGGGTCGGGGGTGGCGATTTCGGCGAACTTCTGCGCCGTGGGCGTCGGCACCGAGACCGATGGATCGGTCGTGTCTCCCGCGTCTCACAATGGCATCGTGGGGATCAAGCCGACGCTGGGGCTGGTGTCGCGCTCCGGGATCATCCCCATCGCCCACAGCCAGGACACGGCCGGACCGATGGCGCGGACAGTGGCCGACGCCGCCGTGTTGCTCGGCGTGATGGCGGGCGTCGATCCGGCCGATCCCGCCACGGCGGCCGCCACCGGGAAGATCGCCGCCGACTACACCAGTTTTCTCGACTCGAACGGCTTGAAGGGCGCCCGGATCGGGATCCCGCGCAACAAGGGTCTGGTCGGGTTCCACCCCGGGGTCGATGCGGTACTCACCGCCGCGATCGACGTGCTCACCAGGCAGGGGGCGGTGGTCGTGGATCCGGCGGACATTCTCACCCAGGGACAGTTCGATGATGCCGAAAACGACGTCCTGGCCTACGAGTTCAAGCACGACCTCGAGCTATATCTCGCCGCCCTCGGCCCGGGGTCACCCAAGACGCTGGCCGACCTCATCGCCTGGAACACCCAGCACAAGGATCAGGAGCTTCCCTACTTCGGGCAGGAGACGTTTGAGAAATCCCAGGCCAAGGGACCGCTCACCGACCAGGCCTATCTCGATGCGCTGGCCAAGAGCAAGAACTTGTCGCAGGCGCAAGGGATCGATGCCGTCATGGACAAGAACAAGCTCGATGCCCTGGTGTCGCCGACGGACGCTTCACCGTCGCTCATCGATCTCGTCAACGGTGACCACTGGCTGGGCGGCAGCTCCACGCCGGCGGCCGTGGCGGGCTACCCGCATGTCACGGTGCCGGGAGGGTTCGTCTTCGGATTGCCGGTGGGGATCTCGTTCTACGGGCGGGCCTGGAGCGAGGGACTGCTGATCAAGCTGGCGTACGCTTTCGAGCAGGCGACCAAAGCGCGCCGGCAGCCGACCTTCCGCGCCTCGGTCGATCTCGGCTAGCTGCGCAGCAGGGGGCGGGTCAAGCATGTCGGCCCGCCTCCTCCCTTGACGCAGATCTCCCGCCCGCGGAACTCGTAGACTTGGCACCCGGCGGCGACGAGGCGGCGCTTGGTCTCGGGATTGCCCTCGACCATCACGCACACCCGTGGCTCCACGGCGAGCACATTGCAGCCGAGGGTAGCGAACTCGGCGTCCGGCACCTCGACGAGGCCGAATTCGCGCTCGAGCAGCGCGTTGCGGAATGGGACGGGGAGGAGCGGGGAATAGACCAGCGCCAGGTCTCGGTCGATCGGGGAGATGACCGACATGAGGTGAAACACATCGTCGGGACCGTGCCAGTGGGGCAGGGGGACCACGATCAGCTCATCCACCTGATCTTTCAGGAGCGCCCGCAGCTGCTCGATCCCTGCCGCGTTGGTGCGATAGCCATGGCCCACGGCGAGCGTCCGGTCGTCGAGCCAGGCGACATCGCCGCCTTCTACCGTGCCATCCTCGGTGATACGACCCAGAATCGCTACGCCGAGTTTCTCGAGCGCCGCCTCCTGGGCCGCCGGCTCGGTGCGGCGTTGCGGCTTCCCCATGTTGCAGAGGATCGCGCCGCGGGCGGTGATGATCGAGGCGTCGCGCACGTAGAGCGAGTCCAGTCC
>DATJXC010000017.1:0-59648 GCA_035500495.1 Gemmatimonadales bacterium
CGCGAGATCCTGGACGACGCGACCCACAAATGGGGCGCGAAGGTGGCGCGGGTCGAGCTGAAAGACATCAATCCGCCGCGCGACATCCGCGACGCGATGGAGAAGCAGATGCGGGCCGAGCGGGATCGCCGCGCGGCCATCCTCACCGCCGAAGCCGGCAAGCAGTCGAGCATTCTCGAAGCGGAGGGGACGCGGCAATCGGACATCAACCGCGCCGAGGGGGTCAAGCAGGCCAAGATCCTGGAGGCCGAAGCGGAGGCCGCCTACCGTCTCAAGGTGGCCGAGGCGGAGGCGCAGGCGATCGAGCGGATCACCAACGCCATCAAGGGCACCGGGGGAGACCCCGCGCGCTACCTCATCGCCATCCGCTACATCGAGGCGTTGAAGGAGATGGTGTCGGGCCAGAACAACAAAGTGGTCTACCTTCCCTACGAGGCGACGGCGGTCCTGTCTTCCCTGGGTGGGATCCGTGAGATGCTCCAGGGTCCGGAAAAAAAGGGCTAGCCCGCAGGACTTCCCCACCCCCACGCCCAAGGTCTCGCCGGCGTCAGCTTTATCGACGGGTTGTGCGTAGAGTGTAAGATACGGAATGCCTACCCTTTCCCCCCAACCCCTCCGGCGTCGCACACGCTGGGTGGCCCTTGGTGCCGTCTGGCTCGGGGGTGCCGCCTGTTTCGGACCCGGAGGTCATTCCACGGCACCGGCTCCAAATACGGCCTGGACTCCTCCGGCCGAGGCGCAGCGAGCGGCAACGCCGGCGCCGGTGACGGCTCCGCCTCCAGACCTTGCCCAGCGCCTCGCCAAACTCCAGCTCGCCGATGTCCTCGACCTGGCACTCCGCAACAACACCGCGACGGCCGCGGCGTGGGAGGATGCTCGGGCGGCGGCGCAGGAGTACGCGGTGGCGCGCGCCGCCGCATTCCCCACCTTCACGCTGGACGGGAATTTCACGGTGCTGAAGACCGCGCCGACGCAAGGGCGCCAGGCGGTCCGCCAGACGCTTTACGGCCCTCAGCTGAACATGACCTGGCTGCTTCTCGATCTGGGCGGACGCAGCGGCGCCACCAGCGCCGCTCACGCGCAGATGCTGGCCGCCGACTGGACCCACAATGCCGTGCTGCAGAGTGTGGTGCTCACCGTCGAGCAGGCGTTCTTCTCTTACGTGGGGACACGCGCGCTGCTCGCGGCGCAGCAGGCGTCGCTCGCCGAGGCGGATACGAACCTGCAGGCCGCGGTGCAACGGCATGATGTCGGTGTGGCGACGATCGCCGAAGTGCTCCAGGCGCGGACGGCCCGTTCCCAGGCGCTCTTGAATCTGGAAACGACCGAGGGCGCGCTGCAGACCGCGCGCGGAGCGCTGGCGGTATCGATGGGGTATCCGGCCAACCTCCCCTACGACATCGATTCCCTGCCGTTCGAGGCGCGGGTAAGCGGCCTCGCCGAAGACGTGGATTCCCTGATTGCCCGCGCGGTCGCCGCCCGGCCCGATCTCGCGGCTGCCCGGGCCCAGGTGGACGCCGCCCGCGCGCGCGTGACGTCTTCCCGGGGCGCCGCTCTCCCGTCGCTCCTCGTGACGGGCGTCTTCGGCGAGACCTATCTGGCCAATCAGCCCGCGGTGCCGGGGTCGAGCTACACGCTCAACTTCGGCCTCGAGATCCCCTTGTTCGCCGGGGGGGCGCATCTGGCGGAGATCCGCGCGGCCGAGGCACAGGCTGAAGCCGCGAATCAGCGCGCGAACGGCTTCGCTCAGCAGGTGATCTATCAGGTGTTCACCTCGTACTATGCGTTTCAAACAGCCGCCCAGAGCGCCCGAACCGCCGACGATCTGCTGGCGAGCGCGAGACAATCGGCCCAGGTCGCCCTGGGGCGCTACAAGGCCGGTGCCGGGAGTCAGCTCGAGCTGCTCACCGCCCAGGCCGCGCTGGCGCAGGCGCGGGCACAGCAGATCAACGCGCATTTCGGCTGGTTCATCGCGTTCGCGCAGCTCGCGCATGACGTGGGCGTACTCGGGCTCGATGGCTCGATCCCGATCCGGCTTGAACCCGATTCCTCAGGTGGGCACTAGATGCGGCCGATGCGTTTGTCCCTGCTGGTATGCGCGGGCGTCGCGGCGTGCGGCCGCGGGGGGCCCCGGACTCCGCCCCAGGTTCCGGTCGTCGCGGCCGTCGCGCGGACTCAGGACGTTCCTTTCGAGATCGCCGCCAACGGTACCGTCGAGCCGCTGCAAACGGCTTCGGTCGAACCCCAGGTCACGGGGATCGTGACGCGGGTCGCGTTCCGGGAGGGTGACGAGGTCGAAGCCGGGCGCCTGCTGTTTCAAATCGATCCCCGCCCGTTCCAGGCAGACGTCGAGCAGGCGCGCGCCGCCCTGCATCGGGACTCGGCCCAGGCGGACCAGGCCCGGCGGGACGCCGACCGCTATGCCGAGCTGGTGCGGCAGGACTACGTGACCCAGCAGCAATTCGAACAGCAGCGCTCGGCCGCCGCGGCGGCGGTCGGCACGGTCCGGGCCGATTCGGCGGCCCTGACCTCCGCGGCGTTGAACCTCGAGTACTCCTCCGTGCGCGCCCCGATCGCCGGCCGGACAGGAAGCCTTCTCGTCCGCGAGGGGAATCTGGTGCGGGCGAATAGCCCCACGCCGCTCGTCGTGATCAACCAGATCGAGCCGATTCTCGTCCGCTTCGCGGTGCCACAGACGAGCCTGCCGCTGATCCAGCGGTACCGCACGCCAGGTACCTCGCTGCCCGTGATCGCCACCACGGCCGCCGACACAGCGGCCGACCCCGCCGATACCGGGCGCCTGACCTTCGTCGACAACGCGGTGGATACGACGACCGGTACCGTCCTGCTCAAGGCGCTGTTCCCGAACCGGGATCACGCCCTGTGGCCCGGGGAATTCGTCAACGTGCGTTTGCAGCTCTACGTCGAGCAGCGCGCCACGGTCGTTCCCGCCGCGGCCGTGACGGCCGGGCAGGTGGGGCCGTTCGTGTTCGTGGTCAATGCCGATCAGACGGTGACGCAACGCCCGGTGACGGTCGAGCGGACGGCGGGAGCCCTGGCCGTCATCCGCGACGGGGTCAAGGCGGGAGAGATCGTCGTCACGGACGGGCAATTGCGTCTGGCCACCGGGTCGCACGTCAGCGTCACCCACGCGGCGCGGGCCGACACGGTGACCGGAGCCGACCGGTGAACATCGCCGCGCTCTTCATCCGCCGCCCGGTCATGACGACGCTCGTGATGGCGGCGATCCTGCTGTTCGGGATCGTGGGCTACCGGCTGCTGCCGGTGAGCGACCTCCCCAACGTGGACTTTCCGACGATTTCGGTGAGCGCCTCGCTGCCGGGGGCGAGCCCGGAAACCATGGCGTCGGCCGTGGCGACCCCGCTCGAGAAACAGTTCACCACCATCGCCGGCGTGGACCAGATGACGTCCACGAGCACCCAGGGGAATACGTCGATCACGCTGCAGTTCACCCTCGACCGCAACATCGACGCCGCCGCCCAGGACGTGCAGGCGGCGATCTCGAAGACCCTGCGGCAGCTCCCGCCGGGGATCATCCCGCCGTCGTACCAGAAGGTGAATCCGGCGGATTCGCCCATCCTCTACTTCGCCCTGACCTCGCAGACGCTCCCGCTGTCGGTACTCGACGAGTACGGCGAGACGTTCCTGTCGCAGCGCATTTCGACGGTGCCGGGCGTCGCCCAGGTACAGGTGTTCGGCTCCCAGAAGTACGCCGTCCGGATCCAGCTCGACCCGCGGCAGCTCGCCGCGCGGAAGATCGGAATCGACCAGGTGGCCGACGCGGTGAACGCCGGGAACGTCAATCTCCCGACCGGGACGCTCTGGGGAACCGACAAGGCCTACACGGTCCAGGCGAACGGCCAGCTGGTCAGCGCCCCGGCGTTTCGCCAGCTCATCGTCGCCTACCGCAACGGCTCCCCGGTGCGGTTGCAGGACGTGGGGCAGGTGCTGGACGACGTCCAGGACAACAAGACCGCGAGCTGGTTCGACGGCAACCGGTCCATCGTCCTCGCCGTCCAGCGGCAGCCTGGCACCAACACCGTCGAGGTCTCCCAGGCGGTGCAGCGGCTCATGGGAAGCCTGGAGTCGCAGCTCCCGGCCTCGGTGCGCGTCACGGTCCTCTACGATCGGGCGACCTCGATCCAGGACTCGGTGAACGACGTGCGGTTCACCCTGCTCCTGACGCTCGGCCTCGTCGTCATGGTGATCTTCCTGTTCCTGCGGAATCTCTCCGCGACCGTGATCCCGAGCCTCGCGCTGCCCTTCTCCATCGTGGGCACGTTCGCGGTGATGTACCTGCTCGGCTACAGCCTCGACAACCTGTCGCTCATGGCGCTCACGCTGTCGGTCGGGTTCGTGGTGGACGACGCCATCGTGATGCTCGAGAACATCGTCCGCCACATCGAGAACGGGGAGCCGGTGTTCCCCGCGGCGCTCGAGGGCTCGCGCGAAATCGGCTTTACGATCCTGTCGATGACCCTGTCGCTCACGGCGGTGTTCATTCCCGTGCTCTTCATGGGCGGGATCATCGGGCGGCTGTTCCACGAGTTCGCCGTGACGATCGGCGTCGCGATTCTCGTGTCGGGTTTCGTGTCGCTCACCCTCACCCCGATGCTGTGCAGCCGGTTCCTGCGCGCGCACGGCACGGCACAGCACGGCCGCTGGTATCTGGCCTCCGAGCGGGTGTACGAGCGCGTGCTCGACGCCTATCGCCGGAGCCTGCATTGGGTCATGGGGCGGCGCCGCGCCACCCTCGCGTTCTCGGGGCTGGTGCTGGCCGCCACGATCGTGCTGTTCGGCGTGATCCCGAAGGGCTTCATTCCGGATACCGACAACGCCCAGGTCTTCGGGACGACTGAAACCGCGGAAGGCACGTCCTACGACGCGATGATGGCCCATCAGCAGGAAATCACGGCCGCGATTCTCCACGACCCGAACGTCCTGCACTTCATGTCTTCCGTGGGCGGAGGCCAGAACAACCAGGGCCGGGTCTTCCTGCACCTGAAGCCGCGCAACGAACGGCCCCTCGACGTGACAGGCGTGATCCAGGAGCTCGGGCCGAAGCTCGCGGCCATTCCCGGCGTGCGCGTCTACCTCCAGAACCCCCCGGCGATCCGCATCGGCGGCCGGCTCTCCAAGAGCCTGTATCAGTTCACGCTGCAGAGTGCCGACATCCAGCAGCTGTATCAGCGCTCCAACGAGCTGACGGCCCGCCTGCAGCAGCTCGTGATCCTGCAGGATGTCACGAGCGACCTGCAGATCAAGAATCCTCAGGTGTCGGTCGAAATCGACCGGGACCGCGCGTCCACCCTCGGCGTCACGGCCGAGCAGATCGAGCAGGCGCTGTATGATGCCTACGGCTCCCGGCAGGTCTCGACGATCTACACCCCCAACAACGAGTACTGGGTCATCCTCGAGCTGCTGCCGGACTTTCAGCGCGACCTCTCGGCCTTGAACATGCTGTACGTGCAGTCCTCGAGCGGCGCCCTCGTGCCGCTCGCGGCCGTGGCGAAGCTCACGCCCACCCTCGGCCCCCTCTCGGTGAATCACGCGGGACAGGTCCCGGCCGTGACGATCTCGTTCAACCTGCGGCCCGGCGTCGCGATCGGCGACGCGGTCACGGCCGTGCAACGGGAGGCCGCCCGGATCCTGCCTTCGACGGTCACCACCGCGTTCTCCGGCACCGCGCAGGCGTTCCAATCGAGCCAGCAGGGACTGCTGATGCTGCTGATCCTGGCCATCCTGGTGATCTATATCGTCCTCGGGATCCTCTACGAGAGCTTCATCCACCCGCTGACGATTCTGTCGGGGCTCCCGTTCGCGGGATTCGGGGCCCTCGTCACCCTGATGGTGTTCCGCACCGACCTCTCGGTCTATTCGTTTGTCGGGATCATCATGCTGATCGGGCTCGTCAAGAAGAACGCCATCATGATGATCGACTTCGCGCTCGAGGCGGAGCGCAAGGAAGGCAAGCCACCGGCGGACGCCATCGTCGAAGCCTGTCTCATCCGGTTCCGTCCCATCATGATGACGACGATGGCGGCCCTCATGGGCACCCTCCCCATCGCGCTGGGCGTGGGGGCGGGATCGGAATCCCGCCGGCCGCTGGGGATCGCGGTCGTGGGGGGTCTCGCGTTCTCCCAGCTCATCACGCTCTACGTCACCCCGGTCATCTATACCTATCTCGACGCGCTGCAACGCCGCTTCCGCGCGAGCCCCGCGCCCACGCTCGAGCCGATGCCGCACGCCGGCAGCTCTCCCGCATGAGCACGCTCCGCACCGGCACCGTCACTCTGGGCGTCCCCGGCGCCGGCGAGATGAACGCGTTCGTGGCGCGGCCGCGGGACACCGGTTCCTTCCCCGGCGTGCTGCTCTTTCAGGAGGCGTTCGGCGTCGACGCGCACATCCGTGACCTGGCGGCCCGATTCGCCGCGGCGGGATACAACGCCATCGCGCCGGAGCTGTTCCACCGGACGGCCCCCGGGTTCGAAGGCGACTACACCAATTTCGAATCGGTGCGGCCCCACGTCTCCGCGTTGACCGGCGAGGGGCTCGAGGCCGATATCCGCGCCGCGCACGCGTGGCTCGCCGCCGACCCCGGCACCATCCCGGACCGGATCGTCGCCGTGGGCTTCTGCATGGGCGGGCGCGTCGCCTTCCTCGCCAACGTGCTCGTCCCGATCGCCGCGTCCGCCTCGTTCTACGGCCGCGGCATCGCCCCCGAGTTGCTGCCCCGCCTGGGCGAATTGCACGGTCCGACGCTCTGCTTCTGGGGCGGCAACGACCAGCACATCGGCCTCGAGGCACCGCGCGCGCTCGCGGACGCCCTGCGCGCGGCCGGAAGGCCGCATACCCACGTCGAGATCGCCGACGCCGGCCACGCCTTCTTCAACGATGCCCGGCCGAGCTATCATCCAGCGGCGGCCAGGGAAGCCTGGGCCCTGCTGCTCGAATTTCTGCGCCGCGCCAGCTGACTCGCGTCACGAACACCGGGCCGGGCCCGCGGTTCGGTTGAGGGAGCAATAGGGGAGGGCTACATTGCTCCCCATCATGGCGACCACCACCGGCCATCCACCCCTCTCGAGCATCTCTGAAGAAGAACAGATGTTCCGGGAAGCGGTCCGGGACTTCGCCGGGCAGGAGGTCCGCCCCCGCGTCGCGGCCATGGAGCGGGCCTGTGCCATCGATCAGACGTTGATCCCGAAGCTCTTCGAGCTGGGCCTGATGGGCATCGAGATTCCGGAGGCGCACGGGGGAGCCGGCGGCTCCCTATTCATGACCGCCCTCGCGGTGGAAGAGATGGCCGCGGTCGACGCCTCCGCCGCGATCCTGGTGGACGTGCAGAACACGCTCGTGATCGAGCCCTTGTTGCAGTGGGCGACCCCCGAGCAGCAAGCCCGCTACCTCCCGCGCCTCGCCTCCGACACGGTCGGGGCCTACGCCTTGTCCGAGGCCGGCTCCGGCTCCGATGCCTTCGGACTGCAGACCAAGGCGACGCGGCAGGGTGACGGCTGGATGCTCGATGGTCAGAAGCTCTGGATTACGAACGGCGCCGATGCCCAGCTGTACGTCATCTTCGCGAACACCGACTTCGACAAGGGCTACAAGGGCATCACCGCCTTCATCGTGGAGCGGGAATTCCCCGGCTTCAGCGTCGGAAAAAAGGAGGACAAACTGGGGATTCGGGCCTCCTCCACCACCGAGCTGATCCTCGACCGCTGCCGGGTCCCCGACGCGAACGTCCTCGGCAAGGTCGGCGAGGGGTACAAGGTCGCGATTCAGACGTTGAACACCGGGCGCATCGGGATCGGAGCCCAGATGATCGGGGTGGCGCGCGGCGCGCTCGACGCCGCGATGCGTTACGTCAAGGAGCGCCAGCAGTTCGGCAAGCCGATCGCCGAATTCCAGGGGGTCCAGTTCCAGCTGGCGCAGGCGGCGACGGAGCTGGAAGCCGCCCGGCTGATGGTGTACAACGCCGCCCGGCTCAAGGATGCCGGCGTCGAGTACACGCTCAACGCCGCGCAGGCCAAATTGTTCTCGTCCCAGGTGGCCGAGCGCGTGACGTCGTTGTGTGTGGAATTGTTCGGCGGGTACGGCTATACCAAGGAGTACCCGGTGGAAAAGTTCTACCGCGACGCCAAGATCGGGACGATTTACGAAGGGACGAGCAACATGCAGCTGCAGACCATCGCCAAAATCCTGTTGAAGTAGGATTGCTTCCTCCACTTCTCTCGCGACGGAGCATCACGTGTCGAACGGGTCGATCGGCAAGGAGTACCTGAAGCAGCTGCACGCCGCCCTGGCGGAATTCGAGGGGGCGGTGAAGCAGCGGGAGAACCCGGGATTGCTCGCGGATCGCACCGCGCTCCACCAGAACGTGGACAAGGCACGGGAACGGCTGGTCCAGACGGTGGTCGAGATCGTCACGAAAGACCGACTGCAGAAGAGATAAGGGCGTAGGAAGACGGCGTAGGAAGAAAGGCGTAAGGGGAGAGGCGTACGCCTCTTTTCCTACGCTCTCTTTTTGACGCCCTTGTTTCGAAGTAGTTTGCTTGTTCTATGAAGACCGCCCGCCGCACCCACGGCTTCACCGAATCCGTCATCCGCGGCATGACCCGCCTCGCCAACGAGCACCGCGCCATCAACCTCTCCCAGGGGTTCCCGAACTTCCAGCCCCCCGAGGTGATGATCGAAGCCGCGGCCAAGGCCGTGCGCGACGGCATCAACCAGTACGCCATCACCTGGGGCGCGAAGCGCCTGCGCGATGCCCTGGCCAGGAAGTACGCCGACTGGTACGGCATGGAGGTCGATCCCGAAAAGGAGATCGTCGTGAGCTGTGGAGCCACCGAGGCGGTGGCCGCAGTGATGCTCGCCCTCGTCGATCCCGGCGACGAAGTGGTCGTGTTCGAGCCGTTTTACGAGAACTACGGTCCGGACACGATCCTCTGCGGCGGCCGGCCGGTGTACGTGCCGATGGAGCCGGACCGGCCGCTCGATCTCGAGCGCCTCGCGGCGGCCTTCTCCCGGAAAACCCGCGCCATCATCGTCAACACGCCGAACAACCCCACGGGCCGCGTCCTGGATCGCGAAGAGCTCGAGGCCATCGCCGAGCTGTGCCGCCGCCACAACGCCTGGGCGGTCACCGACGAGATCTATGAACACATCTACTACGACGGCACGCACATCCCACTCGCCACGCTACCCGGCATGCGCGAGCGAACCGTGACGGTGAGCGGGGCCTCGAAGACCTACAGCGTGACGGGGTGGCGCATCGGGACGATTGTGGCGCCGGCCGTGGCGACCGAGGCGATCCGCAAGGTGCACGACTTCCTGACCGTCGGAGCGCCGGCGCCGCTCCAGGAAGCGGTGGCCGCGGGCATCGAGACTCTGGGGCGGGACTATTACACGGGTCTCGCCAGGGATTACCGGGCGCGCCGTGACCTCCTCTGCGGCGCCCTCACCGCGGCGGGATTCCGGCTCAAACTGCCCCAAGGGGCGTATTATGTGATGGCCGACTTCACCGCGCTCTCCAGTCTCCCGGACGACCAGTTCTCCTACTGGCTGACCAAGGAGATCGGGGTCGCCCCGGTCCCGGGATCGAGCTTCTTTTCAAAGCCGGAACTGGGGCACAGATGGATCCGCTTCGCCTTCTGCAAGACGGAGGCGATGCTGCGAGAAGCCGTGCAGAAACTCCAGGCGGTGAAATCCGCCAAGGTGCCGACCGGCGTAGTGTAGGAGCGACCACCCGGACCAAATCTCATGCGCATTCGACGCTCATCCGTATCCGACATTCGACCCTCCGAGATCACCCCGGAGGAGGTGTACTGGAACCGCCGGCAGTTCATCGCGGCGGCCGGTGCCGTTGCGGTGGCAGCCGTCGCCCCTGGACTCCCCATCTCCGCGACTGCGGGGTACCTCTCCCCCCGTCCCCCTCTCCGCATGCGCGGAGAGGGGGTGGGTGGGGGTGAGGGCCAAGCGCGAGGGAGGGGTTTCGGCGACGACAAGCCGACGCCGTACGAGGACATCACCACATACAACAACTACTACGAGTTCGGCGGGGACAAAGACGATCCATCCCACTACGCCGGGTCGTTCCATCCCCGGCCCTGGACGGTGACGGTCGACGGCGAAGTCCACACGCCCAAGACTTACGACATCGACGAAATCATCAAGCGCTGGCCGGCCGAGGAGCGCGTCTATCGGCACCGCTGCGTCGAGGCCTGGTCCATGGTGATCCCGTGGAACGGGTTCCCGCTCGCCAAACTGCTCGCCGACGTCCAGCCGACGGCGAACGCCAGGTACGTGGCGTTTACGACCGTCTATCGTCCCGAGGAAATGCCGGGCCAGAAGACCGATATCCTCCCCTGGCCCTACGTCGAAGGCCTGCGGATGGACGAAGCGATGCATCCCCTCGCGATTCTCGTCACCGGTCTCTACGGCAAGCCGCTCCCCAACCAGGACGGCGCGCCGATCCGGCTCGCCGTGCCCTGGAAATACGGATTCAAGAGCATCAAGTCGATCGTCAAGATCCGCCTGGTGCGTACCCAGCCCCCCACGACCTGGAACATGGCCGCGCCCGACGAATACGGCTTCTACTCCAACGTCAATCCCGAACGGGACCACCCACGGTGGAGCCAGAAACGCGAGCGGCGCATCGGTGAGTTTCTCAAACGCCCCACCCTGATGTTCAACGGGTATGGGGATCAGGTGGCGGGGATGTACGCGGGGATGGATCTGCAAGCGAACTTCTGAACCATGCGTTCAGCGATCAGCGGTCAGCCGTCCGCCAGAACCGGAGCGGCTCGGTGGCTGCGCGGGCCCGGCGTGCAGACAGCCGTCATCATCGCGGCGCTCGTGCCGCTCGCGATCCTTGTTCGTGACGCCATTGGCGACCATCTCGGCGCAAACCCGATCGAGCAGATCACCCACCGCACCGGTGACTGGACGATCCGGCTGCTCCTGACGACGCTTGCGGTAACCCCGCTGCGGCGACTCACCGGGTGGAACGGCCTGATCCGGTTTCGCCGGACCCTGGGGTTGCTCGCCTTCACGTACGTCTCCCTGCACTTCCTCACGTACCTCGTGCTCGACCAGGGTTTTCCGATTCAGGGATTCGCCATCAAGTACGTGGGCGAAGACATCGCCAAGCGTCCCTACATCACCGTCGGGTTTACGGCCTTCGTGCTGCTCATTCCGCTCGCCTGGACGAGTACCAAAGGGTGGGTCCGTCGTCTCGGCAAGCGCTGGACCGCATTGCACCAGCTCATCTACGTGGCCGGCGCGTTGGGGGTGCTGCACTACATGTGGTTGATCAAGGGGGACCGACCGACGGCGGTGTATTACGCGCTGATCCTGGTCGCCTTGCTGCTCAGTCGGGTGGGGATGCGGCGGGCCCGAGCGCGGTCTGAGCGCGCCGCGGCGGCATCACAGCCCTTCCTCGACCTCCCGGTGGCTCTGGAGTAGCCGGTCCACCTCTTCGGCCGCCTGGCGCGCGAGGGTGAGGTCGGTCGTGAGGCTCTGCACGCTGCCGGTTCCCGCGTGGAGCTTGAGCAGGTTCAGCCGGATCGTTTCGAGCGCCGCGACTGCCGACTTCAGGCGCTGCTGGACCTCCTCCCGTTCCTTCTCCAAATCGGCGACTACTTGGCCGTGCCGCGCCGCTACGCCGTCGGCATCCCCGGTCGTTTCGCCGCCATGGATGTCCCCCAACGCGTCGTTGAGCTGATCCAGGCGCCGTCGCATTCGCCCCGCGTCGGCTTCGAGGCGACGCAGAACTTCTGGGACCTCCCGCAGCTGCCGGCGGGTCTCCTTGGGGAGGTCTTCGTACAACCGCTCCGAAGCGAGGCCCAACGCGAGCTCGGTCGGTTGTTGCGTGAAGGCGGGAATTCCCGTTCTGGCCGGCGCCAGCCGCCCGGCGATCCGGAAGAGCCAGCGACCCAACCGGCCCTTCCAGATCCAGGTCCAGATCCGGGTGTTGAGGTCGGTGCGATGCTGCAACCGATTGACCCAGAACAACCCGGAGAGGACGCCGATCGGGATCGCGATCGGCGCCACGAAGCTGGTCCAACCGAGCGCGGCCGCCAACACGCCCACCCCTACGCCTGCCACCGCCAGGACCCGCGTCACCCGCTCGAACAATGACGGTCCGCGACCGTACTCGAAGATCCGCTCTTCCCGACCCAGCTCCAGGTATTGAACGAACGCCGCGATCAGGTCCTCCCGGCCAAAGCCCAGCTTCAACAGCCGACGCGCCTGAAGCACCAAGAGTCCCGCTGGGACGACGAGCAATCCGCCCGCAAGGCTCCCCAGGGCAGCGGCCGCGCGCAGCCCTGGAGGCGCGGCGAAACCGAGCGCCGTCGTAATGATCGTGAGCATGTAGACATACACCAGGGCGACGGCTCCCCCGACCTGGGTCGTGCGCTTCACGAAGACGCGGAGCGGGACCGGGGTTTCCTTCCGTCGTTCGAGGGCCAGTCCCAACTGCTCGGCCAGATCCTCAGCCTTCTGTGGCCGCTCCGCGGGCTCCTTCGCCAGGCAACGCTCCACCGCCTGAACGAGCTTCCGAGGAGCGCTGTCGACGAGCTCCGAGAGCGGACGAGGCGTCTGGGTGATCTGCTTCGCCAGCACCTCGGTGGCCTTGGCCCCCTGGAAGGGGAACTGCCCGGACAACGCGAAGTAGCCCACCGCGCCCAGGGCATAGAGATCGCTTCGGGCATCCACCCCTTCCCCCAACGCCTGTTCGGGGCTCATGAACTCGGGCGTGCCGACCACCTCTCCCCCGTCGAGCGTCGCGGCCCCGGATACCTGGCCCGCAATCCCGAAATCCGTCACCAGGGCCCGGCCGGTGCCGTCCTCGAGCATGATGTTGTCGGGCTTGACGTCGCGGTGGATCACCCCTTGGGCGTGCGCGTACGCGAGTGCCCAAGCCACTTCCCGCAACAGCCGCCCGGCGTCGGCGGCCGACAACGGCCCTCGAGCGCGGACGCGCTCCGTCAGCGTTCCCCCGGCCACATAGGCCATGGCGAAAAAGACGAAGTCGCCTGCCTCGTCCACCGCGTGAATCGGGATGATGTGCGGATGGGAGAGCTTGGCCGCGGTACGGGCCTCGCGCAGGAACCGCTCCCGCAACGCGGGCTGAGTGGCAAGGGTCGGGGGCAGGAGCTTCAATGCCACGTCCCGGTCGAGGCGCACCTCGCGCGCGAGGTAGACGACGCCCATGCCGCCGCGGCCGAGCTGTCGCTCGATGGAGTAGCGCCCGGCGACGGCGGCTTGAAACTCGAGAAACAAGCGATCGGGTGCCGCGGTCATCGACTCCCTATCCTACCCCGGTGGACGGACAGGTAAAGTGCCCCCTACCGCGGGGTGAAGCCGAGGCGCAGATTCGGGGCCATGTCCGACCACCAACCCTACGTTTCCCCGACCCAGACGCTCGCCGAGCTGACGCCGCGAGCCATCGTCCTCGGCGTCATCCTCGGACTGATCTTCGGCGCGTCGAACGTCTACCTGGCCCTGAAGATCGGCCTGACCGTGAGCGCCTCGATCCCGATCGCGGTCCTCTCGATCACCATCTTCCGGGCCATCGGCCGCTCCACGATCCTCGAGAACAACATCGTCCAGACCACGGGATCGGCGGCCGACTCGGTTTCGGCGGGCGTGGTCTTCACCATCCCGGCCATCCTGTTGATGGGCTACGACCTGGATATCAGCCGGGTGGTGGTCCTGGCCATCTGCGGCGGCCTGATGGGCGTCCTGATGATGATCCCGCTGCGCCGGGCGCTCATCGTGAAGGAGCACAAGAACCTCCCCTACCCCGAAGGCACCGCCTGCGCCGAGGTGCTGATTGCCGGCGAAAAGGGCGGGGTCCACGCGAAGACGGTCTTTCAAGCATTCGGCCTGGCGTTCGCATACAAGTTTCTGATGACGGCGCTGAAGCTGTGGGTGGACGTCCCGCGGCAGGTGCTCGGCTGGTTCAAGGGTACCGAGATTCAGATGGAGGTGAGCCCGGAGCTGATGGGGGTAGGCTACATCATCGGTCCGCGGATCGCCGGGTTCCTGTTCGCGGGCGGCTGCCTCGCCTACCTCGTCCTGATCCCGGCGATCAAGCTGTTCGGCGAGACGATGACGACACCGCTCTACCCCGCGACCAAGCTCATCTCCGTGATGTCGGCGGGGGAGGTCCGCGCCGCGTTCGTGTTCTACATCGGTGCGGGCGCCGTCGCCACCGCAGGCATTATCGCGCTCGTGCGCGCGATGCCGACGATCGTGAGCGCGTTCCGGTCGGGATTCGAAGACATGAAGGCGAGCCGCGTCGGCCAGGCCGTCACCGCCCGGCTGCGCACCGAGGACGACCTGCCCATCACCTTGACCGTCTTCGGCTCGGCGGGGCTGGCGCTGGTTCTCGCGTTCCTCCCCCAGGTCGGCGTCAACCTGCTGGGCGCGATCATGATCATCGCGTTCGGCTTCTTCTTCACCACCGTGTCGTCGCGGATCTGCGGGCAGATCGGCAGCTCCGCCAACCCGATCTCCGGGATGACGATCGCGTCGCTCATCGGGATCTCGCTCGTCTTCCTGATGCTCGGCTGGACCGGCATCGATCATCGCGTGCAGGCGATCTCGCTCGCCTGCGTAATCGCGGTCGCGGTGGCGAACGGCGGCAACACCTCCCAGGACCTGAAGACCGGCTTCCTCGTGGGCGCGACCCCCCGCCGCCAGCAGATCGCCATTCTGATCGGCGCCATCGCGGCGGCGCTCGCGGTCGGCTGGACCCTGACATTCCTCAACCGGTCGTATCAGTACGAGGTCCCGGAGACCCACGCCAATTTCACCGCGCCGGCGAGCGGTGCCACCCCCGACGGCCACGTGGTGGTGTTCGACACCCGCATGTCCGGTTTTCATGTCGCCGGGAGTGAAACGGCCATCGATACCGCCTCATACCAGATCGTGCGGGTGTACGTCGAAACCCAGAATGTGCCGCCCGGGAAGTATCTCGTAGATCCGTCCTCGCACCAGATTCGCTACGTCGTCGATCCCGGGATCGGGGGCCGCATCCACGAGTACGAAGGTCGAGAGCTGAAGCGGCTCGATTCCCCCAAAGCCACCCTCATGGCGCTCATCACCGATGGGATCCTGACCCAGCGGTTACCGTGGGGGCTCGTCCTGCTCGGTGTCTTCCTCTCCGTCGCGATCGAGCTGATGGGGATCCAGTCCCTCCCGGTCGCGGTCGGCGTCTATCTCCCGATCTCCACCTCCGCGGGGATGTTCGCGGGGGGGGTGATTCGCTGGATCGTGGAGCGGCGCTTCGCCTCCGAGCAGCGTTCGATGGCCGAGATCGATTCGGGACCCGGCGTGCTGTTTTCGAGCGGCCTCATCGCGGGCGGGGCGATCGCCGGGATCGTCGTGGCCGGCATCGCGGGGGCCAAGGGCAGCGCCGACTGGCTCGCCGATACGGTCGGGATCTATCACTCGCTCGGGAGCATCGCGTCGTCGAACCTGACGTCCCTCGCCCTCTTCGCGCTGCTCGGATGGCTGCTCTACCGCACCGGCCTGCGGAAGGCATGACCTCGAGTGCGAAGTGCGAAATGCGAAGTGGGCGATGCAGGGGTGCGCAGTTGATACCGCGTTGATGGCCACCCGGTATCATTCTTGATGGTGCGCCTCGCGATTCCGTTGGTGCGGCTCGCGGCTGCCCTGTGCGCCACCGCGCAGACACCGAGCGGGCGGGCGGCGCTCTCCATCGCGGCGGTCGGCGATTTGAACCTCGGCCGTGGCCTGGCGCATCAGCATCTCATGAAGGGCGACACGCTCTATCCCTTTCGAGCGCTGCTCGACTCGCTCCATTCGACCGATGTCCTGTTCGGCAATCTGGAAAGCCCGATCGCCCCTCCACGCCATCTCATCGAGGACACCGGCAGCTTCAAGTTCACCGCCCCGGCCCTCGCGGCCGCGACCCTGTCACGCGCCGGTTTCAGCGTGGTCTCGACGGCGAACAACCACGCCTGGGACGCCGGCCTGGACGGCGTCCTCGAGACGCTGCGGCAGCTCGACCACGCCAAGGTGGCCCACGCGGGAACCGGATGGACCCGGGACGAGGCCGAGCGTCCGACCATCCTGCGGGTGCATGGCTGGCGAGTGGCGGTGTTCGCCGCCACGCGCACCTTCAACCCCGCTCCCTTCACCTTCGCCACGCACCCCGGGGCGCAGCACATCGCCTGGGCCGATACCGCCTGGCTCTATCCGGCGATCCGCCGCATCAGGGCGACCCGCGGCGCGGACCTGGTGATCCTTAGCGTGCACGGCGGCGTGGAGCTCGACTCGATCCCGAGCCGCTGGCAGCGCGCCCTGTACCGCGGCGCCGTCGACGCCGGCGCCGACATCGTGCTCGGGCACCACCCCCACGTCCTGCAGCCGGTCGAGTGGTACCACCGCCGGCCGATCGTGTATTCGCTCGGGAATTTCGTGTTCAACCAGAGTTCGCCCTGGACCGGACTGTCAGCGATCTTCCGATTCACCGTGCGGCCGGACGGACAGATCACTCTCGCCCTGTCTCCCGTCCGCGCGAGTTACCAGGTGAGCGCGGTCCGCGGCCCCGCCGCCGACAGCGTCCACCGGCGCGTGGGGATTCCGAGCGTGCCACCCCTCACACTCATCAAGAGTTTTCCATGACCGCCTCGTCCATCGACTTCCTGAAACGCCTGCTCGACTCCCCGGGCCCTTCCGGGTTCGAGATCGCCCCGGCCCGCGTCTGGCGGGAGGAAGTTCGAGGATTCGCCGACGACCTCCGCCCCGACACCCACGGCAACAGCGTCGCCGTCGTGAACCCGAAGGGCGCGCCGCGCCTGATGCTCGCGGGACACGTGGACGAAATCGGCGTGCAGATCACGCACATCGACGACGAGGGATACTGCTACTTCGCCGGCATCGGCGGGTGGGACTCGCAGGTCCTGGTCGGCCAGCGCGTCGTGCTGATCGGCCACACGGGGACGGTCCGTGGCGTCATCGGCAAGAAGGCGCCACACCTCATGAAGAAGGAAGAGTTCGACAAGGTCAGCCAGATCACCGATCTCTGGATCGACATCGGCGCCACGTCCAAGGCCGAGGCCCTGGAGCGCGTGCACGTCGGGGATGCCGGCGTGATCGATGCCCCGAGCCACGAATTCCCGAACGGGCGAATCGTATCCCGCTCGATCGACAACCGCATCGGCGCCTACGTCGTCGCCGAGGCCCTGCGGCTCCTGGCGAAGGCGAAGCCGCCCCATGCCGCCGTCTACGCCGTGGCAACCACCCGCGAGGAAATCGCCTGGACCGGCGGCGGGGCCCGCACCAGCGCCGTGAGCATCGATCCGCAGGTCGCCCTGGTGGTGGACGTCACTCATGCGACCGACTGGCCCGGGGCGGAAAAGAAACTGGCCGGCGACCACCGGCTCGGCGGCGGCCCGGTCTTCTCGCGGGGCTCGGCGGTGAGTCCGATCGTCTTCGACCTGCTGGTGCGTTGCGCCGAAGAGGAGAAGATCCCCTACTCCGTCCAGGCGGCGCCGCGCGATACCGGCACCGACGCCGACGCGATCTACAATGCCTTGCGCGGCATCCCGACGGGCCTCGTGTCGGTGCCCAACCGCTACATGCACAGCCCCAACGAGATGGTTTCGGTGGTCGACCTGGAGCGGACGGCGGCCCTGCTGGCGGCGTTCGCGCGGAAGCTCTCGCCGCAGACGAGCTTCGTGCCGCAGTAGCGGTCAGGCCGGCTTGGCTTTGAGGTCCTGCAGGGCCTGCTGAGCGGCGTTCCGGACCTGCTTGTCGCCGTCGTTGCTCAATCCCTGCAACGTGCCGAGGGCCGCCGGCGTCGCCGCGAGGCGCAACGCCTCGACCGCGTTCAGACGCAGGGCGGTGGGCTTGCGGCCGAACAGTTTGCCGGACGGCTGGGCGATCTTGATCAGGGCCTGCACCGAGTCCGGCGACGCGATGCGGCCCAGGGCCAGTACCAGCTCCTTTCCGACCTCGGTGTCCTTCTCCTCCTCCAACGCGACCACGAGCGGCATCGCGAGAGCGCTCGCCTTGCGACCGTTGACGCCCAGCGCGGCCTGGATCCGCACCCCGGGATCCTTGTCCCGGAGCGCCCGGCGCAACGGCTCCGCGGCCTGCCGGGTCCCGATCTTCGCCAGTGCCAAGGCCACCGCCTTTCGAACCCGCTCGTCGGAATGCTCCAGCGCCTTGGCGAGCGCCGGGACGGCGGGCTCGAGCCCCAGCTCACCCATCAGATCGGCCACGTTGCGCACCACGAACCACTGGGGGTGACCGAGCATGTGAACCAGCTGGTCCCCACTTTCTTTCATTTGCACGAGCACATTGTAGATGCCGCGGCGCTCCTGGATCGTGGACGACGTCGCGAGCAGATCGAGCAGCACCTCCGCACCATCCGCCCCGGCGCGTTGCAGCACGGCCCCGGCTTCGGCTTCGTGCTGGGAGCCCTGCACCAGTTTGCCCAGCTCGCTCAACAGGTGCTTGGACACCATTCGCTTGAGCGCGATCGCGTACTGGCGCCGCAGATTGGGGTCCTCGATCGACTTTTCGATCGCCACGACCCCCGCCACGACCTCCACCATCTGCTCGATCTTCCCGGCCCGCAGTAACCCCTCGACCTGGCGACTCAGCACGGCGAGCACGTCCCCGATGTTCCCCGCCGCCGGGTTGCGCTCGAGCGTCGAGAGCACCTCCGTGGCCTCCCTGGTGCGGGCCTCCTTCAGCGCGAATTGAGCGGAACCGCCCTGGGAGATCGCGGGCAGCCAGGCACGCTCGGGACTCGGCTCCGCTGCCGGAGCCGCCGCCGGAGCGACCGGCGGAGGCGCTGCGGGCGGCAGGGGCTCCGAAGGCGGAGCGAACTCGTCCAGGGCCACTGCCGGCGGTGGGGCCGGGGTGTCGACCGCCGCCGTCGCGGCGGCTGGAGCTTCCCGGGCGGGCTCAGGTGGCGCCTCCTCGGACGACAACTCGGCGCTGGTGGCGGCACTCGGAGCCGGCTCCGGTTCCGGTCGTTCCGGTTCCGGGGCCAGGGGGCTCTCGGTGGGCAGCTCCGGGAGGCTCTCCTCCCGGGGGGTCGCGGCTTCGGGCTGCGGCAACGACCGCTCCGCCTCCGATTCGGCGCTCTCGATGTGCTCGATTTCGAGCGACTCTCGAGCGGCCCCCGCTTGCCCGGACCGGATGTCCCGCAGCGGCTCTCCCCGCAGCACACCCGACGTCCCCATGCTGTCCCTGGCTTCGCGCATCTGCTCCGCAACCGGCGGAGTCGGGGGAGCGGGAGGTGCCGCAACGGGAGGCAGGTCGTCCTCGTTCAGCCTGGCGAGCATGACCGAGACCCGGTAGGCGCCGGACGCGTGCAGCCGCGCGGCCACGTCCCCAGTGCCCCCGGGCTGATCCGCCAGCGCGCGCAGCAGTTCGAACAGCTCGTTGACCGGCGCGTTCTGGGGAATGTTCATCTCGTTGATGCTGTGCAGCTGCAGTCGGGCCACGAGCGGCACAAACTCCGGCGATTCCACTTTCTCGCCGTTGACCTCGAGCGCGCCGGCGTGCACCCGGAGGCCGACCCCAGCGAACTTGAGCAGGCCGACCAGGGCGCGAAACTCCCGCTTCTGGTCTTCCTTGCGGCCCGGATCTCGGAACAGGTCCAGGACGCGGGACAGGTGGGTGGCGAAGACTACCGGATTGATCATGAGGGAGGCTCGAATCTAGACCGCGCTCACCGACCCGGCAACGCTGGGCCGGTCGTTGCGGTCGCCTTCCATGCGGGGCGCGGCGACGATAGATATCCCCGCATGATCGTGACCAACCTCCTGCTCCTGTCCCGCCTCGTCGCCCAGGACACGCTCTCCCCCGAAGGGCGGCAGATGCGGACCGATATCCAGTACCTGGCCGCGGACGCGCGGGAAGGCCGCGGCGTCGGCACGCAAGGTCTCCTCGACGCGGGTCAGTACGTCGCCGACGCGTTCAAGAAGGCCGGGCTCGCTCCCGCCGGAACCGATGGCTATTTCCAGCCCTTCACGATCTCTCCCACGGCCCCGGGCGTCATGCATACCGACCTGGGGGGCAAAGCGGTCCGCAATGTGATCGCCGTCATTCCGGGCCACTCCGCGGCGCGACGCGGGGAAATCATCGTGATCGGGGCGCACTACGATCACCTGGGCCTGGGCGGCCCCTTCGCGCTCGACCATCCGGACTCCACGGGGAAGATCCACAACGGCGCCGACGACAACGCCTCGGGCACCACCGCCCTGATGGACGTCGCGCGCCTGCTCAAGCAACGGTCCCTCGACCGGACCGTGGTCTTCGTCGCGTTCACCGCCGAAGAGGAAGGCGACCTCGGATCGGAGTACTTCGTCCGCAATCCGACGGTCGGACCGGTGGACTCGATCTACACGATGTTGAACATGGACATGGTGGGCCGTCTGAGAAACGCCAAACTCATCGCCGCGGGTGCGGCGACGGCAAAGGAGTTCTCCGGTCTGCTGGATTCCCTGAACGCCGCCCATTGTCCCGCGTCGGCCGAGACGAGTGCGTGCGTCCGCTTCGACCTGCGCGCCGCGGGCGACGGTTGGAGCCCGAGCGACAATGCCTCGTTCTTCGCCGCCAAGCGCCCCGTGCTGATGTTCTTCACGGACCTGCACGAGGACTATCACCGCACGACGGACGATTGGGAGAAAATCAACGTCCCCGGGATGGTCCAGGTCGCGAACTTCGTGGCGGACGTGGCCACGGCCCTCGCCAACCGCCCCGGCCCGCTCACGTTCGTGGACGCCCCACGACCCCAGGGGACGGCGGCGGGCTCGGGGTACGGGGCGTACCTCGGCACCATCCCGGACATGTCGGAGTCCCCCGGCGGCGTCCGGATTACGGGGGTCCGTGCCGGAAGCCCGGCCCAGGCAGGCGGCCTCCAGGGCGGTGACGTGATCACCAGGATGGGCGAGAAGGTCGTCGCCAATCTCTACGACATGACCGACGTGCTGCGCGCGCACCATCCCGGCGACACGCTGGTGATCGTCGTCAAGCGCAACGGCGCCGACGTCCCGCTCACCGTGGTGCTCGGTAAACGCGGCGAATGACCGCGACGGTCGAGTCGAAGCCAACGGCCCTCGTCCGCGCCCTGCGGGCGGCCCAGCTGCACGACGCCCCCCGCCCCGACCTGCTGCGCATGGCGTGCGAGCGGATTCGAGCCTGGGGCCCCCCATACACGTCGGTGTACGCGTACATGCTGCAGGGAGCGACGCTCGTGCTCGAGGCGCACGCGGGCCGGGACACGGAGCACGTCCGCATCCCGGTCGGAACCGGCGTGTGCGGCACGGCCGTCGCCCTGGGCCTCGACCAGAACATTCCCGACGTCGCGTCGGCCGGGAACTACCTGGCCTGTAATCTCTTCACCAAGTCGGAGCTGGTCGTGCTGATTCGCCGGGGCGAGCAGATTCTGGGTCAGCTGGACATCGACTCCGACGCGCCGGCGGGATTCGGCGAGCGTGAGCATGCGGACGTGAAACAGGTGGCCGACGCGCTGGCGGTACTGTTGTAATGGCGGGCAAGGACGGGTCATGACGGTCGAGGTAACCGTCTCCCCTTAATCACTCCTGCGCCGAGGGTCCCTCATCCGGGGCGCCCAGGCTCTCCCGCTCGCCCTCGGGCACCCGCAGCACCAGCCGCCCGGCCTTGGTCTGGTGGTCCAGCAACTCCGCGAAGCGTCCCCACTCCACGACGGTCCGGAACAACGCCTGCGGGCGCGTGAACGGAAACATGATCGTGAGATCGGCGAGCACCTCGTCGTCGTCGATGACTCCCTCCTCGCTCTCCCGCAGCATCCCCACGACCCGCTGAAACAGCGGGTGCTCCTGAATCCGGCTGCGGGCGACCGCCTTGCGATCAGCCTCGTCGGCGGCCACCAGGGCGCGGCCCGCCGGCGTGAGGCGGACGATTTCCCCCGGCGTGACCACCCAACCCAGCTGCTCCGCCGCCCGGACGACCGACGTCATCCGGTCGTAGTCGACGCCGAGCTGCTCGGCGATCTCGAACACCGACCCGCTGGCGTCGGCGCGGGTGGCCAAGTGATCGAGCAACCCCAGCACTTCGGAGACGTGCACTCTCGGCAGCGGTACCAGCCGGCCGACCGGGCCGACCCGCTCCGCCTCCGGCAGCAGGGTCGCCGTGAGAATCGCGTGGAGGCGATCGACCATCCTGGCGAACGGGGCGCTGCGCACGTCGCGCGGGTACGGCAGCGGGTTCTCCAGCACCTCGCGGATGTGGCCGGGGTTGGTGCCGAAGACGACGATCCGGCCGGCCAGAAACACCGCCTCGTCGACGCTGTGGGTCACCACCACCAGCGTGCTGACCCCGGTGGCCGGGTCCTGCCACAGGTCCACCACCTGCGATCGCAGGTTCTCCGCCGTCAACGCGTCGAGCGCGCCGAACGGCTCGTCCATGAAGAGGATCTCGGGCTCGACCGCCAGCGCCCGCGCGAACCCGACCCGCTGCTTCATCCCGCCGGAGAGCTCGCGGGGATACGCCTGCTCGAACCCCGACAACCCCACCAGGTCGATCGCGCGGTTCACCGCCTCGAGCTGGGCCGTGCGCTTCAGTCCGCGGGCCTCAAGGCCCATCCCCACGTTTTGCTCCACCGTCAGCCAGGGAAGCAGGGCGAAGGATTGAAATACCATGGAGGCGGACGCGAGCACGCCGTCGACCGGCTGTCCGCGGTAGCGCACCTCTCCCGCGGTGGGACGGGTCAGACCGACCATCGACCGCAACAACGTGCTCTTGCCGCACCCCGAGGGTCCCACGAGCGCCACGATCTCGCGCTCCCGAACGGTGAGGCTGACATCGTGCAGGGCCTCGAAGACTTCTCCGTTGGGGAGCGCGAACCGTTGAGTCACATGGTCCGCCTCGAGGAGCACGACGCCGGCGGCGGTCGGGGGAGCGGCTGACACGGTCGTCACTGCGTCGTCCCGAAGCGCAGTTGCGCGATGCGACCGACCCGGCGCCACACCGAGCGGTTCCAGACGACCACGATCGCGCTCATCACCACGATGCCCCCCGCCAGGAGGGGGAAGTTCGCCGCCGCCGTGGCTTCGCTGATCAGACTGCCCAGCCCCGGCGCCACCTGCAGTCGCCCTCCGGCCTGCAGATATTCGGCGACGATGGAGCCGTTCCACGCTCCGCCCGCCGCCGTCACCCACCCGGTCACGAGTGAGGGGAACGCGGCGGGAAGGTAGAGCTCGCGCCACTGCCGCCATCCCGTCACGGCGAAGACATCCGTGGCTTCCTTGAGCTGGGGCGGGAGCGCCGCCACGGCGGCGATCACGTTGAAGAGGATGTACCATTGGCACGACAGGATCAGCAGCACGATCGCTCCGACACCCAGCCCCACGCCGATCTGCTCGAGGACGACAACGACCAGCGGGAACAGCATCGGCGCCGGGAAAGACGCCACGACCTGAATCACGGGCTGCAGCGCCTCGGCCAGGGCGCGGGTGCGGCCGATCAGGATGCCCGCCGGCAACGCCCAGGCCGTGCTCACGACCACCGCGATCATCACACGGCCGAAGGTGAGCCCCGCGGCCCCCAGGATCTGGAGCCAGGCGGCTCCGTCGAGTCGCCCGATCAAGCTGATGACCTTCCAAGCGCCCCAGGCACCCCCGACTCCCAGCGCGGCCAGGGCGACGGCACCACCGACGCGGAGCGCCAGCGGCGTGCCCGGATTGGGCACCGGAAGGCGGCGCAACACCCGATTGGCCGAGGCCAGGGGGCGGCGCAACGGAAGTGTCGCACGCCGCACCGAACGCACCGCCCGCCGGCTGATCCGGCGCGTGTGCCACGGCACCCGCGAGCGCCGCAGCAGATCCAGCAGCCAGTTCGTCGCCGGTGCTTCGCCGCTCGAGTCGTCCAAGCGAAACCGCTGGCCCCAGACCACGAGCGGCCGCCAGAACAGGCGATCGACCGCGGTGATCATGATGACCATCGCCAGAATCGCGAGCGCCATCGCCCCGGTGTCACCACGCTCCACCGCCACGCTCATGTAGGCGCCGACCCCCGGGAGCCGGAAATCGTGGTTCCCGAGCTGGAACGCCTCATTGACCATCAGGAAGAACCAGCCGCCGGCCATCGAGAGCATCCCGTTCCAGATCAGTCCCTGCGCCGCCGCGGGAACTTCGAGCTCACGGAAGGCCCGCCAGCGAGGCCAACCCGCGAGGCGAACGGCCGCCCGTAAGTCCTCGGGCATGCTCTTCAGCGACTGGTAGAAGGAAAGGGCCAGGTTCCACGCCTGCGCGGTGAAGATCATCAGGATCGCCGCGAGCTCCAGGCCGATACTGCGTCCGGGAAACAGCGCGACCAGCCCCAGCACCAATCCCGGCAGGAACCCGAGTACCGGGATGGATTGCAGGATATCGAGTAGCGGGATCAGCAAGCGTTCGGCGACGGGCGAGCTCGCCGCGGTGAGGCCGAAACCGAAAGCGAACAGGTAGGAGATCCCGAGCGCGATCGTCCCCCGCATCAATGAGTACAGCGTGTAGCGCGGCAACGCCGATGGGGAAAGATCGATCACCACCGCCTGGGTGTACGGCGCGCGAAACTCGCGGGCAAAGGCGATGGTCGCGGCCAAACTGGCCGCGAACAGTCCGATGACCACGAGATCGCCGACCGGAAGTCGGCGCAGCAGCTTCAGGCTATCTTGGCGCAAATGCTCGTGCATGTGAACGGAGTGGATCTCTTCACGCGTCGCGTGGGAGCGGGGCCCGTGGTCGTCGTGCTCCACGGCGGACCCGGCGCGCACCACGACTACCTGCTCCCGCAGTTCGACCGGCTCGGGACGGCGCGCGCGCTGTTCTACTATGATCAGCGCGGCGGCGGCCGGTCCCCGGTCGACCGCGAGGTTCCCGTCGGCTGGCGGGACCACGTGGCCGACCTCGAGGCGCTGCGGATCACCCTCGGCCAGGACAAGCTAACCCTCTGCGGCTACTCCTGGGGGGGGCTGCTGGCCGTGCTCTACGCGCTGGAACACCCGACCCGGGTCGAACGCCTGGCGCTGGTGTCACCCGCTTCCATCACCATCGCCTACCGTGAGGAGTTTGAACGGCGGTTCGCGGAGCGAATGAATACCCCGGCGATCGCCCAGGCGCGGGAAGCGCTGCGGCAGAGCGGCCTGCGGGAGCAGGATCCGGCGGCCTACCAGCGGCGCGCCTTCGAGCTCTCCGTCGCCGGGTATTTCCGGAACCCCGCCGATGCCCGAGGACTGACCCCGTTCCGCGTGACCTCCCGCACCCAGCACGCCGTCTGGGCCAGCCTCGGCGCCTTTGACCTCCGCCCACGCCTCCGCGAAACCTTCTCCCGCCTCCCCCGACCGGAAGGGAGTTCTTTAGAGCCTCCCGTCACGCGGATCGTGCACGGGACCTACGACCCGATCCCGATCGAGGGGTCCAGGGAGCTGGCCCCGCTCCTCGGCGCCGATCTCGTGGAGCTACCCGTCGGTCACTGCCCCCACGTCGAAGCGACGGCGGACTTCGTCCGCCTCCTCGACACGTTCCTTCCGAAAAGCTGACAGCTGATAGCTGACAGCTATTTCACCCGGATCGGGAGCGTCGCGTAGATCACCGGTCCCCCCCGCAGCTCGAGGCGCAGCTCTCCCGGCGTCGCGGGAGTGTAGAGGAAATCGTGCGTTTCGCCCACCGCCACCGCCTGGCGGGCCGGCCGCTCGGTGGCCTGTTCGGGAGGGAGATCGGCACCATCCTTCGCGACGGCACGCCAGGTCACGGGCGTCGAATCGGCGAGCAGCACCACCTCCCCCGACCCCGCGGAGGGAATCGTGATGATGCGGATCCGGTTCGCCACTCCCGCCCGGAGCACCAGCGGAGCGGGATGCGTGCTGCCGTTGAGCAGCACCTCCGTCGTGTCCCGGTACTCGTGGATGCTGATCACCACGGTGTGGTCGGTGGTGGAATCGAACGCCACGCCAGGCGGCAGCACGAGCAGGGCCCCGTACAGGCCACCCTCCATCTGTCCGACGTCGTCGATGTGGGTGTGGTAGATGAACGTGCCCGCCCGCGGCGGCGTGAAGTCCGCGACGAAGGAATCATTGGGAGCGATCGAGGGGAAGAGATGACCGGCGTCCCCGCTCATACCGGGCACCCCGTCGAAGTAGCTGGGCAGCTCGATGCCGTGCCAGTGGATGGCGGCGCGGGCGTTCAGGTGATTCACCACGATGATGCTCGCGGGCCGCCCCTGCGTCAACACCAGAGGCGAGCCGGGAATGCGAATCGAGTCGGCCGCGGGCGGCGTCGCCCCCTCCTGCAGCACGAACCCATAGCCCGGCCCGTCGCGATACACGTTCGGCCGGCTCTGGACCAGGAGCCGCAGCCGCAGCGGCGTCCCGAGGGCCGCCGGCTCCGCGGCAAGAGCGGTACCGCGGGGGCGCACGTGGATGGCGAGCACCAGCCCCGACATCCGCTCCATGCTGCCGGTCTTGGTCTCCGCGGCCGGGGGCGAGAGTGACGCGGCGCCAGACACATGAAACAGGATGTGGCAATGGAAGATCCAATTGCCCGGTCGTTCGGGAACCCAGCTGACCGCCATCGTGGAGCCCGACTGCAGGTTCTCGGTGACGACCGCGCGCCGATACGCCGCCGCGTAGATCGTGTCGCGTGACACGTCGCCCCGGCTCTCGACGCGATAGTAGAACCCGTGCAGATGCATCGGATGCTCGCGGTCGCTGGGGTTCACCCAGCGCCAGCGCACCGTGTCGCCCACCGCGAACTCGAACCGGTCGGTGTAGGGGAACATCTTCCCGTTGATCGTGGGCACTTCGTATTTGTCGCGCTTGCCGGCGATGGTCAGGGAATCAATGAAGACCCCGAGCACGAACACCCGGTCCGGCGGATCGCCCGCCAGCGGGTCGACCACGATGGCGCCGGAGAGTTGACTGTCCGACCGGCGCCGCTTCCAGAGGGGTGACCCGGTGGTCGTGCCCCAGTAGTAGTACGTCCCGGGCGCTCCGGCCTTGAAGCGCACCTCCCGGATCGCCCCGGGTGCGATGACGATGCTGTCGTTCCCCGCGGCCGGACGGGTCACCAACCCGTGCACGACGAGTGGGCGCGCCGGAACGCGATTCGCGATCGTCGCGTGGATCTCGGTGCCCTGGGGGACCCGAATCAGCGGGCCGGGGTTCTGCAAGGCGTGGCCCGCCTCGGCGAACGCCTCGACCGGAATCCCAACCCCCGTCTCGGCCTCCGGATGCCACAGCCCCTGCCGGGCTTCGAGGTGAATGGTCAGCACCCCCGCGCCGATGCGCCCCGCCGGTGTCCGGTTGTCATTGGCGGCGATCACCGGCAGCTGCGCCGAGGCGGCTCCTGCACACAGACCGACGGCGATCAGTGAACGGAGGATTTTCATGGCGCCCTAGTTACCACCGCGAGTTGCTTCTCGCAATGCTGAAGGCCACGGCCTACTTTGATAACCGTGGCCGCGGAGACCTCGACCCGGAAGAAAGCACGGACGCGCACGATCATCGGGCGCCTGGAGAAGGAGTACCCGGGCGCGAAGTGCGCGCTCGACCACGCCAACCCGCTCGAGCTGCTCGTCGCGACCATTCTCTCGGCCCAATGCACCGACGCCCGCGTGAACCTGGTCACGCCGGCGCTCTTTGCGAAGTACCGTAGCGCCTTGGACTACGCCGCGGCGGACCCGAGAGTCCTGGAAAAAGAGATTCAGAGTACTGGCTTCTTCCGCAACAAGGCGAAGTCGATCCTCGGAATGGCGCAGGGATTGGTTGAACGCCACGACGGGCGGGTCCCCGACACGATGGACGACCTGGTGCGGCTCCCCGGCGTCGGACGCAAGACGGCGAACGTCGTGCTCGGCAATGCGTTCGGCAAGAACGAAGGCGTCGTCGTCGACACGCACGTCCAGCGCATCACCGGCCTCCTCAAGCTCACCAGGCAGACGACCCCGGAAAAGATCGAACGCGACCTGATGGTCCTGGTCCCACGGTCGAAGTGGACCATATTTTCGCACCTCCTGATCCTGCACGGCCGCCGCATCTGCATCGCTCGGCGACCGCAATGCGCGCAGTGTACCATTCACCGCTGGTGCCCGAGCTCCTTGATATGACGATTCAATTACCAGCCGTCGACCGGGCGTCCCTCATCGCCACCCGTCGCGACCTGCACCAGCATCCGGAGCTGGGGTTCGAAACGACCCGTACCGCCGGGTTGGTGGTCGAGCGGCTGCAGGCACTCGGGTATACCGTGCGCTCGGGTGTCGGGAAGGTGGGAGTGCTCGGCATGCGGGGCGCGGGTAACGCTTGCGTCCTGCTGCGGGCCGACATGGACGCCCTCCCGGTCAAGGAGGCGAATCAGGTCCCCTATCGCTCCCGCCACGACGGGAAGATGCACGCCTGCGGTCACGACGGGCACGTCGCCGTCGGACTCGAGGTGGCCAGACGGCTCGCCGGGCTCACGCTCCCGGGTGTCGTGAAATTCGCCTTCCAACCGGCCGAAGAGACGAGCGATGGAGCGGCGGCGATGATCCGGGACGGCATCCTCGACCAGCCGCGGGTGTCGGCGGCCTTCGGGATCCACCTCTGGAACGAGCTCCCCGTCGGCACCATCGGGGTGATGGCTGGACCGGTGATGGCGTCGGTGGACGAATTCGAGATTACGATCACCGGCCGCGGCGGCCACGCGGCCATCCCGCAGCTCGCGATCGATCCGGTGCTCGTCGCCGCGCACGTGATCACGGCGCTCCAGAGTCTCGTCTCCCGCCGCCGCGACCCCTTCGAGGAAGGCGTCGTCTCGGTCACGCAGGTCTCCGCGGGGCACGCCTTCAATGTGATCCCCGAAACCGCACAGCTGCGTGGGACGGTCAGGACCTTCGGTGGGCGCTTCTGGGAGGCGGCGCCCAAGCTGGTGGAGGACACGGTCACCGGTATCGCCGCCGCGTTGGGCGCCCGGGCCGAGGTGCGGTTCGCCCGGCTGTCCAAACCGCTCATCAACGACGAACGGATGGCGGCACTAATGAAAGACGTGGCGGAAGAAGTGGTAGGGAAGGAAAGCGTCAGAGGGGGAGTGCGGACCATGGGGGGAGAAGACATGTCCGAGTTTTTGCGGCGCGTCCCCGGGTGCTTCGCATTCGTCGGCTCGGCGCGGCAGGACGGGACCTCCTCGCCGCACCACAGCCCCACCTTCGACATCGAGGAAGAAGCCCTCGTCATCGGAGCGGAGCTGCTCACCCGAACGGCCGTTCGGTTTCTCGAGAAAGCCTAACGCTCCTTCACGCTCCGTTCATCCCGGGCATCCAGCATGGCAGGAGGGATTCGAGGAGATCGACGCCATCTGCTGAGCGCGGAACAGCTGACCTGTCATAGAGCCCCGGGGCCCGTATCTCGGGGTTCTTCGTTTGTCGCACCGCGGGATAGATTCCCTGATCCCATGGCCAACCTGCTGGGCACCGAACCCTCGGCCTACCTCCGCTCCGCCGCTCACCAACCCGTCCACTGGCACCCCTGGGGAGAGGCGGTCTTCGCCCGCGCCCGGTCGGAAGACAAGCCCGTTCTCCTCGACATCGGCGCCGTGTGGTGTCATTGGTGTCATGTGATGGACGGAGAGTCGTATGAGAACCCCGCCACGGCCGAGATCCTGAACCGCGACTTCATCTGTGTGAAGGTGGACCGCGACGAGCGCCCCGACGTGGATACGCGCTACCAGCGGGCCGTGCAGGCGCTGGCGGGTCAGGGCGGCTGGCCGCTGACCGCCTTCCTGACGCCCGACGGCGACGTCTTCTTCGGCGGAACGTACTTCCCGCCGGAGCCGAACCCGTATGGCCGGCCTGGTTTCCCCTCGGTGCTGGCGCACCTCGCCCAGCTGTGGCACCAGGATCGCGACACGCTCCTCAAGAACGCCCACGCCGTGCGCCAGCACCTGGCCGAGGCCCTGAACGAGGGCAAGCCGGGGTCGGCGAGTGCCGACTTGGTCGAAACGGGGGCCAGTCAGATAGCGCGGGTCTTCGACATCCGGCACGGTGGCTTCGGCACCGCGCCGAAGTTCCCCCACCCCGCGGCATGCGAGTTCCTGCTCGCCCGCTGGCACGACACTCATGAAGACTGGGCCCGCGAGGTCGTGGAGAAGACGCTTCTGGGCATGGCGCGCGGCGGGATCCGCGACCACCTGGGAGGCGGGTTTCATCGCTACACCGTGGACGAACGGTGGATCGTGCCGCACTTCGAGAAGATGTCGTACGACAATTCGTCGCTGTTGCGGGCCTACTGCGCCGCCGCCGCCGCCTGGCACGATCCGCGCCTGCGCGAGGTCGCGCAAGGCATCGTGCAGTGGGTGTTCGAGGTCATGACCGACCATGGCAAGGGAGAGTTCGCGACGTCACAGGATGCCGACGTTGGTCTGGAGGATGACGGCGACTACTGGACCTGGACCCTCGACGAAGCGCGGGCGGTGCTGGAACCACGGGAGCTGGAGGTGAGCCGGGCGATCTTCGACATCGAGCCGCGCGGTGAGATGCACCACAATACGGCGAAGAATGTGCTGTGGCGCGCGCGCGAGCCGACGCCGGACGAAGCCCCCGTCCTGCGCGGCGCGATGGCCAAGCTCAAGACGGCCCGGGATGCGCGCCAGTCGCCGTTCGTTGACCGGACGCCGTACGTCAGCTGGAACGCCATGATGGCCGGAGCCCTGCTCCAGGCGGGCGCCGTGCTCGACAACCCCGCCTGCAACACGGTCGCGCTTCAGGTTCTGGAACGGATCTGGACCGAGGCGTGGAACGAGGAGCGGGGAATGGCGCACGTCATCGGCCGCGCCGAGCCGCGTGGGATGCTCGACGACGCGGTCCAGGCCGCGGCGGCATTTCTCGACGCCTACGAGGCGACGGGGGAGCGCGCCTGGCTCGACCGCGCGATCCAGGTGATGCGCTACTGCGGCTCCGCCCACTGGGACGGCGCCGCCGGGGGATACTTCGACCTTGCGCGCGACCACGGCGGCGCGGCGATCCTTACCACTCCCGCGAAACCGGTGCAGGATGCTCCGACGCCGTCCGCCAACGGCGTGGCGGCGCTGGTGCTGGCCCGCCTGTGGATCCTGACCGACGAACCGGGGTGGCGTGCCCAGCTCGACCGTCAGCTCGCGGCGTTCGCAGGAGTCCCGGGCGACCTGTCGCTGCATGGCGCCACCCTGTTGCGGGCGATGGACTGGGCGCTGCATCCCGCCACCCGGATCGAGGTGGCGGGACCGCGCGGCGACGGCCCCGCGTGCGCGATGCATCTGGTCGCGCTGCAAACGTATCGGCCGCGCAAGGTCGTCCTGCGGCGCACCGCCGACCAGCCGTCGGCCACTGTCTGCGTCGGGACCACCTGTGCACTGCCGGTCCGGACCCCGGAAGCCCTTGAGGCGCTCCTTGCCGAGACCCGCTAATTTGCCGGGGACGCCGCCGCCATCCCCGCCCCCTGAACCCGCTGCCCCGGAGTGCCGATGCCCAATAAGACCGCCGTGATGGAAACCGCCAAAGGCACGATCGAGCTCGAGTTATTCGCCGACGAAGTCCCGAACACCGTCGCCAATTTCGAGAAGCTCGCCAACTCCGGCTTCTACGATGGCACCAAGTTCCACCGGGTCATCCCGAATTTCATGATCCAGGGCGGCGACCCGTACTCCAAATCCGGAAAAGGCGCGGTCGGCACCGGCGGGCCGGGCTACACCATCAAGTGCGAAACGCACCGCAACGTGCACAAGCACGTGGCCGGCACTCTGTCGATGGCACACGCCGGCAAGGACACCGGGGGCAGCCAGTTCTTCATTTGTCATTCACCCCAGAAGCACCTGGACGGAGTGCACACCGTGTTCGGACAGGTCACCAAGGGCCAGGACGTGGTGAACGCGATCAAGCAGAACGACGAGCTCAAGTCGGTCAAAGTTCGATGAGAGCGGCACTCCTGTTCTGTCTCGCCGCCCCGCTGGCCGGGCAGGCGCCGAGCGCGGGGTCCTTCGTCGTGCGCCTCGGTCGCGACACGCTCGGCATCGAGCAATACCGGGTGACGGGAACGCGGATCGAAGGCGACATCTTGGGCCGGGGCCAGGTGGTGACGCAGCGGCATTTCACGCTCACCCTCGCCCCGAACGGGACCGTCAGCGCTCTGGATATGTCGACGCGTCAGCCGGGTAATCCGACGGCACCCACGGTCCACACGACCTGGACGACGACCGGTGACACGACGGTGGTGGTCCTCACCCGGGGCGACAGCAGCCGGACGCTGCGAGTCGCCACACCCGGCGGGGTGCTGCCCTACCTCGGGTGGTCGGCAATCATGTTCGAGCGTTACCTCGCATTCGGGAAAGCCCAGGTCCCCGTGCTTTCCCCCGGCGACGCCCAGCCGTTCGCCATCGACGTGGCCCGCATCGGCAAGGACTCCGCCACGGTCACCGAGCGGGGCGAGGCGGGTACCCGGGTCGGCCTCGACGCCGCGGGTCGAGCGCTGAGCATCGACGGGTCGGCCACGACCGAGAAGCACGTCGCGACGCGGGTGGACCAGCTCGATTTCGCGGCACTGGCCGCGGCCTTCGCGAACCGGCCGCTCGGAGCGCTGTCACCCAGCGATTCGGTGCAGGCTACGATCGGCGGTGGTTCCTTGCAGATCGTTTACAGCCGTCCCTCGCTCCGTGGACGCGTGGCGATGGGCGGGGTGCTGGTACCCTGGAATCAGGTCTGGCGCACCGGCGCCAACGCGGCCACCCGGCTCACCACCTCGACCGACCTGACGGTCGCCGGACAGAAGATCCCCGCCGGCGCCTACACTTTGTTCACGTTGCCGAGGCCGACCGGCTGGACCCTCATCTTCTCCAAACAGACTAAGGCTCCCTGCCAGACCGCCGCACAATGCGCCGACCCCAATCGGAGACCGTTGTGGGGCACCGATTACAGTCCGGACTCCGATCTCGTGCGCGTGGAGATGCAGGTCGCAACGCAGTCGCCGCCGGTGGAGCAGTTCACGATCACCCTCACGCCCAGGGGCGATGCCGTCGAGCTGGGAATGGCCTGGGAGCGGACGGTCACATCCGTGGAGCTGCGCAAGCGCTGATGCATCTCGACTTCGCCGTCGTCGCCGACTATGCCCTCGTCGACCAGGCCGGAAAGATCTCGGTGCTGGGCATCTTCCAGCACATCTGGGTGCAGCAGTTTCCCGCGATGCACCCGCGCCTGCACCTCGTGTTGCGCCTCAAGGGCAAGCGCACCGAGGTCGGCGAGCACGGCGTCCGCATCCGACTCCTGGACGAGGGGGACAGCGAAGTCCTGGGCGGCAACGGCAGCGTGAACTTCGCCGAGCCGCCGGCCGGGGTGACCGAGATCGAAGCCGGCGCGATCCTCGTGTTCGATGTGCCGTTTCCGCACCCGGGGACCTACCGGTTCGAAATCACCCTCGACGGGGAGCCGGCCGCGCTGGTCCCGATCACCGTGAGCCAGATGCCCCCCCCTCCGCAGCCCTCGGCCGATCCGGGCGCCGCTTCCACTCCTCCGAATCTCCACTAGGGTTCCGACCGGATCTCCCTGGTCGCGCGCCGCCACCTCGACCCTTCAGCTCCGTGCCTAGCTCGGCTCCCCTCCCGCCGCCCAGCTCCGGTCGGCTCGTCGCCCTCGGTCTGATCGCGGTCCTGGCCCTCGGCTGGGATCTTGGAGGGCACCGGTTGCTCGATCCCGACGAGGGACGCAACGGCGAAGTCGCCCGGGAAATGGCGCAGACCGGCGACTATTTGCTGCCGCACCTGGACGGACTCCCGTATCTCGACAAGCCGGTCGTGTACTTCGCCGCCGCCGCCGTGACGATCAGCGTACTCGGGCCTTCCGAGACGGCCGCACGGCTGCCGGCCTACTTCTTTTCGCTCGCGACCATCGCCCTCGTTGCCTGGTTCGCGCGGAGGCGCTGGGGTCCTCAAGCCGGCTGGCTCGCCGGCATCGCCGTCGCCACCATGCCGCTGACCCTGGCCTACGCCCGCACGACCATCTTCGACAGCACCCTCACCTGCTTCGTCACCGCCGCCGTGCTGGCCTTCTTCGAGGACAGCCCCACACTCGCCTGGGCCGCGATCGGCGCCGGGGCGCTCACCAAGGGACCGGTCGCGATTCTCATCCCCCTCGCCGGACTCGTCCCCTATCGCCTGCTCACCGGACAGCCGCTGCGACGGCTGTTCCACTGGCGCGGGCTGCTCGTGTTCGGACTCGTCGCCCTGCCCTGGTTCCTGGCCGTCACCGCGCGCATTCCGGAGTTCCCCCACTACGTGTTCATCCGGGAGACCCTGCAGCGCGTCACGACGCGCAGCTTCCATCGCACCGGACCGTGGTGGTACTACCTGCCGATCCTGCCCCTCGCGGCCTTCCCCTGGACGGTACCGGCGCTGGCGCGACTCGGCGGTGGCCGGTTGCGATGGGCCTGGCTCGCGCGGAAGGTCAACGCCGCTGCCCGCGAACCGATCTTCCTGGCCTGCTGGATATTGGGACCGTTGCTCTTCTTCTCATTGAACCAGTCGAAGCTTCCCCAGTATGTATTGCCACTCACTCCCGCGCTGGCCCTGGCCGCGGCCCGGAACTTGACGCGCGAACGCGTCGCCGCGGGAACGTGGGCGTACCCCATCGCCGCCGCGCTGCTCGCCGCGGCCCTGTTCACCTTCGACCGCTGGCTCACTCCTCCGACGGCGCTCACGCCGGGTGAGCGCGCCGCCATCCCGCAGGTGGCGAGGATCCTCGGCGTGGCCTTGCTCGTCTCCGCCGGCGGCGTCTGGCTCGCCGCCCGGCGCGGCAGCTTGACTCTCGCGGCGACGGCCTATGCCCTCGTCGTCCTGACCGTCCCGCTGGCCGGTCGCCAGCTGATGCGCGCGGTGGGTGAGGACCGGTCCGCGGGCCCGCTGGCCGATGCCATTCGGGGAGCGGGCAAGGTGGACGTCTTGCTCGTCGGCGTATACCCGCCTTCGTTGCCGTTCTACCTGGGGCGCCGGGTTCCCATCGCCACGGCGACGGGCGAGGAGCTGACCAGCAACTGGATCGCCGATCAGGTCGACCGCTATCGCACGGTTCCTGATTCGCCCCTGCGGCCGGCCGACGCCTGGCGCCAGGTCGCGGCGGAGTGCCGGTCCCCGACGGTGTTCGTCGTCGCCGCCGGCAACCGCGCGGTGCGCAGCTCGCTTCCCGCCGAGCCCGTCTTGTACGAGGATGACCGATACGTGGCGCTGGGGCCCTGTGTCGCCGCCTCCCCCCGGTCACGCTGATGTGCGGGATCTTCGGTGTCGTCTCGCTCGTCGGCGGACCGATCGCGCATCCCGAGTGCCTCGCCGCCATGGCGCAGGCGCTCGCCCATCGGGGACCGGACGGAGAACGGATCGTGGGCCACGCGGGCGCACGCCTGGGGGCGCGCCGCCTCGCCATCATGGATCTGACCACCGGAGATCAGCCATTCCAGAGCCCCGACGGCTCGGTCTGGATGGTCTGCAACGGAGAGATCTACAACTCACCCGCCCTGCGCCGTGAAGCGACCACCTGGGGCTACCCGTTCCGCTCCAAGGGCGACATCGAAAACATCGTTCCCTTCTATGAGCGGTTCGGGCCCGATGCCGTGGCCCGGCTCGACGGGATGTTCGGGCTCGCGGTGTGGGATGATCGTCATCGCCGGCTGGTGCTGGCGCGGGACCGCGCCGGCGAAAAGCCGCTGTTCTGGACGCGGCTGGACGGCGAGCTGCGCTTCGCCTCGGAGATCCAGGCGCTGCTCGTCTTTCCCGATCAGGGGCGACGGCTCGACCCGGCCGCCGTGGCGCTGTACGCCGCCCTGGGGTACGTCCCCGCGCCCCTCACCATGTTCGCCGGGATTCACAAGCTGCCCCCGGCCCACCTGCTCATCGCGGAATCGGGGGCGGTCACGACCCGCCCGTACTGGGATCCCGCCGCGGCGGCCGCCGCCCCGTCCCGACTCGACAGCCCGGCAACGCTGCGCGAGGTGTTGCTGCGGTCGGTCGAGCGCGAGCTGATGTCCGACGTCCCCGTCGGCGTGTTTACGAGCGGCGGGCTCGATTCGTCGCTGCTCGTCGCCGCGGCCGCCCGTGTGATGACCGGAGAGCGCATCCACACCTACTCGGTGCGGTTCGTCGAGCCCGGCTACGACGAGAGTCAATTCGCCGAGGCGGTCACGCACAACATCCGCTCCGTCCATCACGTGGTGACGGCGGATGACGAGTCGCTGGGCCGGGCGCTCGCGACCGTCACCGAAAAGATGGGCGAGCCACTCGGCGATCCCGCGATCCTGCCGACCGCGCTCCTGGCCGAGGCGGCGCGGGCCGACGTGAAAGTGATCCTGTCCGGTGAGGGCGCCGACGAGCTGTTCGGTGGCTATCCCACCTACCTCGGGCACCGGGTCGCTCATGCGTACGGACGCCTGCCGCGGCCCGCGCGCCGCCTGGTGGCCGCGCTGGTGGCGCGGCTGCCGACCTCCACCGGCAAGGTCACGCTCGAATTCCTGTTGAAGCAGTTCGTGACCGCCGCCGAGCGCCCCCCGCTGGAGCGGCACCTCACCTGGTTCGGAGCCTTGGGTGCCACCCCCGCCGCCGTGGGCCTTGGCGCGGAGCGGCTCGCCGGTTTTCCGACGGACGACCCCCTGAATCAGATGCTGTGGCTCGACTTCCTGACCTACCTCCCCGACGACCTGCTCGTGAAGGTCGATCGCGCGACCATGATGGCTTCGATCGAGGCGCGGGCGCCCTTCCTGGACCGGGAGGTCATGGAGCTGGCGCTCCCGGCACCCTCCGCGGTCAAGGTGCGGGGCTTCACCACCAAGGCGATATTAAAGGCGGCTGCCCGCGGCCTCGTCCCCGACTATGTGATCGACCGACGCAAGCGAGGGCTTTCCGTGCCGGTGGCCCGCTGGCTGAACGCCGGACTCGCCGCCGAGGCCGATCGACTGCTGACTCGGCCGCGGCTCTTCCCCGGGACGGCTGCCGCCGGGCTCTTGGCCGAGCACCGGAGCGGCCATCGCAACCACGCCCGCAAGCTCTGGCCGCTGTTCGTGGCGGAGCGATGGGCCGAACGTTGGAACGTGGAGTCGTCATGAATCGCACCGAGGCCCTCGCCCTGATGGAGCAGCACACCCACTCGCAGAGCTTGCGCCAGCACATGCTGGCCGTGGAGGCGGCGATGCGGGCCTATGCCACGCGCCACGGAGAGGACCCCGATGCGTGGGGCGTCGTCGGCTTGCTTCACGACTTCGATTACGAGGCGTTCCCCAATCAGGAGCATTCGGCGACCGACGGCCATCCATCCTGGGGCGTCCGGTTGCTGCGCGAGAAAGGCCTCTCCGATGGGATCTGCCGGGCGATCCTCGGACATGCGAGCTATACCGGTGTCCCGCGTGACACCCTGCTCGCCCGCACGCTGTTCGCCGTCGACGAGCTGTGCGGGTTCCTCGTGGCCTGCGCCCTGGTGCGGCCTTCGAAGAGCCTGGCCGACCTCGAAGTCTCCTCGGTGAAGAAGAAGCTCAAGGACAAGGCGTTCGCTCGCGGCGTGAACCGCGAGGAGGTTCAGCAAGGCGCCGCGGAGCTCGGTGTCCCTCTGGACGAGCACATCGCGTTTTGTATCGCCGCGCTGCGGCCCGTGGAGCGGAGCCTCGGTCTTGGCGCGGTTCCCCCCCCTGTGCCGGCGGGATGAATCGCCCGGTTCCCGACGCGATCGCTCACGCCGTCGAACGCGCCGCCGACGCGCGTCCCATCGGCGGCAACACCCTCGAGCATCTTCCCGACAGCCCCGCCGCGATCCAGGCGATGCTCGATTCCATCGCCGGAGCCGAGCGGTGGGTCCACCTCGAGAACTACATCATCCGCAGCGACCGCACCGGCTGGCGCTTCGCCGAGGCCCTCACGAGCCGCGCCCGCGCGGGCGTGCGGGTGCGGGTGTTGTACGACGCGCTGGGATCGTTCGGCACCCGTCGATCGTACTGGCGAGCCCTGCGGCGCGCTGGCGTCGAGGTCCGGGCGTTTCATCCGATCCTCACGAGTCAGCCGTTCGACCTCTTTCTTCGAGATCACCGTAAGCTCCTCGTGGTGGACGGCGTGCGCGCCGTCACGGGCGGCTTGTGCCTCGGCGACGAGTGGGCGGGCGACCCAGCGCGCCACCGCCGGCCGTGGCGCGATTCGATGGCCGTGGTGTGCGGGCCGGCCGCCGCCGCGCTGGACCACACGTTCGCCGACGTCTGGTCCAAGACCGGCCCGCCCCTCGCCGATGATGAGCTGTCCGGCGATCCCGCGCCCTGCGGTACCACCACCGTGCAGGTCGTCGCCGGCGTGCCGTTCGAGGCGCGGCTGTTTCGAGCCGTGCAGGTGATCGCCGCCGCCGTGACCGAGCGCCTGTGGATCACCGATGCGTACATGGTCCCTCCGGCGCCGCTCTACACCGCGCTGCGCGACGCCGCCCGGGCCGGCGTGGACGTGCGAGTACTCGTGCCGGGGGTGAGCGATCTTGCCGTATTACGGAACCTGACGCGCGTGGGGTATCGAGACCTGCTGCGCGCCGGTGTACGGGTGTTCGAGTGGCGGGGTCCGATGATCCACGCCAAGACCCTGGTCGCCGACCACCGCTGGGCGCGGCTGGGGTCCTCCAACCTCAACGTCTCGAGTCTGCTCGGGAACTACGAGCTGGACCTCCTGGCGGACAATCCCGCGGCGGCGGAAACGCTGGCCACGCAGTTCCGGCGAGACCTGCTCTCCGCCACGGAAGTGATCCTCCAGCCGCGCCGTCCGATGCTCCCCCCGCGGCTCGTCCACGAGTCGCTCAACGCAGGGGCGGAGAGCGAACCACGGCTGCCGCTCCACAAGCGGTCGGGCTACGAGCTGGGGGCGGTCGCGGTGGTGGCGCTGCGGCGAGTCGCGGGTGGGTTGCGCCGCAGCATGGCGGCCGCGGCGGCCCTCGCCTGTCTCGCGC
The DNA here is from genome assembly GCA_035500495.1 of Gemmatimonadales bacterium. Taxonomy (GTDB): domain Bacteria; phylum Gemmatimonadota; class Gemmatimonadetes; order Gemmatimonadales; family GWC2-71-9; genus DASTHG01. Next base: position 38,983 of record DATJXC010000017.1, read on the forward strand.
TCGGGGCGTTGCAGCTTCTGTTCCCACGCGTGATGAGCGCCATTCTGGCCGTCGGCTCCTTCTGGCTCGCGCTGGGGTTCGGCGCGTACACTCTGGGTAAGCGACGGGTGCGCGTGCGTGACGCGGAATGATGGTCAACGTTCCCCGAACGCCGCGCGTATGAAACAGTTGGATGACGCCGCTTTGGCAGCCCGGGCTCGCTCGGGCGACCGGGCGGCATTCGGAGCGCTGGTCGAGCGGTTCGCTCCCCAAGCCCGGCGCGTGGCCCGGGCGGTGTTGGAAGACCCGGACGACGCCGACGATGCCGCTCAGGATGCGTTTCTGGCCGCCCTCACCAAATTGGATCAGTACGACCCGGGGCGGCCGTTCGGGCCCTGGCTGCTCCGCATCGTCGCCAACGCGGCGGCCGACCGCCGGCGGCGGAGAAAGGTCCGCCGCACCGAGCCGCTCGATTTGGAGCTGGCTGGCGGCGGCGGGATGCCGGATGCCACGACGGAGCGCCGGCTGCTGGGGGAGCGGCTCCGAGCGGCCTTGGCCGAGATCCCCGAGCGTCGCCGTTTGGCCGTGGTGCTGTTCGATGTCGAGGGGTATTCGCACGCGGAGATCGCGGAGCTGCTGGGAATCCCGGAGGGGACGGCGCGCTCGGAGGTGTTTCATGCGCGCCGCCGGTTGCGCGAGATCCTGGGAGACGCCTGGAGGAGGGAACCATGACGCCATTTGAGCATCGACCCGATCCGGAGCTGGGCGCCCTGCTGCGGGCCGCGCTGGAGCCATCGGACCACGCGGGCTTCGTCGCCCGCGTCGTCGCCGCCGTGGAGCACCGCGACGCCCCGACGGTGGATGTGCTGGCGCGGTGGGCGCGGGTCGGCATCGCGGCCGCCGTGCTGGCGGCGGTGGCGGCCGGCTTGGCGCTGCATCGCAGCACGAGCGCCGCGGCCGTCGATGACGCCTTGACCGGAGCGGAAGCGGGGGCGGTGTTCGCCGCCCGTACGCCCGACGCGAGCGTGGTGCTCGCCTCGTGGCCGGAACGTTAGACAACCAGGAGCAACGAACCCCGATGTTCAGTCGATCAAAGACGTGGGCGACGATTTTGCTGGTGGTGATGTTCCTGGCCGGAGGCGCGGCGGGGTGGGCGGCCGCACATTGGCGCGGCAGCATGGATCGCCCGCGGCGCGGGCCCGAGGGCATGGCCGCCTACCTGGCGCGCCGGCTCGACCTATCCACGGCCCAGCGCGACTCGATCCGCGCGATTCTCGAGCGGCATCATCCCGACATGGAGGGGATCTGGAGCACGGTGCGACCGCGCCTCGATTCCCTCCGAGCCGTCATCGACCAGGAGATCGGCCGCCAGCTTTCGGCCGACCAGCGCCAGCGGTACACGCAACTCGTAGCCGAGATGCAGCATCGTAACAGGGGCGGCGACAGCGCCGCCGCGAAACCCCAACAGGGGCATCCCTAGCATGCGGTGGCTCACCTCTTTTCTCGCTGGCGCGCTTCTCGCGACCGCGTCCCTCGCCGCGCAAGGCGTAACGCCTGATTCGACGGCGCGACCGATCACGCTCCAGGAAGCGCTGGACCTCTCCCTCAAGGTCCAGCCGGGAATGGTCACGGCCATCGGCAACCAGCGAAACGCCGCGGCCAGCTCCCGGTCGGCCATCGGATCCTTCCTGCCGTCGCTGTCGACCAACTGGTCGGCGATTCGCGGGAACAACTCGCGCATCGATCCGACCACCGGCCGGCCGGTGCCGGCGGGATACAGCTACACCTTCGGGTTGACGGCCAGTCTCGATCTGTTCACCGGGCTGCGGCGGGCGTTCAACCTCAAGGCGACCAGCGCCACGAAAGACGCCGCCGACGCCGGTCTCATCAGTCAGCGGTTCCAGACCATGCTCCAGACCGCGCAGGCCTTCTATGCGGTGCTGGCCGATCAGGAGCTCGTGCGCGTCGCCCAGGCGCAGGTCCTCCAGGCCCAGCAGCAGCTCGACATCTCGTCCCAGAAACTCCGGGCGGGCTCGGCCACGCGGTCCGACTCCCTCACCTCCGTGGTCACGCTCGGCAACGCGCGCCTGACCCTGTTGCAGGCGGAGTCCAATTTTGCGACCGCGGAGGCGGCGTTCGGACGCCAGATCGGGATCGACACCCCGGTGCGGGCCGTCGCCGACACCGGTCTCCCGACGTTGCCCGACACGTCCAACCTGCGCGTCGAAGCCCTGGGCGCGGCGCCCATCGTGACGCAGGCGGACGCGACGGCGCGCTCGGCGCGGGCGCAGATCTGGACGGCGCGCTCGCAGTACTTCCCGATGATCAACGTGTCGTACAACGATGCCCGCCAGGGCATCACGAGCCCGTCGGTCAGCACGGTCTTCAACGACTACTCCGAGACGTTCAGCTGGCGGTTCGGCCTCTCGTGGACCCTGTTCAACGGACTCGTCCGCGAGCAGCAGCAGGTTTCGGCGTCCGTGGCCCGCGACGAGGCCGAGGCCCAGGCGGCCGATGCCCGCCGGCAGGTCAATGAGCAGTTCACCCAATACGCCTCGGCGCTCAACACCGCCTGGGCGCAGATCGACATCGCCAAATCGAACGTCACCGCGTCCGAAGAGGCCCTGCGGGTCCAGACGGAGCGCTACAAGGTGGGTGCGGGGATCCTGCTGGACGTGCTGACGGCTCAGTCCAATCTGACGCAGGCTCAAGTGAGCCTGGTGCAGGCCCAATTCAATTATCTCATCGCCAGAGCCCAGCTGATCGCGCTGGTGGGACACAAGCTATGACCGCCGCCCTCCCCATGACGTTTCATACCGGCGACACGCCGCAGCCGGATATCGTCATCCTCACCTACAAGCTCGCCCGGGACTACGACATGGGGGGCGAAGTGGTGCGCGCGTTGCGCGGCGTGGACATCCAGATCAAGCGCAACGAGTTCGTGGCGATCATGGGGCCCTCGGGGTCGGGAAAGTCCACCCTGATGAACCTGATCGGCTGCCTCGACACCCCCTCGGCGGGCGAGTACTGGCTGAACGGCCAGAAGGTGAGCGACCTCTCCGATGATCAGCTGGCGCGGATCCGCAACAAGGAGATCGGGTTCGTCTTTCAGACGTTCAATCTCCTGCCGCGCGCCAGCGCCCTGCACAACGTCGAGCTGCCGCTGATCTACGCCGGCATGGACGCCAAGGGACGGCGCGCCGCCGCGGCGCGGTCCCTGGAACGCGTGGGGTTGGGTGATCGCATGGACCACCGCCCCAACGAGCTGTCGGGTGGTCAGCGCCAGCGGGTCGCCGTTGCGCGCGCCCTCGTCAACGATCCCAGCATTCTCCTCGCCGATGAGCCGACGGGCAACCTCGACTCCGCGACCGGCGAGGAAATCATGAAGCTGTTCAACGAGCTGTGGGCAAACGGACAAACGATCGTTCTGGTCACCCACGAGCACGACATCGCGGCGCACGCACGCCGCCAGATTCACCTGCGCGACGGCATCGTCGAGCGGGACGTCCAGACGGAGAAAATCAAGTGAAGCGCATTCTCATTGCCGCATCGATCGCCGTAGCCGCCGCCGCGTGCAAGAAGGCGGAGCCCGCTCCCGTTTACATCAAGGTCCCGGTGGAGCGCCGGGACATCGTGGTCGCCGCGTCCGCGGCCGGCGCGATTCAACCGATCCTGAACATCAGCGTCAAGTCTCAGGCCTCCGGTCAGGTCACGGAGATGCACGTGCAGACGGGCGATGAGGTCCGCCCGGGGCAGCTGCTCGCGCTGATCGACCCCCGGCTCCCCAAGAGCGCGCTCGATCAGGCGCAGGCAAGTCTCGACCAAGCCCAGGCACAGTACGACTACGCCGCGGCGCAGCTGGCGCGCGAGGATACCCTGTTCAAGGCGAAGGTCGTGGCCGAGCAGGAGTACCAGAACACCAAGGTGAGTTTCGAGCAGGCCAAAGCGGCGCTCGTGAACGCCCGGTCGAACCTGGACGATGCCAAGATCGCCTACGATCAGACGCGGGTCGTCGCCCCACTGGCGGGGACGATCATCTCGAAGAGCGTGGACGTCGGCACGGTCATCGCGAGCACCACGCATGACGTCAGCGGGGGCACCACGTTGTTCCAGATGGCCAATCTCGACACCGTGCAGGTGCAGGGCATGGTGGATGAAACGGACATCGGGAAGATCCAGCCCGGGCTCCCGGTCACGATCACGGTGGACGCGTACCCCAACCGGCCGTTCGAGGGCAACGTGCTGAAGATCGAGCCGCTGGCGACGGTAAACCAGAACGTCACGATGTTCCCCGTGGACGTGAACATTTACAACCCCGGTCACCTGCTGAAGCCCGGGATGAATACCGAGGTGGAGATTCACGTCGGCAACCGGCCTGGGGTGCTGGCGATCCCGAACTCCGCGCTGCGGACCCAGCGGGACGTCGCCTCGGCGGCCACGGTGCTCGGGCTCGATCCGCAGGCCGTGCAGCAACAACTGGCGCAGGCGCAGACCAAACAACAGCCGGAATCCGGCCGTGCCTCGATGGGCGGCGTCGCGCCGACGAGCGGTGACGGCAAGACCGCCAAAGCCGGCGGCAAGGCCCCAGTCCAGGACACCCTGACGACGCCCGACGGACGGCGGATCCCGCTGCCCCCCGGCGTTTCCGCCACGATGGTCCAGACCGCGTTCCGCAAACGGATGAACGGTGAGACCCTCACGCCCGAGGAGCAGAACGCCTTGAGCGCGATGCGGAAGCAGTTCAGTCAGGGCGGCGGCGGGTTCGGGGGCGGGCGCGGCGGTGCCGGCGGCGGCGGCGGTATGCGCCAGCAAGGCTTCGGCGCGAACCAGAGCTACATCGTGTTCACCATGAAGAGCGGCAAGATCACACCGGTGCCGATCCGCACGGGACTCACGGACCTGGATTACATCGAAGTGACGACCGGGTTGTCCGAGGGCGACACGGTCCTGGTGCTGCCGAGCGCCTCGTTGGTCCAGGCGCAGGAGCAGTTCAAGCAGCGGTTCCAGAACATGACGGGCGGCGGGCTGCCTGGACTGCGGCAGCAGGGGTCTCCGTCCAGTGGGGGCGCGGGCGCCGCGCGGACCCCGGGGCGGTAGCCATGCTGCTCGACGAAACCATCAAGGTCGCGCTGCAGGCGATCCGGGCGAACAAGCTGCGCTCGCTGCTCACGGCGCTCGGCATCATCATCGGCGTGGGCGCGGTCATCACGATGCTCGCGCTCGGCACCGGCGCCCGCAAATCGATCGAAGAGCGCATTGCGTCGCTCGGGCCCACGCTCCTGACCCTGTTCCCCGGCCAGAGCTTCCGCGGCGGGATCGCGTTCAACCAGCGGGTCAGCCTCACCATGGACGATGACACCGCTCTGGTGAACCACCGCCATTACATCACGGAGGTGGTCCCGGAGCTCGCCACCAATCTCCAGGTGCAGTTCGGGGACAAGAACATCAATACGACGATCACCGGGAGCACATCGAACTACGTGCCGGTGCACAATTACCAGGTCATTGCGGGCCGGATGTTCACCCCCGGCGAAGACGATGCCCGCCGGCGCTACGCCGTGCTCGGGGGCTCGGTCCCCGATATGCTCGAGGCGAATCCGGCTGCGATGATCGGCCAGACGCTCTTGATCCGTGGGATTCCCTTCGAGATCATCGGTGTGCTGGACCAGAAGGGGTCGCAGGGGTTCTCCAACCCCGACGAGCAGATCCTCATCCCGCTGCAGACGGCCCGGTTCCGCATCCTCGGCACCGACCGCCTGCGCACCATCACGATCCAGGCGCGGGACATCAACAGCATGATGCTCGCCATGATCGAGGCCGAAGGCGTGCTGCGCCGCCAGCACAAGATCCGCATCGGCGCGGAGAACGACTTCCAGATCCGCAATCAGTCGGACATTCTGTCGACGTTCCAGCAGACGACCCAGACCTTCGGGTTCCTGCTCGCCGGCATCGCCGCGGTGAGTCTCTTGGTCGGGGGCATCGGCATCATGAACATCATGCTGGTGTCAGTCACCGAGCGCACCCGGGAAATCGGCGTCCGCAAGGCGCTCGGAGCGACGAAGCAGAACATCCTGCTGCAGTTCCTGGTCGAGGCCCTGGTCCTCTGTCTCGCCGGTGGCTCGATCGGGGTGCTTTTCGGATCAGCGGGAGCGCTGGTGCTCTCCAAGGCCGCTCAATGGAACACCAGCATCTCGGCCTTCTCGATCTTCCTGGCCTTCATCTTCAGCGCGGCCGTGGGGCTCTTCTTCGGAATCTGGCCGGCCCGCCGGGCCGCGAGCCTCGATCCGATCGACGCGTTGCGCTACGAGTAGAGCGGGGGACCCATAACGGGAAACGGGATGCGTCCTATTCTGGGACGTTTCCCGTTTCCCGTTTCTCGTTTCCCAGGTTCAGTTTATCCTTAGGCGATGCTGCCCCTGCTCCTCCAGCTCGCCCTCACACCCCCTGCCCCCCGCCCCGTGTACAGCGGCTGGGCCAGGGAATTGCGAGTCGCGACGCCCCGCTTCAACAGCACCATCCGGGTGGACGGTGAGCTCGACGAACCCGTCTGGAGCCAGGCCGCGATTCTGACCGGCTTCTCGGAGTATCAGCCGGTCGATGGCCGGCCGGCGGAGGACTCCACCGAGGTGCTCGTCTGGTACGCCCCGGACGCGATTTACTTCGGGATCCGCGCCTTCGAGCGGCACGGTCCCGACGTGATTCGGGCCACCCTCGCTCAGCGGGACAATATCTCCAACGACGACAACGTGGAGATCCTGCTGGACACCTACAACGACCACCGTCGCGCCTTGCTGTTCGCGGTGAACCCCCTGGGCGTGCAGCAGGACGGGGTGCGCACCGAGGGCCAGGACGCGATGGCCGGTGGCGCCAGCGCCGGCGGGCGGTTCGACGGCGTGGTGGACGTGAACCCCGACTACGTCTACGAGTCGAAAGGCCACCTGACGCCCTGGGGATACCAGGTCGAGGTGCGCATTCCGTTCAAGAGCCTCCGGTATCAAAGCGCCGATCCCCAGACGTGGGCGCTTCAGATCATCCGTCAGGTCCAGCACTCCGGATACCAGGACACCTGGAGCCCCACCGTCCGGGCGAACGCGAGCTTTTTGATTCAGGCCGGCCAGCTGGAAGGGCTCACCGAGCTCCACAGCGGGTTGGTCATGGACGTGACGCCGGAATTCACGACCCAGATTCCCGGCGAACAGACGGCCGGCGGCTGGGACTACACCGCCACCCCGCAGCTCGGGGCGACGGTGCGCTGGGGCATCACCCAGAACCTGGGGCTCAATGCCACCGCTAACCCGGATTTCTCCCAGGTCGAGGCCGACGTCGCCCAGGTCACCGTCAACCAGCGGTTCGCCCTGTTCTACCCGGAGAAGCGCCCGTTCTTCCTGGACGGGCTCGAGAACTTCAACACGCCCAACCGCCTGATCTACACGCGCCAGATCGTGCAGCCCGACGGGGCCGCGAAGCTGGTGGGAAAAATCGGCAACACCAACGTCGCCTACATCGGCGCGGTGGATCAGCCGCTCCCGGCGGACGGGCTGCCGACCGACAGCCTCAATCCGATCTTCAGCATGCTGCGGCTGCGCAACGACCTCGGCGCGAGCTCGACGGTCGGACTCCTCCTCACCGACTGGCTCGCGGGCAGCTTCTACAACCATGTGGCCGGAGTCGATTCTCGCGTCATCTGGCGCAAGATCTGGTTCTCGTCCCTGCAGGTGGCCGGCGCATGGACCCGCGACGCGAGCGGCACGCCACGATTCGGCCCGCTCTGGGATCTGACGCTGTTCGACCGGACCGGCCGGGATTACGGCAACCACGCCGAAATCTCCGGGATCAGCCCGGACTTCAGCACCAGGTCGGGCTTCGTCCCGCGGACCAACGTGGTGTCGGGCAATCTCTTCAACCGGCGCTCGTGGTACGGCCAGCCGGGAGCGACGATCGAGCAGTTCCAGACGTATCTCATGATCAGTGAGGCCTGGCACTACACCGATCTCTTCTCCCCCTCATTCCATCTGGCCGGCGGGCTGGAAGGCAGTGTCAGCGACCAGCTCTACATGACCCTGCGCGGCGGGTGGCAGCTCGCCGGCAAGTTCGGGGTCTCCCACCAGCGCTTCGACCAGAGCGCCTACGCGAGCTACGCCATCGACCGCGGCGTCGATACCGTCGCCTACGGGGTGCCGAACGGGCTGTACGGCCTCTGGTCGGGCAGCGCCGGCGTGACTTCGCCGGCCAGGTCGCTCCAGGTTGCCGTGACCGCGGCCTACGGCGCCACACCGGTGTTCGACGAAGGGAGCGAAGGCCGGGAGACCGACCTGAACCTCTCCCTGACCTGGCGACCCACCGTCTCCTTGCGCTTCGAAGGCCTGTGGACGCACGCGCGCATCACCCGGGCGAGCGACGGCAGCCGGTTCTCGCTCGCGAACATCCCGCGGCTCAAGGTCGAGTACCAGCTGACCCGCGCCATCTTCGTCCGCTATGTGGGCCAGTACCTGGCCCAGGAGCGCGATGCGCTGCAGGATCCACGCGCCGGGTTCCCGGTGCTGTCGCCCGACAGCGCCGGCACCCTGGTGCCCGTCGCAGCGAGCACGGAAAACACCTTCCGCAACGACGTGCTGTTCTCGTATAACCCGATCCCCGGCACCGTGGTGTTCCTGGGATACGGGGCGTCCCTCACCGAGCCGGACGCGTTTCAGTTCGCCAATATGGCTCGAACGCAGGACGGGTTCTTCTTGAAAGTCAGCTACCTGTTCCGGCTGTGAGTCGGGGCGGCGCCCCCGACGCCCACTATCTCAACCGGGCCCCGGCGGTCATTTTCCTCTCGTGACCGCGCCCCCCTCGCCCGACGACCTGCGGCAGCTCGTGCAGGAGCGCCTCGCCAAACGCCGGCAGTTCGTCATCGCCAACACACAGGCCCGCTGGCGGTTGATCACCATCGGCACGCTGCTGATCGCGGGGGTCCGGCTGCTGCACGTCGTGCCGGTTTCGTGGTGGTTCATCACCGCCTTCGCCGTCGTGGCGATCGCGGCCAATTTCGCGATGATGCGCCTCGTGGTCGCCACAGCCTTCCGGTCCTGGTATCCGCACCTCACGCTGCCGATCGGCTCCGCCATGATCTCCGCTGTGCTGTACGGCCTGGGGCCGACCGGACATCTGCTGTACGGCGCGTACCTCATCGCGCCGATGCAGGCGGCGTTCTACCTGGGCCGCCGGTTGGCCTGGGCCGCGCTGGGTTTGAATCTCGCGGGGTTCGCTCTGGTGACGCTGCTCCGCGGCGGGGCGGGCTGGACCTGGACCGTGTACCTCCAGGAAGCCCTGGTCCTCGTCTTCGTCTCCCTGGCCCTGATTCCTCTGGTCGAGGGGATCGTGCGGCGTCTGCATCGGGCTCGCGGCGTGCTCGCCGCCATCGAGGGCGGCGCGCTGACCCGGAAGGTCGCGGATCCCGAGCTGGACGAGCTTGGCTATCTCGGCGTGAGCGTCGACCGGACGACGGAGGCCGTCGCGGCCGTGGTCCGCGAGGTCCAGCAGCAGAGCGAATCGCTCGCGGCCATGGCGCAGCAGCTCGCCGCGTCCGCCCAGGAGCTGCAGGCTGCGGCCCAGGAAGTCGCGGCGACGACGCAGCACCTCTCCGACGGCACTGAACGGCAACGCGCGATCCTCATGGCCAGCCGGGGCGACGGGGAGGCCGCCGCCCGGCTGGCCGGGGCGCTACACACCCAGGCCGAGCAGGCGGAACGCCGGGCCGGGGAGGCGGCGCAGCAGGCACGGCATCACGGCGACGAGATCTCGCGCTCCAACGCGGTGCTCGAAACTCTCGTCGCGCACATCGACCACGCCGCCGGCGCCGCTGCGACGCTCGAGCACGGCTCCCGAGAGGTGAGCAAGCTCGTCGACGCGATCGCCCGGATCGCCAGTCAGACCGATCTGCTGGCTCTGAACGCGGCGATCGAGGCGGCCCGCGCGGGCACCCACGGCCTCGGCTTCCGGGTCGTCGCCGGCGAGGTGAAGAAGCTCGCCGAACAGACCGGCAAAGCCGCCGATGAGGTTCACCAGAAGGTCCGCCACACCGAGGAGCAGGTCGCCAATGTGGTCGCGGCGATGCGGGAGGGACGCGAGACCGCCCGTGGCGTGGGAACGGTTTCCTCGGCCGTCAGTCAGGCACTGGAGGCTATGTACGCCGACCTGAACACGACGGTGGAGTTCACGACCGGGTTTGCCAAAGCGAGCGACGAGCAGTCGGCCAAACTCCACGAGCTCGTGACCCGGCTCGGCGCGCTGGCCGAGCTGGCCGACGCCGCGGTCCACGGCGCGCAACAGACGTCCGCCGCCACTCAGGAGCAGATGGCGTCGCTCGGCGAGCTGACGACCACGTCGCAGCGGCTCACGGAGGCCGCCACGCGCCTCTCCGAGACGGTGCGACACTTTTCGACCGGCCCCTGAAGCAACCACGACCGGTGAGCACGCGAGCGTACCAGGAGCGCACGTCCGCCATCACTTTGACGTGATACGCGACGCCCGCCAGCGGGACCTGGTAGTCCCGGGGCACGAGCTACACCGGGATGACGCGCGATGGCTCCTGAGCAGTGAGGTTAGCCGCGCACAGCGCGGCGCAGACGGCGAGCAGCGACATTCGCTTTGGCACGGATCTCCTCCAGGTCGGCGGTCCGCAGCCGGCCGTCGCGGACCACCACGCGCCCCTCCACGAGGACGTGCCGGACGTCGGCGGCGCGGGCACTGTAGACGAGGCGGGACGGAAGGTCGTCGGATTCCGGCTGGGTGTGCGCGCCGCTCAGGTCCACCGCGATGAGATCCGCCCGTTTGCCGGTCTCGATCGAGCCGATGGCGTCGGCCAGGCCAAGCGCCCTGGCCCCACCGAGCGTGGCGAGCTCCAGCACCTGCGCCGCCGGCAGCGCGTCGGGACCGAGTCGCGGCTTCTGGACCAGCGCGGCGAGTCGCATTTCCTCGAAGGCGTCGAGCCGGTTGTTGCAGGCGGCACCGTCGGCGCCGAGCGCCACCCGGCATCCGGCCGCCAGCATCTCGGGGACCGGGGCCGTGCCGCTCCCGAGCTTCAGGTTGCTGCTGGGACAATGCACCACGTTTGTCTGCGTTCGCGCGAGCCGGTCGATCCCGTCGCGGTCCACCCAGACGCAGTGCGCCAGAGCGGCCCGGGGTCCCGAGATCCCCACGGAATCCAGGTAGGCGATCTCCCCGAGCCCGGTTTCCCGTTGCACGGTCTCGAGCTCAAGCGGTGTCTCGGCGGCGTGGGTGTGGATCATGGCGCCGGTGCGCTCGGCCAGGTCACTGACGGCCCGCAGCAGCGGACCCGTGCACGCCGGGGCGAACCGCGGGGCGAAGCAGTACCGTAGCCTCCCTCCGGCGGCACCGTGCCACTGCGCGCAAAGGTCCGCGGCCTCCCGCAGAGCGCGATCGGTTTGCTCACGCAGCGCCGGCGGCGCGGCGGGGGAGTCCATCAGGCATTTGCCGGCGGTGGCGCGCAGCCCGATCTCCTCGAGTGCCGCAAAGGCTGCGTCGGTGTGCCGCACCGATTCCATGTCGAGAATCGCCGTCGTACCGCCCAGCAACAGCTCGGCCCCACCCAGCATCGCCGACCAGTACACCGAGTCCGGCGTGTGCGCGGCCTCGAGTGGCCACACGCGGCCGCTCAGCCACTGCTCCAGCGTCAGGTCGTCGGCGAGCCCGCGAAACAACGTCTGGCAGAGATGCACATGCGCCTGGACCAGGCCGGGGAGGATCACCAGTCCGCGGCAATCGAGCACCGCCGGACCGGCGCCCGGTTTCCGGGGGGCGCGCCTGCGGCGTCCTTCCCCAGTTGGCCGGTTCAGCGCTACGATTCTCCCCCGCTCCACCAGAATGTCCACGTCCAGGACGCGCCGCCGGGCATCCATCGTGAGGACACGGCCGGCGGCGAGCAGGAGAGACTGAGGACGCGCCACGGGGTAAGGGGAAGGCCCGCCGGCCGACCCCGATTGGACTAGGTGGTGATGTGGGGTTTGGCGGAGGTCGAGTCTTCGGTGAGATCGAAATACGCCTGGATCTCGTCCAGCAGCTCGTCGTCCGCGTAAATCCCGGTGAGAATCCGCTCGGGGCCGCCGGGATCCACCAGCAGGTAGCCGTACGGATAATCGAGCCCCGACAGCAGGATCGGCCGCCGGGTGTGGTTGGGGAGCGCGACGAAGACGGTCTCCGCCTTGGTCGCCATGAGCTTGATGTCGTTGGCCGCGAGCGTGGGAGCGACTTGCTCCGTATAGTAGGTGAGGTCGTCCACGGCCGTAGCGGCGTCGTCCCGCGGCAAGGTGTCGCCGGCGGGGAGCCAGAACACCAGGACGCTGGGGGCGTCGATCACCGGCGACGTGCGCAGCGCGCTGTCCGCGGAATCGTGCCGGGATCGGAACAGGGGAGCGAACGTCGTCGTGTCGCGCGCTCGCGTTGCCCTTCTGGCCACGGGACGCGGATGGCACGCCGCCAGGAGCACGAGGATGGCGAGACCAACTGGGAGCTTCACGCGGGGAATATACAGGTGTCAGGTGTCGGGTGTCGGGTGCCCGTGACGAACCTGACACCTGACCCCCGATTCCTGACACCCCCCAAGGTGCGGCGGCATCATTGGATCGTCCGGATCACCCACTGGGCGACGGTGCTGGTGCTGGTCGGGATGATCGCGAGCGGGCTGCAGATCTATCGCGCCTATGAGCGGTTCGGCGACCGCGGCAGCGCGTCATTCGTCAATCCGTTCGAAGGGGTGACGTTCCCGCACTGGGCCCGCCTGGGCGGCTGGCTCGCCGGGGCACTCAACTGGCATTTCGCGCTGATGTGGGCGCTGCTCGGGATCGGCCTCCTGTACACCACGTATCTCGTCGGGAGCGGCGAATGGCGCGCGTTGGTCTTCCGGCCGCGCGATCTCCCCGGCGCGGTCGCGATGGTCCGCTACTACCTGCGGCTGCGGCCCGACCACCCACCCCAGGGGAAACACAACCCGCTCCAGAAGCTCGCCTACAGCACCATCGTCCTGCTCGGCGGTCTGGCGCTGCTCACCGGGCTCGCCACCTACAAACCGTTGCAGTTCGCCTGGCTCACCGCGGCATTCGGGGGGTTCCAGGCGGCCCGGTACTGGCATTTCTGGATCGTCTGGATCTTCGTCGGGTTCACGCTGACCCATGTGGCGCTCGTCTTCCTCGTCGACCCGGCTTCGCTGCGCGCGATGCTGACGGGATGGTATCGCGGGAGGTTTCCCAGTCATGACTGAGCGAGAGGCAGGGTGTCAGGTTGCAGGTGTCAGGGGCCAGGGAGAAACAACGCTACAACGCGGCGATGAGACGATGGCCCGAACGGACCGAAGGGGGTTCCTGAAGATCGGTCTGGCGGGTGGAACGGCCGCGCTCGTCGCGGCGTGCGGGTGGGATGGCGGCAACGCGATCCGCCCGAAGCTCCTCTCCATCAGCCGCGTGAACGATTGGATCGGCGAGAAGATCCTCTACTCGCCGACGCGGCTCGCCCCGACGTACGACGTCTCCCAGCGCGCCAGCAGCCTGCCGACCTACTTCATCTCCGATGCGATCCCCATGCTGCGGGACCCCACGGCGTGGCGGCTCCAGGTGAACGGCCTGGTACGACGGCCGCTATCCCTGACCCTCGAAGACCTGACGCGGCTCCCGCGCACCAGCTACACGGTGCTGCACCACTGCGTGGAGGGGTGGTCGGCGGTCGCGTCCTGGGCGGGGGTCCCGGTCGCCGCGATCGTCGAGCGGTGCGAGCCGCTCCCCACCGCCCGCTACATCAACTTCGTGTCGTTCGATTCCGACTACTCCAACGGCTGGGACCTGGCGAGCGCGCTGCACCCGCAGACGATTCTCGCCTACGCGATGAACGACAACCCCCTGGCGCCGGCTCATGGCGCGCCCTTACGGCTCTACTCGCCGACCAAACTGGGATACAAGCTGACGAAGTACCTGGTGTCGATGACGTTCATGGACCAGCGGCCGGGAGGGTACTGGGAAGATCAGGGGTATCCCTGGTTCGGGGGGATATAGCAGTCAGACGGTTAGGGAGACGCCTAGATGCCGAGACGCCTAAAACCCCTTCGACCGCGGAGCTAGCTGAGGACTTCCAGGGCCTGGTGCATCTCGCCTGCGCTGGAGAAGCGATCCACGGGTTGGCGGGCCATCGCACGACGGATCAGCATCGCCAGGGGCTCCGGCACCTCGGAGTTCAAGGTCCGTACATCCGGCGGTTCCTCTTCCAGGTGCTTGGCGATCAGTGACCAGGTGGTGTCGGCCTCGAAGGGCAGGCGGCCGGTGAGACACTCGAACAGGACCACGCCGGCCGAGTAGAGGTCGCTGCGCAGATCGAGCTCGGAGCCGGACAGCTGCTCCGGGCTCATGTAGTCGGGAGTCCCGATGGCCGTCCCGGCTTCGGTGAGACCCTTGCCCTTGGGCGGGTTGGCGAGCCGCGCGATCCCGAAGTCCATCACTTTCAGCACACCGCTCGGGTCCACGACCATGTTCTGCGGCTTGATGTCCCGGTGGATGACGCCCTGCTCGTGCGCCACCTCCAGCGCCCGGCAGAGCTGCTTGCCGATGGTGAGGGTGACCGGCACGGGGAGGCGCCCCCGGCTCTGGATCAGCGACTTGAGCGACGTGCCTTCAACGAATTCCATCGTCAGATAGTAGGTCCCGTTCACCTCGCCCAGATCGTAGGTGCGGACCACGTTTCGATGCGCGATGCGACGAGCGAGCTTGATCTCCTGCTTGAACCGCTCCAGCGCGACGGGGTCGGCCCCGGCATCGGGACGTAGGGTCTTGATGGCGACCGGCTCCTGGAGCTCGCGGTCGAGGGCCCGATAGACCACCCCCATCCCACCCGCGCCGAGGATCTCCTTGACCTCGTAGCGTCCGGCGAAGGTCGAGCCGGGACGGAGCACGTCTCCCCCAGACTCGACGGAAGGCCGCGCGGCCATCTCACGCACCACGGTGGGCGCCGCGGCGATTTTCTGCGTGGCCGACGCGCCCGCCGCCTGCATCATGTACTCGACGAGACCGGCCTTCTCCCGCAGGTCGGCCACCAGCCGCCTGAACGCCTGGGCCAGCTCCCCGATTTCGTCCCGCCCGCCCACGGGAATCTCGACCGAGTAATCGCCGTCCTGCACCGTTCGCGTCGCCCGGGCGAGCTGCTGCACCGGCCGGGCGATCTGGCGCGCCTGGACGAAGGCGAAGATCAGCGCGAAGAGCACGCCCAGCCCGACCGCCACGAGAATGGTGTGCTGCAGCGTGCGAAACGCGCCGAGCTCCGCTTCCCGCGAGCGGAAGGCGACGAACCCGCCGAAGACGTCGCCGCCGGCGGAGCGGACCGGGGCCGCGACCCCGATCAGGTGCTGCCCCCCGACCGTCGCGCCGAGGGCCATCCCGCTCGAATCGGCCGCCAGTGAATCCGGGCTCGCCCCCGCCAGCGCCCCTCCCCCGGCGGCCGTCAGCTCGGCCCGGGGCAGCGTGCTCGCCACCACGACGGGCCGGTTGTCCCGGCCGAACGCGAAGAACACCACCTCGGAGTTCGTGGCCTGCCGGATCGCCTGGGCGAGCGAGTCGTTGACGGCATAGGCCGTGACGAGGACCCCCTGCGGCGCGGCGGCAGCGGAGGCCCTGAGCGGCGTGGCCGTCGCGATGTAGAGCCGGATCGCCTGGGGATCCCGATCGTCGATGAACGCGCCGCTCGCCCGGTCACCGGACAGCGCGTTGGCGATCAGGGCGCCCCGGGAAAGGTCGACCTCGGTCTCCTCGGGGTAGTCGGTGCGGGCGATGAGAATCCCTTCGGCGTCGGCGACCAGGACCCACGCGGCGCCGATCAGGTCGCGGTACTCGTTCGCCTGATCGAGCACGTTCGCGCGATCCTTGCTGGTGAGCAGACGCTCGCGGAACTGCGGGACCCCCGCGCTGACGACGCTCATCCCCGAGAGCGCCCGGGTGCGGGCGGCGAGGAAGTCTTCCACCGCGCCTTTGGTGTTCTGGAGCGCCGCCCGGATCGCGGCGTCGGCGGTGCGGGTGGCCTGGAAGGACGTCAGGCCCAGTGTGGCGCCGAGCACGGTCACCACGAGCAGGGTCGAGCCGAGGAAGATCTTCCCCGCGAGCCCCAGACCCGGCGCTCTAGTAGCGTTCGCGTCCGGCATTGGTGGGGTAGTCGCGGCCGTACTTGTTCTTGTGGGCCTGCCACTTGAATCCGCGGGCGTTGAGCGCCACGACCAGATCCTCTGATCCCTGGGCCGTGACCGTCACGTCCTTCACGACTTCGGCCGGCGCCCGCTCGTGCCAGACGTGGATCCGGTAGGTGCCGGGCGGGACGTTGGCGATGGTGAAGGTCCCGTCCGCCCCCGGCTGGGTATACCAGCGGTTCGGCATCACGTAGATGAACGCGGCCATGCGGGGATGGACGTTGCAGTAGACGCGGACCAACCCGGGGGCCGAGAACACGAACGACTTGCCTTCCCCACGACCATAGAGCCCCAGGTCGAAGATGTTGGCCTCACTCGCCGAAAAGACGTTGTGATCGAACGGGTCGTGGTTGGGGAAGGTCACCGTGGAGCCGAGCGGCACGACCAGGACATGCGGCGTGAAGGTCTTGTCGGAGATCGTGACCTGCTGGTGGGCGGGTCGGGCGCCGTTGCCCTGCCCCTCGAGATAGACGACGGCATCACCCAGGTCGGGGGATGGCTTGTTGTCCTTCTCGAGGATGGTGACGTGGCCCGTCAGCTTCACCGCGCCGGCGGCCCCCGCCCCCGCCTGCGCCTGCACGGAAACCACCCCGCCCCAGAGGCCGGCCACGACGATCGCCAACCACCGCATCGGACCTCCGTTTGCCTGTTGCATCTCTGGGCGACGAGCTTACTGTAAACCAACCGTTCACGCCAGGAGTCCTCGTGCTGCGGACCGTCTTCTTCAGCGGCATTGCCGCCTGCCTCGCCGCCACTCTCGCGGCACAGGACACGAGCCGGACCAAGCACCAGCGGACGATCGAGTTCACGGGGCTGATACTCGTCAACGGCTTCTACAACAACGGCAAGGTCAACAACAGCGACGTGCCGCAGCTCGCCGAGCTGGACACGAACGGCGTGTCCGGGATCGGCGGCACCATCCGCCAGACGCGTCTCGGGGTGTTCCTCACCGATCCCGACGTCTTGGGCGGCACGCTGAGCGGCGAAATCGACGCGGACTTTTTCGGCGGACAGCAAGCCTCGACCGGCGGCCGCACGTTTCCGCTGCTGCGGCTGCGCCGCGCGGTGGGCACCCTGCAGTGGACCCACTTCCAGCTGTTGGTCGGTCAGGAGTCGCCCCTCGTGGCCGAGCGCAGCCCGCGCTCGTTCGCCAGCGTTGGATTCCCAGACTTCGCGGGGGCGGGCAATCTCTGGCTCTGGCTGCCGCAAGCCCGGGTGACGGGGGAGATCGGCGAGACGCTGCGGCTCGCGGTTCAGGGAGCGGTGCTGGCCCCCAACGCCGGCACGGCCCAGGGCGCCTTTCTGACCCAACCCGATTCCGCCGAGCGCACCAGCCGACCGTATCTCGAAGGCCGCGTGCGGCTGGGATGGGGTCCGCGGGACGACCCGAGCGAGGTCGCCGTGGGCGGGCACTACGGGTGGTTGCGTGGGCAGGACAGCACGACCGGGGACACCCTCATCGTTTCATCGGCGGTCACCGTCGACCTGCGCATCTCGCTCGGCATGGTCGAGATCCTCGGGGAAGGCTTCTCCGGGCAGGCGCTCGCCGGCTTGGGCGGCGGCGGGATCGGCCAGAACACGGGGGTCGGTGGTGTGCCCGTCCGATCCAAGGGAGGGTGGGGACAGGTGAATCTCCGGCCGGTTACCGAATGGACGGTGGGCGGCGGGTGCGGGCTGGACGACCCGGACGACGCGGACGTGCGCCCCGTTTACCCGGGCACGGCCCCGACCCCCGGTCGGTTCCGCAATTTCGTATGCGAGGGGCACGTACACTGGCGGCCGGGGCCGGTGGTGGTGGCGTTCGAATTCCGGCGGCTCAGCACGCGCTACGATGTCGCCGGAGTGAAACAGGACTTCACCGTCAACCACCTCGACCTGGCGATGGGGTATCGGTTCTAACACCGTAGCAAGGAGCAAGGAGCAACGAGCAATGGTCTGCTCCCTGCCCATTGCTCCTTGCTCTACTCCCACTGCCTCCCGTGCTTCCCCTTTCTCCGGTATCCCTTCTTGCTCCGATGCACCTTGTGGGACGGAACCTTGAGCCGCTCCTTGACCGGGGCGTCGGGGTTGGGGACGCGAACGGTGAGCTTGTCCTTGCGACCCCGCCTCATGCCGCGATCCGCCGCCGGATCTGCCGGACGTGATGCCGCGCGTGAATCACATGGAAATCGAGCCACTCCGGCAGCGTCAGATCACCCATCCGCGGGTGCTTCACGAAGAGGTCGCGGCCCCGGGCCGGCAAGAGCAGATGCGCCATCTCCGTCGCTCGCGCGTGGGCCGCGCGGAAGTGCGCCTCCGCCGCTCCCCGGTCGACATGGGCGGCCGGGACGGCGCGGGACGGCGCCTTGAACCCCGGGGGAAACCACCCGATGCTCATGATCCAGAGGTATGCGCCCCGCTCAAACCAGCTGCGGGGTCGTCGCACCATCGGGTCCCGGGCGCGGCGCTCGTCGAATCCGACGACGCTCCATTCGATGCCAAGCGCCAAGTGCTCCACAATTTGCGCCGTGTTCCACTTCCCCGGCGGGGAGCGGTACCAGTCGGCGTCGGGACGCTCGGTGAGTGGCCCCAACACGAACTCCGGCAGCTCGGCGAATCGAGTCATGCCCGGGCCGGCCCCAGCGGGGTCGACACTCGGCGGTCCCCTTCGATACCTTCTGTCCGACCTTCCATGCCCAGATTCTAAGAGGTGAACGGGGTGCGTCGCCACCCGCTGGCCGCTGCGCTCGTGGTGCTCCTCCTCGTCACGGCGCTGCGGCCACTGCCTCAGCTCGTGGATGCGGTCACCGGCGCCCCGCCCGGGGACGCCGTCCTGGTCAAGCCGTTCTGGTACCTCGTGCTGGCTCCGCCGTCGGACATGCTGGATGCCCTGACGTTCCTGTCGCTGGCACGGGCCAAGGCCCTGCTCGCCACCTGGCTCGTGGTTCTGGCCACGGTCGGGGGCCTCTCCGGAGAAAGCTGGCGCGGACGGCTCACCCGAGCCGTGGGCTACCCGTTGGTGCTCGTCCTCTTTGCGGCGGCGGCGGTGCTCGCCCCGCGACCCGTACCATACCTCACGTCCAGCGATCCGGACGGGACGATCGTCGACTTCCACGCCCATACCGAGGCGTCACACGACGGGCGCCGGGGTTGGACCGTGGAAGATCTCGCGCGGTGGCATGCGGCCCAGGGCTTTCAGGCCAGCTATGTGACCGACCACAACGTGGTCTTCAATCGCCACGTGGTGACCCCGATCCGCCTGCTCCCCGGGGCCGAATGGAGCGTGTTCGGCCAGCATGTGGTGGCCCTGGGCGAAGTCGAGCCGCTCGACCCCGCCCTGTACTCGCGCGACACGCCCGCCATGCTCGGCATCTTCGGAGGGCTGCACGCGCTCAACGCCCTGGGGATCGCCTCGATCCCGGAGTACTGGGAGAACCATCGCGACGACCTGGGGCTGTTCGTCGCGGAAGGGGTGGACGGATTCGAGATCGTGAATTGCGCGCCGAAGGCCATCGGCTTCCCGACCAAGGCGCGCGCGGAGGTCGTCGCGTTGGCACGCTCGCACGACCTGCTGCTGACGGGGGCCAGCGACAATCACGGCTGGGGCAAGGTGACCTGTGTCTGGAACGTCTCGTACCCGGAGTCGCACGGCTATGCCGCCAACCATGTGATCGCGCGCCCCCTCGCCATGGCGCAGGGGGAGTCTCCGACGTGGACCGCGGCCGTCTCGCAGGGCTGGCTGATGCTGCGCACCCTCGACATCCCGGAGCGGATCAGCTGGTTGACGTGGATCCTGCTCTGGACCATCTACCGCGACGTCCCGCGCCGGCACGGTCAGCCGGGGGGCTTGGGGATTCTCGCCCGCCGCCTGACCGTGGCGCCGCGCGAGGGGCCGCGCTGAATACTCGACGCCAACGGATCTCGTTGCCAACTCGTAAGCATGGCGATCCTCTCAGTCTCGGAGTGAAGCAATGATGATTGGCCTAGTGCTCGCGGTCTCGGCCTCGTTCGCCGCCCAGGCGCCCGCCCAGGCTCCGGCGGCGTTGCCGTTGACGCATGCCGCCCAGCCCACCAAACCGGCGATCACCGCCGCCGACCTGATGACGCGGCTCTACATCTACGCCGACGATTCGATGATGGGACGCGCGGCCGGAACTCCCTACAACGTCAAGGCGACGGCGTACATCGCCGATCAGGTCCGGCGCATGGGCCTGCAACCGGCGGGGGACAGCGGAGGCTACTTCCAGTGGGTGCCGCTGGTGAAACGCGCGCTCACCGACAGCTCGAAGGTCGCGGTGGACGACACGCCGCTCACGCCGTTCGAGGACTACGTCCATATCGATGCGGTGATCGGACCGCCACACCCGTTCGCGCCATTCGACGGCGCGGCCGCCGTCTATGCCGGTAGCTGGGGAGACTCGACGCTGCTGCCGGCGGAGCAGGGGGCCGGCAAGTTCCTCGTGGTGAGCGTGAAGAGCGGGAACGGGCCCAA
>DATJXC010000018.1:0-9570 GCA_035500495.1 Gemmatimonadales bacterium
CAGCGAGACCGGCACACTCAGCTGCCGGAGCGCCCCGGTGATATTGACTCGGGGCAATGATTGCCCGACCCGGAGCACGATCGGGCCGGGGACCAAACCGCGCTGCGCCCACCAGAGATTCAGGTACAGCGTGCCGGCGGTAATCCCGCCCAGAGCCAGAAAGAGCAGCGACTGGGTGAACAGGGTTCGGGTGAAGACGATCTGGTAGCCGATCTCCCGGAACCACCACCAGTCGGTGAGAAACCCGACCAACCCGGGCAGCAGGAAGAAGAACGCCAGGAAGGCGGCGATCAGCAGAATCAGTACGAGCCGGCGGCGGGGCACGGGCGGTCCTCCTCTCCATGCAGCATCGCCGATCGGACGGGGAAGTCAAGAAGGAATGGCTACGTGCGGCGAACCAGTCCTCCTCAGCGCTTCATAAGCCGGCGCAGGACCCCCGCCCACAGTCGGAGGCCATCAGCGGAAGCGTTGTTGGTGCCTTGAGTCGAATATCCCTCTTGAGACGCCTGGGGTGAGGGCCGTTCGCTGGGCGAAGACCCGGCGAGTGCCGGCAGGCGGCGTAGCCACCACAGCTTAACCAGGACTCTCCCGATCCGGCGCCCGCAACCGATTGAAGCCCGGCCTTTGGGTGGCGTGTTCCTCGAATGGCGGGGCCGCCCACGGTTCTCTCTCGGTCGACGCTGCACTTGACACCTCCCCCACCGACCTGTAGCTCCAAGCTCCAACAGAGCATTCTCCGACAGCGGCAACGGTGGCCCACAGCGACCCCAATGGAGGTGATATGACAGTCCCGGTCCTCGACGATCTCAAGAAAGCGTATCACCGCGCCTGGTGGGCGCTCATATTGCGGGGTCTGTTGGGCCTCGCGGTAGGCATCTTCATCCTCTGCCGACCACTCGACTCCGTCGCCGCCTTCGCGCTGCTGATCGCATTCTGGGCCATTTTCACCGGCATCGTTGACATCGTGCACGCGATTGAATTGTCGTCGGTCATGAAGCACTGGTGGGTCGTGTTGCTCTCAGGCTTGGTGGGGGTCGGGTTCGGGGTCGCCGCGCTCTACTATTTTCCGGGGCTTTCCCTGGCCTTCGTCGTCGTCTGGGTTGCCTGGTGGCTCCTGCTCACCGGTATCCTCGCCATCTACGGGGCGGTGCGGCTGAAGGCAGCCGGCCTTCAGTGGGGCTGGCCCGCGGCCTTCGGCGTGCTAGGCGTAGTCGCAGGGGTATTTGCCCTCGCCTCCCCGCCGGCCACGCTCGCCGCGGTCATGGGACTGATCGCCGGCTTTGCGATCGTGTCCGGTATCGCCCTGATCATCGGAGCGTTCAAGCTCCGCTCGGCCGTGAAGCCCTAGGCGCCAGTCCGGATTGCGCCAGGCGGATGGATCGCCTGACGCGCCGGGGGATTGGGGGATTGAGCGAACGAACGGGCCAACGCGGCCGTGCGATCCGTACAGGTAGCGGATGTTCCCGTACCGGATAGACAGCCCACGCATGGGGCCCGCGATCGTTACGACTTTGATCGTTGGCCTCAACGTGCTGGTATGGATCCTGGTCGAAGGGATGGGCGCCGATGCGACCCTGCCGCAGACATTGTGCAGCCTCGGGCTCATCCCCGCGGCGGTGCTGGGACATCTCCTCCCTGGCACATCCATCCCCCTCGGCGAGGGTGTTTCCTGCACGCTGGGCACGGTACCGGCCTGGCTGACACCCCTGACGTCGATGTTCATGCACGGCGGGTGGTTTCATCTCATCGGCAACATGTGGTTCCTGTGGCTGTTTGGCCGTAACGTCGAGGACGTCATGGGGCCGTTCCGCTACGCCGCGTTCTACCTGCTGGCGGGGCTCGCGGCCGCCGCGGCGCAGGTCCTGTCTGACCCCGGTTCCACGCTTCCCATGGTTGGCGCGTCAGGCGCCATCAGCGGCGTCATGGGCGCCTTCGTGGTGCTCTTCCCCAAGGTCCGGGTGCACCTCCTGATCTACCTGGGGATCTTCATCACCCGGGTAACGGTGCCCGCCTACGTAATGCTCGGCTACTGGTTCCTGCTGCAGGTGCTCGGGGGGAGCGTGAACGCACTCCAGGCCGAGGGCGGCGGCGTAGCGTTCGCCGCGCACGTGGGCGGGTTCCTCACGGGAGCGTTACTGGTCACTGTCTTCAAGGATCGCGCGTTGCTGGCGCGGCGCGAAGAGCTGCTCTCCTCCTTCTGACGGGGGAGACCGGGTGGCTATTGAGGTGACCTCCATGGAGCCGTGGGCCATCAGGTCGCTCATCGCCGCCGCCCACCTGCTGCTGGCCCTCGTGGTAACCGCGCACATCGTGCTGACCAAGGCAGATGTGCGTGCGGCGATCGGCTGGGCCGGCCTGGTCTGGCTCACCCCCGTCGTCGGAGCGGTCCTGTACGCCCTCTTCGGGATCAACCGTATCCGCCGCCAAGCGGGGCGGATGCGCCGGGGCCGGATTCTCCCCTGGACGGACCCGCTGGGTTCGGTGGTGGTACGGCGCGGAGAGACCGCGCTCCCGGACGGCGTTCCCCCGGCCATTCGCCCACTGGCCACCCTCGTGGGTGCAGCGACTGGATCGCCGCTTGTCGCGGGCAATGTCGTGGAACCACTGGTGAACGGCGACGAAGCCTATCCCGCCATGCTCGCGGCGATCGATGAGGCCACGCAGAGCATCGCGCTGACCACCTATATCTTCGATCGGGGACAGGTAGCCGACCAGTTCGTCGACGCGCTGGCCCGCGCCGCGCGACGGGGCGTGATCGTGCGGGTGCTGATCGACGGCGTGGGCGCCCGCTACAGCCGTCCTGCGATCACGGGGACGTTGCGCGCGCATGGCATCACGGTCGCCCGCTTCCTCCCCCCGTTCTTTCCCTGGTCGCACCGGTACTTCAATCTCCGCAACCACCGGAAACTGTTCGTGGTGGACGGCACGGTCGGCTTTTGCGGCGGGCTCAACATTCGAGACGGCTGCCTGCTCGCCCTCAATGCACCCGCGCCGACTCGGGACCTGCATTTCCGCCTCCGAGGCCCCGTCGTCGGGCAACTGATGAGCGCCGTCGCGTTCGACTGGGCGTTCGCGACTCGGGAGCAGCTTGCCGGCCCTGCCTGGTTTCCTCCGCTCGACTCAAGCGGCACGATGCTCGCGCGGGGCATCAGCGACGGCCCCGACGAAGACTTCGAGACGCTGCTGATGACCTTCCTCGGCGCGCTCTCCCAGGCGACCCGGTCCGTTCGGATCTGCACGCC
Organism: Gemmatimonadales bacterium; assembly: GCA_035500495.1. GTDB lineage: Bacteria > Gemmatimonadota > Gemmatimonadetes > Gemmatimonadales > GWC2-71-9 > DASTHG01. The sequence continues at coordinate 3,243 of DATJXC010000018.1, forward strand.
GTATTTCCTTCCCGATCCTCCGGTGATCGACGCCTTGCGAGTAGCGGCCCTGCGCGGCGTGCGTGTCGAAATCGTGCTGCCCGAGCGCGGGAATCTCCTGCTCGTGCAGTGGGCCGCCGCCGCCCAGCTCGGGCAGATCGTGCGGTGGGGCTGCCGCGTATACCTCTCCCCGCCACCGTTCGACCACTCCAAACTGTTTCTGGTGGACGGCGAATGGTCACTGATCGGCTCAGCCAACTGGGACCCCCGTAGCTTGCGGCTCAACTTCGAATACGGGGTGGAGTGTTATTCGACCGAGCTGGCGGCGCGCCTCGGCGAGGTGTTCGAGGCCAAGATCGCCGGCGCCCGGCTCCTCACCGTGGCCGACGTCGAGCAGCGCAGCTTCCCGGTCAGGTTCCGCGACGGGGTTGTTTGGCTGGCGCAGCCGTACCTGTGATCGCCACCGGTGGGGCGAGGTCGGCGAGGTCCCGCGCACTGCGGTGGAGCCGACCTTGCGGGAGCCTGGGGGGATGCTCCGAGATGAAGGTGGTTCCCCATCTCTCAAGCTGGGGGAGGGGGAATATGCGAGGCTTCGACAGTCTCAGCGAGCGCGAGCTACTTGCACTGGCCATCTCGCTTGAAGAGTAAGACGAACGGATCTACGCCGACTACGCCGAAGGTCTGAGGCCGACCTTCCCCGCCTCCGCAGCGGTCTTCGAGGGCATGCGGGGCGAAGAATCCGAGCATCGACGGCGACTGCTCGAGCTCTACCGGCAGAAGTGCGGTGACCACATTCCGTTAATCCGGCGACAGGACGTACGGGGATTCGTGCAACGCGCTCCCGTCTGGCTGATGCAGCCGCTCAGGCTGGACAAGATTCGCGCCCAGGCGAGCGCCATGGAGCTGGAGACCCGACGGTTCTACGAACACGCCGCCGCGCGCGCCCAGGACGCCGGGACCTGTCAACTGCTCGACGACCTGGCGCAGGCCGACGCTGACGGAATGCTCGCGGGAATGTGAGGACGACCATGGAGATCGAGCGACTGAAGGGCGCAGCACCTGCGCATCCATTTCCGGTTTACCAGGATCCCGTCGCGAGCCTGCTCGCGGCCCACCGGCGGGACGACTCCGGGCGCGACACCGTGGTCGCGCACCTGCTCGGGACATGCGCGGGCTATGCCTATGCGGACACGGCGACAGTGGCCACCATGATGACCCGACTCGGCCTGGGCGACACCGCCTGCGTCCGTGTGGCGCAGGCGGTGGACGCGATGCTCGTCTTTTCGACCGCATACCTGGTGCAAAGTCGCTGCGGTCGCGTGGTGATCCTGTGTTACCGGGGCACCGAGGCGGGGAATCTCGGCAACTGGCTCGGGGACGCCGACACCGGACCGGAGCCGATGCGGCTGGACCAGGTCTCGCCAGAGGTGCATGCCGGATTCTACCGGAACGTCCGCGCCACCCGACTGGCTGTCCTGGACGAGTTGCAGCACGCCCTGGAGGGCCGGTCGCTGCTGGACCCGGGGACGAGCGTAGACCACCCGCTCGAAGCGCTGTACCTGACGGGGCACAGCCTCGGCGGTGCGATGGCTGCGCTGCTTGCACTTTCACTGGCCGGCATTGCCGAACACCGTGCGATCGCGGACCGGCTCCGGGCCGTCTACACCTTCGGCCAGCCGATGGCCCTCATCGAACCGCTCCCCGCGCTCGGGGACACGGTGGGACGAAAGCTGTACCGTCACATCACCGCCCGCGACATCATCCCGGCACTCCCGCCGGCGCGGTGGGGCAAGTACGTGCACTTCGGGCACGAATATCGCCATTCGGAGGGCGAGTGGCGCCGCGCGGAGACTCCCACCACGCGGCTCGCCAGCCTGCGGGAGATTCCCGGCTCCCTCCTGGCGTTCTTCGCCACCGCGAAACGCCGTGACTCGTCCCGCTATGCCATGGCCGAGCACGCGCCGCATCACTACATCGCGCGGCTTCGACCAGCGGACAGGGTCACCGAATACGGCGACCGCTGCTGAGCGGCTGCGCGGCGGTGCCTCAGACCGAGAGCACCCCGGGCCAGTGGTGCAACCATCGGCGGTGCCGTGCGGTGGCCTGCCATGCGGGGTCATTGCGATCAACCCGGTCCGAGCCGGCGATCAGCTCCTCGATGCGGGCCTCCAGCGCCGCGGTGATCGCGGGGTCCTCGGCGAGGAGCACGAGTTCATTCTCCCAGTAGCCGGCCGTGATGTCCAGGTTGGCGCTGCCGACGGCGCAGACCCGGCCATCGGCACTCATGACCTTGGCATGAACGTGGGGGTGAATGGTCCCGAGACCGGGGGCCCAGCCGGGTTGCTGGACGACCGCGAACTGGTAGCACTCCGCGCCAGCCGCAACCAGCGCGTCCATCCGTGAATCCACCAGCTCAGTCGCGGCAGTGCGCGCCCTGGCCCAGGGGCCCTCGAACGGCTTGCCGCCGTGAGTCGGCGTCAGGTGGCCGATGAGGGTGCAGACCCGGACACCCCGGCGGCGGGCGCGCAGGAGGGCGTGCTGGATTTCGAGGACCAGCGGGAATCCGTTGACGGTGTAGACATGGGACTGCGCGTTCTCGATGAGCGCGAGATAGGCCTCGAGCGTGGTCGCGTCCTGCAGCCCGTGATGGATGACGACACGGACCTTCGTGTCGCCGGCCGGCGGCCGGTCCGGGATGTCGAAGGCCGAGCCTCCCGCTCCGGTCCAGGCCTCCAGGAAGGAGCGCTCGAGCGCGGCGACGGCCGGGCCTTCCACCCGGGCGCCGGCGTCCAGCCACGGCACCTCGCGCCACGACGACCCGGGCGTGAGGCGCACCTCGTGGAAGCCGGTGTAGTACTCATGCGAGAGGTTGCGCCCGCCAATCAGCCCGGTGGCGCCGTCAGCGACCGCGATCTTGCGATGATCACGCTGTTTCAGATCCTCGAGCGAGGGAAGCCCGGTCAGCGGCTGTGACACGCGGAGCTCGACTCCGGGGCGTTTGCCGAGGCGGTCAAGCAGCGGATTGCGGACGCCATACGAGCCGTGGAAGCCGTGCAGCGAATCGACCAGGACGCGCACCGTGATGCCCCGCGCGCCCGCCGCGGCCAGCGCAGCCTCGACCTCGGTGCCGATGTCATCACCCGCCGCCATGTACACCTGGAAGTGAAACCGCTCGCGGCTGGCCGCGATGGCGTCAAGCAGCCAGCGGCGTGCCCGGGCGTTGTCGAGTTCGATCTCGATGCGGTTGCCGGCGATGAGGGAGGCCCCGGTGGTCGCCTCGAGACGGGCGGCGGCGGACCGGGCCCGGTCGACGGGGGCATCGAGGCGCCATGGCGAGGCGGCGGCTTCCGTTGCGGTCACCGCCGCGAAACCGATCGTGCGCGGTGAGTGAGGACCCCCGTGAACGATGGCCACGATGGGGAATCCGGCGCAGCGCATTCGCGCCCCCACCCGCGCCAGGCGCACCGCATCGACGGCCTCCGCCACGTCGAGGGCCTCGCCCTCATCCAGGACCGTGCTGGCATCGGCGACGACCGGGCGGAGCCCGGCGGCGCGCAACCGGGCCCGGATGGCCGCGCAGCTTCGGGTCGCCCGCAAGCGGACCGCCAGCAGGTCGGGAGCGTGTGCCCCGGCGAGTCCGGCCAGCAGGCCCAGGTCCCCGTCTGAGAGGCCCGCGTCGAAGAGCAGCAGCGGCCGGCTACCGGGTCGGATGACCGCGACCTGCTCCTCGATGACCGCCAGCGGATCGGGAGCAATGTTCTCCGCGACCCGGCATACCCCGAGGTGATCGGCGTCGAGGCCGGCGGGCAACTCGCCCTCACCATCGATGGTGGTGATGACGGCCGCGACACAGCCACCGGAAATGAATGCCACCTGCTGATCGGGGATAGGATCGCGGCGCCCCACGCCCGAGGCATAGTCGAGGCGGGCACGAATCACGCCCGCGGCGTCGACGAGATCGGGCACGTCGAGTGCCCGCCGCAAGATGGGCGCGGCCGCCTCCATCGGGGGCAGAATGAGCGGAGGAGCGGGCCACGCGGCGACGCGCAGCGGGGCGCCGGGGAACCGGGCCAGCACCAGTAGGTCGGCGGGAGCCTGTCCCGTCTGGTCGCCGCCCCGCCACGGCCGTGACCCTGCGGCCAGTGTCACCAGGTCCACTCGTGCCGTGATGCCGGCCATGTCCAGAGTGGCGGCGAGCGTGCCGGCTGAAGGAGGCCTGCGCAGCAGGACGCTGGCGTGCAGGGCAGGACTGCCGTGATCGCGCAAGAACGAGGCGATGGCAGCACGCTCGCGCGCACCCAGGGCCACACACATGAGCTCCGTGACCGGGGGGTCGCCGGGCGTGGCCCCCGCCGTCCACAGCACCGCGAGGGCGTGGCGCTTCCGCAGCTCGGCAAGAACGGAAATACCGCTCAGCGGGAGCGGGCCCGCGGCCAGCAGGTCGATACCGGCCCCCGCCACGATTTCCCCCAACTCGTCGGTCACGAGGCCGGGCGCCAGCTCTACCTGCACCCGCGCTGCCGCGCCGGCGGCCGCGTCGCGCAGCGAGTCGAGCGACGCGACCGCAGCCTGGTGCAGGTCGCCGGGAGCCTCCTCGGCAAGCCAGGCGAACTGACCCTCGCCTAAGCGGGCCACGACGACCAGGAGCTCAGCGGCAGGCGCGACCCGGTGGATCAACGCGAGGGCCGCCCCGGGATCGTCCCCCAGCCTGGTTATAAAGAGGACGCGCCGGTAGTTCATGCGCAGGCTGTGCGCTGGGGGATGTCCGTGCGCCGCAGGGTGATGCCCGGCGGGTCGATGACGTGCGCTTCGACCATGATGAGGCTCCCGTCGTCGCCGATTTCGTAGCGGTTGAAGCCGGCGCGAACCGAGGGGTCGGGGTGATCGAGAGCGGCCCCGCTGGCGCCGATGACATCCAGCACGCCTGTGGCGGTGCGGAGCAGGCAGTGCACACGCACATGCAGGTGACCGAAGAGCACGAGTCCCTCTGAGACAGACCCCAGCGTGCGTCGCAGCGCCCCGACGTCCAGCAGCCCGTCGCGAAGCCGGGCGAGGCAGATCCGGGTATCGACCGGCGGATGATGTACCAGGATGACCGGTGTGCGCTGGGCTACGTCGGGGTGCGCGAGCACCCGTGCCAGGGCCGCGAGCTGGGAATCACCGAGGTAGCCGGCGGCGATGAATGGGGGGCGGGGCACGGCGCTCGACAGAGCGATGATCGCCGCCGGCCCGCGCAGCTTGACGCAGGGATACGGGCCGGCCGGAAGGTCGAGCGACAGGTCCGGGAGGTCGCTCTGCAGGAACTGGCGGAAGTGCTGGGGAAAGCGCCGCTCCCGGCGGATGGAAGGAAGGTAGATGTCGTGGTTGCCGGGGACGACGGTAACTTCGACCGAGCGGGCGACCCCATCGAGCAGCGTGCGCGCCTCCTCATACTCGCTCTCGAGGGCGAGGTTGGTGATGTCACCGGTGACCACGACATGATCCGCGCTGGCAGCCGCGGCGGCGAGCACGGCGTCCAGGTATTCGCGGCGGTGCACCCGCCCCCGGTGCAGGACGAGGTTGGCATAGCCGGTGAGGCGCTTATTGAAGAGCATCTTGCTCCACTCGACCCCACCGGTCGAGAGGACGTGAGTATCGGAGACGTGGGCGATGCGCAGCATCAGTGTGCGGTCTGGCTCAGCGTCGACGGTTTGCGCGCCGTAATGAGTGCCGTCGAACAGGTTGTCCGGCACTGGCCGTCAAGAGGCGGGACGATTGGGCCGAACGCCGCAGCGACGGCTGGCGCACCCCGGTCCGGCGCGTGCATGTTATCAAAGCCGATCAATTCTCGAAAGGTTCAAGGAGCGGACGTACCTATGACCAGACAGCCAGCGCAACTGCAGGGACAGGTGGGTGGCGGACCCGCGGCACCGACCCGACCAGTCGGGAACGCACCTGCGGGGCCCGATCGGAGCGCCACCAAGCCGCCGATGCCGCCGGGCCGCCGCTGGCCCTCCTCCTGCTGGGCAACTACCTGCTGATGCGGCTGCTGCTGCCCAGCCCCGCGCCGGCGGGCAAGGTGCCCTATACCTTGATGAAGGAGGAAGTCACTAGGCACAACGTCGAGAAGATCTACAGCCGGGGTGAGAGCATCACCGGCCGCTTCCGCACGCCGGTCAAGTATCCGGCCGAGCGGGACAGCATCTCGGGTGCGGAACCGCGGAATGTAACCACCTTCGCGACGACGCTTCCGGCGTTCGTAGATCCGGGCCTCGAGGCGCTGCTGATGCGGACGATGAGGTAAGAGGGGGACGGGAGGGGAGCAACGGGGGATGAAGCAGGGACCGGGGACCAGGAACCAGGAACCAGG